>NZ_JBICXW010000023.1:9040-102724 GCF_043200475.1 Kitasatospora sp. NPDC048407 | reverse complement strand
CTCTAGCCGATCCCCGCTCCGAAAAGCGAATCCGCCGCAATCTCCGAAAACGCGCACAGCAAATACGAACGGAGACGCGAAAAGGACGCGACCCGCTACGGATCAACTGGGTGGTTCTCAGGGATTGGCCGCCCCGGGACCGTCCACACAGATTGCGTGTCCGGTGCTCCCTGCCGAGCGACCAGTGAACACTACGCCGGATCCGCCCCAGGCGCAAACACCTCCCGCGGGCGCCCCGCCATCACCCCCGCAGCGCCAACTCTTGAGCAGTCGCTCAAACCTCTGCCATGATGGCCGCGCCAAGCGTTGAGCGATCGCTCAAACTCGCAACAAGGGGACATTCATGCCTGGTCAGGGGCGACGCCCGACCAAACCGATCTATGTGGAGCTGTCGATCCGCACGGATCTGGACACGCTCTGGGAGCTAACCCAGCGGCCGTGGCACCACCAGCGATGGGACGCCCGATTCAGCCGCATCGACTACCTGAACTCCCCGAGCGAGCAGAGCGCGCAGAGCGAGCAGAGCACCCGGAGCGAGCACCCGCCCGAGTCCGGTGCGGAGGCGGGGACGGAGAAGGGGACGGCCGAGGGAGCGGAGCCGGTCCGGTTCCGGTACCTGCTGGGGCTGGCAAGCGGGCCGGCGCTGACGGGAAGCGGGGTCACCACGGCCGAGCGGCGGCGACCGGACGGGCAGCGGGTGAGTGCGTTGCGCTTCGCGTCCGACTCGGGCTGGTCCCCGCTGCGGGAGGGTGCGGGGTACTGGCGCTACCTGCCCAGCGGTTCCAAGGACCCGGCGGCTGATGGGACCTCGGCGGACGGAGAGCCCCACGTCGCCTTCGTCACCGGCTACGACTACCGCAGCTGGCGTTGGCCCGGCGGTGCGCAGCTGGACCGCTGGCTGGTGCGGCCGTTCGTGGGGTGGCTGACGGCCTGGTCGTTCGACCGGCTGCGGCTGTGGGCGGAGCGCGGGATCTCGCCGGAGCGGGCGTTGTGGCACGGGCTGGCCGAGGTGGCGGTCCGGGCGGGAGCTGTGGCGCTGGCGGGGGTGGTGGATGCGGCGGTCACGGGGCAGGCCGTCGCGGGCGTGCTCACGGCGGGGGTGGTGCTGGTGTTCGCGGCGCTCGTCCCGCCCTCTCCGCTCACTCCGGCTGCCCGCCGCTGCCGTCGTCGCCCGCGCCCGGGTGCTCGCGGCCGGGCCGCCGCCCGCGCGCCCCGTCTCCTGACGGCGCTCGCCCCACCGTCCGACCGATCCGCTCCTTCTACGAGTTCTACGAGCCGGAAGCACCTCTCCCCACGCCGACCCAGCAGGAACCTGGGCACGACCACCCTGGAGCAGCCATGACAGTCACCCTTGCCGTCACCGACCCGGCCGGCTCCCCCGCCGCCGCGGCTCCGACCCGTTCGATCTTCCATGCGGCGCTCGGCGCGGACTTCGAGCGTCTGCACCCGGAGTTGCAGCGCCGGTTCGGCTTCTCCAGTGCGGATGGGATCGCCTGCATCGGCACGGGACGAATGGATCGGATCGAGCGCGGGTCGCGGCTGCTGGTGCCGTTTCTCCGTGTGGGGGCGCGCCGCAACATCCTCTTTCCGGAGCAGGGGCGGGACATTCCGTTCACGATCGCCAATTACGCGTACCGGGACGGGTTCGGACGGGAGACGGTGACGTTCGTGCGGACGTTCCAGTTCACCCGGCCGCGGCGGTTCGACGCGACGATGGTCGCGGCGGCGGGCCGGCCGGGGACGGTGCTCGACTATCTGGGCACGCATCAGGAGCTGGCGGTGGATCTGCGGCTGGGGGTGACAGCGCGCGGCGGGTTGACGATCTCCTCGGCGGCGCAGCGCTTGGCGCCGCTGGTGGGGGCGCCGGTGGTGCCGGAGTTGCTGACGGGGCGGGCGGAGTTGCACGAGTGGTTCGACGACGAGGCGGGGCGGTTCCGGATCAAGGTGCGGGTGAGCAATCCTCTGGTGGGGCTGGTGCTGGGGTACCAGGGGTGGTTCACGGCGGAGTACCCGCGGGTGGGGGCGGAGGGAATTCCGCGTCATGTCCGTCCGGTGCGCGAGAGCTTCCGGATGTAGTGCGACAACGACCGGCGACTACGCTGCGGCCCATGAGCGACACACGTGAGCGGTTGATGAATGCGGCGATCAGTGCGCTCAAGCGGCAGGGGATCGCGGGGGTGTCGGCGCGGACCATCGCCGGGGAGATCGGGGCCAATCAGGCGCTGGTGTTCTACCACTTCAAGACGGTGGAGGGGCTGCTCGCTGCGGCGGCGCTGCGCGAGACGGGTCTGCGGCTGGAGCGGTACCGCGAGCGGTTCGCGGAGGTGCGGTCGCTGCGCGAGTTGCTGACGGTCGGCCGGGAGCTGCATGCGCGGGAGCAGGAGGAGGGGAACGTCGCGCTGCTGGGGCAGTTCCTGGCGGGGGCGAAGGGCTATCCGCAGCTCGCGGAGGTGACGGCCGAGGCGCTGCAACTGTGGACGGTGGAGATCGAGGCCGTCCTGGTCCGGCTGTTCGTCGGTCATCCGCTGGCGGAGTTCCTCGACCTGAAGGGGCTGGCGCAGGCGGTGACGGCCGGGTTCATCGGCCTGGAGCTGTACGACGGTGTGGACCCGGCGGGCGCGGCGGGCGCGTTCGGGGCGCTGGACCAGCTGGGGGTGCTGGTCGAGGTGGTGGACGGCCTCGGCCCGGTGGTGTCGCGTGCGGTGCGGGCGACGGTGCGCCGGCAGGTGAAGAACAACAGCACGGAATAGCGGAACGCCGAACGGCCGGCCCCGGGCAGGGGGCCGGCCGTTCGGCTCGTACGGCGTTCTCAGCTGTTGGTGGGGAAGCCGAGGTTGATGCCGCCGTGCGAGGGGTCGAGCCAGCGCTGGGTGACGGCCTTGCCACGGGTGAAGAACTGGACGCCGTCGGCGCCGTACGCGTGGCTGTCGCCGAACAGCGAGGCCTTCCAGCCGCCGAACGAGTAGTAGGCGACGGGGACGGGGATCGGCACGTTGATGCCGACCATGCCGACCTCGACCTCGTTCTGGAAGCGCCGGGCCGCGCCGCCGTCGTTGGTGAAGATGGCGGTGCCGTTGCCGTACGGGTTGTTGTTGATCAGTTCCAGGCCCTCGTCGTAGGAGGGGACCCGGACGATCGACAGGATCGGGCCGAAGATCTCGTCGTTGTAGACGGACATGCCCGGCTTGACGTGGTCGAACAGGGTGGGGCCGAGCCAGAAGCCGTCGGCGGTGGGGACGCCCGAGGCGTCCTCGCCGGTGATGGCGTGCTTGCGGCCGTCGACGGCGAGTTCGGCACCGTCGGCGACGCCGGACTCGACGTAGGAGGTGACCTTGTCGCGGTGCTGGCCGGTGACCAGCGGGCCCATCTCGGAGTCGCCGTTGCAGCCGGGGCCGACCTTGAGGGTGGCCATCCGCTCCTTGATCTTGGCGACGAGTTCGTCACCGATCGGGTCGACGGCGACGAGCACGGAGACGGCCATGCAGCGCTCGCCGGCCGCGCCGAAGCCGGCGTTGATGGCGGCGTCGGCGGCCAGGTCGAGGTCGGCGTCGGGAAGCACCAGCATGTGGTTCTTGGCGCCGCCGAGGGCCTGCACGCGCTTGCCGTAGCGGGTGCCGGTCTCGTACACGTAGCGGGCGATGGGGGTGGAGCCGACGAAGGAGACCGACTTGATGTCGGGGTGCTCCAGCAGGCGGTCGACCGCGACCTTGTCGCCGTGCACGACGTTGAAGACGCCGTCGGGCAGGCCCGCTTCCTTCCACAGTTCGGCGATGAAGTTGGCGGCGGACGGGTCCTTCTCCGAGGGCTTCAGGACGACCGTGTTGCCGGCCGCGATCGCGATCGGGAAGAACCACATCGGCACCATGGCCGGGAAGTTGAACGGCGAGATGATGGCGACCGGGCCGAGCGGCTGGCGGATCGAGTAGACGTCGACGCCGGTGGAGGCCTGCTCGGTGAAGCCGCCCTTGATCAGCTGCGGGATGCCGCAGGCGTACTCGACGACTTCCTGGCCGCGGGCGAGCTCGCCGAGGGCGTCGGAGTGCACCTTGCCGTGCTCGGCGACGATGATCGCGGCGAGTTCGTCCTTGCGGGCGTTGAACAGCTCGCGGAAGTTGAACAGCACCTGGGTGCGCCTGGCGATGGACGCCTTGCGCCAGCTGGTGAAGGCCTGGGCGGCCGCGGCGACCGCCTGGTCGACCTCGGCGATCTCGGCGAAGTCGACCTGGCCGGTGGTCTGCCCGGTGGCCGGGTCGAAGATGTCGCCCCGGCGGGGCGCGGTTCCGGCGGTGGCGACGGGCTGGCCGCCGATCCAGTGCGTGATGTGCTTGCTCAAGGTCTCTGCCTCCGACTGTCCACGGACGTCCCGCGCTCGTTGTCCAGTCTGCTCCGCGTACTTGGTCCACTCAACGAGCACCCTGACGGAGAACCGCGATTCACCCTTACAGGTCGTCGGGAGCCTCGGAATCCTCGTCGCCGGCGTCCAGGTAGGGGTCGTGCAGCCCGTCGGCGAGTTCGGTGGTCTCCAGCAGGTCGAGCCGCAGGTCCTGGGCCCAGGTCTCGGCCCACTGCCGGATGTCGGCGGCGCCGGCCGGGAGCAGCGCGGCGGCGCTCTCCAGCCGGTCGGCGAGCATCCCGGGGGTGAACTCCTCGTCGAACGCGCCTGCCAGGGCGAGGAGTTGGCCTTCGCGCAGCCGGGCGGTCAGGGCGTGCAGGGCGAACAGGTCGGTGGGCAGCGCGCGTTCGCAGAGGGTGAGGACGGCGAGCGCGGCGGTGTCCTCCAGCGCGGCGACCGGGAGCGGGGCGCCGTCGGACAGCACCGGCGGGTGGCGCAGCGGTTCGCGCCGCAGTTCGATGCCGAGCGCGGGCCGGGCCGGGTCCGGGAGCCCGAGCCCTCCGGACGCGGTGACGGCGAGTTGGTGGCGGCGGGCGGTGCCGGGGGTGTCCTCGGTGCGGTGTCCGGCGGCGCGCAGCGTTTCGGCGAGTCCGGTGGCGAGGTCGGCGAGCGGCGGGCCGCCGGCGCAGACCAGCAGCAGCAGGTCGGTGCCGTGCAGCCGGACGGGCAGGCCGTGCAGCCGGAGCGCGTCCGCTCCGGCGAGTGCGAGGGCGTGCTGCAGGCAGTACGGCTGGGCGTCGGTGAGCAGCCGGGTGCGGTCGGCGTGCGGGTCCAGGGCGGGTGGCCCGGGGTCGGCGGTGCTGGTGTCCATGGGGACAGTGTGGGCCGCCCGGGCCGCCCGGTGCGGCGGCGCAGCTGCACGACACGCTGCGCCGCCCGCGTGGTCAGCGGTCGCCGAAGATGGTGCGGTGCCAGTCCTTGCGGGCGACCGCGGTGGTGTCGAACATGACGTGCTTGACCTGGGTGTACTCGTCCAGCGAGTACTGCGACATGTCCTTGCCGTAGCCGGAGGCCTTGTATCCGCCGTGCGGCATCTCGCTGATGATCGGGATGTGGTCGTTCACCCAGACGCAGCCGGCGGCGATCTCCCGGGTGGCGCGCAGCGAGCGGTGGATGTCGCGGGTCCAGGCGGAGGCGGCCAGGCCGTAGGGGGTGTCGTTGGCGAGCCGCAGGCCCTCCTCGTCGCTGTCGAAGGGCAGCACGACGAGCACGGGGCCGAAGATCTCGCCCTGGACGACCTCGCTGTCCTGGGCGGCGCCGGCGATCAGGGTGGGACGGTAGTAGGCGCCGAGGGTGAGGTCGGTGCCGTCGTGGCCCTTGCCGTCGGCGGGGCCTCCGGTGACCACGGTGGCGTAGGAGCGGGCGCGTTCGACGAAGCCGGCGACGCGGTCGCGGTGGGCGAAGGAGACCAGCGGGCCCAGGTCGGTCTGCGGGTTCATCGGGTCGCCGAGGCGGATCGCGGCGTACAGCTCGGCGACGCCGGCCACGAAGGCGTCGTACAGCGGGCGCTGGACGTAGGCGCGGGTGGCGGCGGTGCAGTCCTGGCCGCTGTTGATCAGCGAGCCGGCGACGGCGCCGTGCACGGCGGCGTCCAGGTCGGCGTCGTCGAAGACCACGAACGGGGCCTTGCCGCCGAGTTCGAGGTGGGTGCGCTTGACGGTGGCGGTGGCGATCTCGGCGACCCGCTTGCCGACGGCGGTGGAGCCGGTGAAGGACACCATGGCGACGTCGGGGTGTCCGATCAGATGCTCGCCGGCGGTGCGTCCGGCGCCGGTGATGACGTTGACGACGCCGTCGGGGATGCCGGCGTCGGTGCAGGCCCGGGCGAACATCAGCGAGGTGAGCGGGGTGAGCTCGGCAGGCTTGAGGACGATGGTGTTGCCGGCCGCGATGGCCGGGAGGATCTTCCAGGCGGCCATCTGCAGCGGGTAGTTCCACGGCGCGATGCTGCCGATCACGCCGATCGCCTCGCGGCGCACGTACGAGGTGTGGTCGCCGCTGTACTCGCCGGCGGCCTTGCCTTCGAGGTTGCGGGCGGCGCCGGCGAAGAACGCGGTGTTGTCGATGGTGCCGGGGACGTCGAACTCCGTGGACAGCTTGATCGGCTTGCCGGTCTGCGCGGTCTCCACCCGGGCGAACTGGCCGGCCCGCTCGCCGAGGATGCCGGCCAGCCGGTTCAGCGCCTCCGAGCGGGCGCCGGGGGTGGCGCCGGACCACTCGGGCAACGCGGCGCGGGCGGCGGCAACCGCCGCGTCGACATCGGCGGTGGTGGCGAGCTCGACCTGCTGGACGGTGCTGCCGTCGGCGGGGTTGACCACGCTGAACGGCTCACCGCCGGAGGCTCGGGTCAAGCGGCCCGCGATGTACTGCGCGCCGTCGTTGAAGCTGGTCAGGTCCATGAGTTGCCTCCATTGCCTACTCGACCCGGCCGACGATGCCTCGATTCGGGTGGCCGGGGCAAGCGTCACTCAGCAACGGCCCTCCCGACCCTCCTTACACGCTGCAAGGCCCGCACCTGGGCGACAGGGCGTTGCTCACGAGCATGATTCACTTGACACCCTGAAACCCCTGGAGGTACCCGCGATGCTCCCCACCGTCGCCCGCGTGCTCGATCTCGACGTGATGCGGCGCGGCCTGCCCCAGGTGGTGGCCGGCGCCTCCGCGCTGGAGCGGCCGGTGCGCTGGGTGCACGTCAGCGAGCTGCCGGACCTGGCGGGGCTGCTGCACGGCGGTGAGCTGGTGCTGTCCACCGGCATCGCGCTCCCGGAGGACCGGGAGGGGCTGGCCCGGTACGTGCGGGAGCTGGCCGAGGTCGGGGTGGCCGGGCTGGTGATCGAGTTCGGCCGGCGCTACTTCGACTCGCTGCCACGCGCGCTGGTGGCGGCCGCCGAGCGTCACAACCTGCCGCTGGTGGTGCTGCGCCGCGAGCTGAAGTTCGTCGCGGTGACCGAGGCGGTGCACGCGCTGGTGGTGAACGCGCAGCTGGAGCAGCTGCGGGTGTCCGAGGCGGTGCACCAGGTGTTCAACGAGCTGGCCACCGAGGGCGCGGAGCCCTCCGAGGTGGTCCGGCAGGTCGGCCGGATGGCGGGCGCGCCGGTGGTGCTGGAGAACCTGGCCCACCAGGTGCTGGCGCACGACACGGCGGGCCGCGGCGAGCAGGAGCTGCTGGAGAACTGGGAGCACCGCTCGCGCGGCGTCCACCCGCCCGGCCGCACCGGCTACGACCCGCGCTCGGGCTGGCTGGTCACCACGGTCGGCGCGCGCGGCCAGGACTGGGGCCGACTGGTACTGGTCGACGAGCCCGCGCCGCTCCCCCGGGACATGCCGCACAAGCACGCGATGCTGCTGGAGCGCGGCGCGGCCACCCTCGCGCTGAACCGGCTGGTGGTCCGCGACCGCGAGTCGCTGGAGCGGCAGACCCACCGCACCCTGCTGTCGGGCATCCTCACCCACGCCCTCACCGTCTCCGAGGTGTCGCTGCGCGCACAGGCTCTCGGCGTCCCGCTGGAGGGCCGCCGCCTGGTCGGCGTGGTGCTGAGGCAGCGTCAGGGTCCGCTCCCCGCCGCCCTGGAGGCGCAGGCCCGCCTGCGCGACTTCACCGAACTGGCCGCCACCGCGATCCGCTCCGCCCGGCTCTCCGCCCTGGTCGGCGCGCTGGACGACGAGGGCGTGGGCGTCCTGATCGCGCTCGGCTCGCAGCAGGACGAACACACCTCGCTGGAGGCCTTCGCCGCGGCGCTGCGCCGGCTGTCCACCGAGGCCGGCCGGGACGGCGCGGCCGCCGAACCGGTCATAGCGGTCGGCTCCTCGGTGGGCTCGGTCCGCGACGCCCGCCGCGCCCTGCTGGAAGCCACCCAGGTCGCCGACGCCGCCCTGCACGACGCCCCCGGCAGTCGCGCCGCCTACTACCGCCTCCCCGACGTCCGCCTGCGCGGCCTCCTGCACCTGCTGCGCGACGACGAGCGCCTGCAGACCTACGTGGAACGCGAGCTCGGCCCCCTCCTCGCCCACGACGCCGAACACGGCGGCCAGTTGGTGCAGATGCTGCGCATCTACCTGGAACAGGGCCGCAACAAGTCCGCCGCCGCGGACGCCGCCCACCTGTCCCGCCCGTCCTTCTACGACCGCCTCCACAAGGTCGAGCGCATCCTCGGCGTCGACCTGGACCAGGTGGAGTCCTGCCTCTCCCTGCACGTCGCCCTGCTGGCGCTGGACGCGGTGCGCCGCTGACGCGCCCCCGGGGTCAGCGCGGGCCGAGCGCGACCAGCGGGTTGAGCTCCTTCTCGATGATCTCCAGCGCGGCCTTCGAGCCGTCCGCGAAGTGCAGGTCGGCGCGGTTGGAGAGCCAGGTGTGCCGAGGCTCGACCCGGACCAGCTGGGCGTAGGGCAGCTCGCCGAGCGCCCGCAGGGTGCGGCTGCCGCCGCGGCCGGCCAGCAGGATCCGCCGGTCGGTGAAGACCATCAGCACGTCGTCGTTCTCGTAGTTGCCGTCGGCGGAGCGCACCGCGACGACGAACTGTCCGGCCTGGCTCCGCCAGCCGCCGATCAGGCCGCGGCCGCGAAAGAGCCGGCGGAACATGCGGATCACGCCCCAAGTGCAGTCCTCCACCAGGTAGGCGAGGAACTCACCGAGGTTGACCAGCACGAACAGACAGCCGAGCCCGACCTCGGCGACACCCCCGGAGTGCGCCTTGCGGTAGCGGCGCGGCGGACGGCGGATCAGGTCGCAGAGGTCGGTGTCCACGATGCCGCGCACCTGCTCGCCAGGCGCCAGCAGGTGGGCGATCTTCGGCAGGTGCTCGCCGCCGTGCTGGACCGTGCCGGGGAACGACGGGGCGCCGTAGGGGTGGTACTGGCTCATCCGAAGGCTCCTCGATGCGGGTCCGCGGCACCCGACAGGGCTGCTTGAGCCGATCATCGTACCTACCGACCGCAGCACGAAGGCCCCGGGCAGTCGCCCGAGGCCTTCTCAGCTGCCGTTTCGTCAGATCACGTGCGCGTCGGTGAGGGTGAGCACCTCGTCGAGGACGGCCAGGCCGGTCTTGGCGTCCTCCTCGCTGATGTTGCACGGCGGGACCACGTGGAAGCGGTTCATGTTGGTGAACGGCCACAGGCCGCGCTGCTTGCAGGCCGCGGCGAGCTGCGCCATCGGCGCGTTGTCGGCGCCGGCCGCGTTGTAGGGCACCAGCGGCTCGCGGGTCTCACGGTTCTTCACCAGGTCGAGCGCCCAGAACACGCCGAGGCCGCGGACCTCGCCGATCGAGGCGTGCCGCTCCGCCAGCTCGCGCAGGCCGGGGCCGAGCACGTTCTCGCCGATGTGCTTGGCGTTCTCCACGATGCCCTCCTCGGCCATCGTGTTGATCGTGGCCACGGCGGAGGCGCAGGCCAGCGGGTGGCCGGAGTAGGTGAGGCCGCCGGGGAACGCCTTCTGCGCGAAGGTCTCGGCGATCGCCCCGGAGATCGCCACGCCGCCGAGCGGCAGGTAGCCGGAGTTGACGCCCTTGGCGAAGGTCAGCAGGTCGGGGGTGATGCCCCAGTGGTCGGCGGCGAACCACTCGCCGGTGCGGCCGAACCCGGCCATCACCTCGTCCAGGATGAACACGATCCCGTACTTGTCGCAGATCTCCCGCACGCCCGCCAGGTAGCCGGCCGGCGGCACCAGGATGCCCGCGGTGCCGACCACGGTCTCCAGGATGATCGCCGCGACGGTGCCGGGGCCCTCGAACGCGAGGGTCTGCTCCAGGTGCGCGAGCGCACGCTCGCACTCCTGCGCCTCGTTCTCGGCGTGGAAGTTCGAGCGGTAGGCGTACGGGCCCCAGAAGTGCACGATGCCGGAGACGCCGGCCTCGTTCGCCCAGCGGCGCGGGTCGCCGGTCAGGGCGATCGCGTTGGCGGTGGCGCCGTGGTACGAGCGGTAGGTGGAGAGCACCTTGTGCCGGCCGGTGTGCAGCCGGGCCATCCGGATCGCGTTCTCGTTCGCCTCGGCGCCGCCGTTGGTGAAGAAGATCTTGTCCAGGTCGCCGGGGGTGCGCTCGGCGATCAGCCGCGCGGCCTCGCTGCGCGACTCCTCGGCGAAGCCCGGGGCGATGGTGCACAGCTGGGCGGCCTTCGCCTGGATCGCGGCGACCACCTTCGGGTGCTGGTGACCGATGTTGGTGTTCACCAACTGCGAGGAGAAGTCCAGGTAGCGGTTGCCGTCGTAGTCCCAGAAGTAGGAGCCCTCGGCACCGGCCACCGCGAGGGGGTCGATCAGTGCTTGGGCGGACCACGAGTGGAAGACGTGCGCACGATCGGCGGCCTTGACGGCCTGCCCGGCGACCGAGTCAGCGGTGGGAGTGCTCATGCGCCCAGCGTAGGGAGCCGACTCCTCCCGGGGCAGCTGCATCGTGTCACGGAGCTCGTGTCGCACCCTGACAACGTGAAGGGGCGCGAGGAACTGCGCGCCCGACCATGCACTCACGTAGAGCGATGATCGGTGGCCCAGTTCCTCGCGCCCCTCTTCCGTCCGCTACCGCGTCAGATCGCGGTCATGACGTGCTTGATCCGGGTGTAGTCCTCGAAGCCGTAGGACGACAGGTCCTTGCCGTAGCCGGACTTCTTGAAGCCACCGTGCGGCATCTCGGCGACCAGCGGGATGTGGGTGTTGATCCACACCGCGCCGAAGTCCAGGCGGCGGGACATCCGCATCGCGCGGGCGTGGTCCTTGGTCCACACCGAGGAGGCGAGCGCGAACTCGACGCCGTTGGCGTAGTTGACGGCCTGCTCCTCGTCGGTGAACTTCTGCACGGTGATGACCGGGCCGAAGACCTCGTTCTGGATGATCTCGTCGTCCTGCTTCAGGCCGGAGACCACGGTCGGCGCGTAGAAGTAGCCGACCTCGCCGACCCGGTGACCGCCGGCCTCGACCTTGGCGTGCTCGGGCAGGCGCTCGATGAAGCCGGTGACCTGCTTCAGCTGGTTGGCGTTGTTGAGCGGGCCGTAGAGCACGTCCTCGTCGTCCACGCCACCGGTCTTGATGTCCTTGGCGGCCTTGGCGAGCGCCTCGACGAACGCGTCGTGGATCGACTCGTGCACCAGCACGCGGGTGGCGGCGGTGCAGTCCTGGCCGGCGTTGAAGTAGCCGGCGACCGAGATGCCCTCGACGGCCTCGGCGATGTCGGCGTCGTCGAACACCACCACGGGGGCCTTGCCGCCGAGCTCCAGGTGGACGCGCTTGACGTCCTTCGCGGCGGACTCGGCGACCTGCATGCCGGCCCGGACCGAGCCGGTGATGGAGGCCATCGCCGGGGTGTGGTGCTCGACCATCAGGCGGCCGGTCTCACGGTCGCCGCAGATCACGTTGAAGATGCCGGCCGGCAGCTCCATCTCCTTCAGCACGCCGCCGATGATCTCGGCCAGCAGCACGGTGGAGGCGGGGGTGGTGTCGGACGGCTTGAGCACCACGGCGTTGCCCGCGGCGATCGCCGGGGCGAACTTCCACACGGCCATCATCATCGGGTAGTTCCACGGCGCGACCTGCGCGCAGACGCCGACCGGCTCGCGGCGGATCATGGAGGTCATCCCGTCCATGTACTCGCCCGCGGCCTTGCCCTCCAGCAGGCGGGCGGCGCCGGCGAAGAAGCGCAGCTGGTCGACCATCGGGCCGATCTCCTCGGAGAGGGTCAGCGCGCGCGGCTTGCCGGTGTTGCGGACCTCGGCGTCGACGATCTCGTCGGCCCGGGCCTCGACCGCGTCGGCGATCTTGAGCAGCAGCTTCTGCCGGGTGGACGGGGTGGAGTCCCGCCAGATCGGGAACGCGGCGGCCGCGGCCTCCATCGCGGCGTCCACGTCGGCGGCACCGGACAGCGGGGAGGTCGCGTACACCTCACCCGTGGTCGGGTCGACGATGTCGAGGGTGCGGCCGTCCGCCGCGTCGACGAACTCACCGTTGATGTAGTTGCGCAGCGTACGAAGCTCGCTCACGGGTCTCTCCTCGGTCTGGGCCTGCCTCGTTGCATCCCCGGGCGCCAGATTACTCCGGACCGGCGCAGACACAGCATGTCAGCGACAAGCCACGATCGGCGGTGTGCACGCTCGCGCGTGTACGTCGTCAGACTACCTCCGACACTGCCGGAATCGACAGGGACCCGCCCGAAGCGCCACGCATTCCGTTCTTGATCATCGAATGGACGACGAAATCAGCAGCATCACCGCTTGCGAATCCTTGCCATGTCGGGCACAGTGTCGGCGTGGCCAACCGTGACCGGAACGCCAGCGTTCCCCTCGACGCCGCCTCCAAGGCGATCATCGAGCAACTCCAGGAGGACGGGCGCCGTCCGTACGCCGCCATCGGCAAGGCTGTAGGCCTGTCCGAGGCGGCCGTTCGACAGCGCGTCCAGAAGCTGCTCGACCAGGGCGTGATGCAGATCGTCGCCGTGACCGATCCCCTCACCGTCGGCTTCACCCGCCAGGCGATGGTGGGCATCCGGGTCGAGGGCGACATCGAGCCGGTCGCGGACGCGCTGGCCGCGTTCGACGAGGTCGACTACGTGGTCTGCACCGCGGGCTCGTTCGACCTCCTCGCAGAGCTGGTGTGCGAGGACGACGAACACCTCCTCGAACTGATCAACAAGCGCATCCGCTCGCTTCCCGGCGTGCGGAGCACCGAGAGCTTCGTTTACCTGAAGCTCCGGAAACAGACCTACACCTGGGGCACCCGATGACAGCCGAGCCGGCGCAGAAGGACCTTTCCAAGACCGCCTACGACCACCTGTGGATGCACTTCACCCGCATGTCGTCGTACGAGAACTCCCCCGTGCCGACGATTGTCCGGGGCGAGGGCACCTACGTCTGGGACGACAAGGGGCGCAAGTACCTCGACGGGCTCGCCGGCCTGTTCGTCGTCCAGGCCGGCCACGGCCGCGAGGAGCTGGCCGAGGCCGCTGCCAAGCAGGCCAAGGAGCTCGCCTTCTTCCCGGTGTGGAGCTACGCCCACCCGAAGGCCGTCGAGCTGGCCGAGCGCCTGGCCAACTACGCCCCGGGCGACCTGAACAAGGTCTTCTTCTCCACCGGTGGCGGCGAGGCCGTCGAGACCGCGTGGAAGCTCGCCAAGCAGTACTTCAAGCTGACCGGCAAGCCGACCAAGTACAAGGTCATCTCCCGCGCGGTCGCCTACCACGGCACCCCGCAGGGCGCCCTGTCGATCACCGGCCTGCCGGGCCTGAAGGCCCCGTTCGAGCCGCTGGTTCCGGGCACCCACAAGGCCCCGAACACCAACATCTACCGCGCCCCGGCCTTCCTCGAGGGCCCCGACGGCACGGTCGACCCCGAGGCCTACGGCCGCTGGTGCGCCGACGAGATCGAGGTGGCCATCCTCAACGAGGGCGCCGAGACCGTCGCCGCCGTCTTCGTCGAGCCGGTGCAGAACGCCGGTGGCTGCTTCCCGCCGCCGCCCGGGTACTTCCAGCGCCTGCGCGAGATCTGCGACCGCCACGACGTGCTGCTGGTCTCGGACGAGGTCATCTGCGCCTTCGGCCGCCTGGGCACCATGTTCGGCGCCGAGAAGTTCAACTACATGCCCGACATGATCACCTGCGCCAAGGGCATGACCTCGGGTTACTCCCCGATCGGCGCCACGATCATCTCGGACCGCCTGGCCGAGCCGTTCTACAAGGGTGACAACACCTTCCTGCACGGCTACACCTTCGGTGGTCACCCGGTGTCCTCCGCGGTGGCGCTGGCCAACCTCGACATCTTCGAGCGTGAGGGCCTGAACCAGCACGTCCTCGACAACGAGTCGAAGTTCCTCGGCACCCTGAACAAGCTGCGCGACCTGCCGATCGTCGGCGACGTTCGCGGTAACGGCTACTTCTACGGCATCGAGCTCGTCAAGGACAAGGTCACCAAGGAGTCGTTCAACGACGAAGAGGTCGAGCGCGTTCTGTACGGCTTCCTGTCGAAGGCGCTGTTCGACAACGGCCTGTACTGCCGTGCCGACGACCGTGGCGACCCGGTCATCCAGCTGGCCCCGCCGCTGATCTCCGACCAGTCGACCTTCGACGAGATCGAGCAGATCCTGCGGACCAGCCTGACCGACGCGTGGGCGAAGATCTGATCACCTGAGCTTTCTTCCCCACCCTCCACCGAAGGGCGGCCCCGACTCCTCACGTCGGGACCGCCCTTCGGCGTATCCGGAAGCAAATCTGCGGGCAACACGCCGCTTTCGCGACGATTCGCCCCCGTTCGGGCCAGTGCGGCGCACCCGCACCACCGTCCGATCGTTCTAATCTGACGACTGTCATATCCCCGTCGGCACCTGGATGGATCACATGTCAGCGGCCCCGCCCGACAACGACGTGCTCTGGGCCCGAGGGATCGTCAAGTCCCACTACGGCACCCCCGCACTGCGCGGCGTCTCCCTCCGCGTCCGCGAGGGCGAGATGCTCGCCGTCACCGGCCCGCGCGGCTCCGGCAAGTCCACCCTGCTCGGCTGCCTGTCCGCGCAACTCCCGGTCGACGAGGGCGAGGTCTGGTTCCACAGCTCCCCCGTGCACACCCTCGGCCGGGCCGGACGCGAACGGCTGCGCCGCGAACGCTTCGGCTACGTCGGCCCCGAACCGCACCTGGTACCGGAACTGACCGCCCGTGAGAACGTCGCCCTGCCCCTGCTGCTGGCCGGCGCCGGCCACCGGGCCGCCCACCGGGCCGCCACCGAATGGCTCGACCGCCTCGACGTCGCCGACTGCGCCAAGCTGCGGCCCGCCGACCTCCTGCAGGACCGCCGCCAGCGGATCGCCGTCGCCCGCGCCCTCGCCGCCGAGCCGCCCGTGGTCTTCGCCGACGACCCCACCGCGCCGCTGCACCGCGACGCCCGCGAGCAGGTCCTCCGGATACTGACCAGCGCCGCCCGCTCCCACCACCTGACGCTGGTACTCGCCACCCACGACCCGGAACTCGCCCGCTACGCCGACCGCACCGTCCACCTGATCGACGGCCGGATCGCGACCGAACCCGCCGCCGTCCCCGCCGGGCGCTGAGAGGCCGACGTGTACTATCTCGGACTCGCCCGCGGCTACCGCGCCCCCGACCTGGTCCGCTGGCTGCTCACCGCCACCGCCGCCGCCGTGGTCGCCGCCTTCCTGCTGCGCGCCCTCGGCCGGGCCCTGGCCGAACCCGCCGCCGGCGCCGACCGGCTGCTGTGGTGCCTGCCCCCGCTGGCCGCCGTCGCCTGGTTCGCCGCCGTCGCCGCCCGCGCCGTCCCCGCCCAGCACCCCGAGCGGATCACCGGCCTCACCGCCGCCGGCGCCGGCCCCCGCCGGATCCGGCTGCTGATCGCCGGCGATATCGCCCTCGCCTACGCCCTCGGCTCCGGGCTCACCCTGCTGCTCTTCCTGGTGCTGCGCAACGACATCGCCGGGCCCTCGCTCGCCGCCGACATCGGCCTGGGCATCCCGCTGCCCACCGCCGCACCCGTCACCCTGCTCGCCGTCCCCGCGCTGGTCGCCGGAGTCTCCGCGGCCTGCGCCGTGCGGTTCCCCGACACCCTGCCCGGCCGCCCCGCCGAACCCGCCCCGGCTCGCTGGAGCGCCCGGCGGCTCGCCCTGCCGGGCCCGCTGCTGCTCGCCGGCATCGGCCTCGAACTGTACGGACTGCGGCCCGGCGCCACCGACGCCGAAAAGACCCTCGACCTGCCCGGCGGCCTGCCCGCCACCAGCCCCGCCCTGCTGGCCGGCTGGACGCTCGCCGCCCTCGCGCTCGCCCTGTGGACCGGCCCGCTGCTCGCCCTCGCCGGACGGCTGATGGTGATCCGCCGGCCCGCGCCGCTGCGCCTGCTGGCCGGCCGCGCGCTCACCGCCCAGGCACCCCGCCTCGGCACACCGCTGGCCGTGCTCACCGCGATCGCGGCGCTGCTGCTGGTGGCCGGCCGCGAGTGGGCCCGCGCCGACGCCGACGTCCCCACCCTCACCCTGGTCGAGGGGCTGCTGATCCTGGCCTGCGCCGTCGCCGCGCTCGCCGCCCGGCTGCTGGAACTGCGCGCCGACCGCCGCACCACCCTCGCCACCCTGGACCGGCTCGGCACCCCGCCCGGCCTGCTCACCGGCACCCTCGCCCTGCGCGCCCTCGCCGCCGGCACCGTCCTGCTGGTGACCGGCGGACTGACGCTGGCGCTCTGCCCGCTGAGGTAGCACCCACGAACGCGGAACGCCCCGGTGGTTTCCACCGGGGCGTTCGTGCTGCTGCGGCCTCAGCCCGCCGCGGCCAGCTGACCGCAGGCGCCGTCGATCTCCTGGCCGCGGGTGTCGCGGACGGTGGTCGGCACGCCGTGCGCCTGCAGCCGGCGGACGAACTCGCGCTCGTCCTCCGGGCGGGAGGCCGTCCACTTCGAACCCGGCGTCGGGTTGAGCGGGATCAGGTTCACGTGCACCCGCTGGTTCTTGATCAGCCGGCCGAGCAGGTCCGCCCGCCACGCCTGGTCGTTGATGTCCTTGATCAGCGCGTACTCGATCGACACCCGGCGACCGGACTTCTCCGCGTAGTTCCACGCGGCGTCCAGCACCTCGGCGACCTTCCACCGGGTGTTCACCGGGACCAGCTCGTCCCGCAGCTCGTCGTCGGGGGCATGCAGCGACAGCGCGAGACGGCAGCTCAGGCCCTCGTCCGCGAACCGGTGCATGGCCGGGACCAGGCCGACCGTGGAGACCGTGATGCCGCGCTGGGAGAGCCCGAAACCGTCCGGCGCCGGGTCGGTGAGGCGACGGATCGCCGACAGCACCCGGTTGTAGTTCGCCAGCGGCTCGCCCATGCCCATGAACACCACGTTGGACAGCCGGGCCTCGCCGCCGGGAACCGTCCCGGTCTTCAGGTCGCGCATGCCGGCGGCGATCTGCTCGACGATCTCGGCCGTCGACAGGTTCCGGGTCAGCCCGGCCTGGCCGGTCGCGCAGAACGGGCAGTTCATGCCGCAGCCGGCCTGCGAGCTGATGCACATCGTCACCCGGTCCGGGTACCGCATCAGCACCGACTCGACCAGCGTGCCGTCGAACAGCTTCCACAGCGTCTTGCGGGTCGCGTCGTCATCGCACGACACGTGCCGCACCACCGACATCAGCTCGGGCAGCAGCGCTTCGGTCAGCTTGCCCCGGCTGGCCGCCGGAATGTCCGTCCAGCTCTCCGGGTCGTTCGACATCCGGCCGAAGTAGTGGTTCGACAGCTGCTTCGCGCGGAACGGCTGTTCGCCCAGCTCGGCGACGGCCTCCTTGCGCTCGGCAGGGCTGAGGTCGGCAAGGTGTCGCGGGGGCTTGGCGCCACGCGGCGCGACAAAGGTCAGTTCTCCGGGCTTAGGCATGGTTCATCCAGTGTCGCAGACCGCGGCCCCTGCCCCGTCGCTACCTCTTCGCCGCCCGGTACCGCTTGAGCAGCGCCGTCAGCGTCGGATGGTCGACTCCCGCGTTCAGGCCCGCCACCAGATCGTCCGGGCACAGCTCGTACAGGTCTCCCCACCACCGCCGCGACCGGTTGTCCCAGATCCGGTACCCGCCCGGGACGCCGCGTGCCACGTACCGCCGTCTGCTCATCGCACCCCCCTATGCCACAGCGGACGGTAGCGGGCCGACGGCCCGCGCTCAACCGAAAAACGGCCCCCGGAGACCGGAGGCCGTAGCGGTCGCGCGCGCGTCAGTTGCCGACGAAGACCGTGAGCAGCAGCCAGACCACCGGGGCGGTCGGGAGCAGCGAGTCCAGGCGGTCCATGATGCCGCCGTGGCCGGGGAGCAGGGTGCCCATGTCCTTGATGCCGAGGTCGCGCTTGATCATGGACTCGGCGAGGTCGCCGAGGGTCGCGGTGACGGCCGCGCAGCCGCCCAGGATCAGGCCCTGCCACCAGGCGCCGCCGTCGATCAGGAAGTGCATCAGCAGCGCGCCGGCGATCATCGACAGGCCGATGCCGCCCGCCAGGCCCTCGCGGGTCTTGCCGGGGCTGATGGTCGGGGCTAGCTTGGTCCGCCCGAACTTGTAGCCGACGGCGTACGCGCCGGTGTCCGAACAGATCGTGACGACCAGGAACAGCAGGATCCGCCAGGCGCCGTCGTCGGCGGACAGCATCAGCGCGACGAAGGTCGCCAGGAAGGGCACGTAGAACGCGGTGAACACGCCTGCCGTTATGTCGCGCAGGTAGTTCTCCGGCGGCGTGGACATCCGGGCGACCATCATCGCCAGGCCGGTGAGCGCCAGGATCGCGGCGGCCCACTGGCCGCCCTCGAAGTAGCCGGTCACCACCATGCCGACGCCGCCGACCAGCAGCGGGATCTGCGGGACGTGGATGTCCTTGCGTTCGGCGAGCCGGCTGGTGAGCTCCCAGATGCCGACGGCTACGGCGGCGGCCACCACCACCATGAAGACCGCCTTGACCACGAACAGCGAGGCCGCGATCACCGCCCCGAGGCCGACTCCGACACCTATCGCGGCGGGCAGGTTGCGGCCGCCGCGCGGCTTGCGGGGCTGCTGGTCGGTTTGGGCCACGGAGGTCTCCTGGGCGGGGGGCATGAACTGAGTCTGTGCCGCGCCGCCCCCTGTGCCATACCGGAGGCCGCCGCGAGTGACCCGTTTGGTGCCGGCCCGGGTCGAGCCGCGCCCCGGGCCGGGCGGACAGAGCCGCCGGACCGGGGCGTACGCGCGGGGTCTGGGGTCAGACCTCCAGCAGCTCGGCTTCCTTGTGCTTGAGCAGCTCGTCGATCTGCGCCACGAACTTGGCGGTCAGGTCGTCGAGCTCCTTCTCGCCGCGGCGGCCGTCGTCCTCGCCGATCTCCTTGTCCTTGACCAGCTTGTCGATCGCGTCCTTCGCCTTGCGGCGGATGGAACGGACCGAGACCTTGGCGTCCTCGCCCTTGCCGCGGGCCTGCTTGATGTACTCGCGGCGGCGCTCCTCGGTGAGCTGCGGGAGCACCACCCGGATGACGGAGCCGTCGTTCGACGGGTTGACGCCCAGGTCCGAGTCGCGGATCGCGGTCTCGATGGCCTTCAGCGCGGTCTTGTCGAACGGGGTGACCATGGCCATCCGCGGCTCCGGGACGGAGAACGAGGCCAGCTGGTTGATCGGCGTCAGGGCGCCGTAGTACTCCGCGACGATCTTGGCGAACATCGCCGGGTGTGCACGGCCGGTACGGATGGCGGCAAGGTCGTCCTTGGCGACCCCGACGGCCTTCTCCATCTTTTCCTCGGCCTCGAGGAGGGTCTCGTCAATCACTGTGTGCTCCCTGTCCGGTTCATCTGCTGTTGTTCCGTACCGGTGCCCCGGACGGCTGTTGCTACTCAGTGCCCCCGGCGACTAGGCCTGGGCGGAGTCCTCGCTGATGAGTGTGCCGATCTTCTCACCCTTGACCGCACGGGCGATATTGCCTTCGGCGAGCAGCTCGAAGACCAGGATCGGCAGGCGGTTGTCCTTGCACAGGGTGATCGCGGTCAGGTCGGCGACCTTGAGGTCGCGGGAGATCACCTCGGTGTAGTCCAGCGCGTCGAACCGGACCGCGGCGGGGTTGGTACGCGGGTCGGAGTCGTAGACCCCGTCGACGCCGTTCTTGCCCATCAGCAGGACGTCGGCGTGGATCTCCAGGGCGCGCTGCACGGCGGTGGTGTCGGTGGAGAAGTAGGGCATGCCCATGCCCGCGCCGAAGATCACCACGCGGCCCTTCTCCAGGTGCCGGATGGCGCGCAGCGGCAGGTACGGCTCGGCGACCTGGCCCATCGTGATGGCGGTCTGCACGCGGGTCTCCATGCCCTCCTTGATCAGGAAGTCCTGGAGCGCGAGGCAGTTCATCACGGTGCCCAGCATGCCCATGTAGTCGGAACGGGCCCGGTCCATGCCGCGCTGCTGGAGTTCGGCGCCGCGGAAGAAGTTGCCGCCGCCGATCACGATGGCGACCTCCGTTCCCGCGCGCACCACCGTGGCGATCTCACGGGCAATGGCGTGCACCACGTCCGGGTCGACGCCGAGGCCGCCTCCGCCGGCGAACGCCTCGCCGGACAGCTTGAGCAGTACCCGGCGGCGGGTGCCGTCCGGTGCGGTCTCCTGCGTCTCCTGCATGGACTTTCCCTTCTCCGCCTGCTGGTCAGCAGATCTGCAAGTGCTACTCACGACGCCGGGCGTGCGGGCCCGGTGCCGTGTATACGCGAGGAGGCCACTGCCGCGGGAACCGGTACGGTCTCCTGCACGGCAATGGCCTCCTCGTCGTTCATGGTGCCGACGCCGCCCCCACGGGGTGCTGGAGGGCGCGGTCGGCGCGTTCCTCCGTCCTTACGGACGGGCGTGTCCTCCTACCTTATGTCCGGCCCGGGGCCGGTCCTGGCGGGGAGGAACTGCGCGGAACGGTCTCAGGCGCCGACGCGGAAGCGAACGAAGCGCTTGAGGGTGACGCCGGCCTCTTCGAGGACCTTGGCGACGGACTTCTTGTTGTCCTTGGCGAACGCCTGCTCCAGGACGGCGTTCTCCTTGACGAAGCCGGTCACGCGGCCTTCGACGATCTTCGGCAGGGCAGCCTCGGGCTTACCCTCCTCGCGCGCGGTGGCCTCGGCGACGCGGCGCTCGTTCTCGAGCTCCTCGGCCGGGATCTCCTCGCGGGAGAGGTACTTCGGCGCGAACGCGGCGATGTGCTGCGCGACGTCCTTGGCGGTCTCGGCGTTCTCCTGGTCGAGCTCGACGAGGACACCGATGGTCGGCGGCAGGTCCGGGTCCGACTTGTGCATGTAGACGCCGACGAAGCCGTCGTTGTCGAACTGCGCGAAGCGACGGAAGACGATCTTCTCGCCCAGGGTCGCGTTGGCCTCGTCCACGAACTGCTGGACGGTCTGGCCCGGGTTGATCTCGGAAGCCAGCGCGGCCTCCAGGTCGGCCGGGGAGGTGGCGGCAACGTGCGCGGCGATCGCGTCGGCGACCTCGACGAACTTGCCACCCTTGGCGACGAAGTCGGTCTCGCAGTTCAGCTCGACCAGAACGCCGGACTTCTTGTCCTCGGCGATCAGCGCGGCGACGGCGCCGTTGGAGGCGTCACGGCCCTCGCGCTTCGCAACGCCCTTCTGGCCCTTGATGCGCAGGAGCTCGACGGCCTTCTGAACGTCGCCCTCGGCCTCGTCCAGAGCCTTCTTGCAGTCCATCATGCCGGCGCCGGTGAGCTCACGGAGCTTCTTGACGTCCGCGGCGGTGAAGTTCGCCATCGTGTGATCTCTTCTCACGTCTCGCGTGTCTGCGTGGGAAAGTGCCGGGGCCCGGGGTGCGGTACCCCGGCACGGGAGAGAGGGGCACCCACCGGCTCAGCCCGGCCGGTGCCCCTCACCCTGGTGGTACGTCAGGCCTGCTCGGCCTCGGCGGCCGGAGCCTCAGCCTCGGCCGGGGCCTCGGCAGCAGCCTCGGCGGCGGGGGCCTCGGCGGCCTTCTCGCCCTCGAGGATCTCCTTCTCCCAGGCGGCCAGCGGCTGGTCGGCGCCCGGCTCGGCCTTCGCGTCGCCCTTGGCGACACCGGCGCGGGACTTCAGGCCCTCGGCGACGGCGTCGGCGATCACGCGGGTCAGCAGGGTGACGGAGCGGATCGCGTCGTCGTTGCCCGGGATCTTGTAGTCGACCTCGTCCGGGTCACAGTTGGTGTCGAGGATGGCGACGACCGGGATGTTGAGCTTCCGGGCCTCGCCGACCGCGATGTGCTCCTTCTTGGTGTCCACGATCCAGACAGCGCTGGGAACGCGCTGCATGTCGCGGATACCGCCGAGGGTCTTCTCCAGCTTGTCGTACTCGCGCTGGAGGACCAGGAGCTCCTTCTTGGTGAGGCCAGAGCCGGCCACATCCGTGAAGTCGATCTCGCCGAGCTCCTTGAGGCGCTGCAGACGCTTGTAGACGGTCGAGAAGTTGGTCAGCATGCCACCCAGCCAGCGCTGGTTGACGTACGGCATGCCCACGCGGGTCGCCTGCTCGGCGATGGCCTCCTGGGCCTGCTTCTTGGTGCCGACGAAGAGGACGCTGCCGCCGTGGGCAACGGTCTCCTTGACGAACTCGAAGGCGCGGTCGATGTAGTTCAGCGACTGCAGGAGGTCGATGATGTAGATGCCGTTGCGCTCCGTGAAGATGAAGCGCTTCATCTTCGGGTTCCAACGACGGGTCTGGTGACCGAAGTGGACGCCGCTCTCCAGCAGCTCCCGCATCGTGACGACGGCCATGTGCCGTACTCCTCTGTGTTTCCCGGCGCGCCGCGAGGCAGGTGCGCTCTGCGGGGTGCCGGGGCTCTCGGTTTGTCCGTGCCGGTCGGGCGACCGTCACGCCTGACGCCCCGACGTGCCAAGCCGCTTGGCCTACTCGGGGCTTGCGGCCTCGGCAGGCTCGGCGGACCGAGCGGCACTCGCACCTTTCGACCGTTCCCCGGAGGGGCGGGCCGTCGGTGGCGGGGCGTGCGAAGTCGACCCGGCAGACCGGGTCGCGTGTGAAGTGTACGGGAAGCCCCGAGCGGCGGGCGACTCGGTGCGGTCCCGCCGCCCTGTTCAGCACCGCTACGGGCGTCCCGCCGCCCACCGTTCACCCCTGTGGGGGACGGCAGTTGTCCACAGCCCCCGGTTTGTCCACAGCCTCCGGAATCGGCGGGCGACGCCGACGCTCCGACCTCCATGGTGGGGGTCGCGCCTGCTGAGCGGGCTTGTCGTGGTTTGCGCCGGGTGCTGGCGCTGTGCCGGTTTCGTCGCGTTGAGGGAGGTTGGCGTGGGGTGCGGGCGGGGTTCGTTCAGGCGGGTGGCGGTTCGCGTCGGTGTGGTGCTGGTGATGGCGGGTCTTGCGTCCGCGATCACCGGTGGGAACGGGTCGGGGAGCCCGGTGGCGGTGGCCCCGGTGGGGTTCTCCGCGGCGGCGGGGCCGGGGGCGGTACGGCTCGGGACGGCCGGGCCGGGGCCGGGGAGGGTGTGGCCGGTGGGTGATCGGTCCGGGTTGCTGCGGCGGTTCGATCCGCCTCCGGTGCGCTGGGCGGCCGGGCATCGCGGCGTCGACCTGGCAGCCGCGGCCGGTACGGCGGTGCGGGCGGCCGCGCCCGGCGTGGTGACGTTCTCCGGGCAGGTGGCCGGCCGCCCGATCGTGGTGATCACCCACACCGGCTCGGGCGCTCCCCCGCTGCGGACCACCTACCTCCCGGTGGCCGGGTCCGTCCCGGTCGGCGCTGCGGTCGCGGCGGGCGAACCGATCGGCGAACTGACCGCCGACTCCGGGCACTGCCCCGTCGACTGCCTGCACTGGGGCCTGCTCCGCGGCACCCGCTACCTCGATCCACTCGCCCTGCTCGGCACCGGCCGGGCCCGCTTGCTGCCGCTCGACTCCCCCGAGGCCGGATCAGCCCGCGCCCGAACCGGAGTCCGCGTCGACCCCGGCGGTTCCCGCGGCACCGGACCGGAGGCCGTCCAGAGCGAACCGCACCGCGGCGTCGGCGATCTCCGGCACCTCGGCAGCCTCCCGGGCCCGCTCGATCTGGCGGACCGCCGCCTCCACCACGCCCTGCAACAGCGAAGCCGCGACGGCCGGCCCGGTATGGCCGAGTTCCTCCAAAGTGCGCACCACCAGCGCGGTCAGGCCGGTGTGCGCGGCCCTGATCCGCGCCCGCGCCGCGTCGTCGAGTTCGTACTCGGCGACAGCCACCAGGGCGCGGTGCACCGGATCGGTGGCCAGCGCGACCTGCCCCCGGACGTACGCCTCGATCCGCTCGGCCGGACCGTCGCAGGCCGCCATGCCGGCTTCGATCTCGGCGGCCCACAGCGGGAGGTCCACCGCGCACAGGGCTTCCACCAGCTCCGACTTGGACCGGAAGTACTCGTACACCGAGGACCTGGCCAGGCCGGCCCGCGCGGCAAGGGCACCGAAGCTCAGCGCCTCCCTGCCGCCCTCCGCCAACAGGACGCGCGCGGCGTCCAACAGTGCTGCCTGCTGCAACTGTCGATGCTCGGCCACCGTGGCCGCCCGGATTTTCGGCACGCACCAACTCTACGGACGCCAACGGCCGACGGGGGCGCACACCGCGTACCCGCCGATCCGCCGACCTCGCGAGCCGTCCCCGCCTTCGCATCCTCGTCTCAGCGGGCGTCGGACATCTTCGCCCGCAGTTGCAGCACCGACTTGGTGTGAATCTGGCTGACCCGGCTCTCGGTCACCCCGAGCACCTGGCCGATCTCGGCGAGCGTCAGGCCCTCGTAGTAGTAGAGCGTCACCACCGTCTTCTCCCGTTCGGGCAGGGTGTTGACCGCCGAGGCCAGTAGGCGGCGCAGCTCGCGGTCCTCGGCGATCTCGACCGGGTTGTCGGCACCGTGGTCCGGCAGCGTCTCCATCAGAGTCAGCCGGTCACCGCTCTCGCCCGCCGAGTGCAGCAGTTCGTCGAGCGCCACCACGTTGGCCAGCGACAGCTGGCTGAAGATGGTGTGCAGCTCGTCCAGCGCGATGCCCATCTCCGCCGCCACCTCGGGGTCGTGCGGCGTCCGCCGCAACCGGGCCTCCAAGGTGGCGTAGGCCCGCTCGACCGCCTTCGCCTTCTGCCGCACCGACCGCGGGATCCAGTCCAGCGCCCGCAGCTCGTCGATGATCGCGCCGCGGATCCGGCTGATCGCGTAGGTCTCGAACTTGATCGCCCGATCGATGTCGAACTTCTCGATGGCGTCGATCAGCCCGAAGACCCCCGAGGACACGAAGTCCGCCTGCTCCACATTGGCTGGCAGTCCGACCCCGACCCGGCCCGCGACGTACTTCACCAGCGGCGAGTAGTGCAGGATCAGCTGGTCGCGCAGCCCCTGGGCGCCCGTCTCCTTGTACGAACGCCACAGCATCTGGAGCGCCGACTGGTCCGCCCCGCCCTTTGTGCTGCCCCGACTCGCCGCCGCTGTCTTCCCCTCAACCTCCGCACCCTCGGGCCCGGCACCACCCACCGTGGGCGCCGCCGCCGGCGCAGGCACCACCGCGCCAACACGCGCGCCCGGCCCGGCCTCCGCATTCGCCAAGCCCTCGCCGTCCGCGGACGCGGGTGCCGCAGACGCCGGCGTCGCAGTCGCCGGCGTCGCGGACACGGGAGTCTCGGGCACGGGAGTCTCGGACACGGGAGTCTCGGACACGGGAGTCTCGGACACGGGCGCAGGCCTGGACGTCGACGCCGAGGCCGGCCCGGGCAGCGCGACCGGCCGCGGACCGACCGGCGGCGGCTCGGCCAGAAGCTGGGGCTGAGGCTGCGACTCGCCCTGCCCCGGCTCCGGCGCCGTTGCCGACGCGGCGGCTGCCGCATCCGAGGAACGTTCCGCCTCCGGCCCGCCCGTCTGTCGGCGAACCTGCGAACTCCGGGCGGGAAGCTCCCCCGGCTTCACCTTCGAACGCGCGCCGCGCCTGGACTGGCCCCGCACCGGCCTGGCGTTCGCGGGCGACGCGTCGACGAAGGAGGCACCCGCCGCCTGCGCTTCGGCCGCAGCCCGCCCGGGCGTCGGCCCATCGTCGCCCTGGCCTTCGCCGAGCTGACTGCCGCCCGGCTGGTCGGCGCCCGGCTGATCGGCACTCCCACCACCGACCGGCGCCGACCCACCCGGCGGGGTGCTGGTGGTCTCCTCCCCGCGCGGCCTCGGTTTGGCCACACTGGACGGCACTGCTTGTGGGCAGGGCAGCAACTGGCCGGGCCGTTCGATGGACGGGCGCGCTGGGGACTGCCGGTCCGACGGCCCCAGCGGGACGGGAGGACGGGGAAGGGGCGAGGGCGAAGCGGGACGGGCCTGGGACTGTGGGGTCGCGGTCGGGGGATTGCCCGGCCTCGCCATTCCCACGACTCCCGAGGGCCTGGCCCGCAGCTCCGCGGCGTTGCGGGTCTCGGCCCCGGTCCCGTCCGGGGACCGACCGTCACCGGTCACCCTGTGTCCGGGAATGTGAGTGGGCATGCGTTGGTCTGCGCCGTTCTGCCGAGTCATGTGCTGATAGGGACGCCATAAGGGAGCGTAGCGTGACCAAGTCACTGCACAGTGCTACCGCCACTCGGGCGTCGCCCGATCCGGTGGCAGCAACGGGCTCCACCGGCGCGTCGCGGGTCGGGGCCCGGCCGGCTGCCGGGCACCCCACCTCCGCCGAGCCGCCGACCAGCACAGACCTCCCTCAACACGTCGGAATCTTTGCGTCACTCCCGCTCGCCGCTGTCGCCCTCCCGGGCTCACCCGTCTCAGCGCTGCTCTCAACTCACCTGGGGTTCCTTCCTGTTGACGGGATGCTCCGTTCGGTCGACCTTCCGTGTCCGCTATTGCGCAGATCCGATCACTTGCGTCGTACCAACCTCCAGTGCGCTCCGTGCCTCTCGACGAAGCCCAGCGAGCTCAGCTCGTGCAGGTGGTGCACGGTCTCCTGCGGGGAGAGCGCGGCGTACTGGGCGAGTCGCTGCACCGGCGCGCCGTCCGCACTCGCCGGCACCGCTTCCAGAACCCTTGCCACCGAGGGCACCAAGGCGTCTCTCGGCAGGATCGGACCGACCCGCTCCGGTGCCAGATCGTTGCCGATGGAGCCGATCAGCTCGCCCACTTCGGCACCGTTGGTGACCAGAGTTGCGGCTCCGCTTCTGATCAACGCGTGGACTCCCGCCGAGAGTTCGGACGTCACCTGGCCGGGAACACCCATCGTGTGCCTGTTGAGATCCATCGCACGACGTGCGGTGCTGAGCGCGCCGCTGCGAGGTGCCGCCTCGACCACGACCGTGCCTCTGGTGAGCGCCGCTATCACCCGGTTACGCAGCACGAATCTGAACCTGGTCGGGTTCATCCCGAGCGCCAATTCACTCACCAGCAACCCGGCATCTCCGATCCGCTCGATCAGTGACTCGTTCCCGCGCGGGTAGCAGATGTCGACCCCACTGGCCAGGACCGCGATCGTCATCCCGTTGACGGCCAGCGCACCCTGATGGGCGGCCGTGTCGACGCCGTACGCGGCTCCGGAGACCACCACCCAGCCGCGCTCGGCCAGTTCCGAGCCGAGCTGGCCGGCGATGTGCCGCCCATAGGCGGTGCAGGCCCGGGATCCGACAATGGCGACCGACCTGAGCGCCAGCAGGCGCAACGAGGGGAGCCGCGTCCGCGGCCGGCCGCGGATCCACAGTCCGACTGGGCGGCTGTCGCCAAGGTCGTCCAGCTGAGAGGGCCACTCCGTGTCGCCCGGAATGATGAACTTCCCACCGAGCTTGGCGATTCGTTCAAGGTCGGTGGCCGGGTTGAACTTTCGCAGCCTCTCCTGGTAGGCGGTGATCCGGTCCGCTCCGAGCCCAAGTCGGCTCGGCGATGCTCCGTGGTAGAAGCCCTGCACCAGGCCGACCACACCGAGGCGCTGAATCGCCCGGCCGATGGCCGCATCGCCCGGTTCGATCAGCCGGGTGAGCGCCGCTCTGGCGACCCGCTCGGGCTCGGGCGGGTCCGGCGTGGTCACCGCTGCGGCCCACCCGACGGGACGGATGACCCGGTGTGTGGAGTGGCCCGCGGCGCCCGGTTCGGCCGTACAGTGCCGACTCGTCGCGGCACTTTGTGCGGCATGGCCTGTGGTCACCGCACAGTCCGGGACCGCAAGCCGGGAATCGACTGTGTCCGAGCCCGGTCGGTGGAGGGCGGGTGGGCCGGCTCCGCGGATCAGGTGGCGCAACCGGTCGTGGCCGTCACCCGCCGCACGGTCGTCGGGCGGATGGGGCGGACAGGGGCTGTCAGGTGGACCCGGCAAGGTGGGCTCGCCAACGATGTGACGTCTGCCGCGCTGGGCTCGCCCGGCGTGGGCCGGGCCGCCATGCGGGCCCACGGTCTCGCGGCCGCGGGCCGGGCTGTTGGGCACCGAGGTGAGCGTCGGTGGGGCGGCGGAGTCGGCATGCTGCTGGGGTGCGGGAAGTGCTGCGGTCACGGGAAGGTCCTCCTGCGATGGCTTGTCCGGCGGGGGAATTGGCGCACGGACCGCTTCACGGTCTGGTGCGCTGCGTGGCGCCTTGTGCTGCGGGTCTGCGGGCCTGCCGGCCTGCGGACTTGCCAGCCGCAGCACAGGTGATGCCTGGTCAGGACTCGGCGCCCAGGTCGGCATCCACGTCGTAGTACGGGTCGGATCTGCGGTCGTTCGGGCGGGTGACGCGCTGGACTCCGGTGCGGAGGGTGAGCGCGGTCTGGACGTCGGTACGGGTGGGGCGGGGACGGTGGGCGAGGTCGGCGACCGTCCAGGCGACACGGAGAATTCGGTCGAGGCCTCGTGCGGTGAGCAACCCCCGGTCGAGGTCACGCTCGGCGTCGATGAGCGAGCCGGGCGCGAGTTGCCAGCGCGTGCGCAGTTCGTGCCCAGGCACTTCGGCGTTCGTCCGCCACGGGGTGTCGGCGAGGCGAGTGGCGGCCCGCTCGCGGGCCTCCCTTACGCGTTCGGCGACCGTAGCTGTGCTCTCGACTTTTCCGCCCTGCTGCAGCAACTCGGCTCTGCTGACCCCGGCCACCTGTACTTGGAGGTCTACTCGATCGAGCAGCGGCCCGGACAGTCTGGCCTGATAGCGGTTGACCATGACGGGTGTGCATTCGCAGCCTTCTCCTCTCAACGAATAGCGGCCGCAGGGACAGGGGTTGGCGGCCAGACAGAGCAGGAATCGGGCGGGTAGCCGCATCGAACCCGCGGCTCTGGCGATCATCACCTCCCCCGATTCCAGGGGTTGTCGAAGGGCGTCGAGGACCCGGACCGGGAATTCGGGTGCCTCGTCGAGGAAGAGCACGCCGCGGTGGGCCAGGGAGACGGCACCGGGTCTAGGCAGTCCCGTTCCGCCGCCCACGATGGCGGGCATGGTGGTCGAGTGGTGCGGTGCGCAGTACGGCGGGGTGTTGATAAGCGGACGGTCGGGTGGGAGCAGGCCGGCCACGGAATGGATCGCGGTCACTTCGAGGGCTTCGGCCTGGGTGAGTGGTGGGAGCAGGGCGGGGAGCCGTTCCGCCAGCATGGTTTTGCCGGCTCCGGGCGGCCCTTTGAGGTACAGGTGGTGGCCGCCCGCTGCGGCGATCTCCAGGGCCTGCCTGGCTTCGGACTGCCCGGCCACGTCGGCGAGGTCGGGTCGGCAGGCCTGGTCCGAGCTGAAATCGCGGACGCCGAGCCCGGGGAGCATCAGTCCGGCGAACGAGGAGTCGGGACGGCCGATGGACGGATCGGGTGGTTCGTCGGGGATGGGGGCGTTGGTGAGGATGGCGATGAGTTGACGCAGGCTTCGCACGCCGAGGACGGAGACACCTGGAACCAACTCGGCTTCGGCGGCGGTCTGTTCGGCGACCACGATCTGGCGGTAGCCGGCGTCCGCCGCAGCGAGTACTGCAGGCAGGACGCCGCGCACCGGGCGCACCCGGCCGTCCAGTCCGAGTTCGCCGATGATCAGCAGGCCGTCGATCGACGCGGGGTCGAGCCGTTCGGCGGCCGCCAGTACGGCACAGGCCACTGCCAGGTCGTACCCGCTGCCGCTCTTGGGTACGGAGGCCGGGGTGAGGCCCACGGTGAGTTTTCGCAGCGGCCATTTCTCGCCGCTGTTGGAGACGGCTGCGCGGACCCGGTCGCGGGCTTCGAGGAGGGCCTTGTCGGCGAGGCCCACCAGGCTGAAGGCTGCGAGTCCGGGTTCAAGGTCGGCCTGGACCTCGACCACGACGCCGTCCACCCCGACCAGGGCGACCGAGCAGGTGCGGGCGAAGGCCATCTCACACCGCCCCCCGCAGGTGCTCGACCGCGGCGGCGCCCTTGCGGGGGTTGACCACGGCGACCAGGTCGATGCGGACGCCGCCCGGCGGTGGGGGCGCCGGTCCGCCGACCGAGGCTTCGTCCGTCGGTTCGCCGCCGTCGACCCGCTCGGCAGCCAGCACCAGTCGGGAGAAGTGCACGGGCCAGCGTTCGACGAGCCACCGTTCGGCAAGGTGGCGCAACCGATCGGCCTTGCTCTGGTCGATCGCTTCGGACGGCTGTTGGAAGCCCCGCTCGGACCTGGTCTTCACCTCGCACACCGCGAGGGTGTCCCCGTCCAGCGCGACGATGTCGAGCTCGCCCTCGGCGCAGCGCCAGTTGCGCTCCAGGATGCACAGCCCGCCCTCCGTGAGCCGGCGGGCGGCGACCTCCTCGCCGTAGCGTCCGAGGCCGTTGGTGGAAATCTTGTTGGGATTCTGCACGGCAATCACCTCCGGCCGGAAGGTTGCCGTCACAGCCGGTAGATGGGCCAGCGAAATCGTCGAGCCTGTGGATAACTCGGACCTGTGGATAACTTAGCTCACTCGTTCGAGTGGCGAATCCAAAATGCGCTGGACATCCGACGATTTCAACGACCAGTCTCGGTGGCCCGGGCGTCGCCGCAGGCCATCGTGGTGCGGCCGCTCCGGTGGAAGGGCGCGGTCGGCCGCGCCGTTCCCCGCCCACCCTGGGCTGTCGGGCCCGGGGCACTCCCGGGCCGGCCGTTCAGCCGCAGAGCGGTCAGTTCCCGAACGCGGAGTCGTCCGAGGGCAGCTCGAGATCGCTCTTGGCCAGCTCCTCGATATTCACGTCCTTGAAAGTCAGCACGCGGACCTTCCGAACGAACCGGGCCGGTCGGTACATGTCCCAGACCCACGCATCCGCCATCGACACCTCGAAGAACACCTCGCCCTGCACCGAATGCACCTGGAGGTCGTAGTCGTTCGTCAGATAGAAACGCCGCTCGGTCTCGATCACGTACTTGAACAGGCCGACGACATCCCGGTACTCCCGGTAGAGCTTGAGCTCCATCTCGGTCTCGTACTTCTCGAGGTCTTCGGCACTCATTCCAAGCGTCCCCTCACTCGTCACGTCCACCCCATTGTGGACCACCGGGCCCGTGCTCAGAGCCGTACTGGTGGTTCTGGCGGCCCTTCAGTCAGAACCTGCTCCATCAGCGCGGCCAGTCCGCGCGGGTAGACGGTCTCCTCGGTGGTCCTCAACTCCCCCACCGTCCACCAGCGGACGGAGAGCAGCAGCGCGTGCTCCTCCGCCCCGCTCTGCCGCAGTACCACCTCGCTCCGACCGATGCGGGCCAGGTGGAACCACTGCTCCTGTTCGTAGTCCCTGCCCTGGAAGGAGAACTCCACCGTGCCGTACGCGACCAGCGGTCCCCACTCCACCTCGGTCAGCCCGATCTCCTCGGCCAGTTCACGCCGGGCCGCTTCGGCCGGGCTCTCGCCCGGCTCGATGCCGCCACCGGGGGTGATCCACCAGTCGATGCCCGGCGCGGCCGGATCGGTCCCTTGCAGCAGCAGGACGCGCCCGTCCGGGTCCAGCAGCAGCACGCGGACGGCTCTGCGACGTTCGACCGCCACCTGGTTCAGCTCCGTCCTGAGGTTCTGCGCCCGTTTCCGGGCCGGCCCCGAGATGCCGTCGGCCCCCGATTCAGGCCTTCCGCCGCCCCTGCAGCTTGCGGCTCAGAGAGACCGCCCAGCCCGCCGCGGAGGCGAGCACGATCAGGACCGCCCCGCCGACCGCCGTCCAACTGGCCGGCACCAGCACGCCCGCCTGGTGAGCACGCGGCGCACCCAGTTCGTCGAAGGCTGCGGTGCGCCCCTCCAACCCTGCCCGGGACAGCGGCAGGATCACCGCCTCGACCCTCGCCTTCACTCCGGAGGCAGGAACGGAGCCGAAGGCCACATCCAGGTGGCTGCGCGAGTCCATCGAGTTCCCCCGGAAGTCACCGAGCAGGAACAGCCGCCCCTCGGGCACCGTCACCGAGAACGCGATGGCGGGCGCTGTGGCCTTCGCCAAGTAGGGCTCGTCCACCTGGTGGCCGTTGACGGTGATCCGCCCCTCGCGATCGCCGGAGACGGTGTCGCCACCGACGGCGGCCACCCGCTTGACCAGGGTGGCGTTGCCCCAATCCGCGTCCTGGAAGACCACGATGTCGCCGCGTCCGATCGACTTCCCGTCAGCGGTGTGTGCGAGGACGGTGTCGCCGACCTCCAGAGTGGGGCTCATCGATCCGGTGGGGATCTTGAAGGGCCGGTACTGGATGGCGAGCATCGCGAAGCCTCCAACCAGCATCACGAATCCGATCGCGATCACCACGCCCTGCGCGATCGACGCCGGGTTCCGGCGGCGGGCCGGTTGGGCCTCGGTGGGCGGTGTCTGCTCCACGACGCTGCTCATCGGCTTCGCCCTCTCCTGGCGCTCACGCGCTCCGGGCGAGCGCTCGCTACCTGCCTGGGCCTCGCCGTCCTGGGCTGGACAGCACTGCGGGCCGTGGCACGTGCGAGCAGATTACTCACGAGTACCACGGCCCGCGCAAGAGTCAGTCGCGGACGGTCTGCGACCGGTCAGCGACGGCGCTTGCGCACCCACCACACGGCGGGGGCAACCAGGGCCGCGCCGGCCAGCGGCGGCGCGAGCGGCCCGCCGGCGGCCAGACCCTTCTGGTCGAAGGTGTCGGGGACGGGCAGCGTCGCCCAGTCACCGATCGGCCAGGCCACCACGAACGCGCGGCCGACGACGTTCCCGACCGGCACGGTGCCGCCGCCCGGCTGGTCCATGTGGAACCGGGAGTCCAGGGAGTTGGCGCGGTGGTCGCCCATCACCCAGATCCGGCCGTCCGGCACCTTCACCGGACCGAACGGCTTCTCCCCGCACGGGGTGTTGCCGGGGAAGATGTACGGCTCGTCGAGTGCGATGCCGTTCACCTTGACCGGGCCGGTGCCCTGGCACTCGACGGTGTCGCCGCCGACCGCGATGACACGCTTGATCAGGTCCTTCTCGTCGCTGGACGGCATCAGCCCGATGAAGCTGAAGACGTCCTGGACGCCACGCACGAAGGAGTTGCTGCTGCGTTGGGCGGGCTCGTCGTTCAGCCAGCCACCCGGGTCCTTGAAGACCACCACCTCGCCGCGCTCCGGCTCCGAACCGAACCACGGGGTGAGCTTGTCGACCAGCACGCGGTCACCGACCTGGAGCGTGTTCTCCATCGAACCCGACGGAATCGAGAACGCCTGGACGAAGAAGGTCTTGATCACCAGGGCCAGGATCAGGGCGATGCCGACCAGGATCGGCAGTTCCTTCCAGAAGGAACGCTGCTTGGGAGCCTTCTTGGCCCCCGGCGGCGCCGCCGAATCGCTCTCCTCGGCCGCATCGGACTCGGCCGCCCGCAGGGCATCACCGCCCTCCGCGTGTCGCCCATCGGAGTTGCCCGAAGGCTCCCCGTCGGGCTCCGGAGCACCTGAGCGGGCACCGATCACCAGATCCCCCACGACATCTCCTCCCTGCTGTGCGGACGCCTGCGCGTCCGCGCTCACCAGTGCCGCACAGCGGGCACCACACTCTGCGATCGACCGACAACCCGCCTCTGGCTTGCCCTACCCGGGCACGCCCGACACCAGGCCGGAACCGAGCACTTCAGCACTTCTCTATCACTCCCGGTCAGCCAGCCCGTGTTCCCACGCGCCGACCGAACCGTCAGTCGGCCGTTGGCCCGACCCGCCGGTGCACTCTCCACCGCCCGACAACGACCGGGAGGACGCCCAACACACCCATAACGAGCGGGGGTTCCGCAGGAATCGGTCCAACGGCCGATGATCCTGCCACTTGCACCGGCACAGCGGAGAGTGAATTGGGAACACCCAGTTGACCGAAGTGGGAGAGCGGCCACGCGACCACGAACGCACGACCCACCACATTCGCCACCGGGACGGTCCCGGCGCCCGGATTGCCCATGTGGTAGCGGGAGTCCGCGGACAGGTCGCGATGGTCCCCCATCACCCACAACCGCCCCTGAGGGACTGTCACTTTGAAGGTGATCCGCGAGGGCACGTTGCCGGGCGCAATGTACGGCTCGTCCAGCGGGGTGCCGTTCACGCTCAGCCGGCCCTGAGCGTCGCAGCACTCCACGGTGTCGCCCGCGACACCGATCACCCGCTTGATCAAGTCCCGCTCGTCGTCGGAAGGAAGGAGCCCCACCGCGGAGAACACCGACGTGGCCTTGTGCAGCACGGATCCGTCCGCAGCCGGCTTGTGGTCGTTCTCCAGCCAGCCGCCGGGGTCCTTGAAGACCACCACCTCGCCGCGCTCCGGCTCCGAACCGAACCACGGGGTGAGCTTGTCCACCACGACCCGATCGCCGACCTGCAGGGTCGGCTCCATGGAACCGGAGGGAATGACGAACACCTGGACCAGGAAGGTCTTGAGCACCACGGCAATGACGAGCGCCACCAGCACGATCACCGGCAGTTCACGCAAAAAGGAGCGCCGTCCACGACGCCCAGCCCGCTTTGCGGCCCGCCGCCGCTCGGCGCGGCCCCTCACGGCCCGGCTGCCCCCGGCACCGCCCCCACCGCGGTCGGCCGCCCCCTCGGCCTCCTCGGCTCCCCCAGTTCCCTCGGCTCCCCCGGCCTCCTCGGTTCCCCCAGCCCCCGCTCCCCCGGCCGTGTCAGCAGCCTCGGCGCCATCGGCCTGGTCAGCACCGTCCGCTCCGTCGATGGCGGCCCTGGGTCTACCTCTGCTCCCCATGGCCACCGGTCCCCCCTATCGCGGCGAATGCCGCCGGCCGGTCGAGCGAGGTCGTCCGGCCGAGGGGGAACAGCAGCCAGTCGGCGCGTCCGATCACCCGGTCCACGGGAACGGTGCCGCCGCCGGGCTCGCCGAGGTGGTCCCGGGAGTCGCGGGACGCACTGCGGTGGTCGCCCATCACCCACAACTTGCCGGAAGGAACCACGATGTCGAACGGCACTGCCGACGGTGCGTCGCCGGGGAGCAGATAGCCGCTCTCGTCCAGCGGCACCCCGTTGACCCGGAGACGGCCGTCGGAGCCGCAGCAGGTGATCCGGTCGCCGCCGACACCGATCACTCGCTTCACGTAGACCGTGTTGCCGGCCGGGGCCAGCCCGGCTCTGGTCAGCAGTCGCTTCACCCCGGACGGTTCGTCCTGGTACGGCAGAAAGGAGCCGATGCCGTCGAAGACCACTACATCGCCCCGCTGCGGGTGCCCACCGAAGGCGTAGGCGAGTTGGTTGACCAGCACCCGGTCCCCCGGTTGCAAGGTCCCCTCCATGGAGCCGGACGGCACCGCGAAGGGCCGGGCCACGAAGGCGTTCACCAGCAGCAGCGCGGCCACGCACACCGCACCGATCCACAGCAGGTCCCGCGACCACCGCCGCCCGGCACCGTCCTCAGCGTCGTCTCCGGCACCGTCCTCGGCATCGTGTCCGGCGTCGTCCTCGGCATCGTGTCCGGCGTCCGGTTCACTGGCCCGGCGCCCACTCGCAGCGTCGCCCTCGGTTCCACCGTCGATCACGGCCCCGCTGCCGATCACGGGCTCGGAAACGGCAACGGACCGCGTCGGCGTGTCCGCACCCGTGGGTACGGGACTGCCGTCGCGGTCCGTCGGTGGCTCGTGCGTGCTCATCGGGGGTGAGCTTATCCTCCCGGTCTAAACCGGTTGGAGGGCCTTCCCCCGTCGAGCCTGCGCGATCACGCGTCGCGCTTCTCCTTGATCTTCGCGGCCTTGCCGCGGAGGTCACGCAGGTAGTACAGCTTGGCGCGGCGAACCGCACCGCGGGTCACGACCTCGATCTTCTCGACGACCGGGGTGTGCACCGGGAAGGTGCGCTCGACACCGACGTTGAAGCTGACCTTGCGAACGGTGAAGGTCTCACCGATGCCGGCGCCGTGACGACGGATGACAACGCCCTGGAAGACCTGGACGCGCGAGCGGTTGCCTTCGATGACTCGGACGTGCACCTTCAGGGTGTCGCCGGGGCGGAAGGCGGGGATGTCGGTGCGCAGCGAGGCCGCGTCGACAGCAGCGAGCTTGTTGCTCATCGTTGCTCTCCATCGCAGGCGCCACGGGCCGCCCACGGAAAATCGTCTCAACTGGGTGGTGCTGCGGGCCGCTTCGGTTGGCGATGAACCCCCCGTGGCGGGGGCACCGGTCCACTGACCCCCACGAGGGGAGCCCGGCGACAGACAGCAGTCGCCTATTCTTCCACAGGCTCTACCGCAGACCGAAATCGGCCTGCGGCGTCGTCCCAGGCCAGGCCGAGGACGCTGAGTGCTTCGCGTTCCTTCTTGGTGAACGCGTCGCGCTGCCAACGGGCGACCAGGTCGGGCCGGTTGGCGAGGGTGCGGGCGAACGCCTGCTCGCGCCGCCACTGGGCGATCTTCCCGTGGTGGCCGCTGAGCAGGATCTCCGGCACCTCGCGGCCGCGCCACTCGGCGGGCTTGGTGTACACCGGGCCCTCCAGCAGGTCGGCCATGGCGCCGGGGGCGAAGGAGTCGTCCCGGTGCGACTCGGCGTTGCCGAGCACGCCGGGCAGCAGCCGGGCGATCGCCTCGACCATCACCAGGACGGCGACCTCGCCGCCGGCCAGCACGTAGTCGCCGATGGAGGCTTCGACCACGGGCATCCGGGTCGCGGCTTCCTCGATGACCCGGCGGTCGATGCCCTCGTAGCGGGCGGGCGCGAAGGCCAGCCAGTTGCGGGCAGCCAGGTCCTGCGCGAGTTCCTGGGTGAACGGCCGGCCGCTGGGGGTGGGCACCACCAGGGTCGGCACCTCGCCCTCGGGCCCGGCCGCGAGGACGGCGTCCAGCGCCGCGCCCCAGGGCTCGGGCTTCATCACCATGCCGGGGCCACCGCCGTAGGGGGTGTCGTCCACGGTGCGGTGGATGTCGGTGGTCCACTGCCGCAGGTCGTGCAGGTGCACGTCGAGCTGACCGCGGGCCCGGGCCTTGCCGACCAGCGAGACGTTCAGCGGCTCCAGGTACTCGGGGAAGATCGTGACGACGTCGATCCGCATGTCGGTCACGCCGCACCCCCGGTCGAGTCGTCGGAGCTCTCGGAGCCCCCGGAGTCGACAGAGTCGGCCGACTCTTCAGCGCCGGCCTCCGCGTCCGCGTCCGCGTCGTCCCGGGACGAGACAACCACCGCGTCGGCGGGGTCGATCAGGCCGGGCGGCGGGGTGATCACGGCGCGCTGCTCGTCCAGGTCGATGACGGGGACGATCTGTTCGACGAACGGGATGAGCACCTCGGTGCCGTCGGGGCGCTGGACGGTGAGCAGGTCCTGGTACGGGAGGTGGACCACCTCGGTGAGTTCGCCGATCAGGGTGCCGTCGGTGAGGACGACGTCCAGGCCGATCAGCTGGTGGTCGTAGTACTCGTCGGGGTCCTCGGGGGTCTCGTCCGGGTCGACCTCGGCGATCAGGAAGGTGCCGCGCAGCGCCTCGGCGGCGGTGCGGTCCTTGACGCCGGCGAAGCGCAGCAGCAGGCGTCCGCTGTGCACCTTGCCGGACTCGACGGTCAGCGGTCCGATGCCTGCCGGGTCGGTCATGAGGACCGCGCCGGGTCCGAGCCGCAGTTCCGGCTCGTCGGTGCGGACCTCGACGCTGACGTCCCCTCGGATGCCGTGGGCGCGGCCGATCTTGCCGACGACGAGCTGCACGGTGATCGTTCTCCTGAGATGAGCCTGGGTGAGGCGAGCGAGGTGGTGCGGTACATGAAGCGAACGGCCCCGAGAGGAACGGGCCACCCGAACGGAGTTGTCCGACCGGGGTTACCCGAACGGAGCCGCCCGGAAGGGGCCGGAAAACGGGAAGGACCGGCCGGGACGGATGCGTCCCGGCCGGTCCGGAAACCCGGTGGTCGACCTGTCGGTTGACGTTGCCGGTCGATCGAGGAGGTCAGCGAATGCTGTCCACATCGACCAGGTCGACCCGGACGTTGCGACCGCCGAGGGCGCCGACCACGGTGCGCAGTGCGCGTGCCGTGCGGCCGCCCCGGCCGATCACCTTGCCAAGGTCGTCAGGGTGCACCCGCACCTCGATGGTGTGGCCGCGGCGCAGGTTCCGCGAGCGGACCTGCACCTCGTCCGGGTGCTCGACGATGCCCTTCACCAGGTGGTCGAGGGCTTCCTCGATCATGCTCAGGCCTCGGTGGAAGCGGCCTCGGCCTCGTCAGCCTTGTCCGACTTCTTGGCCTTCGGGGTGATGGCGACACCGGTGGTGGCGTCCTCGAAGCCGGCGACGGCCTTGGCGAACAGGTGCGAGAAGTCCTCGACCTTGGGCTCGGCAACCTTCAGCGGCTCCGGAGCCGGCAGGCCCTTGAACTTCTGCCAGTCGCCGGTCAGCTTGAGGATGGCGAGAACCGGCTCGGTCGGCTGGGCGCCGACGGACAGCCAGTACTGGGCGCGGTCGCCGTCGACCTCGATCTTCGAGGGGTTGTAGGTCGGCTGGTAGATGCCGATCTCCTCGATGGCGCGGCCGTCACGCTTGGTGCGCGAGTCGGCGACGACGATGCGGTAGTGCGGGGAGCGGATCTTGCCCAGACGCTTCAGCTTGATCTTGACAGCCACGGGTGGATTCTCCTGGTCTTGACGTGGGTGAGCAGCGCTCCGCCGCGTGGGGCTGCGGCGCGAGATGCCGTTCAAGGGACACGCCAGCCGTTAGGAGAGAGGGTCCTGCCTGGCTGCCGAGTACTCAGCTGTCCATTCTGCCACATTGCCGAGACCCCCCGGACCGCGCCCCCGCACGGCCCGGCAGGCCCTCCAGGCACCACCGGCCCGACCGACCCCGGCACGCGGCACGCGGCGAGCGACAAGCGGCGACCGGCGACCGGCGAGGCAGGCGGCACCACGACAGCGCCACAAGCGCCACAACGAACAGGGCCGGAAAAAGTTGCGTCGACCGCCCCCGGAGGGGTCGGCCGACTCATGGCCGGTCCGCGGACACCCCGCCCGCGGCCCGGATCAAGCGTTCTTCAACAGCTGTCAAGCGATCTTGAACGGCTGCTGGCAGGCGCCGCAGACGATCGAGGCCTGCGCCAGCACGGACGGGACGACGCGGACGTTGCGACCGCAGCCGCACACCGCCTTGACCCGCACGCCGCCGCCCGAGGAACCGTGCCGGGCGGCCGGTCCGCGGAAGGCGCGGTGGTTGCCCTCGCCGGCGACGGCGAGCTGGTGCGCCCCGAGCGCGCGGTCGAGACGCTCGATGGTCTCGGCGTAGCGTTCGCGGGTCTCGTGGCCCATCGTGACCTGGGAGAAGCCGCTGCTGGCGTGCGGCTCGACCGGGTGGGCCAGGCCCAGCTCGGAGGCGAGCAGCAGGAAGCGGCGGTTGTGGTAGCGCCCGGCCCGCGAGGTGTCGCGGATCTCCCGCGCGGCGGCCAGGCCGTGCGCGGCCTCGTGCAGCAGCCGCTCGAAGTTGAGGCGGGTGCCGCAGGCCGACGAGGACTCGCCGATCAGCGCCTCGGGAGACGCCAGGTCGGGCAGGTCCCGGTGGTGGGCCTGGATGTCGCTCCAGGCGGCGGCCAGTTCGGCCGCAAGGACGAGGGGCTGTGTCGTGCTCACGCTGTACCAACGATGGGGAGAGAGCCGATGTTCCGCTGGACCCCGTGGTTCGGGAATTCCCAGCGAACTCTCAGGAATGCACTTCCGCACGCGAATTGCGCGGTTCCGAACTGACGCAAGACCAACCCCCTGCACGTTTGGACCCGGCGCCTTCGCCGGGCTCTCGGCACCCGTCGCGGAGCCCAACATCCCCACGACGGACGGCCCGCGACCTGTCCGAAAATTGACAGGGCCACGGGCCGTATACCGTACCGCTTGTCAGGTACTCCCGGGAGTTGACTGGTGAGTAGTCTCAACTACCAACACACGAACCGGGGTTCGGGTTTGGCGACGGCCGGCCCGGACAGCCGCAGCTCATCCCGGTGATCACGCTCCGCACAGGGCCCCCGGGCCGGAGCCCGGGGACGCCGTCGGCGGTCGGATCAGTACGCGCGGGCCACCAGGGCGAGGTTGCCCTCCTGGTCGTCGGTGGCCGGCACGGTGCCGTCCGCAGCGACGATGCAGCGCACCGACACACCCTGCTCGGCCAACTTGGCCTCGCCCTCGGGGCCAAGGTCGGCCCAGGAGATCCGGCCCCAGCCGGTGGCGGCGGCCTCGACGGCCTCGTCGATGGTCTTGACGTCCACGGTGCGGGCCTCACGGCGCTCCCGGGACTCGCGCAGCAGCTGCGCCTGGTCCTCCTCCAGGATGCCGGGGACGATCGCGGCCAGGGAGTCGACCTGGACCGGGGCCTTGCCGCCGGCGATCCGGCGGGCCAGCATCGCGGTGCCGGCCTCCAGGTCGCGCGGGCCGACCTCGATGCGCAGCGGCACGCCCTTGAGCTCCCAGTCGACGGCGCGGCGGCCGAACGGGGTGTCGGTGCGGTCGTCGACGACCACCCGGACGCCGGCGGCCTCCAGCTGGGCGCCGATCTCGCGGACCTTGGCCAGCACCGCGTCCTCGCCCTTGATGGCGAGCACCACGACCTGGACGGCGGCCAGCCGCGGCGGAACCCGCAGACCGTTGTCGTCGCCGTGGGACATGATCAGGCCACCGACCATGCGGGTCGAGACGCCCCAGGAGGTCTGCCAGACGAACTCGCGCTCGGCGCCCTGGAGCTGGTAGGTGGTGTTGAAGGCCTTGGCGAAGTTCTGGCCCAGCTCGTGGCTGGTGCCCATCTGCAGGGCCTTGCCGTCACGCATCATGCCTTCGAGCGTGAGGGTGTTGATGGCGCCGGCGAAACGCTCGCGGGCGGTCTTGCGACCGAGCACCACGTCGATGCCGAGCACGTTGGTCATGAAGTCGCCGTAGACGTCCGTGTGGATCTGCGAGGCGTAGTCACGGGCGTCCTCGTAGGTGGCATGGGCGGTGTGGCCCTCCTGCCAGAGGAACTCGGTGGTGCGCAGGAAGACGCGCGGGCGCAGCTCCCAACGGACCACGTTGGCCCACTGGTTGATCAGCAGCGGCAGGTCGCGGTGGCTCTGCACCCACTTGGAGAAGTACTCGTTGATGATCGTCTCGGAGGTGGGCCGGACGACCACCGGCTCCTCGAGCTCCTTGCCGCCGCCGTGGGTGACCACCGCGAGCTCGGGGGCGAAGCCCTCCACGTGCTCGGCTTCCTTGGTCAGGTAGGACTGCGGGATGAACATCGGGAAGTACGCGTTCTGGGCGCCGGCCTTCTTGATCCGCGCGTCCATCTCCTGCTGCATCCGCTCCCACAGGCCGTAGCCGTACGGTCGGATGACCATGGTGCCCCGCACCGGACCGTTGTCGGCCAGCTCTGCCTTGTTGATGAGGTCCTGGTACCAGCGCGGGAAGTCTTCCGCCTGGGGGGTGAGAACGGGTGCCTTAGCCATGGGCCGAATGGTACGGGGAGCGGCGGCCGGACCGTGAATCCGTTTCCCCGCCCCGGCCCTCGGACGGGGCGGGGGGCGCGCCCGCGCACACCCCGGGGCGCACACCTGCGGCGCGCGGAGTCCTGCTCGCACCCCTCTGGACGACGGCGGCGACCCGCTGTTCGCTGGGAGGGGCCGGGGGGTGCCGGGCTGCGGCACACGCAGCCGATTCCGAGGACCGACGTGGACCGATTGGGAGGCCGCGATGGCTTCAGCGCGAGTGACCGGCAGCACCGTGGACCGGGTCCGGGCGGACGGTCCGGCGGAGCGGTGCGGCCGGGCGCGGGACTGGGCGGAGATCCAGGAACGCATGCTCGTCCCCCTCTACCAGGACGTTTACCGGCGGCTCGAGGTCGGCCCGGCGACCAGCCTGCTCGGGGTGGGGTGCCGGTCCGGGCTGGCGCTGCTGCTCGCCGAGGGACGCGGCGCGCAGGTCTCGGGGGTGGAGTGGGACGACGAGCTGCGCGAGCTGGCGGCGGCCCGCGGGCTGCAGGTGGCGCCCGGTGGGAGCCTCGCCCGTTCGGCGCACCCCGTCCCCCGGCCGGCGCACTCCCTGGTGACGGTTTTCGAGCAGTCGCCGACGCCCGCGCTGGTCGCCTGGTCGGCGCAGCGCACGCTCCCCGGCGGGCTGCTGGTGCTCGCGGACCGGGGCCCGGCGGCGCGCTGCGAGAGCACGGCGGTGCTGGAGGTGGCGCACCGGCACGCCCCGCCGGAGGACCGGCCGGAGCCCGCTCCGGCGGCGCTGGAGTCGCTACTGGTCTCCGCCGGTCTGCGCCCGTCCACCGCCGGCCGGGTGGTCTGCCCGTTCGCGTACGCGGACCTGGACTCGGCGGTCCGCGGGCTGCTGGCCACCGGCCTGTTCGACCGGGCGGAGCAGCAGGCCGGGGCGGCGCTGGTGGCCAAGGAGCTGGAGGAGGCGCTGCACCCGTACCGGCTCCCGGACGGCTCGGTGCGGATGGTGAACGAGTACCGCTGGGTGGCGGGCCTCCGGCCGGAGGACGCTACTCGCGGGTGATCCCGGCGGCGGCGTAGGCGGCGTCCTCGTCCAGCGTTTCGGCCTCCAGCAGGGCGGCGGCGAGGGCGTCGAGGCGGTGGCGGTGGCGGTTCAGCAGCACGATCGCCTCCTCCCAGCATTCGGCGACGATCCGGCGGGCCTCCTCGTCGACCGCGTCCAGCGTGGTGGGCGCGGCGGACAGGCCGTACGGGGACTGGCCGTCGTTGGGGATGGCGGTGACCCGGCCGACCAGGCTGCTCATGCCCCAGCGGCCGGCCATCGAGCGGGCGATGGTGGTGAGCTGTTCGAGGTCGCTCTCGGCGCCGGTGGTGACCACGCCGTACACCACCTGCTCGGCGGCCATCCCGCCGAGCGCGCCGATGATCCGGCCGCGCAGGTAGGGCTCGGTGTAGGAGTAGCGGTCGGTGTCGGGGGTGGAGAGGGTGACGCCGAGGGCGCGGCCGCGCGGCACGATGGTGACCTTGCGGACCGGGTCGGCGCCGGTCTGGAGCATGCCGAGCAGGGCGTGCCCGGACTCGTGGTAGGCGGTGCGTTCGCGTTCCTGCTGGGGCATCACCAGCGGGCGCACCGCGCCGAGTTGGACCTTCTCCAGGGCCTCTGACAGGTTCTCCTGGTTGACCGCGTCCTGCTGGTTCTTGACCGCCAGCAGCGCGGCCTCGTTGACCAGGTTGGCCAGGTCGGCGCCGGTCATGCCGGGGGTGGTGCGGGCGACGACGTCCAGGTCGGTGCCCTTGGCCAGCGGGACTTCGCGGGCGTGGATCCGCAGGATCTGTTCGCGGCCGGCCCGGTCGGGCGGGCTGACGGTGATCCGCCGGTCGAAGCGGCCGGGACGCAGCAGCGCGGGGTCGAGGATCTCGGCCCGGTTGGTCGCGGCGATCACGATGACGCCCTCGGAGCCGGAGAAGCCGTCCATCTCGGTGAGGATCTGGTTGAGCGTCTGTTCGCGTTCGTCGTGGCCGCCCATGCCGCCACCGCCGCCGCGCTGGCGGCCGATGGTGTCGATCTCGTCGATGAAGATGATCGCGGGGGCGGCCTTGCGGGCCTCGGCGAACAGGTCGCGGACCCGGCTGGCGCCGACGCCGACGATCATCTCGATGAACTCGGACGCCGAGGCGGAGAAGAACGGGACGTCCGCCTCCCCCGCGACCGCGCGGGCGAGCAGCGTCTTGCCGGTGCCGGGCGGGCCGGACAGCAGGACGCCGCGCGGCATCTTCGCGCCGAGTCGGCGGTACGCCTGCGGGTTCTTCAGGAAGTCGACGACCTCGCTGAGTTCGGCCTCCACCTCGTCGATGCCGGCCACGTCCTGGAAGGTGCTGCGCCGGCCCTGACTGGTGTCCACCGGCTTCGGCGGGGCCTTGCGACCGAGCGCGCCGCCGCCCAGGCCGCCGGCCATCCGGCGGGCCAGGAACACCCAGACCGCGATCAGCAGCAGCATCGGGGCGAGCGAGATCAGCAGGTTGGCCAGGAAACTGCGCTGCTGCACCACCGGCCGGGCAATCACCTCGACGTTCTGCGCCTGGAGGGTGCCCCACAGGTTGTCGGTGGCGAACGCCGGGCGCTGGGTGGTGAATTCGGTGTAGTCGCCCTTACCGCCGTCCGGCTTGGGCTGCTTGTTCTTCAAGGTGCCCTCGATGGAGTCGCCCTTGGAGTAGATCTTGGTGATGTTGCCGCTGTTGAGCTGCTTGCTGAACTCGGTGTACGAGATGGTGGTGGAGCCGCCACCGCCGAAGAAGCTCAGCAGCAGGTCGGACAGCAGGAACACCACCAGCGCGGTGAGGATCAGGCCCGTCCAGCCGCCCGGCATCTTCCGCTTCGGCGGCGGAGGGGGCGGCGCCCCCTCGGACCGCCAGGGCTGGTCGGGAGTCTGACGCGGCGGCACAGGGTTGCTCACCAGCCGGACGATACGGACATTCCGACCACCGGTCGGCGCGCAACGCCGCGACGCCGGTCAGCGCACGGGGGTCGGCCACTCCTCCGCCGTCAGCGCGAACCGCTCATGATCACGCCAGGCGTCCTGCAGGAACAGCATCCGCGGCGTGAACCCCTCGTGCCGGAAGCCCAATCGGCGCGCCATCGCCACCGAACGCTCGTTGTCCGGCTGCACGTTGATCTCCAGCCGGTGCAACCCCAGCCCGCCCTGCTCGGCCGGCGTGAAGCACCGCTCCACCACCAGCCGCATGCCCTCCGACATCCGTCCCGTCCCGACGAACGGCACGTACGAGTCGTAGCCCAGCACGCCGTTGCGGAACCGCGCCATCACGATGTTCGCCACGTTGCACTTGCCCACCAGGCCACCGGTCTCCTGATCGAAGATCAGGAACGTCCGGAGCCCGACACCCTGACGACTCAGCAGATCCGGCAACCCGTCGGGCTCCACCGGGTTCCACCGCCCGATGTGTTCGGCGGAACGCCGCACCGCATCGGCATAGGGAACGACGTCATCTGGGCGGGGGGCTCGGATCGTTACGCGCATGCCAGTCATCATCGCGCAGGCGGGAAGGAAAACAGGGGCGCGTGGGGGTACCTCCCGGCCCGCTGGGGCTGGGGGAGAACTGCGGGAAGCGGAAGACCCCGACCGCAGGATCGCGACGCAGCGCAATGACTTGCACGTGCTCGCGACCTTGCGGACCGGGGTCCACCCGCTTTTACAGCAGGTCCTTGAACTCCTTGGGCAGCTCGAAGTCCGACGGTCCCTTGCCCGGCGGGAGGCCGAACGCGTTGCCGTCGGCCTGGCCCGGCCCGAGGGCCTTGCGCTCGGCGGCCGCCGCCTCCTCCTGGGCCCGCTTGAGCGGGTTGCCGCTCTTGCGCTTGCCCTTGGCGACGGGGGCCTTCTTGCCGGAGCGCTTGCCGCCGCCGCCCATGCCGGGGATGCCGGGCATGCCCGGGATGCCCTTGCCGGAGGCCATCGCGGCCATCATCTTGCGGGCGTCGAAGAACCGCTCGACCAGGCTGGAGACCTCGCCGACCTGGACGCCGGCGCCCTTGGCGATGCGCAGGCGGCGCGAGCCGTTGATGAGCTTGGGGTCGGTGCGCTCGGCCGGGGTCATCGACTTGATGATCGCGCCGACGCGGTTGACGTCCTTGTCGTCGATGTTGTTGATCTGGTCCCGGATCTGGCCCATGCCGGGGAGCATGCCGAGCAGCTTGGAGATGGAGCCCATCTTCTGGACCTGCTCGAGCTGCGACAGGAAGTCGTCGAGCGTGAATTCCTTGCCGCCGCCCTGCAGCTTGGCGGCCATCTTCTCGGCCTCGGCCTGCGAGAAGGTCTGCTCGGCCTTCTCGATCAGCGAGAGGACGTCACCCATGCCGAGGATGCGCGAGGCCATCCGGTCGGGGTGGAAGGCGTCGAAGTCGTCGACCTTCTCGCCGTTGGAGGCGAACATGATCTGGCGGCCGGTGACGTGCGCGACGGAGAGCGCGGCACCGCCGCGGGCGTCGCCGTCGAGCTTGGAGAGCACGACGCCGGTGAAGTCGACACCTTCGAGGAAGGCCTGCGCGGTGGTGACCGCGTCCTGGCCGACCATGGCGTCGACCACGAACAGGACCTCGTCCGGGTTGACGGCGGCGCGGATGTCCGCGGCCTGCTGCATCAGTTCGGCGTCGATGCCGAGGCGGCCGGCGGTGTCGACGATCACGACGTCGTACTGCTTCTGCTTCGCGTACTCGATGGAGTCGCGGGCGACCTGCACCGGGTCGCCGACGCCGTTGCCGGGCTGCGGGCCGTAGAAGGCGACGCCGGCCCGCTCCGCCACGACACCGAGCTGGGTGACGGCGTTGGGGCGCTGGAGGTCGCAGGCGACCAGCAGCGGGGTGTGCTTCTGGGCCTTGAGCCAGTGGCCGAGCTTTCCGGCCAGGGTGGTCTTACCGGCACCCTGGAGACCGGCGAGCATGATCACCGTCGGGCCGGTCTTGGCGTACTTCAGGCGGCGGGTCTCGCCACCGAGGATGCCGATCAGCTCCTCGTTGACGATCTTGATGATCTGCTGGGCGGGGTTCAGCGCGCCGGAGACCTCGGAGCCGAGGGCGCGTTCCTTGACCTGCTTGATGAAGGCGCGGACCACGGGGAGCGCGACGTCCGCCTCCAGCAGGGCGATCCGGATCTCGCGCGCGGTGGCGTCGATGTCCGCCTCGCTGAGACGGCCCTTGCCCCGGAGGTTCTTGAACGTCGCTGCGAGGCGGTCGGAGAGAGTGTCGAACACGTCGGTCGCGGGTCCCTTGCGGCATCGAGTACGGGTACTGTCGTCGCCCCCAAGGGTAGCCGTACGCCCGGTGGACGGTCTGCGCCCCTGCGTGAACGGGCTCTCAGCGGGTCTTCAGGGCGTCCCGCACGGCCTGCGCCACCTGCTGTGCGCGCTCCGGTGCCAGCGGACGGCCGGCCCCGGTGGTCAGGTAGAACGCGTCCACGGCCTCCGCGCCCAGGGTGGACACGTGCGCGGTGCGGACCCGTGCGCCCGCGGTGTCCAGGGCCCGGCCGATGCGGTGCAGCAGGCCGGGCGCGTCGTGGGCGCGCACCTCCAGGACGGTCGCCGAACGGGACGCGGTGCCGGGGGCGACGGTGACCACCGGCGGCGGGGTGCGGATGCCGGGCCGGCGCGGGGCGGCGGCGTCGCGCTCGGCGAGTCTGCGGGCCACGTCCAGCGAGCCGTCCAGCGCGCGGCGCAGGTCGGCCCGCAGCCGGGCCGTCTCGGGGACGTCGCCGTACTCGGCGGCCACCGTCCAGCCGAGCAGCAGGACCGGGCCGGCGCCGGCCGGGTCGAGTTCGCGCAGGCCGGCCTTGCGGACGGTCAGGCGGTGCAGGGCGAGCAGGCCGGCCACGGTGCCGAGCAGGCCGGGGCGGTCGGGGACGGCGAGGGTGAGTTCGATGCCGACGGATTCGGTGCCGTCGGCGGCGAGTTCGGCGCGCAGGGCCAGCGCGGGGCCGCCGGTGCGGGCGGCCTCGACGGCGAGGCGCTCCTGTTCGGCGGTCGGGGCGTCGGTGGTGGGCGGACGCGTGCCGGCCAGCCGGGCGGCGGTGCGGGCGACCAGCTGGTCGACCAGCGAGGCGCGCCAGGCGGACCAGGCGGCGGGGCCGGTGGCGGTGGCGTCGGCCTCGGTGAGCGCGTGCAGCAGCTCCAGGTGGGTCCGGTCGCCGACGGCCCTGGCGATCAGGTCGGCGGTGGCGGGGTCGTCGGGGTCGCGGCGGGTGGCGGTGTCCACCAGCGTCAGGTGGTGGCGCACCAGCAACGCCAGGGTGTCGGTGTCCGGCCGGTCGAAGCCCATCCGGGCGGCCAGCCGGCGGACGATCGCCTCGCCGGCCGCGGAGTGGTCGCCGGGCAGGCCCTTGCCGAGGTCGTGCAGCAGGGCGGCGACCAGCAGCAGGTCGGGGCGGGTGGTGCGGCGGGTCAGCGCGGCGGCCCGTACCGCGGTCTCGATCAGGTGCCGGTCGACGGTCCAGCGGTGTACGGCGTTGCGCTGCGGGCGGCAGCGGACGCGTTCCCAGTCGGGCAGCAGCCGGACGATCAGCCCTTCGGCGTCCAGCGCCTCCCACACCGGCAGGCAGGCCTCGCCGGCGCCGAGCAGGCCGACCAGGCGGTCGCGGGCCTCGGCGGGCCAGGGCACCGGCAGCGGTCCGGTCTCGGCGGCCAGCCGGCGCACCGTGGCGTGGGCGAGAGGCAGTCCGGCCTGGGCGGCCGCGGCGGCGGCGCGCAGCGGCAGCACCGGGTCGGTGGCGGGCCGGGCGGTCTGCGCGAGCACCGCTTCGCCGTCCTGCTCGACCACGCCTTCGGCCAGCGGGCGGCGTTCGGCGGGCGCGGCCCGGCGGGCCGCTCGGAAGGGCCGACCCCGGCGGGCGAGCACCCGGTCGACGGCCCGCCAGGTGACGTCGGATGCGTACGCGACGGTGCGGGCGGCCGCGTAGACCTGCCGCAGCAGGGTGTCGGCGTCGGGCACGCCGAGCTGTTCGGCGACCTGGTCGTGGTCCTGCAGGGCGAGCCGGTCGGTGGCGCGGCCGGTGCTCAGGTGCAGGGCGTCGCGGACGTCGGCGAGGGTGCGGGCGGCGGCGTCCAGGCCGTCGCGGGGGGCGTCGGCGAGCCAGCTGGCGGCGATCGCGTCGAGTGCGGCGAGGTCGCGCAGGCCGCCGCGGGCCTCCTTGAGGTCGGGTTCCAGCAGGAAGGACAGTTCGCCGTGGCGTTCGGCCCGGGCCCGGCCGAGGGCGCGCAGTTCGGGCAGCCGGGCGGGGGCGGTGGCGCGCCAGTCGGCAAGCACCCGGGCGCGCAGTTCGGCGGTCAGCCGCGCGTCACCGGCCAGGTGGCGGGCGTCCAGCAGGCCGAGGGCTGCCTTGAGGTCCTCGGCGGCGACCTTGCGGGCCTCGGCGGGGGTGCGGACGGCGTGGTCGAGGGCGATGCCGCTGTCCCAGACGGGGTACCAGATCCGTTCGGCGACCCCCGGGTCGAGCGGGCCGTCGTGCAGCAGCAGCACGTCCAGGTCGCTGCGCGGGGAGAGTTCGCCGCGGCCGTAGCCGCCGACCGCGACCAGGGCGGTGCCGGCGGGTGCGCCGGCCGTCCGGTGGAGGCCGGTCAGCCAGTCGTCGGCGAGCCGGGCCAGCGCGGTGCGCCGGCTGCGGGCGGGGAGCGCGGGATCCGCCAGCAGCCGGGCGCGTTCGGCGAGGTGGTCGCCGGGGTCGGTCGTCACGGTCAGAGCGCGTCGGGGCCGCGTTCGCCGGTCCGGACCCGCACCACGGTCTCCACCGGGACCGACCAGACCTTGCCGTCGCCGATCTTCCCGGTGCGGGCGGCCCGGACCACCACGTCGATCAACTGCTCGGCGTCCTCGTCCTCGACGAGTATTTCGACCCGGAGCTTGGGCACCAGGTCGACGGTGTACTCGGCTCCCCGGTAGACCTCGGTGTGGCCGCGCTGCCGGCCGTACCCGCTGGCCTCGGTGACGGTCAGCCCGTGCACCCCGAACGCCTGCAGGGCCTCCTTGACCTCGTCCAGGCGGTGCGGCTTGATGACGGCGGTGATGAGCTTCATCGGGCGTCGACCTCGGTCTTTCCGGCGGTGGTGAAGGTGGTGGCGGTGCGGGCCGAGCCGGCCCCGAGGGTGGTGAAGTCGTAGGCGGACTCGGCGTGTTCGGCCTGGTCGATGCCGGAGACCTCGACGTCCGCGGCGACCCGGAAGCCGATCGTCCGCTGGATCGCCGTGCCCAGCAGCCAGGAGAGCACGAACGAGTACGCCAGCACGGCGGCCACGCCGAGTGCCTGCTTGCCGAGTTGGCCGAACCCGCCGCCGTAGAACAGGCCGGCCGCGGACTGTCCGACGTGGCCGGTGGCGAACAGGCCGACCAGCAGCGAGCCGATCACCCCGCCGACCAGGTGGACGCCGACCACGTCGAGCGAATCGTCCAGCCCGAAGCGGTACTTGAGGCCGATCGCGGCGGCGCACACCGCACCCGCGACCAAACCGACGGCGATCGCGCCGAGCGGCGACACCGAACCGCAGGCCGGGGTGATGGCGACCAGTCCGGCCACCGCGCCGGACGCCGCGCCGAGGGTGGTGAACGCGCCGTGCCGCAGCCGCTCGTACGCCAGCCAGCCGAGCATCGCGGCGGCGGTGGCGACCTGGGTGTTCACGAACGCCATTCCGGCGACGCCGTTGGCGGCCAGCGCCGAGCCCGCGTTGAAGCCGAACCAGCCGAACCACAGCAGGCCGGAGCCGAGCATCACCAGTGGCAGGCTGTGCGGGCGCATCGGGTCCTTCCGGAAGCCGATCCGCGGGCCCAGCACCAGCACCAGGGCCAGGCCCGCCGCACCGGCGTTGATGTGCACGGCGGTGCCGCCGGCGAAGTCGATCACGCCGGCCCGGTCGCCGAGCCAGCCGCCGTGGCCGCCGTCGAAGAAGAACACCCAGTGCGCGACCGGGAAGTAGACGATCGTCACCCAGAGCGCCACGAACAGGCTCCAGGACGCGAACCTGGCCCGGTCCGCGATCGCGCCGCTGATCAGCGCCGGCGTGATGACCGCGAACATCAGCTGGAACGCGGCGAACGCGGTGACCGGGATGCTGCCGGTGAGCGCGTTCAGGTCGATGCCGCGCAGCCCGACGAAGTCGAGGTTGCCGATCAGCCCGGCGCCGGCGTCCGGCCCGAAGGCCAGCGAGTACCCGTAGAGCACCCAGAGCACGCTGACGATCGAGAGCGAGATGAAGCTCATGGCGAGCATGTTGAGGGTGCTCCGGACCCTGACCATGCCCCCGTAGAAGAAGGCCAGACCCGGGGTCATCACCATGACCAGGGCCGCACTGATGAACACGAAGGCGGTGTCGCCCGCGCTGAAGCCCTCCGGCATCGGCGTCTCCTCCCAGCTGGAAGCCGCTCCGTGCCGGGACGTGTGCCTGTCCCGGAACGGCGGCGATGGGAGGAGCGTGCCGAAGGCGGGTTTCCGCCGATGCGGCCCGGTGTTTCACCGCGGTGACGTGGTCGACGCGCCCGTTACGGGCGCGTGAACCGGGCGCGGCGGCAGGTCAGACGACCGAGACGAACTCCGGGATGTCCTGGACCACCCGCTCGGCGAGCCGGTCCACGCCGGCCACGCCGCGGAAGTCCCGGGTGGCGGCCTCGGAGGTCTTCCGGACCCGGGTGTTCAGCCGCTCCGAACGGACCTTGCGGGCGATGTCCACCGCCGCCTCGCAGTACTCCGCCGCCTCCTCCGGCTCGCGCTGCAGCAGCCGGACGGAGGCCATGCCGACCAGGTTGAACGCGTAGGTGCGGACGTGGTCGCCGTCCTTCCGGAACAGGTCGACCGCCTTGGTGATCATCGGCTCGGCGGCCTTGGCCATCGCGGCGCTCCGGTCCGAGGTGTACGCCAAGTCCCGGTAGGAGTGCCCGTTCTCCGCGTTGAGCTCGGCGGCCGAGAAGAAACGCAGCCAATTCGGCGTCTCGTCACCGGCGTTGATGTCGGTGAAGGTGTCCTCCGAGAGCCGGATCGCCCGGGCGCAGCGGTTGACCTCGCCGATGGTGGCGTACGCGCGGGCCTCCATCGCGTACAGCAGCGACTGCTGGCGGGTGCTCGCGGTGTCCCGACTGCCGTACTGGGCCAGGTGGATCAGCTCCAGCGCGTCCTCGCCGCGGTTCAGGTGGATCATCTGCCGGCACATGTCGGTCAGCACGTGCGCGCCGAACGGCCGGTCCCCGGCCTCCTTGGCGGCGTGCAGCGCCAGCACGTAGTACTTCTGCGCGCTCGGGTGCATGCCCACGTCGTAGGACATGAAGCCGGCCAGGTGGGCGAGTTCGGCGGTGAGTCGGAACAGCCGCTTGGTGGTGGCCTCCGGGTAGGTCTCCTGCAGCAGGTCGGTGACCTCGTGGAGTTGGCCCACCACTGCCTTGCGGCGCAGGCCGCCGCCGTTCTGGGCGTCCCACTTCCGGAACATCTCGGTGGTCTGCTCCAGCAGTTGCATCTCCGGCTCGGACAGCCGCCCGGAGAACTGCTCGCCGCCGTTGGCCGCCGCCAGGATCGGCGTGGGCTCGCCGTTCGGACCCGGCGTGAGCCAGCGCTGCATCGGTTCGATCAGCGCCGCGCCGGCCGTCAGCGCAAGCGAAGTGCCGAGAAATCCACGGCGGTTGAGCATCAGGTCGCTGCGGGAGTACTCGCTGATCGCCTGCACGGTCTGCTGCGGGCTCCACGGCAGGTCCACCCCGCCGCCGACGGTGGTCACCGGGATGGCGGCGCGCAGGCCGAGGTCCTCGATCGCCACCACCGAGCCGAAGCGCTCGGAGAACAGCTCGGACATGATCTTCGGGATCGGCTCGCGCGGCTGCTCGCCGTCCAGCCAGCGACGTACCCGGGAGGTGTCCGTGGAGACGTGGTGCGCACCGATCTGACGGGCCCGGCGGTTCACTTGGCGGGCCAGCTCGCCCTTCGACCAGCCACTGCGCGCGAACCAGGAGCCCAGCTTCTCGTTCGGCTGCTTCTCACCCATGGGAAGTCCCCATCCCGCCCCGGCCCGGGGCTCCCGCTCGCCTTGACGACTCGTCATTTCGCCGACCGCAGTGACCGGTCCGCTGCATTCCGTATCCAGAACGTAGCGTCCCTCCGCCATCCGAGGGAGCGACGCCGCTGAAACGCCACCCTTCGCCACCCCCACGAGTGAACTACCGGGCGTGGAGCCGCGCTTCACTATGTGTCAGCCCGGCATGACCCCGGCACATGCCCGGACCCGACGGAGGCACGCGTGCGGCAACGACGATCCGGCATCCGAACCACCCGTACAAGGCGCTTGCTCGCCCGAGCCGCGCGAATCGGTGTGCGCCGGTCCGCGCGCGCCTCCGGCGCACCACGCATCACACGCCCACCGGGCGACACACCGTCACAATCCCGTAACCACCGGCAACCGGAAGCTGTTGGGGGAGGTATGGACAAGCTGTTCGGCACCCTGCGACGCGCGCCCCTCGGCGCCCGCCGCCGCACCCGGCCCACCGCGCTCCAGGCCGCCACCGAGTACTCCGAGCGCTGGGGTTGGACGCTCGCCGCCGGCAGCCCGCCCGCACACACCTCGGCCCGCTGCGAATGCGCCGTCCCGCTCTGCGCCGCGCCCAACCTGCACCAGCGGGTCGGCCCGCTCATCGCCCCCGGCACCGGCGCCGCCGAACTCGCCGCGAGCTGTCCGGCGGACGCGCCGCTCCTGCTCCCCACCGGCCATCAGTTCGACGTCCTGGACGTACCGGCCCAGCCCGGCCTCCAGGCCCTGGTCCGGCTCGAACGGATGGGCACCCAGGTCGGCCCCGTCCTCGCCTCCCCCACCGGCCGGCTGCTGCTCTTCGTCACCCCGCGCACCGCCGAGCGCCTGCCCGACCTGCTCTACCGCATGGGCTGGGACGACGCCTCCCTCGACCTCGCCTGCCACGGCCTCGGCTCCTATCTGGCCGCCCCACCGGTCGCCCTCGGCCCGCTCGGCCCCATGCGATGGCTGCGCCGCCCCACCGCGGACAACCCCCCGCCGGAGGCCCGCCTGCTGCTGGGCACCCTGGCGTACGCGTGCCACCGCACCCGCGATCGCGAGACGTCGCTCGCGAGCTGAGACCGGCGGGTCGGACACACAGCAAGGTCCGTCCAAGGAGAGAACTTCCCTCCTCGAACGGACCTTGCGGATGCAGCAGCCCGGCGGCTAGCCCAGGAGCGCGTCCACGAATGCGCCGGGCTCGAACGGCGCGAGGTCGTCCGCGCCTTCGCCGAGGCCGATGAGCTTGACGGGCACGCCGAGTTCGCGCTGCACCGAGATCACGATGCCGCCCTTCGCGGTGCCGTCCAGCTTGGTGAGGACGATGCCGGTGATGTCCACGACCTCGGCGAACACCCGGGCCTGCACCAGGCCGTTCTGGCCGGTGGTGGCGTCGAGCACCAGCAGGACCTCGTCCACCGGCCCGTGCTTCTCGACGACCCGCTTGACCTTGCCGAGTTCGTCCATCAGGCCGGTCTTGGTGTGCAGGCGGCCGGCGGTGTCGACCAGGACGGTGTCGACGCCGTCGGTGATGCCCTGCTTGACCGCGTCGAACGCGACGGAGGCGGGGTCGCCGCCCTCGGGGCCGCGGACGGTGTGCGCGCCGACCCGTTCGCCCCAGGTCTGGAGCTGGTCGGCGGCGGCGGCGCGGAAGGTGTCGGCGGCGCCGAGCACGACCTTGCGGCCGTCGGCGACCAGGACGCGGGCGAGCTTGCCGGTGGTGGTGGTCTTGCCGACGCCGTTGACGCCGACCACCAGGACCACGGCGGGGCCGCCGTCGGTCTTGACGGAGTGGACGGTGCGGTCCAGCTCGGGGTTGATCAGCTTGATCAGCTCGTCGCGGAGCAGTCCGCGCAGCTCGTCGGGGGTGCGGGTGCCGAGCACCTTGACCCGGGTGCGCAGGTTGTCGACGAGTTCCTGGGTGGCGCCGACGCCGACGTCCGCGGTGAGGAGGGTCTCCTCGATCTCCTCCCAGGTGTCCTCGTCGAGGCGGTCGCGGGAGAGCAGGGTGAGCAGGCCCTTGCCGAGCGTGGACTGCGAGCGGGAGAGCCGCGAGCGCAGGCGCACCAGGCGTCCGGCGGTGGGTTCGGGGACCTCGATCGCGGGGGCGGCCTCCGCCTCCTCGATCCGCACCTCCTCGGCGGGCTTCTCGACCGCCGGTTCCTCGACCGCGGGCTTCTCCGCCGCCGGTTCCTCGACCGCCGGCTTCTCCGCCGCGGGCTTCGCTTCGGCGGGCTTCTCGACGGTCGGCGGCGCGGCGGTCTCGGCCGGCTTGGTGGGCGCGCTCTTGGTGTCCGCAGTGGGCGGCGCGGCGGTCTCGGCCGGCTTGGTGGGCGCGCTCTTGGTGTCCGCAGTGGGCGGCGCGGTGATCGTGGGGGTCTGGCTCGGCTTGTCGAGCTCTTTGCGTCGTCTGCCGGAAACGACGAGTCCGGTGATCGCGCCGATGGCGACCACCGCGATGACAACGGCAAGGATCACGTATTCCATAACCCGTCCAGTATCACTTAGCGCCTATGCCGGCCCGGGTTGTGCGGGCTCCAGCCTTTTCGTCCTGTGCTGTGGCGGTCTCTCCGGCATCCGCAGGCGCTGGCTGATCACCTGGGAGATGCCGTCCCCCTTCATGGTCACGCCGTACAGGGCGTCGGCGGATTCCATGGTGAGTTTCTGGTGGGTGATGACGATCAGTTGGGAGCTTTCCCGAAGTTCTTCCATGATCGCGATCAGTCGGCGCAGATTGGTTTCGTCGAGCGCGGCCTCGACCTCGTCCATGACGTAGAACGGGCTGGGCCGGGCCTTGAAGATCGACACCAGCAGTGCCACGGCGGTCAGCGAGCGTTCGCCGCCGGAGAGCAGGGAGAGCCGCTTGACCTTCTTGCCGGGCGGGCGGGCCTCGACCTCGACGCCGGTGGTGAGCATGTTCTCGGGGTCGGTGAGGACGAGCCGGCCCTCGCCGCCGGGGAACAGCCGGGCGAAGACGCCTTCGAACTGGGCGGCGGTGTCGTGGTAGGCGGCGGTGAACAGCTGCTCGACCCGGGCGTCGACGTCGCGGACGATGTCGAGCAGGTCACGGCGGCTCTTGCGCAGGTCGTCCAGCTGTTCGCCGAGGAACTGGTGGCGGGCCTCCAGGGCGGCGAACTCCTCCAGCGCGAGCGGGTTGACCTTGCCGAGCTGCTGGTAGGCGCGTTCGGCGGCCTTGAGCCGCTTCTCGACCTCGGCCCGGACGTACGGGCGCTCCTCGCCGGCGCTCTCGCCGTCCTCGGCGGGCGGCGCGGGGACGGGCAGGTCGGGGCCGTAGCCGGTGAGCAGTTCGGCGGCCTCGATGCCGAACTCCTCCAGCGCCTTGGCCTCCAGCTGCTCGATCCGCAGCCGCTTCTCGGCTCGCAGCACCTCGTCGCGGTGGCCGGCGTCGACCAACCGGTCGAGTTCGGCCTGGAGTTCGCGGCCGTGTTCGCGGAACTGGCGCAGTTCGCCCTCGCGGGCGGCCCGGTCGGCCTCGACGGCGGCGCGTTCGGTCTCGGCGGCGGCGAGGGTCTCCTCGATCCGGCCGAGCAGGTGGCGGGCGGCGGTGGCGACGGCTCCGGCGACGGCGGATTCCCGGCGGGCGCGGGCGCGGCGTTCGGCGGCGCGGGCCCGGGTTTCGCGTTCGGCGCGGGCGGCGCGGTCCAACTGGTCGGCGCGGCCGGCCAGTCCGCGGACCCGTTCTTCGTGGGTGCGGACGGCGAGCCGGGATTCCAGCTCCGTCTGCCGGGCGGCGGTACCGGCGGCAGCCAGCCGGTCACGTTCGGCGCTGTCGGGTTCGTCCTCGCCACTGTCGGCCAACTCTTCGGCGGTGGCGAGGCGTTCGGCGAGTTCTTCGGCGGCGGCGCGGGCTTCGGCGAGGCCGCTCCCGGCCTTGGCGGCGGCGGTGGTGGCGCGTTCGGCTTCGCCGGCGGCGGCGCGCGCGGCGCCGCCCGATCGCCCGAGTGCTCCGGCGAGTTCGGCGCGCTGCTTCTCGCCCTGCCGACGCAGTGCGGCCAACTGTTCGACTTCGGCGCCGAGTTCGCGGTGGTGTTCCTGCGTCTCGGCCAGTCGGTGGGTCAACTCTTCGCAGCGGGCGTCGAGTTCTTCGATGCCGCGGGCGGCCTCGGCGACGGCGGCCTGGGTCTCCAGCGGGCTGGGAGCGCCGGCCGAGCCGCCGTGCGCGAGGGTGGCGGAGAGCAGGTCGCCGTCCCGGGTGACGGCCGTCCAGTGCGGCTGCCGTTCGATCAACTGCTGTGCGGCGTGGAGGTCTTCGACGACGGCGGTGCGGCGCAGCAAGTGCCGGGCGGCGGCGGCCATCGGCCCGTCGACCAACTCCCCTGCCGGGCGCGCGCCTTCGGGTAGCCGGTCGTCAACGTCCGTGCCATCGGCGGCGATCAGCAGTGCGGCCCGGCCGCCGTCCTCGGCCCGGAGCCGGGTGAGTGCGGCGGCGGCGGTGGCCACGTCCTCGACGGCCACGGCGTCCGCGGCGGCGCCCAGTCCGGCGGCGACGGCGAGTTCGAACCCGGGCTCGACATGCAGCAGTTCGGCGGCGGGGCCGAGTACGCCGGGGCGGCCGAGCAGGGTGGCGCTGCCGTCCTTGCGGCGCAGGGCGAGGGCGAGTGTGTCGTGCCGGGCGGTGAGCGCGGCGCGTTCCTTCTCGGCGGCGGCGAGTGCCTCGCGGGCGGCGCCGGCGGCGCGTTCGGCGTCGGCCAGTGCGGCGCGGGCCCGGTCGTGGCGGCTGTCGGTCTCCTCGCCCCCGGCCGCGTCCTGCTCGCCGCGTTCCCGGAGTTCCTCGTACTCGGACTGGGCGACCTCGGCGCGCAGTTGGGCTTCGTCGCGGGCGACGGCAAGCCGTTCGATCTCGGCCTCGGCGGCGGTGACGCGGGAGCGGGCGGCGGCGGCCTGGCCCTGCAGCCGGGCCAGGCCCTCGCGCCGGTCGGCGATCGCCCGGGCGGCCGCCTTGAGTCGCAACTCCTCTGCGGCGAGGGCGCGTTCGAGTTCGGCGCGTTCCTCGACGGTTTCGGCGAGCGCGTACTGGGCCTGTTCCAGGGCTTCTTCGAGGGCGGCTTCCTCCTCGCGGACCCGGGCGGCCTCCCGTTCCAGGTCCTCGGGGTCGCGGCCGCGCCGCTCCTCCAACTGCCCCGCGGTGGCGGCGGACCGGACCCTGGCTTCGGCGAGTCCGATGGTGCCGCGGGTGCGTTCGGCGAGCGCGGAGAGCCGGTACCAGGTCTGCCGGGCGGCTTCCAGCGCGGGCCCGAGCTGTTCGACCTGCGCCTGCAGGACGGCTTCGCGCTGGACGGCGGCGGCGAGTTGCTGTTCGACGGTGGTGCGGCGCAGTTTCAGCGCCAACTCGTCGGCGATCTCGGCCTCGACGGCCTGCCGCAGAGTGAGTACGTCGTCGGCGAGCAGCCGCAGCCGGGCGTCGCGCAGTTCGGCCTGGATGCCGGCGGCCCGCCGGGCGATCTTCGCCTGCCGCCCCAACGGGCCGAGCTGGCGGCGCAGTTCGGCGACCAGGTCCTGAACGCGGTTCAGGTTGGCCTGCATCGAGTCGATCTTCCGCAGCGCCTTTTCCTTGCGCTTGCGGTGCTTGAGGACGCCGGCCGCCTCCTCGATGAAGGCGCGTCGCCCCATCGGGTCGGCGTGCAGCACGGAGTCGAGCTGGCCCTGGCCGACGATGACGTGCATCTCGCGGCCGATGCCGGAGTCGGAGAGCAGTTCCTGGATGTCGAGGAGCCGGCAGCCGGTGCCGTTGAGCGCGTACTCGCTGCCGCCGTTGCGGAACATCGTCCGGGTGATGGTGACTTCGGTGTAGTCGATGGGCAGCGCGCCGTCGGTGTTGTCGATGGTGAGGCTGACTTCGGCGCGGCCGAGCGGGGGGCGCCCGCTGGTACCGGCGAAGATCACGTCCTCCATCTTGCCGCCGCGCAGCGACTTGGCGCCCTGTTCGCCCATCACCCAGGACAGCGCGTCGACGACGTTGGACTTGCCGGAGCCGTTGGGGCCGACCACGCAGGTGATGCCGGGTTCGAAGCGCAGGGTGGTCGCCGACGCGAAGGACTTGAACCCACGCAGGGTCAGGCTCTTCAGGTGCACCCGCCCGTCCTCCTCGCCCTGCCGCGACCCCGCTGTCCGGCTCCGCTGGCGACTGTATCCGGCCGGGCCGCCGACCTGCCCCCAGGTGGCGGTTTGGCCACGCCGCAGGCTGGGCACGTTAGGGCACAAGAACGCCACGGACACGACGAAGGGACGTCCACCTCGGACGTCCCTTGCAGGCTGCCATCCCCTGGCGGGGAAGCTCAGTGCGTCACAGCGTCGATCGTGAGGACCACGAACGATCAGGCCGTCATGTGAATCAGGCCGTTCTGCCGATCAGGTAAGGACCGGCTCGCGCTGGTCCAGGTCGATGCTGTTGAGCAGCGAATGCTCGTCAGCGACGGCGATCAGGGCATCGTTTTCGGCCTGGAGCTTCACGAGCTCGTTCTCCAGGTCCTGGACGCGCTGCTGAAGCCGTCGCATCTCGGAGAGCATTCGCGGGTCGGGGCCGCCGACGTACCCGAGAAGCGCCTTTGCCATGATGTGTGGTCCTCCACGCTGAGTGACCGAACCGTTTACGGTGTGGGTCTTGGGGGAAGGGGTACGCACGCGCCTGCGCGCCGGACGTGCTGGCTGGGCACTACGAAACAGCCGCTGGTGAGTGGCATGCTCACACGGCGGAGCTTCGCCGGTAAACTCAGACCTGTGCGCGGGTTTCCAGCGTCTCACCAAAGACCGTACGGGTCAACACGATCACCGCACGCTACCGCGCCCCTGTCACCTGCATGGCGGGGTGGTCACGCCATCGGCCGGGGGTAGTGGATCACTTCGCTTGCGGAGTCAACCACGAGTCTGCCCGGATGGCAACCGTATGACACCGGCAGTTGCCGGCGGCTCTCCTCCGGCCGGCAACCGCGGTGCGTTCATCGGATCGCGAAGCCCTCGTATCCGTTGCCCACGGCGCTCCAGATTTCGGTGACTCCACTGACCCGACCTGGCGTTCCGGGCCCGCGCAGCGCGGCGAGCAGCCGCTCGCAGTCCGCGCGCGACCCCTCGGCGACCACCTGGACACGGCCGTCCCCGAGGTTGCTCGTATAGCCCGTCAGCCCGATCTCCAAGGCCCTGGCCCTGGTCCACCAGCGGAACCCCACTTGCTGGACGCGCCCACGCACCCAGATGGTGGCGCGGACGGAACGGTGACTGCCGTGACCTTGCATGCGTCGACCATAGTCGGGCACTTCAGGGGCGTACGGAACGGACTTCACGCCCCTTCTACCGTGCCTCCTCACCGGCCCGCGCGCATTCACAGCGTCGGCATCCGCTCTTGACCGAGCGACACCTCCCGACCGAGCCGCACCGTTCTCTCAGTGGCGCGGCTCGGCCAGCCGGTGCAGCGTCCAGCCGCGGCCGGCCGGGCCGAGCGGGGCGGTGGCGGCGGTGAACAGTTCGGCGGCCCGGCGGTAGGAGAGCCGGGCCCGGCCGGTGAACGGGCAGCGGTCGGCCACCGGGGTGCCGGCCGGGGCGCGCCGGTCGGTGAGGAACAGCGGGCCCGCGCTGCGCCCGGCGATCAGCAGTGGCAGCAGCCGGGCGGTGCCGCCGCGCCAGCGCAGCGGGCGCTCGCCGGCGGCGGCGGGGCGGGTCTGCCGGTCGGCCGGGTCGAGCTGGTCCACGTCCAGCGCGAGCAGTCGTTCGATGGGTGCGCCGGTCTCCCGCACCAGGTGCCACAGCACCTTCTCGCGCAGCGGCACCCGCAGCGCGAGCACGGCCCGCGCCTGGGCGTCGGTGAGCGCGGGTTCGGACGCGGCGGCGGGCAGCGGGCGCAGGCTCTCGGCGGGGTCGGCGGCCAGCCAGCCCTGCCCGCACCACCAGCGAACGGCGGCCCGCAGCGCGGACAGCTCGCGGTTCGCGGTGCGCGCGCCGACCGCCCCGGCCCGGGCCGCGAACGCCTCGGCCACCCGCCGGGGCGCGTCCGGCCCGTCCAGCAGGGCGAGCGGCAGCACCGGCGGCGCGGCCCGCCGCCGCTCGGCGCCGGCCGGCGGGGTGCGGCCGACCAGCAGCCAGGCCCAGGTGTGCAGGGCGATCCGGTAAACCCGCCGGGAGCCGTCCGAGAGCCGGGCCTCCGTCAGGTAGCACTCGGCCGCGACGGCGAACTCCACAGGTGTCATATCCGCAGTAAATCGCCAACCCGATGCGCCGTCAATATCGCCCCTGACTGCGGTAAACAAGCGATTTACTGCGGCAATTCCGAGGCTTCCGAAAATTGACACCACAACGCTCAAGTATTTCGCCGGAAGCCCTTGTCGGACGCCTCGGCGGCGGGGCAGTCTGCCGGTCATGGTGCTGACCTCACGGCGGCTCGCCGTCCTGCGCGGGCGGGAGTTCCGCCTCTTCTTCATCGGCTTCGCCGTCTCCCTGTTCGGATCCTCGATGGCCTCGGTGGCCGTGGCGTTCGCCGTGCTCGACAGCGGGGGCGGCGGCTCCGGGCTCGGCGTGGTGATGACCGCGCGGATCCTGCCGATCGTGCTGCTGCTGGTGCTCGGCGGCGCGGCCGCGGACCGGCTGGGGCCGCGGCCGGTGATGCTCGGCTCGGACGGGCTGCGGTTCGCGACCCAGGCGGTGATGGCGGTGCTGATGTTCACCGCGCACGACCGGGTGTGGGCGATGGCCGTGCTGATGGTGTTCTGGGGCCTGGCCGAGGCGGTGTTCATGCCGGCCCTGGACGCGCTGCTGCCCAGGCTCGTCCCGGCCGGTGAACTCTCCGACGCGAACGCCCTGTTGGGGATCGCCCGGAACGGCGTCGCGGTGGCCGGTCCGGCCCTCGCGGGCGGGCTGACCGCCGTCGCGGGTCCCGGCTGGGTGCTGCTGGTGGACGCCCTCTCGTACGCGGTCGGCGGCGTGGCACTGGCCCTGCTCCGGCTGCCCGGGGCCGCCCGGCAGCCGTCCGGCGAGGCCTCGCTGCTGTCCGAACTGCGGGCCGGCTGGAGCGAGTTCAGCTCCCGGCGGTGGCAGTGGGTGAGCACCCTGCAGGCCTGCCTGTTCAACCTGCTGGTGTGGGCGCCGTTCCTGATCCTCGGCCCGGTGGTGGCGGACGCGCGCCTCGGCGGGGCGGGCGGCTGGGGCCTGGTGATGGGCGCGTACGGGGCCGGCGCGGTGCTCGGCGGGCTGGTGCTGCTCGGACGCCGGCCCACTCGTCCGCTGCGCCTGGCGATCGCGGCGACGGCGGGCTGGGCGCTGCCCTCGGGCGCGCTGGCGCTGGGCTGGCCGCTGCCGCTGGTGGCGGTCGCGGCGGTCGGCGCGGGGGTGACCTCGATCGTCTGCATGACCTTGTTCGCCACGCTGACGCAGCGCCACGTTCCGGCGGAGGCGCTGGGCCGGGTCAGCGCGTACGGGACGCTCGGCGCGTTCGCCTTCGGGCCGGTCGGGCTGGCGCTGGCCGGGCCGATCGCGGACCGGGTCGGCACCGGCTCCGTGCTGGGCTTCGGTGCGGCCTGGCAGTTGGCGTCCTGTGCGCTGACCCTGCTCGTCCTGGGCCGCCGGGAGCCGGCCGACCCCGCCGCCGTCGAGGCCGCCGGGGCCCCCTCCCCCGCCCGGGCATGACAGCGGCCCCCGGTCCGCGAACGGGACCGGGGGCCGGGCAGTGGATGACCGGGCGTCAGTCGCCGAAGTCCCCGCCGCCGAAGTCCCCGCCGCCGAAGTCGCCGCCACCGAAGTCGCCGAAGCCACTGCCGCCGCCGAAGTCCCCGCCGCCGCCACCGAAGTCGGCACCGGAGAAGTCCGAGTTGTTGAAGGCCGCGCCCGAGTACTCACCGGCGTCCGCGCCGCCGGTGTAGTCGGCACCGCCGCCACCGCCGTGGTAGTCGTGGTGGCCGCCCGCGTAGGCGTAGCCGGGGCTGGAGATCACCGAGCCGAGCATGGTGCCGACCAGCAGGCCGGAGAGCATGCCGCCGCCGAAGTAGCCGCCCGCCCACGGGCTGTAGGCCGGGCCGGCGTTCCAGTACGGCTGGTGGCCGTGCTCGGTCTCCACGGTGCGGATGTACGGGTCCTGGCCGGTGGCCAGGCGGTGCGCGTCGTCGGCGCAGGCCGGGACGGAGCGCGGCGCGCCGCCGGCGGGCGCCCACTGGACGTCGGTGGTGGAGGGGCCGTGCCGCGGGTCGAAGAAGCACGGGACGCGGCGCTCGGGCAGCGGCCGGCCGTCGCGGCGGGCGGCGAGGGTGGCCAGCGCGAACCGGCCGTCCTCCAGCGCCTCGGTGACCGGGCGGACGTCGTCGGGCTTCTTGGCCTCGTCCATGGTCCGCTTGGCGCGGTCGTAGGAGTCCAGCGCACGGGTGTAGTCGGCGCGCTGGGTGTCGTCCGAGCCGGGGGCGCCGGGGTTGAAGTCGAGCCGGTCGAGCTCCTCGCCGAACGCGGTGATGTCCTCGTCCACCACGGTGCGCAGCTGGGCGAGTTCGGCGCGGGCCTTCTCCTCCTTGCGCTTCTTGGCGCGGCGGAACAGCAGGAACACGCCGCCGCCGGCCAGCACCACCAGCACGATCGGGACGATGATCCAGGCCGCGGAGGTGCTGTGCTGCGGGCCCTCGCCCTTGGTCTGGCCGACGGCCTGGTCGACGAAGTCGTTGACGGTGCCGTTGATGTCGCCGTTGTGCGAGCGGAAGGACGAACCGGCGATCTTGCTGGCGGAGTTCGACGACAGCGCCTTGGAGTCGGCCTTGGCGTCGAACCCGTTGCCGCGCCACACCGCGTAGACGCCGACGATGCCGACCTTGGTGCGCAGGTCGTTCATCAGGGTCTTGGGGGCGTAGGCCTGGCTGTCCGGCAGCACCGCGACGAAGATCGGCTTGTCGGCCTTCTTCAGCTTCTTCGCCAGCGCGTCGGCCTGGTCCGGGGAGAACCGGCTGGTCATCGCCGGGTCGACGTAGACCTGAGTCTTCTTCAGCGAGTCGGTCGCGTCGCTCAGTCCGGCCGCCTGGGCGGGCGCGGACAGGCCGAGGACCATCAACAGGCCGAGCAGAGCTGCCAGCACGGCGGCCGGCCCGGTGGCTCGGGAACGTCGAAGCACAGTTCTCATACCAAGACCGTACCGGTCCGAAGGAAGGATCCACGCCCTACCTCGGGACGGTCCGACCCTGACTTCTTCCCCTACCCGGGGACGAGCCCACCGGCCCCGACCCCCGCCGACCGGCCGGAGTTGGGCCCCACCCGGCCTCGGCCCGGTCGGGAGCAGGCATAGTGGTGACGATCTTCCCTCCTCCCGACAGGAGCCCCCAGCGTGATCCTCGGCCTCGTCACCGCCGTCGCCGCGTCCGTCTGTTACGGCACCGGGTCCGTGCTGCAAGCCGTCGGCGCCCGCCGGTCGGCCCGGCAGGAGGCGGCCGACGGCACCGTCACCGAGCACGGCGGGCCGAGCCTCGCCTCCACCGCGAAGGCCGCCGTGACCTGGGAGTTCATCCTCGGCACGGTGCTGGACTTCATCGGCTTCGGGCTCGGCGCGCTGGCCGCGCGGCTGCTGCCGCTGTTCCTGTCGCAGACCATCATCAGCGCCAACCTGGTGATCACCGCGCTGCTGTCGATCAAGCTGCTCGGGCTGAGGCTGCGTCAGCTGGAGTGGCTGTCCATCGGCATCCTGTGCGGCGCCCTGGTGCTGCTGGCGGTCGCCGCCGGGCCGGAGGGCGGTCACCACGCCGCGCGGGCGTTCCACTGGGGGCTGCTGATCGGCTCCGCGGTGCTGATCGCCGGCGGTTCGCTGATCGTCCGGCGGATGGGCTCCAACGGGGCGATCGTGGCCGGTCTGCTGTCCGGTCTCGGCTTCGGCGCGCTGGGCATCGGCGTGCGCATCCTGGACGGCATCGAGCCGTTCTCGATCACCGCGCTGCTCGCCGACCCGGCGCTGTACGCCATCCTGATCGGCGGCATCGGCGGCATGTACCTGCACACCGTCGCCCTCCAGGTCGGCTCCGTCAACGGCGCGACCGCCGCCCTGGTGGTCGGCGAGACCGTCGTCCCCGGCGCGGTCGGCGTGCTCTGGCTCGGCGACTCCTCCCGCCCGGGCCTCGCCTGGCTGGCCGTCCTCGGCTTCCTGCTGGCCGTGGTCAGCGCCGTCGGCGTCGCCTACTTCGGCGAGGACGGCGGGGCGATCCAGGCGGCCGCCGAGGAGGAGAAGACCTCCGCCGGGAAGTCGAGCTGATGGCCTTCCCGGTGGTTCCCATGACCGACCCGCACCAGCACCTGCTCGACGCCCTCGACCGGGTGGACGCCGTCTTCGCCCCGTACGCCGAACAGCCCGTCGACGGTTGCACGTACTGCTACCGCGAAGCCGACCTCGCGCTCCTCTCCGGCCCGGTGGCCGGGATACCCGACCGGCTGGTGGACGCCGTAGCCGCCGAAGTCCCCGACCACTGGGACGACTTCCCCGGTCTCTACCGCCGCCTGACCCCACGCATCCTGCGCTCCCTGGCACTCAACGGCGGGGGAGCCGGGCCGGCCATGGTCGCCTCCCGGCTGCTGGCGGCGGGCTGGCGCGAGTGGCCCGAGCGCGTGGCCGTCGAGCGGTTCCTGTCGGCCTGGTGGGAGGCCGTCCTGCGGCAGCCGTCCGGCGTGCGCCCGGTCGACGCGCTGGAGCTGGCCGTCCCACTGACCGGCACGCTCGTCCCATGGCTGGAGCGGTGGGCGCAGGTGGGCACCGGGTACGCCGAGGAGCAGCTCTCGGCAGCGGTCGACGGCTGGCTGGAACGCCGGTTGGAGGTGCGCTTCGGCTTCCACGAGGAGTTCGACGCACGGCCGGTGCTGCCGGAGTGGCTGCTCACCCTCGACCCGGACTTCCTCGGCGCCCACCGGCTCCAGGAGATCGAGCGGATCGCGTACAGCTGATCAGCGCGGCCGGCGCTGGCACTTCGGGCAGTAGTAGCTGGAGCGGTTCATCCAGGCGTCCCGCCGCATCGCCGTCCCGCAGCGGCGGCACGGCTCGCCCTCGCGGCCGTAGGCGTCGAGGTCGCGGGAGAAGTAGCCGCTCTCGCCGTTGACGTTGACGTACAGCGAGTCGAAGCTGGTGCCGCCGACGGCCAGTGCCGCCGTCATCACGTCCCGGGCGTGGCCGAGCAGTTCGAGCGCGGCGGGGCGGGTGAGGGTGGCGGTGGGGCGTTCGTAGTGCAGGCGGCTGCGCCACAGTGCCTCGTCGGCGTAGATGTTGCCGACGCCGCTGATCAGCGTCTGGTCGAGCAGGGCCCGCTTCACGGTGGTCCGCTTGGCCTTCAGCGCGGTGGCGAACGCCGCGTCGTCGAAGCGTGCGTCGAGCGGGTCGCGGGCGATGTGGGCGAGCGAGAGCGGGGTGGACTCGGGGTCGTCCGGCTCGGTCTCCTCGACGGCGAGGCCGCCGAAGGTGCGCTGGTCGACGAAGCGCAGTTCGGTGCCGCCGTCGGCGAACCGAAGGCGTACCCGCAGGTGCACCGAGTCGGCCATGTCGGCTTCCTGGACGAGCAGTTGGCCGCTCATGCCGAGGTGGCCGATCATCGCCAGGCCGTCGTCGAGCGGCACCCACAGGTACTTGCCTCGGCGCTGCGGTTCGCCGAAGGTGCGGCCGCGCAGCAGCGCGGTGAACTCCTCGGCGCCGCCTGCCTGTCGGCGGACGGCGCGCGGGTGGAGCACCTCGATGTCGCTGACGGTCCGGCCGGCGGCCCAGCGGGCCAGGCCGCGGCGGACGACCTCGACTTCGGGGAGTTCGGGCACCGGTCAGACGGCCGCGGTCGGCTGGTCGCCGTCGGTGCCGCCGTCCTGCTTGGCCTTGATCGCGCGCCAGGCGGATTCGGCGGCCTTCTGCTCGGCTTCCTTCTTGGAGCGTCCGCTCCCGGAGCCGTAGTCCTGGCCGGCCACCCGGGCGGCGGCGGTGAAGGTCTTCTCGTGGTCCGGTCCGGACTCGGTGACCACGTACTCGGGAACACCGATGCCGACGGCGGCGGTGAGTTCCTGGAGGCTGGTCTTCCAGTCGAGGCCGGCGCCGAGCAGCGCGGATTCCGCGATCAGCGGGTCGAACAGCCGGTGGACGAAGTCCGTGGCCGAACCCAGACCCTGGTCGAGGTAGATGGCGCCGATCACGGCCTCGACGGTGTCGGCGAGGATCGACGACTTGTCGCGGCCGCCGGTTCCTTCCTCACCCTTGCCGAGCCGGATGAAGGCTCCGAGGTCCAGGCCGCGGCCGACCTCGGCGAGCGCGCGGGAATTGACCACCGCGGCACGGAGTTTGGCGAGCGTCCCCTCGGCGACCTCCGGGTGGAGGCGGTAGAGGGTGTCGGTCACCACCAGGCCCAGCACCGAGTCGCCGAGGAATTCCAGGCGCTCGTTGGTGGGCAGCCCGCCGTTCTCGTACGCGTACGAGCGGTGGGTCAGGGCACGTACCAGAAGGGCGCGCTCAAGTGAGTACCCGAGGCGCCCTTCCAGGACGTCGTATTCGGTCGAAGCCGGCCCGCCGCCCTTGCCCCCGTTGGAATTGGGGTTCGGCTTGCGAGAAGAATTGCTGCCGTCCGACATCGATCCGTGCACCCCGCCGATCAGACCGAGAGGACCTGGCGACGGTTGTACGTGCCGCAGCTCGGGCACGCGATGTGCGCAAGCTTCGGCTCGTGGCAGCGGTCGCACGCGACGAGCGCGGGCACGACGGCCTTCCAGTTGGAACGCCGGTGACGCGTGTTGCTGCGCGACATCTTCCGCTTCGGAACAGCCACGGTAAATCTCCTGGTTCTACGGCGAGACCCTCACGGGTAGCGCTGTGTCTTATTCCTCGTCACCCTCGTCGCCGGGGGCGGCGGAGAGTCCCTGCAGAGCCGCCCACCGGGGGTCGGCGGCATCGTGGTGGTGCGACGGGTCGTCGCTCAGGCGGGCCCCGCATTCGGAGCACAGACCCAAGCAGTCTTCCTGGCACACCGGCTGCAGCGGCAGTGCGAGCACCACCGCGTCACGCAGCACCGGCTGGAGGTCGAACAGGTCGCCCTCCAGGCGGTAAGTCTCGTCCTCGGACTCCTCGTCGAAGTCGTCTCCCGCGATCGCGCGGTGACGCTCCTCGGACTCCGGGTAGTAGTACAGCTCCTGGAAGTCGACCTCCAGGTCGTCCTCCAGCGGCTCCAGGCAGCGGGAGCACTCGCCGGTCACGTGGGCCTCGGCGGTGCCGGTGACCAGCACGCCCTCGACCACGGACTCCAGGCGGAGCTCCAGCTTGATCTCGCTCTTCTCGGGGACGCCGATCACATCCGCGACACCGAGGTCCGCCGGGGCCTCCAGGGTCCGGGACACCTTGCGCAGCGAGCCGGGGCGACGGCCGAGCTCATGCGTGTCGAACACGAGCGGGTCGCGGTGGTCGAGGCGGTTCAAGGCTTCCTGACTTCCTGACGGCGGCACACGCATTCCTGCGTGGCGCGGACTTTGGTTCCTGCGGTGCGCGGCCCGGCTGCGGGCACGCGGCGAACCCGGCACGAGCAGGCCGGAGTGGTCAGACTACCCGAGAGTCCGGGCCGAACCCAACTCGTCGCCGTTCACCGGCCGCCGAGCTCCCGCAGCCGGGTCATGTCGATCATGCTGGTGTCGAAGAAGCTGGTCTCGTCCAGTCCGGCCTGCTGCTGCTGCGGCAGCCCGGCCTGCTGCGGCTGCTGCTGGTAGCCGTGCGGGTCGGCGGGCAGCGCCTGCGGCTCGGCGGGCAGCGGGTTGCCCCACTGGTCGTAGCCCGGCTGCTGGTACTGCTGCTGCTGGTAGTACGACGGGTCTACCGGTTGCTGGTAGCCGTAGGGCTGCCCGTACGGGTCGGTCTGCGGGGCCGCCGCCGGGTCGTAGCCGCCCCCGTAGACCTCGGCGTACTGCGGGGCCTGCGGCTGGCCGTACTGGTCCTCGGCGGGGTTCTGCCAGCCCGCGGCGGCCGGGGTCGACTCGGGCCAGCTCTGGTGCTGCGGGACCTCCGCGTACCAGGACTGCTCGCCGTCGGTGCTGGCGAAGCCGGCCGCCACCGCCTCGGCGCGGTTCTTGAGCTGCTGGGCCTCGTCGGCGGCGGCCAGGTAGGCGCCCAGCTCGTCGATCGGGGCCTTGCCGAGCAGCTTGTCGCGGCCCTTGCCGACCGCCTCCAGGGTCGCCGAGAGCACCGCCTCCAGGGTGGCGAGCTTCACATCGACGTACTCGTCGGCCTCCGGGCTGAGGCTGATCCGCTGCGGCTGGAACTCCTCGCCGTCCTCGGTGCCCTCGCCCTCCGGCTGGTACACCCCGGCCTCGCCGCGCAGCTTCTGCCGGCCGCGGCCGACCGCGCCGAGCGTCTTGGTGAGCACCACCTCGAAGTTGGCGAGCTTGGAGTCGACGTAGTCGTCCGCCTCGGCGCGCTTGGTGTGTTCCTCGGAGCGGGCCTCGTTGAGGATCCGGTCCGCCTCGGCCTGGGCCTTGCGCACCACCTCGGTGTCGGAGATGAGCGAGCCGCGCTCGTCGTGCGCGCCGCGGATGATCTGGTCGGCCTGCGCCTGGGCGTCGGCGACCATTTGTTGATGGTCCGCCACCACCGACTGCGCCTTGGCGAGTTCGGCGGGCATGGCGTCGCGCAGTTCGCGCAGCAGGCCGGTCAGTTCGGCGCGGTTGACCACGCAGGAGGCCGACATCGGCATCGCCTTGGCCTTCTCGACCATGGCGATGATCTGGTCGAGTTTCTGCTGCACGTCCACGGGCGTCTTCAGTCTTTCCGTGTGCCGCCGAGGTGCGGCGGAGGCAGTGCCACGAGGTCGCGGACTGCGCCCCCGGGGCCGGGAGTACAGACTGTACGGCCACCCACCCCGCCGCTCACAACGGCCAGGGTCTGTCCGGCCGGTCTCGGCGCCCGGCAAGACCGGCCGGACAGACCCCGGGTCACTTGCGGCGTTCGGCGATCCTCTCGACCAGCCGCCGGTTCACCACCTCGGGCAGCAGGTGGGAGACGTCACCACCCAGCGAGGCGACTTCCTTGACCAGGCTGGAGGACAGGAAGCTGTACGTCGGCGAGGTCGGCACGAACAGCGTCTCCACGCCGGTCAGGCCGTGGTTCATCTGCGCCATCTGCAGCTCGTAGTCGAAGTCGCTGACCGCACGCAGGCCCTTGATGATCGCCGGGATGCCGCGCTGCGTGCAGAAGTCCACCAGCAGGCCGCTGTGCGACTCCGCCTGGATGTTGCCCAGGTGCGCGGTGGTCTCCTCGATCAGGGCGAGCCGCTCCTCGATCGTGAACATCCCCTGCTTGCTGCGGTTCACCGCCACCGCCACGTGCACCACGTCGTACAGCTTCGAGGCCCGCTCGATGATGTCGAGGTGTCCGTTGGTGATGGGGTCGAAGGACCCCGGACAGACGGCGCGGCGCATGGGTGTGCTCCCTTGTGGGGCGGGATGTTCTGCTACGAGTCTTGGTCAGCCCCGGTAGCGGCGCGACCGTACCAGAGCGTGCCCTCGCCGTAACGGCGCGAGCGCAGCCCTTCGAAGCCGTCCGGCCAGCCGAACTCGCCCCCTCGGGTGCTGCGTTCCACGGTGACGAGAACATGCTCGGACAGCCAGCCCCCCGAGCGGAGTGTGACCAGCATCTCCCGCAGTACGGCGTCCTCCACCGCGTACGGCGGGTCCAGGAACACCAGGTCGTACGGCTCGGCCGGCGGGGCGCCCGCGATCACCTTCTCCGCCTTGTCCGCCCGCACCTCCGCGCCCGGCAGCCCCAGCGTCCGGACGTTCTCCCGCACCGTCTTCACCGCGCCCGCGTCGGCCTCCACCAGCAGCGCGTGCGCGGCGCCCCGGGACAGCGCCTCCAGCCCGACCGCGCCACTGCCCGCGAACAGGTCCAGCATCCGCGCCCCGGCGATCGGCCCGAACAGCGCCTCGACGGTGGAGAACATCGCCTCCCGCGCCTTGTCGGAGGTCGGACGGGTGTTCCGGCCGGGCGGCGCGGCGAGGGGGCGGCCTCCGGCAACACCGGCGATGACGCGGGGCATGACGTTCCTTAGGTGGGAGGGACTGCGCGCCCGACCATAGCTGACAAATCGTGCATGGCCGGGCGCGCAGTCGCTCACGTCAGCGCCTACTCGTTGGACGCCGCGCCCAACAGGGTCGGCGAGGCGTAGCGCGACCAGGACAGGCAGCCGTCCGGCGGGCAGTACTCCGGGCGGCGCGGGTCGTGGCCGAGTTCGCGCAGCTTGGTGCGGACGGAGTCGGGCGTGCGGCCGTAGCGGGCGGCGATCCGGGCGATGGTGTCGCCGTCGTGGAAGCGCCGGACCAGTTCTTCCTCGTGCTGCGGCACCCAGGGGGAGCCGTGGCCGGGGTAGAGCTCGCGCAGCACGTCGCGGTCGGGGATGGGCTCGGAGATGTCGGCGACGATCGCCAGCGCGCGCAGGGCGCGGTTGAGCGCGATGCGCAGTGAGGCGACGTCCTCCACCGGGAGGCGGAGCTTGCCGGAGGCGACCGGGTTGGCGGAGTTGCCCTCGCGCCAGCCGGTCAGGGTGAGGGTGACTTCGCGGTCGTCTTCGCTGGCGACCTCGATCCGGAAGACCTTGTCGCCGAGCGGGAGCTCGTTGAGGTGACGGAATGCCATGCAATGACCCCCAAATCTCGTGCCGGGAGCGCGACTTGAGGAGCGCCCCGAACAACTACATTCTCTCTCGGGGCACTGACAATCCGACCTGATCACACCGCCTGTCAGCCCTTCTCCAGGTACTCCGCGCGGTCCTCGTCGAGCAGGCTCTCCAGCGCCGTGCGCAGTTCGGGGTGGGCGGCGAGTTCGGGGTCGGCGGCGACCAGTCGGGTGGCCTCGGCGCGGGCGGTGGCGATGACGTCCTCGTCGTCGAGGACGGAGAGCACCTTGAGCGAGGACTTCACGCCGGACTGGGCCTGGCCCAGGACGTCGCCCTCGCGGCGCTGTTCGAGGTCGATCCGGGAGAGCGCGAAGCCGTCCAGGGTGCCGGCCACCGCGTCGAGCCGGGCGCGGGCGGCGCTGGCCGCGGGCATGTCGCTGACCAGCAGGCAGAGCCCTGCGGCGGATCCCCGGCCGACCCGGCCGCGGAGCTGGTGGAGCTGGGAGACGCCGAACCGGTCCGCGTCCATGATCACCATGACGGTGGAGTTGGGGACGTTGACGCCGACCTCGATGACGGTGGTGGCGACCAGCACGTCGACCTCGCCGGCGGCGAAGCGGCGCATCACGTCGTCCTTGGCGTCGGGGGCGAGCCGGCCGTGCAGGATCTCCACCCGCAGTCCGGCGAGCGGTCCCTTGGCGAGCTTCTCGGCGGTCTCGACCACGGCGAGCGGGGGCCGGCGCTCCTCGCTGTCCGCGCCGCCCGCGTCGACCTCCTCCGGGTCCTCCTTGCGCTTCTTCTTGCCCTTCGGCGCCTCGTCCTCGTCGCCGATCCGCGGGCAGACCACGTACGCCTGGTGGCCCTTGCCGACCTCCTCGCGGACGCGTTCCCAGGCGCGGGTGAGGAAGTTGGGCTTCTCCAGGGCGGGGACGACGTGGGTGGAGATCGGCGAGCGGCCGGACGGCAGCTGGTCGAGGACGGAGGTCTCCAGGTCGCCGAAGACGGTCATCGCGACGGTGCGCGGGATCGGGGTGGCGGTCATCACCAGCAGGTGCGGGGGCTGTTCGCCCTTGGCGCGCAGCGCGTCGCGCTGTTCGACGCCGAACCGGTGCTGCTCGTCGACGACCACCAGGCCGAGGTCGGCGAACTGCACCTTGTCCTCGATCAGGGCGTGCGTGCCGATGGTGATGCCGGCCTTGCCCGAGGCCATGTCGAGCATCGCGCCGCGGCGGGCGGCGGTGCCCATCGAGCCGGTGAGCAGGGCGACCCGGGTGCCGATCTCGGAGCCGCCGATCATCCCGGCCTCGGCGAGGTCGCCCATCATCTCGACGATGGAGCGGTGGTGCTGCTGGGCGAGCACCTCGGTGGGTGCGAGCAGTACGGCCTGGCCGCCGGTGTCGACCACGGCGAGCATGGCGCGCAGCGCGACCAGAGTGTTGTGGGTAACGGTGAAATTGTCCGTGACGTAGGCGGAATCCGGGTGCCCGACTCGAATGCACTGCGCCGGTTTGCGACCGACATACTCGACCTGCCGGATTCCTCGCCGGAAAGTGTTGTACTTGGGCCGATCCGCGACCCGTTCGGCCTTCCGGGACAGCCGGAACGGCGGGACCTCGCTGGGCAACCCGACCGACACCACGAATGCGGCCTTCTTCGGAAGTACCCTCGCACGGCCGCCGAGGGACCGCACCAGCCAGGCGACGTCATCCGCCAGGCGCCGCGAGACACTGCAGAACGAGACGTCGTAGCCGTCGCGTCCCACGGTGCCGTCCGTATCCATCAGCCCTTGCAGAAGCGCGAGCCGCTGCTTGATCGAGGCGTTCTTGTACACCTCGGGGACGAACTTCCCGTGGGAGGTCAGGTGCCAGAGGCCAAGCTCCCGCAGCACCTGGTTCACCGGATTGCGCCGCGTCCCTCCGCGTGGGCCGCGCAGCTGGATATGGTGATCGATGGCCTGGCCGGACCTTCGGGTGACCACGCAGTCCGGCGGAACGGCGGCCTTGACCGCATGGAGAATCTCGGGATCAGCTGTCGAGAATCCCAACTGGTGTCGGAACGTCCCGTCACCCAGGAGCACGCCCATCAGGTAGGGATCGAGCGGCTGTTCGTCCCCCTGCCCGAGATCAACAGGCGTGGCCTGCGGCAGGTACCACTTGGAGCTTCCGTTGCGCTTCCAGGTGTCGTTCCGGATTTCCCGCGTGGTGAGGATCTTGGGCTGATCACCGCGATGCCATGCGCAGCTGGTTGCGACGATCCAGAGGTGCTCGTCATCGCACTCGACGGAGCTGCCGTCCGACAGGACGAGCCGCCAGACATCACGCTCGCCCTGAGGGAAGACGCCCTCGACAGGAGCGAGCTCGCCCGAGGGCGTGACCACCAGGTCGCCGACTCGCATGTCGCCCATCGGCCTGAATCCGTCAGGCGTCAGCACCAGGGAATCCAACGGCTGGGCCTTGCCGGAGCCGACCTCGCCCTGCAGCAGGCGGTGCATGGGGTGTTCGGTGGCGAGGTCGGCGAAGATCTCGGCGCACACCTTCTGCTGGCCGTCGGTCAGCGTGAACGGCAGCCGGGCGTCGAACGCGTCCAGCACCCGGCCGGGGACGGCGCGGCGCGGGACGGCGGGCAGCGCGGAGTCGGCGGCCCGGCGCTGGGCGAGCGCGACCTGGAGGACGAACGCCTCGTCCCAGCGCAGCCGGTTCTGGGCGCGTTCCTTCTCCACCTGGTTGCGCGGGCGGTGGATCAGTTCGAGCGCCTCGGGCAGCGGGATCAGGTCGTGCTCGGCGCGCAGTTCGGCGGGCAGCGGTTCGCCGACGTCCGCCAGGTGCTTGGTGAGGGCGAGTTCGACGCAGAGCGACAGCTTCCAGCTGGGCAGTTGGGCGCTGGCCGGGTAGACCGGGATGAGCCGGCCGGCGAACTGCTTCGCCGCCGAGGCCCCTTCCTCGTCGTCGATCAACTGGTAGTCGGGCGAGGCGAGTTGGCGGGTGCGGTTGAACATGCCGACCTTGCCGGCGAACAGGCCCTGCTGGCCGGGCTTGAGTTCCTTCTGCCGCCAGCCCTGGTTGAAGAACACCAGGGAGAGCCGGGAGCGGCCGTCGGTGACCACCACCTCCAGCCGGTCGCCCTTGCGGCCGCGGAACGGGATCAGCGTGACCTTCTCGATCCGGGCCAGCACGGTGACGTGCTCGTCCACGTCCAGCTCGTCCAGGCTGGTGAGTTGGCCGCGCTCGACGTACCGGCGCGGATAGTGGTGCAGCAGGTCGCCGACCGTGCGCAGCTTGAGGGAGTCGGCCAGCACCTTCGCGGTGCGGTCGCCGACCAGGTCCTTCAGTGGTTCATCGAGAGCGCCCATCGGATCCCATTTCACACCACGGGACCGACGTCGCGGCTCACTCGACGCCGATCAGCAGCGGCGCGGCCTCCTGGCCGCCCTGGTAGGCGACGGTGTCGACCTCGGGACGGGTGCGCCTGGCGTGCGCGATCAGCCGGTCGGCGAGCTCGGCGGGGGCGTCCTCGCCGAGTACCAGGGTGACGAGTTCGCCGGACGCGGCGATCATCCGGTCCAGCACGGTGAGCGCGGTCTCGGTGAGGTCGTGGCCGATCACCGCGACGTCGCCGTCGATCAGGCCGAGCACGTCACCGGCCTGGCAGACGCCGGCCATCGTCCAGGACTCGCCCTCGGCGACGGCGAGTTCGGCGTACCGGGTGGCGCCGGCGGCGGACGTCATGGCGACCACGTCCTCGTCGAAGCGGCGGCCGGCGTCGTGCACGGCCAGCGCGGCCAGGCCCTGCACCGGCGAACGGGTGGGCAGCACGGCGATCCGCACGCCCTCCTCGCGCAACTGGTCGGCGGCGGCGCCCGCGGCGGCCCGCAGTTCGGGGTCGTTGAGCAACAGGATCACCTCGCGGGCCGCGCAGCGGTGCACGGCGGCGACCAGTTCGGCGCTGGCGGGGGCCCGGTCCGGGTCGGCGGCGAGCACCACCGAACCGGCCTGCTCGCACAGTTGGGCCAGCCCGCTGCCGGACACCACGCTCAGCACCGCCCGCCCGTGCGAGACGGTCTCCTCGCGCTCGCCCGCGCGGGCCGCCGCCTCGGCGAAGTGCGTGATCCGGATCCGGTACGGCCGGCCCGCCTCGACGCCCGCCTCCACGGCAGCGCCCGCGTCGTTCACGTGCACATGGACGTTCCACAGGCCGTCGCCGCCGCCGATCACCAGCGAGTCGCCGAGCTGCCCCAGCCGCTCGCGCAGCCTCGGCAGTTGCCCGTCCTCGGCCTCCAGCAGGTAGATCACCTCGAACGCGGGATGGCCGGGCCCCGGCGGACGCTCGTGCCCCTCGCAGCCGGCCACCACCACCGGGTCCACCTCCCGCCGCAGCGCCACCGGCCCCATCGGCTGCTGCCCGGACACCGCGTCCACCAGCGCGCCCAGCACCGCGACCAGGCCACGACCGCCGGCGTCCACCACCCCCGCCTCGGCGAGCACCGACAGCTGGTCCGGGGTGAGCAGCAGCGCCTGCCGGGCCGCCCGGTACGCCTCCTTCGCCTGACCGGTCAGGCCGTCCGCGGCCCGCGCGGCACCGGCGGCGGCCGCGGCGACGGTCAGCAGGGTCCCCTCGACCGGCTCCGCGACCGCCAGGTACGCCGAGCGCGCACCGTTGTCGAGGGCCTCCCCCAGCTCGCCGCCCTCCGCCAGCACCTCGGCGAGACCGCGCAGCCACTGCGCGAGGATCACACCCGAATTGCCGCGCGCCCCGATCAGCGCCCCCCGGGCCGCGGCGGTGGCGGCGGCCGCCAGCGCGGGCTGCTCCTCGACGGCTTCCGCGAACAGCGCGTCCAGCGCCTCGGCGGCGGACTCCACGGTCAGATACAGGTTGGTGCCGGTGTCGCCGTCCGGGACCGGGTAGACGTTCAGCGCGTCGATCTCCTCGCGGGCCTGGCCGAGGGCCGCCAGCGCGAGCCGGCACCAGGTACGGACGGCCGGGGCGTCGAGGGTGTCCAGCACCAGGTCTCCTCCGGGTGAACGCCACGAGAACGCGACGGGACGCGGTGGCGAGGGGCGATGCTGGCAGGTTATCGGCCCCCACGACGACGCCTGCGGCACCCTCCACTGCAGGTCGCGGGAACGATCACCTCCGCGATCGTGGTAGTTTCGTTGAGCGGGAGTCACCGTTGTATGCTCTCCCGGTTGCCTGGAACAACCCGGGCTTTCAAGTTCGTGAATCTGAAGTCTTGGAGTGACTCCTGTGGCAGCCAACTGCGACGTCTGCGGCAAGGGCCCGGGCTTCGGCAACAGCATCTCCCACTCGCACCGCCGCACCCCCCGTCGTTGGAACCCCAACATCCAGACGGTGCGCGCTGTGGTTGGGCGCACGCCGAAGCGGCTCAACGTCTGCACCTCGTGCATCAAGGCCGGTAAGGTCTCGCGCTGACGCGCTGACCGGTCCGCCGGTCACCTTCTTGACCCGAGAACTGGCCGCACTTCCTCAGGGGAGTGCGGCCAGTTCTCGGGCTTTTCTGCTTTGCTTCGGGGACAAGAAAAAGCTCGCCCCATCGACGCCGATCGACGGATAGGGTAAGCGAATCTTCAGGTCTCGATCAGGGGGGTCAGATGAACCTGCGCGACTACTTGCTCGAGGTAGCGCACACGTACAGCTACACAGAGGGAATGGACTCTTCTGCGCAAAAGCTCCTGCGTGGCGCCCCGGCTCATCTCACACACCTCGCGCCCGCCGGCTACAAGGTGACCGGCAGCGGCGGAAAGGGTGGGCCGACATTTACTCCATGGGTGGGGTTCTTCAATCCCGACGAAACGATAGATCCGTCAAACGGACTCTACATCGTCTATCTTTTCTCCAAAGATCTCCGCAGCACCACGCTAATGCTTCTGCAGGGGATCACCAGGCTACGCGAAGAACTCAAGGGAACTCAGAATCGGCGAGCCATATCTGAGGGACATCTCCGGACGCAGGCAAATAGAATCCGTAAACTCCTTCCGGCCGAATTGCTGTCCGAGTGGGAGTTTTCCGTCAACCTAAAGTCCAACGGATGGCGGCAGACGGGCTACGAGGCCGGAAATATCGCAGCGCGACACTACAGTATTGACACGCTCCCTTCCGAATCCGACCTTCGTAGCGATCTATGGCGCCTCGCCGGCGTGTACGACCGAGCCATCGCAGCACGCGCCGCGCTCTCCCCCTTCGAAAAGGGGGCAAGCACCCTCCTCTCTACCGTGGAGACCCGCGAGCAGGACCTACTCGCAGACTTCTACCCCAAGGACCACTCCGACTACACGGCCATAGTGGCCGGCGGAAAGCAGGTGCGGCAGCGACGTCATGAGTGGCTGATCGGCGAATACGCGCCCGCCCTTTCCCCGGCCGGATTCAGCGCATCAACGAAACACCACCCTCGAGACCTGATGCTGTCCCGAACCGGCTCGTCTTGGCTGGTCGAGGCCAAAGTTGTCCGCGACGGAAACACGACAGGTGCAGTCCGCGAGGCACTCGCGCAGCTCTTCTATTATCGGCACTTCCTGCACAAGGAAGGAGATTCACCAAGTCTCGTTGCATTGTTCACCGAAGACATCGGCCCGGCATACACCGAATTCCTTTCCACCCTCAACATCGCTTCGGTTTGGAAAACGCCCACAGGCTGGGACGGATCGGAATCCGCAGTAACTGACGGCATCGTTCCGACCCACGACGGGCCGGCCAAACCCGCCTAGCATGCAGGTTCTCGTAGGGCGGATTTCCTTGTGCGTAGCAATCTCATTCACTCCGCGATTGGGCACATACTCGCCACCTCGAACCGCTCTCCGGGGTCCGTCGCACTCTCGACATCCTCGCCGCCCTCCGAACCGTGCTGACCCACCGGCGCACCGATTAGCGAGTCTGGAATCTGCCGTTCCGCTGCTCCCAGAAGTGGTCCACCGGCCCGATGCCGGAACCCAGTGCGAAGCCGTGCTCGATGGCGCCCGTCACATACGACTTGGCGTTCGCGACAGCCGTGGGCATCGGCTCGCCCTTCGCCAGCTGCGAAGCGATCGCGCTGGCGAGGGTGCAGCCGGTGCCGTGGGTGTGGCGGTTGTCGTGGCGGGGGGCGCGGTACCAGTGGGTTTCGCCGGTGGGGCCGAGCAGGAGATCGGCAGCTTCGCCTTCGAGGTGGCCGCCCTTGATGAGGGTCCAGCGGGGGCCGAGGTCGCGGAGTGCCTTCGCGGCGTCGAGCATCCGGCTCTCGTCGGTGACCTCGAGGCCGGTGAGTTGGGTCACTTCGTGCAGGTTGGGGGTGACCAGGGTGGCGACCGGCAGAAGGCGCTCGCGGACAGTGGCGACGGCCTCCGCGGCGAGTAGCGCGTCGCCGTGCTTGGAGACTCCGACGGGGTCGACGACCACGGGGGCGGGGGCGTCGGTGAGGAGTGCGGAGACGGTTTCGACGAGTTCGATCGAGGCGAGCATGCCGGTTTTGATCGCCTGGACGCCGATGTCGTCGACGACGCTGCGGTACTGGGCGCGGACGGCTTCGGCGGGCAGTTCCCAGTAGCCCTGGACGCCGAGCGAGTTCTGCGCGGTGACGGCGGTGATGACGCTCATGCCGTGGACGCCGAGGGCGAGCATCGTCTTGAGGTCGGCCTGGATGCCGGCACCGCCGCCGCTGTCGGAGCCGGCGACGGTGAGCACCCGGGGCGGGGCGGTGTTGGTGGTCATGCGCCCCAACCTATCCACCGGGGGAAACGTGTCAGAGCACGGCCTCGGATTCGGTCCAGCGGTCCGGCGGGACGGTCTTGAGCCGGGCGACGCCGTCGGACATCGGGGTGAGCCGGATCCCGGTGTTGCGCAGGGCGGTGAAGTGGCCGAAGGCGCCCTGGTGGACGGCTTCGACGGCGTGCCAGCCGAAGCGGGTGGCGAGGACCCGGTCGAGTGCGGTGGGGGTGCCGCCGCGCTGGGTGTGGCCGAGGATGACCGGCGTGGCCTCCTTGCCGAGCAGGTTCTCCAGTTCCATGGCGAGCCGGGTGCCGATGCCGCCGAAGGTCTGGTGGCCGAACCGGTCGACCTGGCCGTGTTCGAAGCGCAGGGTGCCGGGCAGCGGCTGGGCGCCTTCGGCGACGGCGACGATGGCGAATTTCTTGCCGCGCCGGAAGCGGTCCTCGATCATCCTGGCGACGGCCTCGATGTCGAAGGGCTTCTCGGGGATGAGGATGCCGTGGGCGCCGCCGGCCATGCCCGCGGTGAGAGTGATCCAGCCGGTGTGCCGGCCCATGAGCTCGACCACCATGACGCGCTGGTGGGATTCGGCGGTGGTCTTCAGCCGGTCGATGGCCTCGGTGGCGACGTGCACGGCGGTGTCGAAGCCGAAGGTGACGTCGGTGGCGTCGATGTCGTTGTCGATGGTCTTGGGGACGCCGACCACCGGCAGTCCGGCGTCGCTGAACAGTTCGGCGGCGGTCAGGGTGCCTTCGCCGCCGATCGCGATCAGTGCGTCGATGCCGAGTTCGGCGGCGAGTTCGGCGGAGTTCTCGACCGCCCAGCGGATCCGTTCGCGCTGCACCCGGGCGGAGCCGAGGATGGTGCCGCCGAGGGTGAGCAGGCCGGTGACGTCGTCGTGCGAGATCGGGCGGGCGCGGCCCTCGATCAGGCCGAGGAAGCCGTCCTCGATGCCGAGGATCTCGTCGCCGTGGACGTCGGTGCCGCGGTGGACGACGGAGCGGATCACCGCGTTGAGTCCGGGGCAGTCGCCGCCGCTGGTGAGAACGCCGATGCGCATGGTGGCTGTGTTCTCCTGCTCCCGGGGGCGCGGGCCCCCGCGTAGGTGGAGACCGGACCGCCGCCATCGCCGGCCCGCCCAACAGCCGCCACCCTACGCGTTCACGAGCTTACCGAGGGGTAGCCACGGGCGGCCTAGCCCTCGGCGAAGTGGTCCCAGCCGGCGGTGCGGTCCCAGGGGGCGCCGTCGACGGTGACCACTCCCCCGCGGCCGGGTCGGGCGGGGCGGACCACCTCGCCGATCTGCCGCCAGCGGGCCGGGAGGCCGGCGCTCTTGGGGAAGGTCGCGACGATCGCGTGGTCCTCGCCGCCGGACAGCACCCACACCAGCGGGTCGACGCCGACGGCCTGGCCGATGTCGGCCATCTGCGCGGGGACGTCGAAGTCCGCGGCCCGCAGGTCGATGTCCACGCCGCTGGCCCGGGCGACGTGGCCGAGGTCGGCGACCAGCCCGTCGGAGACGTCGACCATGGCGGTGGCGCCGAGGTCGCTGGCGGCGGGGCCGGCGTGGTACGGCGGTTCGGGGCGGCGGTGCGCCTCGACGAAGGCGCGCGGGGAGCGGAAGCCGCGCTGGAGGACGGTGAGGCCGGCCGCGGACCAGCCGAGCCAGCCGGTGACGGCGACCACGTCGCCGACCTGGGCGCCGGAACGCACCACGGGGCGGCGGCCCTGCAGGTCGCCGAGGGCGGTGATGGCGAGGGTGATGGTGTCGCCGCGGACCACGTCGCCGCCGACCACGGTGGCGCCGGCCACCTGGCACTCGTCGCGCAGGCCGTCCATCAGTTCGGTGGCCCAGGTGGTGGGCAGGTCGGCGGGGGCGACCAGGCCGAGCAGCAGGGCGGTGGGGACGGCGCCCATCGCGGCGATGTCGGCGAGGTTCTGCGCGGCGCACTTGCGGCCCACGTCGTACGCGGTGGACCAGTCGCGGCGGAAGTGCCGGCCCTCGATGAGTACGTCGGTGGTGGCCACCACCCGTCCGTCGGGGGCCTTGACCACGGCGGCGTCGTCGCCGGGCCCGAGTTCCACCGCCGGCGTCATCGGCAGCCGTGCGGTCAGCTCCCGGATGAGCCCGAACTCGCCGAGCTCGCCCACGGTCCCCTGCATCAGCCCGTCCTCCCGCGTTCTTCACGTGATCCGTCTGGGGTGCGCCCCCCGCGCGGCAGCGTACGCCCTCAAGGGGTCCCGAGGTCTCCCCTGTGCCGCTGTCGCGCGGTAGCGTGGTGATCAGACTGCCGGTCAGCAACTCCCCCCACCCAGCCGCCTGGAGGTCCACTGTGGTGCAGGCGTACATCCTGATCCAGACCGAGGTGGGCAAGGCCACCGCGGTCGCCGAGTCCATCTCCAAGATCCCCGGCGTGATCACGGCCGAGGACGTCACCGGTCCGTACGACGTGATCGTCCGGGCCGAGGCCGAATCCATCGATGACCTGGGCCGTCTTGTGGTGGCGAAGGTGCAGCAGGTGGAGGGCATCACCCGCACCCTGACCTGTCCGGTGGTCCGCCTGTAGGGGCGCTTACCATCGACGGATGCGTTCACGTGAGCTCCTGAACAGCCTCCCCGCACCGGTCCGCTGGCTCGCACCGCCGACCGTCCTCCTGGCCTGCACGGCGTTACTGGCCTTCACCTGGAGCGGCGACCCGGACGTCAAACCGCCGACGCCGGAGGCTCAGGTCGCGCAGTACTGCGAGGCACTGGACGCCAAGCTGCCCGCGGACGTGCTCGGCCACCCGCGCAAGGACCCGTCCCCGGCCTCGCCGTACACCGCCGCCTGGGCGTCCTCGCCGCGCACCGTACTGACCTGCGGCGGGGAGCGGCCGGACTACATGAATTCGGCGCGGAAGGGCCCGTGCATCGACGAGGTCAGCTGGGGCCTGAACGAGGACGGGGACGGCGGCTACTGGTTCGCCACCGGACTGCGCAAGGCGTACGTGGAGGTGCACGTCCCGGCGGGCGCGTACACCAACTACGCGGACCCGCTGAGCTCGTACACCGAAGCCATCCGGTCGACCATCCCGATCATCGACGGGAAGGCCGACTCGGACTGCTTCGGCGACGGCGCCTAGGAACTAGCGCAGGCCGGTGGAGCGGCGCAGCGCGGCGGCCAGCAGGCGGTCGATCAGCTCGGCGTAGGGCACGCCGGTGGCCTCCCACATCTTGGGGTAGGCGGAGATCGGCGTGAAGCCGGGCATGGTGTTGATCTCGTTGACCATCCACCGGCCGTCGTTCAGCAGGAAGAAGTCGACCCGGGCGAGGCCCTCGCAGCCGAGGCCGTCGAACACCTCGACGGCCTGCCGCTGGAGTTCGGTGCGCTCGGCGTCGGTGAGCTTCGCGGGGATCTCGACCTCGGAGGAGTCGATGTACTTGGCCTCGAAGTCGTAGAACTCGAAGTCGGCGTCGACCAGCACCTCGGCGGGCACCGAGGCGCGCGGGCCGTCCTCGAACTCCAGCACGCCGCACTCGATCTCGCGGCCCTCGACGCCCTTCTCGACGATCACCTTGGGGTCGTGGCGGCGGGCCTCGTCGATCGCGGCGTCCAGGTCGGCGAGGTCCTTGACCTTGGTGATGCCGATCGAGGAGCCGGCCCGGCAGGGCTTGACGAACAGCGGCAGGCCGAGCGCGGCGATCCGCTCGCGGGCGGCGGCCCGGCCGGTCTCGGTCTGCCAGTCGCGCGGCTTGACCACCGTGTACTCGCCCGCGTACAGGCCGAGCGACTCGATGATCCGCTTGGTGAACTCCTTGTCCATGCCGACCGAGCTGGCCAGCACGCCGGAGCCGACGTACGGCACCCCGGAGAGCTCCAGCAGGCCCTGCAGGGTGCCGTCCTCGCCCCAGGGGCCGTGCAGCAGCGGCAGCACCACGTCGACCTCGCCGAGCACCTTGGGGGTGGAGCCGGGCTCGCTCCACACCACGTCGCGGTTGCCGGGGGCGAGGGGCAGCGCCACCTGGCCCTCGGTGGACTCGGCGACCTGGTCGACGTCGGGCATCCGGCCGTCAGTGATCGCCATCCGGGCGGGTTCGTCGCCGACCAGGGCCCAGCGGCCCTCGTGGGTGATGCCGATCGGCAGCACCTCGTACTTGCTGCGGTCGATCGAGCGCAGCACGCTGGCGGCGGTGACCACGGACACGCCGTGCTCGGAGCTCCGGCCGCCGAAGACGATCGCGACGCGCGGCTTGGCCGACTGGTTCGGGGAGGTCTGTTCGATGCTCATATCGGCGTTGAGACTACCGTCCGATTCCGGTCACCGGCGCTCCGGCTTGGCCGAACGGGCCATCAAGCCCTTCAGCACTTCCTGGGTCGGCCGGCCGTTGTGCACCACGTCGACCACGGCTTCGACGATCGGCATCTCCACGCCGTTGCGCCGGGCCAGGTCGAGCACCGACTCGCAGGACTTCACGCCCTCCGCGGTCTGGCTGGTCGCCGCGATGGTCTCGGCGACCGTCATGCCGCGGCCCAGGTTGGTGCCGAAGGTGTTGTTCCGGGACAGCGGCGAGGAGCAGGTCGCCACCAGGTCGCCCATGCCGGCCAGGCCCGCGAAGGTGTGCGCGTCGGCGCCCAGCCGCAGGCCCAGGCGGGTGGTCTCGGCCAGGCCGCGGGTGATCAGGGTGGCCTTGGTGTTGTCGCCCAGGCCCATGCCGTTGGCCATGCCGACCGCCAGGCCGATCACGTTCTTCACCGCGCCGCCGAGCTCGCAGCCCACCACGTCGGTGTTGGTGTACGGGCGGAAGTACGGGGTGTGGCAGGCCTTCTGGAACCGCTTGGCGACCTCCTCGTCGGTGCAGGCGACCACGGTGGCGGCGGGCTGCCGGTTGGCGATCTCGCCGGCCAGGTTGGGGCCGGACACCACCACGACGCGCTCCGGGCCGACCTGCGCGACCTCCTCGATCACCTCGCTCATCCGCTTCGCGGTGCCGAGTTCGATGCCCTTCATCAGGCTGACCAGCACGGTGTCCGGGGCCAGCATCGGTGCCCAGTGCGCGAGGTTGTCGCGCAGCGTCTGGGACGGCACCGAGAGCACCGCGAAGTCCGCGCCGGTCAGTGCGGCGGCGGCGTCGGTGGTCGCCCGGATCGTGTCCGGGAGCGTCAGGCCGGGCAGGTAGTCCCGGTTGACGTGCTCCTTGTTGATGGCGTCGGCCAGTTCCTGGCGGCGGCCCCACAGGGTCACCTCGCAGCCGGCGTCGGCCAGGATCATCGCGAAGGCGGTGCCCCAGGAGCCCGTCCCCATCACGGCGCAGCGGGTCATCGGTCACCCTCCTTGGCGGCGCGCTCGCGCTTGGCCTCGGCGGCCGTGGCGCGGTCCTTGGCGGCCTTGCGCATGTCGTAGCGCTCGGCAGGAGCCTGCTCGCCGCGGATCCCCTCCAGCACGGCGGTGATCGCCGCCATGATGTCGTCGGTGGCGTCGCGCAGCACCTGGGCGGTGATCTCCTGGCCCTGGTACTTGCTCAGGTCGACCGCCGGGCCGGCCGCGACCGTCACCTTGTGCCGCGGGAACAGGTGGTACTTGCCCTTTCCGCCCTTGCCGTACGGCGGGATGATCTCCTGCGCGCCCCAGTGCGCGACCGGGATCACCGGCGCGCCCGTCATCAGCGCGACCCGGGCGGCGCCGCTCTTGCCCGTCATCGGCCACATGTCGGGGTCGCGGGTGAGCGTGCCCTCCGGGTAGAACTGCACGCACTGGCCGTTCTTGACCGCGGCGATCGCGGCCCGGAACGCGTCGGCGGCGTCGGTGGAGTCCCGGAACACCGGGATCTGGCCGGTCTTGCGCAGCATGAATCCGATGAACGGCACCTGGAACAGTGAGGACTTGCCGAGTATCCGGGGCGGGCGGCCCGAGTTGTACTGCCAGTGCCCGTAGAACACCGGGTCGATCACCGAGTTGTGGTTCACGACGGCGATGAAGCCGCCCTTCTCGGGCAGGTGCTCCCAGCCCCGCCAGTCCGTCTTCGCCAGGGCGTTTGTCACCGGCTTCACGAGCGCCGCCGCCAGGCGGTACCAAATCCCGTAGTCGGCGTTTCCGAACCTGGCGTTAGAGCGGCGGGCCACCCCAGCTCCTCCTCATTCGCGCGGCGAGCCGCCCGAGCGGTGCCGCTGATCTCTCTCCCTCGCCGGGGGCCGGGCACGGCTCCGAGGCGCCGACCAGTCTCACCCGCGAGGGAAGTCCGTGTCGAGCAGCCACCGCCGCCACCGGCCCACAGGCGCCCCGCCGACGGCCCGGACGACCCGGAACCGCTGGCCAGGCCGCCCCGGCCGACGTCACAATGACGCCGATGACAGAGGACACCGTACGCCCAGGCACCGTCCGCCCGTCCGTCCCGGGCAGCGGATCCGGGCGGCGACCGGACGGCACCGGCTGGACGCTGATCGTCCCCGTCAAGCCGCTCGCCGAGGCGAAGAGCCGCCTCGCGGCGCTCGGGGAACTGCGGCCCCGGCTCGCCCTCGCCTTCGCCTTGGACACCGTCGCCGCGGCGCTCGCCTGCCCGGTGGTCGAACGGGTGTTGGTGGTCGGACGGGATCCGCGCGCCGCGAGTGCGCTGCGTGCGCTGGGGGCGACCGTCCTCGACGACGAACCCGGCGACGGGCTCAACCCGGCGCTCTCGCACGGCAGTAGCGCCGCACACCGGCTACACCCCGGCTCCCCCGTCGCCACGCTCTCCGCGGACCTGCCGGCGCTGCGGCCCGCCGAACTCGCCCGCGTCCTCGCCGCCGTACCCGCGCAGCGCCGGGCCTTCCTCGCGGACGCCCCCGGCACCGGGACGGTGCTGCTCGCCGGACCGCCCGGCACCCCGCTCCGCCCGGCCTTCGGGCCCGGCTCCCGGGAACGCCACGCGGCCGGCGGGGCGACCGAACTCCACCTCCCCGGCGTACCGTCCGTCCGGCGCGACGTCGACACCCCCGAGGACCTGGCCGTCGCCCACCGGCTGGGCCTCGGCCCGGCCACCGGTGCCCTGCTCCGAAGCTCTATGCTGCTTCCCATGCAGGCCACCGCGTTCACCTTCGACCCCACGACCCGCTCCGGCTCGGTCCTGCTCGACGACGGCACGCCCCTCCCCTTCGACGCGCCTGCCTTCGACGCCGGTGGCCTCCGGCTCCTCCGCCCGGGCCAGCGCCTGCGGATCCGCACCACCGGCGAGGGCGCCGACCGCCGCGTCACCTTCCTCACCCTCCCCACCTTCCCGGACCCCGAGTCGGCCTGACTCGTCGCCCAACGACCGCCCCGGCAACCGGACTTCGGTCAGGCGCTGCGCGGGAGGGGGCTCCCCGGGTCCGGGTACGCGGGCGCGTCGTGCAGGCAGAGCGCCACAACGGCCGGGGTGTTGAGCAACTCCAGCCGCTTCGGGGCGAGTTGCAGCGGGCCGGTGGTGGTGGGGAGCACCCGGATCGCCCGGTTGTGGCCGAGCAGGACGAAGCTCAGCAGCAGATGGCCGTCACGGGCCAGGAATCCCTCGGTGCGCTGCGCGGCGCCCGGGCCGAAGAAGTAGCGGTAGGCCTCGTACTGCGTCCAACCGAGCGGGAGCGTCCGCAGAGTGCCCCAGAGCGAGGCGAGCGCGTCGGCGAGCGAGGCGAACGAGGCCGATTCGGTGATGCCTTCGATACTGACGGCGTATCCGGACTGCGGGCCCTTCACGGCGGCTCCTGTGGCGGGTCGAGTTCGGCCCAGATGGTGTGGGACCGGGCGGTGTGGCGATGTCCGTAGCGGTCGGCCTCGGCGAGCACGTCGAGGAGCACCAAATGGGCCTCGGCGTCCGGGTTTCCGGGGAGGGTGGCCTCCACCCGGTAACCGCCGCCGGGGAGGCGTCGGATACGGGCTTCGGCTCCGGTGGCGGCGGTGAGCCTGGATGCAAGGTCGAACACCCTGGTGGTTCGCACGCCACGCCTCTCCCCCGCAGTCGGCCGATCACGCAAAGTGAATCTAAGCCATTAGATTCCTCCTGATGCATTAGATTGTCAAGCTGAATCACCCGTCCTGTCGCGATCCGGCAGGTCTCGCCTTCCGCCGGGAGATGCCAGATGCCGTCACAGGACCCTCCGTACCTCCGCATCGCTGACCATCTGCGCCGCCGGGTCGCGGACGGGGAGTGGGCGATCGGTGAGCGGCTGCCGTCCCGTGCGCAGCTCGCGCTCAGCTACGGCGTCGGGGCCAACGTGCTCCAGCGAGCGCAGGAAGTCCTCATCGCGGAAGGCCTGTTGGAGGGCCGGGCGGGTTCCGGGACGTATCTGCGCGAGCCGGTGGAGCGACTGCCGGTGCGACGCGCCCGCACGGTCGCCGCGTTCCCGATGTCCGCTGTGCCGGACGGGAGTTGGGAGTCCCACAGCGAGGCCCGGGTGGAGGCGCCGCCGGCGGTGGCCCGCCGACTGGGCATCGAGCCGGGCGAGTTGACCGTCCACACCCGCTACGAGTTCACGCTGGAGCACAAGCCGGTCCAACTCGCCGAATCCTGGGAGCCGATGGCGATCACCGGCGGAACTCCCGTACTGCTACCGGAGTTGGGCCCGCTGGCCGGACACGGCGTGGTGGAGCGGATGGCCTCGATCGGCGTGCGGGTGGTGCGCGCGGAGGAACGGCCGCGTCCCGGGCGGGCGACGGCGGAGCAGGCGAATCTGCTGGGGATCAGCACCGGAGATCCGGTGCTGCTGATCGAGCGCACGTATCTGGACGACTCCGACCGGCCGGTGGAGACCGCTGATCTGGTGATTCCGGATTCCCGCTGGGAGATCATCTACGACCTCGCGGTGGAACAGCCGAAGTAATTCCGCGCGGCCTGCGGTATTTCCCGGCCCGCCGCGGCCCTTTGCCCGCCCGGGCCGAAGACTTGCTCGCCCGGGCCCGAGGACGCCTGCTCGCCCGGGTGTCCCGACAGCCCGTCCCGACAGCCCGTCCGGGCGCCCCAACGGCCCGTCCGGGGGCGCGAAAAGGCCGCGACGGCCCCGGGTCCCGGGTTTCCCCTGGCGTGGGGCCGTCACGGCCTGACCGCCCCGGCGCCGGCTGTTCCGGCACCAGGCTCGGTGCGACTTACTTGGCGGTGGACTTGCGCGCCGTGGTCTTGCGCGCGGTGGTCTTCTTCGCCGGAGCGGTCTTCTTGGCGGCGGCGGCCTTCTTGGTGGCGGCCGCGGTGGTCTTCTTCGCCGCGGTGGTCTTGGCGGAGGTGGCCTTGGCGGTGGTCTTCGCCGCGGTGGTCTTCGTGGTGGTGGCCTTCTTGACCGCCGTGGCCTTCTTGGCCGCGGTGGTGGCGGTCTTCTTGGCGGCGGTCTTCTTGGTCGCCGGGGCGGCGGCAGCGGCGGCCCGCTTGGTCGCGGCGCGCTTGGCGGCCGGGGTGGCGGCCACACCGGACTTGCCCGGGGTCAGCGAGCCCTTGGGGGCCTTCTTGACGGACGGGCCCTCCTTCGGCAGCTTCTTGCTGCCGGAGACCAGGTCCTTGAAGCCCTGACCGGGGCGGAACCGCGGAACGGCGGTCTTCTTGACCTTGACCCGCTCGCCGGTCTGCGGGTTGCGGGCGAAGCGCGCCGAGCGCTCCACCTTCTCGAAGGTGCCGAAGCCGGTGACCGACACCCGGTCACCCGCCACGACGGCACGCACCATGGTGTCGAGCACTGCGTCGACGGCCTCTGCGGCAGCCTTGCGACCGCCCAGCTGCTCGGCCACCGCTTCGACAAGCTGAGCCTTGTTCACGTCTTCCCCTTCGGAAACGGGCGCCGGATGATTCCATCCGTTCTTTTCGCACGTTAGGTATGTATCTGCGGACTTTCAATTACCAAACGCGTGAATCACCCTAGTGTCGCAACATATTTGCGCATGGAGGAGCTCACCGGGGCGGCATCCGCCCCTCGTCGAGGTCCTGCACAAAGCGACTCAACCGCCGTGCCGCCTCCGGGAGATCACGCTTGGCGGTCTCCGTGACGATCAGCAGTTGTCGGGTGAGAGCGGTCTTTGCGTCCGTCGACACGTTCAGCGCGTGAACGCGGGCGTGGGCTTGCTTCAACCGCTCGGCCACCAGTGCGTGGAGCAGGGTGACTTCCGAGTCGGCATCACCGTCCCGACCCTCCGCAGACGCGGGTTCGCCACCCGGGTACGGCGGTTCGGGGTTGTGGTGCATGCAACGATTGTGCCATCTGTACGCAGTTGCGCAGAACCAGGGTCTATTCACGGGTGACGAACTCCCCTGCGAACAACGAAGACCCGCCCCGGAGGGGGGCGGGTCTTGTTGTCCGAGCGTCAGAAAGCGGTGACTCAGGCAGCCGGGAGAGTACGCGGCTTGAACGACGGCCGCTTCGCTTCGAACGCGGCCACATCTGCCTCGTTCTGCAGCGTGATGCTGATGTCGTCCAGGCCGTTCAGCAGACGCCAACGAACGTTGTCGTCGAGCTCGAACGAGGCCGTCACACCGGCCGCGCGAACCTCGCGGGCCTCCAGGTCGACGGTGATCTCCGCGGTCGGGTCGGCCTCGGTCAACTCCCAGAGCCGGTCCACGGTCTCCTGCGGCAGCACCACCGTCAGCAGGCCGTTCTTCAGCGAGTTGCCGCGGAAGATGTCGGCGAACCGGGAGGAGATGACGGCCTGGAAACCGTAGTTCTGCAGCGCCCAGACGGCGTGCTCGCGGGACGAGCCGGTGCCGAACTCGGGGCCGGCCACCAGGACCGTCGCGCCCTGCCGCTCAGGGAGGTTGAGCACGAACGCGTCGTCCTTGCGCCACGCCTCGAACAGGCCGTCCTCGAAACCGGAACGGGTGACCTTCTTCAGCCAATGGGCCGGGATGATCTGGTCGGTGTCCACGTTCGAGCGGCGCAGCGGGACGGCGCGGCCGGTGTGGGTGGTGAACTTCTCCATGGCTCAGGCCTCCACGGCGACATTGTGCGGCAGGTCGGAAGGGGCTGCCAGGCGGCCCAGCAGCGCGGTGGCGGCGGCAACCTGGGGCGACACCAGGTGGGTACGGCCGCCCTTGCCCTGCCGGCCCTCGAAGTTGCGGTTCGAGGTGGACGCGCAACGCTCGCCCGGGGCCAGCTGGTCGGGGTTCATGCCCAGGCACATCGAGCAGCCGGCGTGCCGCCACTCGGCACCCGCGGCGGTGAACACCTTGTCCAGGCCCTCCTCGACCGCCTGCAGGGCGACCCGGACCGAGCCCGGAACGACCAGCATCCTTACGCCGTCGGCGATTTGACGACCTTCCAGCACCGCGGCGGCGGCCCGCAGGTCCTCGATCCGGCCGTTGGTGCAGGAGCCGACGAACACCGCGTCGACCTTGACCTCGCGCAGCGGGGTACCGGCCTCCAGGCCCATGTACTTCAGGGCGTTCTCGGCGGCGATCCGCTCCTGCGGGTCCTCGAAGTCGGCCGGGTTCGGCACGTTGGCACCCAGCGGCGCGCCCTGGCCCGGGTTGGTGCCCCAGGTGACGAACGGGGTCAACTCGGCGGCGTCGATGAACACCTCGGCGTCGAACACCGCGTCCTCGTCGGTGGCCAGGGTCTCCCAGTAGGCGACCGCGGCATCCCAGTCCGCGCCCTGCGGGGCGTGCGGACGGTCCTGCAGATAGTCGAAGGTGGTGCGGTCCGGGGCGATCATGCCGGCCCGGGCGCCCGCCTCGATGGACATGTTGCAGACGGTCATCCGGGCCTCCATGGAGAGGCTGCGGATCGCCGAACCGCGGTACTCCAGGACGTAGCCCTGGCCGCCGCCGGTACCGATCTTGGCGATCACGGCCAGGATCAGGTCCTTCGCGGTGACGCCCTCGGGCAGTTCACCCTCGACGGTGATCGCCATCGTCCGGAACGGCGCCAGCGGCAGCGTCTGGGTGGCCAGCACGTGCTCGACCTGGCTGGTGCCGATGCCGAACGCCAGTGCGCCGAAAGCACCGTGGGTCGAGGTGTGGGAGTCGCCGCACACCACGGTCATGCCCGGCTGGGTCAGACCCAGCTGCGGGCCGACCACGTGCACCACGCCCTGCTCGACGTCGCCCAGCGAGTGGATGCGCACGCCGAACTCCTCGGCGTTCTTGCGCAGCGTCTCCAACTGCACCCGGGAGACCGGGTCGGCGATCGGCTTGTCGATGTCCAGGGTCGGGGTGTTGTGGTCCTCGGTGGCGATCGTCAGATCGGTACGGCGAACCGGGCGACCGGCCAGCCGGAGGCCGTCGAACGCCTGCGGGCTGGTCACCTCGTGCAGCAGGTGCAGATCGATGTAGAGCAGGTCGGGCTCGCCTTCGGCGCGCCGGACGACGTGGTCGTCCCAGACCTTCTCTGCGAGTGTCCGTCCCATCGGATTCCCTCCAGCCGGCCGCTCTGCCGGCCTTCTCGTGATCGTCGAGGTCTTGTCCCGTGCCGCCCTGTGAGGCTCGCTCGGCATCGTGACCTGCACGCCGGACCGTCCAGCATGCGGACACCGTGGTGCGGCTCCGCGCTGGGTGTTCTCCCTGGCTGCTGACTCCAGAGTGGCGCTTTTCTCGGAAGATTGAACTTGCGTCTCGCTGATTGAGACTGCAGTATCGAGACATGGACAACACTAGCGGCGTCGGCGTTCTCGACAAGGCCGCTCTGGTGCTGAGCGCACTGGAGTCGGGCCCCGCCACGTTGGCGGGGCTGGTCGCCGCCACCGGCCTGGCACGCCCCACGGCCCACCGACTCGCCGTCGCACTCGAACACCACCGCCTGGTCACCAGGGACATGCAGGGCCGATTCATCCTCGGCCCCCGGCTCGCCGAACTCTCCGCAGCCGCAGGCGAAGACCGGCTCCTCGCCGCGGCCGGCCCGGTGCTCACACACCTGCGCGACGTGACGGGTGAGAGCGCCCAGCTCTACCGCCGCCAGGGCGAGATGCGCATCTGCGTGGCCGCCGCCGAGCGCCTCTCCGGCCTCCGCGACACCGTGCCCGTCGGCTCCACCCTCCCGATGAAGGCCGGCTCCGCCGCCCAGGTCCTGCTCGCCTGGGAAGAGCCCGAGCGCCTCCACCGCGGCCTCCAGGGCGCCCGGTTCACCGCCACCGCACTCAGCGGCGTCCGCCGCCGCGGCTGGGCCCAGTCCATCGGCGAACGCGAGCCCGGCGTCGCCTCCGTCTCCGCCCCCGTCCGCGGCCCCTCCAACCGCGTCGTCGCCGCCGTCTCGGTCTCCGGCCCCATCGAACGACTCACCCGCCACCCCGGCCGCCTCCACGCCCAGGCCATCATCGAAGCCGCCAACCGCCTCACCGAGGCCCTCCGCCGCAGCTGACACCCCCCACCGCCCGTGCCCCCGCCCACCCGGCGGGGGCACACGCGTTTCCACGGCCCGGGAACACCGGGACACACAGAGCAACTGCCCTCAGCGGGACAGCGGGGCACCCGAGTTGGCGAACCCCCACAGGCCACGAGTGGCGGGCGGACCGCCGGTACAGCGGCGGCACAGGGCGACGCATCGGACCGGTGGGACCCCGAGCCGACGAAGCACGGCGGATGCCAGGACGTTCGAACCGCCAGAACCAGGCCGGTGAGCTGCGGCCGGGGCCTCTGCGGGGCGGTGGCGCATGCGAGTTGGCGGAGCACGGCCCGCAGGCCGGGGGCGCGCCGAGCTGGATGGTGCGCGAGCAACGGGCTGGCCGCCGGGCGCCAGGGCGCTGAAGACAGCCCGGCCGGCGAGCAGCAGCGCCTCTATGGAGCGGTGGCGCATGCGAGTTGGCGGAGCACGGCCCGCAGGCCGGACCGGGCCGACAACCTGCACAGCCGACGCAGGCCGGTGGCGCGCCCAGTTGGATGGTGCGCGAGCAACGGGCTGACCGGCGTAGCACGGTGGGCGCCAGAGTGCTGGCAACAAGAACCGAGGGCCGGATGAGCTGCGGCAGCGTCTCTGAGCGGCAGCGGTGCACGTGAGCCGGCGAAACGCCGAGGGTGGCGGGCCGGCAGCCGGTAGCCGTGGCGTCCGCTGCGGAGGCGCGGTGCGCCTGGCTGGCGGGTGCACGAGTGGGCGGCTAGACCGGGCCGGTGAGCTGCGGAAGCGCCCCTGTGGGACGGTCGTGCACGTGAGTCGGCGGAACGCCGAGGGCGCCGGGCCGGGCAACACCGGCCAGTAGCGGCAGCAGCCGCTGCGGAGCCGCGGTGCACCTGGCTGGCGGGTGCACGAGTGGGCGGCTAGACCGGGCCGGTGAGCTGCGGAAGCGCCCCTGTGGGACGGTCGTGCACGTGAGTCGGCGGAACGCCGAGGGCGCCGGGCCGGGCAACACCGGCCAGTTGTGGCAGCAGCCGCTGCGGAGCCGCGGTGCGCCTGGCTGGCGGGTGCACGAGTGGGCGGCTAGACCGGGCCGGTGAGCTGCGGAAGCGCCCCTGTGGGACGGTCGTGCACGTGAGTCGGCGGAACGCCGAGGGCGCCGGGCCGGGCAACACCGGCCAGTATCGGCAGCAGCCGCTGCGGAGCCGCGGTGCACCTGGCTGGCGGGTGCACGAGTGGGCGGCTAGATGTTCTGTCCTGTGAGGTTGGGGACGCGGCTGGCGGGTGGTTTGCCTGCGAGTGCGGCGTGTCCGCAATGGCGATCCGGGCCGGTGAGCCGCGGAAGCGCCCCTGTGGAACGGTGGTGCACGTGAGTCGGCGGAACGCCGAGGGTGCCGGGCCAGGCAACACCGGCCGGTAGCGGCAGCGTCCGCCATGGGACCGTGGGGTGCACCTGAGCTGGCGGAACGCCGAGGGCGCCGGGCCGGACGACACCGGCCAGTTGTGGCAGCAGCCCCTGCGGAGCCGTGGTGCACCTGAGCTGGCGGAACGCCGAGGGCGCCGGGCCAGGCAACACCGGCCGGTAGCGGCAGCGTCCGCCATGGGACCGTGGGGTGCACCTGAGCTGGCGGAACGCCGAGGGCGCCGGGCCGGACGT
>NZ_JBICXW010000023.1:0-8944 GCF_043200475.1 Kitasatospora sp. NPDC048407 | reverse complement strand
CTGAGCTGGCGGAACGCCGAGGGCGCCGGGCCAGGCAACACCGGCCGGTAGCGGCAGCGTCCGCCATGGGACCGTGGGGTGCACCTGAGCTGGCGGGTGCGCGGGCGGGTGGGTGGGCCGGGGAAAGGCGAGTCGCCGTGGTGCACGTGGGCGGGAACGCAAAAAAGCCCCGGTTGCCCGGAGCTTGGAAAATCTTGGCTGGGGTACCAGGACTCGAACCTAGACTAAATGAACCAGAATCACTCGTGCTGCCAATTACACCATACCCCAAAAGTACCCCCGACCGGATTCGAACCGGCGCTACCGCCTTGAGAGGGCGGCGTGCTAGGCCGCTACACAACGGGGGCCCTAGCTTGAATGAGAGTACCCCCGACCGGATTCGAACCGGCGCTACCGCCTTGAGAGGGCGGCGTGCTAGGCCGCTACACAACGGGGGCTTGTCTCATTCATTTTGCAATTGTCAAGAATTGCGTACCCCCGACCGGATTCGAACCGGCGCTACCGCCTTGAGAGGGCGGCGTGCTAGGCCGCTACACAACGGGGGCAATGCATCACTTGCGTGCTGCGCTGGGGTACCAGGACTCGAACCTAGACTAACTGAACCAGAATCAGTCGTGCTGCCAATTACACCATACCCCACCAGAGTTCAACCCCTGCGGGGCCTTCCTCGGTGTCTTGCGCCTCCCTGCCCGGGCGGCGCAGAAAGAACATTACCCGACGCCCGGCCCGGCTCCAAAATCGATAACTGCAGGCCGTGCGCAGGACACCTGCGGGCCAGGTCAGCGACCTGGCCCGCAGGGGTGCCGGAGGCGGCCTCAGGGGCCGCAGGGGGGTCAGGAGGCCGGGAGCAGCTCCAGGGTGGCGAGGAGGCGGCGCAGCGTCTCCTCGCGGCCCAGCAGCTCCATGGACTCGAACAGCGGCGGCGAGACCCGGCGTCCGGTCACGGCGACGCGGAGCGGGGTGAAGGCGAACTTGGGCTTGATGCCGAGGCCGTCGACCAGGGCCTCGCGCAGCGTGGCCTGGATCGGGTCGGGGGTGAAGTCCGTCAGTTCGGTGAGTGCCTTGATGGAGGCTTCGATGACGGGGCGGGCGTCGGCGGTGAGCACCTTCGCGGCGTCCTCGGGGTCGACGGTGAAGTCGGCGGGGGCGACGAACAGGAAGCCGGCCATGGCGACGATCTCGGAGAGGACGACCATCCGTTCCTGGGTGAGCGGCGCGACCTTGGCGAGCAGGTCGAGCTGCTCGGCGGTGGGCTCCGCGGGGAGGAGTTCGGCGGCCTGGAGGTAGGGGACCAGGCGGTTGACGAACTCTTCGGGGGCGAGGCGGCGGACGTGCTCGGCGTTGAGGTGCTCGGCCTTCTTGAGGTCGAAGCGGGCCGGGTTGCCGTTGACGTCGTCGATGTCGAAGGCGGCGACCATCTCGTCGATGTCGAAGATGTCGCGGTCGTCGGTGAGCGACCAGCCCAGCAGGGCCAGGTAGTTGAGCAGGCCCTCGGGGAGGAAGCCGCGCTCGCGGTACAGGTTGAGGGAGGCCTGCGGGTCGCGCTTGGAGAGCTTCTTGTTGCCCTCGCCCATCACGTACGGCAGGTGGCCGAAGCGGGGGGTGGTGCCGTTGCCGACGCCGATGTCCGCGAGGGCGGCGTAGAGGGCGATCTGGCGCGGCGTCGAGGACAGCAGGTCCTCGCCGCGGAGCACGTGGGTGATCTCCATCAGGGCGTCGTCGACGGGGTTGACCAGGGTGTACAGCGGGGCGCCGTTGGCCCGGACGATGCCGTAGTCGGGGACGTCCTTGGGGTCGAAGGAGATCGGGCCGCGGACCAGGTCGTCGAAGGTGAGGGTGGTGTCGGGCATCCGGAAGCGGAGGATCGACGGGCGGCCCTCCTGCTCGTAGACGGCGATCTGGTCGGCCGTCAGGTCGCGGCAGTGGCCGTCGTAGCCGGAGGGCTTGCCGGCGGCGCGGGCGGCCTCGCGGCGGGCGTCCAGCTCCTCGGTGGTGCAGTAGCAGGGGTAGGCGTGGCCGGCCTCGCGGAGGCGGTTCGCGACGTCGGCGTAGATGTCCATCCGCTGCGACTGGCGGTAGGGGGCGTGCGGGCCGCCGACCTCGGGGCCCTCGTCCCAGTCGAAGCCGAGCCAGCGCATCGCGTCGAGCAGCTGGTTGTAGGACTCCTCGGAGTCGCGGGCGGCGTCGGTGTCCTCGATCCGGAACACCAGGGTGCCGCCGTTGTGGCGGGCGTAGGCCCAGTTGAAGAGGGCCGTGCGGACCAGGCCGACGTGCGGGTTACCGGTCGGGGAGGGGCAGAAGCGGACCCGGACGTCGGGGTTCTTGTCAGCCACGGTTACTGCATCCTTCATCGCTTGACGACCTTGTTGGCGAGGGTGCCGATGCCTTCGACGGAGACGGCGACCTCGTCGCCGATGTTCAGGGGGCCGACACCCGCGGGGGTGCCGGTGAGGATGACGTCGCCCGGGAGCAGCGTCATCGCCTCGGAGATGTGCGCGACCAGTTCGGCGACCGAGCGGGCCATCTGGGAGGTGCGGCCGGCTTGGCGCAGTTCGCCGTTGACGGTGCAGGTGACGGCCAGGTCGGCGGGGTCGAGGTCGGTCTCGATCCACGGGCCGAGCGGGCAGGAGGTGTCGAAGCCCTTGGCGCGGGCCCACTGGCCCTCGCGCTGCTGCACGTCGCGGGCGGTGACGTCGTTGGCGCAGGTGTAGCCGAAGATCACTTCGGGGACCCGGTCGAGCGGCACCTCGCGGCACATCCGGCCGATCACCACGGCGAGTTCGGCCTCGTACTGGACGTCCGAGGAGAACGGCGGGTACGCGATGGACTCGGTGGGGCCGATGACGGCGGTGGAGGGCTTGAAGAAGGTCAGCGGCACGGCCGGGATCTCGTTGCCCAGCTCGGCGGCGTGGTCGGCGTAGTTGCGGCCGACCGCCACGATCTTGCTGGGCAGCATCGGGGCCAGCAGCCGGACGTCCTGCAGCCGGTGGGTCTCGCCGGTCGGCTGGGGGGCGCCGAAGGGGTGCCCCGCGAGGGTGTGCACCACCAGCGAATCGGGTTGTGCGGCGTCCCCCTCGATGATTCCGAAGGAGACCGAGCCCGCCGCGGGGCTCCCTTCACGGACGGAGAACCTGGCGATACGCACAGCCCTGCAACCTCTCGGTTCGTCGGCCGCCCGGACGCTCCCGGGCGGTTGCCGAGCCCGCAGTGCCGGGCCCGGCTGTGCCACCAGGTTATCGGCGCAGGGGTCAGACCCGCGGCAGGCGGGTGGCCGGGACGGCCATCAGGACGGTGCGGCGCGGGTTGGCGGTGACGGCGGGCAGCGAGGTGGCGTACGTGCGGGGCGTGCGGGCGCCGAAGCCGGGGAGCTCGGAGAAGTCCGCGACGGAGGCCAGGGTGGTGCGGCGCGGGTTGGCCGTGGAACGGGTGGCCGTCGTGGTCGTCTCGGACATTTGCGTCTGCACCTTGTTTCACTCGAACGGACTTTTGCGCGAGCCCGCCGCTGGGCAGGCTCCGCTCAACCCTGCCAGGTTAGGTAGCCCATTCCACAGCGGCCGTGACCAAAGCTATACATCGAGCTGTGAGTTTGCTCACAATTACCGGTTCAAAGTGTGTGGAAGTGGTGATTCCGGACCAATGGCAAAATCCACCATTCCGGTATATTGCGGACATTTGCCGCACAAGCCGATCTTCCTCTTTGTTGACATGGCCAGGGCGAGTGTCCGAAAAGGACCGTATTCCGAACCCGAAGCAACACGGACCGTGAGTTGCCGCACGCAGTGGGTAGCCCTGGGCGCCGAGTCGTAACGGCCCTTGTTGGACTTCCCCCGCTGTGCTGGAATGCCACGGAAAAACTCGACACCGCTCTATCTCCGCCCGGCGGGGAAGGGCGCCCGGTCCAGAGGTTGCGACGCCAGTGCAGGGACGTTTCAAGAGGGGCAACGGCGCCGCGGGTGAGCCGGAGTCGCGGGAGCCCGTGGCCGGCGCCCACCAGGCGGCACCGCCGACAGGCCAGGGTGAGCGGCCGTTCGGCGCCCCCGCCGAGGCCGCCGCCACCGGCAGTGCCCCGGGCGCCGCGAGCGCGCCACAGCAGCAGGACGGCAGCGAGCCGGCCGACAAGCAGAGCCGCCGCGCCAGGCTGCGCGGCACGCTCAACCGCCGTCGTGCCACCGGCGCGAGCCGCTTCGCCATGCGCAACTGGCGAATCCGCACCCGTCTGATCGCGCTGCTGTTCCTGCCCGTGATCGTCTCGCTGGTGCTGGGCGGCCTGCGGGTGCAGGAGTCGATGGCGAACTCCCGCCAGCTGTCCCAGATGAGCGACCTGGCCGAGCTCGCCCGCAACGCCACCGCACTGGCCAACGCCCTGCAGTACGAGCGCGACATCTCGGCCGGTCCGCTGGCCACCGGCGGCAGCGCCGACAACGACCCCGAGATCGCCGACGCGTACAAGCAGACCAACACGCTGTCGAAGACCTTCAACGCCAGCGCCGACAAGTTCGACAACCTCGACCTGGCCGGCTCCAAGACCCTGCTGCTGCAGGTCCGCAAGGACCTCAACACGCTGCCCCGGGCCCGGAGCGGCGCGTTCAAGGACCCCGAGAACATCCAGGCCACGATCACCAACTACGACGTGATCATCAAGGACCTGATCGGCGCCACCCAGGACATCGCGATCACCTCGAACTCCACCGAGCTGATCAAGACCACCCGGGCGCTGTTCCAGTTCTCCACGGCCAAGGAGTACACCTCCATGCAGCGCGCGCTGATCAGCGCCGCGCTCGCCAACCCCAAGGGCCCGCACCTGTCGGCCTCGGACGAGACCTTCGGCGTCCGGCTGATGAGCTCCGAGGACAACGCCCTCGCCAACTTCACCGCCATCTACGGCGAGGCCGAGGCCCGCACGCTGCGCGCGGCGATGAGCTACAACCAGGTCGTCGCCGAGGCCGACCGGTTCGCCAAGCAGGCGCTGAACACCAACGGCATCCGGCAGACCGACAACACGTCCTACAAGGACTGGTTCGACAAGTCGACCTCCAAGGTCACCGCCGAGAAGACCATCGAGAACAACCTGCTCAACGTCCTCGACGGCAAGGCCCAGGCGCTGCAGTCGGACATCGACACCGAGTCGGTCATCAACGCCGCCGTGGTCGCCCTGGTGCTCGTCGTCGCCATCGCCGGCGCCGCCCTGGTGGCCCGCTCGATGGTGCGCTCGCTGACCCGTCTGCAGGCCTCCGCCGAGGACGTCGCCGAGCGCCGCCTGCCGGAACTGGTCAAGACGCTCTCCGAGAGCGACCCGCACGACGTCGACGTCACCGTCGAGCCGGTCGGCGTCGACTCCGCCGACGAGATCGGCCACGTGGCGCACGCCTTCGACATGGTGCACCGCGAGGCGGTCCGACTGGCCGCCGAGCAGGCGCTGCTCCGAGGCAACATCAACGCGATGTTCACCAACCTGTCGCGCCGCAGCCAGAGCCTGATCCAGCGCCAGCTGTCGCTGATCTCCGAACTGGAGAGCCGCGAGGCCGACCCGGACCAGCTGGCCTCGCTGTTCAAGCTCGACCACCTCGCCACCCGCATGCGCCGCAACGGCGAAAACCTCCTCGTCCTCGCGGGTGAAGACCCGGGCCGCCGGTGGACCCGCCCCGTCCCGCTGGTCGACGTGCTCCGCGCCGCCGCCTCCGAGGTGGAGCAGTACGAGCGCATCGAACTCGCCTCGGTGCCCACCGCCGAGGTCGCCGGCCGCGTCGTCAACGACCTCGTCCACCTGCTCGCCGAGCTGCTGGAGAACGCCACCTCGTTCTCCTCCCCGCAGACCCGCGTCCGGGTCACCGGTCACGCCCTGCCCGACGGCCGGGTGCTGATCGAGATCCACGACACCGGCATCGGCCTCTCCCCCGACGACCTCGCCGACATCAACGAACGCCTGGCCAACCCGCCGGTCGTGGACGTCTCGGTGTCCCGCCGTATGGGTCTGTTCGTGGTCGGCCGCCTGTCCCTGCGACACGGCATCCGCATCCAGCTCCGCCCGTCCGACTCCGGCGGCACCACCGCACTGGTCATGCTGCCGGTGGACGTCACCAACTCCGCCGAGCGGCGCGGCAACCGGCCCGGTCCGGGCGGCGCGCCCGGCCAGGGCGGCCGGCAGCAGCGCGGGGTCGCGCCGACGCCGCGTCAGCAGGGCCGCCCCGCGGGCGACCTGCCCGGCGCGCGCACCGCGCTCGGCCAGGCTCCGGCGGCCGGCGGGCAGGGCGGCCCGGGTGGCCGTCCGCAGCTCGGCCAGGGCCCGATGGGCGGCAGCCCCGACATGTTCTCCCCGGGCGCTCCGTCCGGTCCGTCCGCTCCGGCCGCGCCCTCGGGCCCGGCGGGTACGGGTGGCCGGCGCGGGCCGGGCGAGGCGCCCGCGCAGGGCGGCTTCGGCCCCGGCGGCGCGTTCGGCACCGGCTCGGCCCAGGGCGGCCGCACCGGTGGTCTGCCGACCCGTTCGGTCGGCCAGTCGCTGCGTGACAACCCGGCGCCGGGTGCGTCGGCCCCGGCCGGTCCGGGCGCGGGCGCCGGTGCGCCGGCCGGTCCGGGCGCGGGTGCGCCGGCCGGTGGCGGGCTGCCGCCGCGGCGGGTGCCGGGTGCGTCCGGTGCGCCGGGCCTGCAGGGCGGGCCGGGCGGCCAGGGCGGGCTTCCGCCGCGCCGTCCGCAGGGCCCGCAGGCTCCGCAGGGGCCGCAGGGCGGTCCGCGTCGTCCGCAGGGCCCGCAGGGTCCGCAGGGCGGTCCGGAGCGGACCCGTCCCGCCGACGGCCGTCCCGGCCTGGAGCGCCGTCCGGGCGGGGAACCGACCCAGCACGGCCGCGCCGAGCAGCAGCCGCCGCGCCGTCCGCTGCCGCAGCAGCAGCCGGCCGCCCCGCTGGAAGCCGCTCCGGCGGACCAGACGGGCGCGTTCGCCCGGCCGCGCTTCGAGGCGTCCGACATCGACCCGCGCGACCCGCTGGGCCTGGGCCTGGTGGAGCCGGTGCTGCCGGACCCGGTGGGCCAGGGCATGCCCCCGGTGCCGCAGGAGCGGGCGGTCCCGCAGCAGTTCGCGGAGCGGCCGCAGCCGATGGCGCTGCCGGCCGCCGGCGATTCGGCCGCCGCCCCGGTACCGGCCCGTGAGCAGGTCCGTGCCCGGGGGTACCAGCCGCAGCGGCCCGGTACCACTGCGCCCGAGTTCGACCAGCAGCCGGCCCGGCCGGCCCCGCAGGCCCCGGCCCCGCAGGCCCCGGCCCGGCAGGCTCCGGCCGCACGGCCGCAGCAGCCGCAGCAGCAGGCCGAGCCGTTCCAGCAGCAGCGTCCGCAGGGCATGCCGCAGCGTCCGGCGCCGGGTGCCCCGCAGGGTGCCCCGCAGCGTCCGGCGGCGGAGCGGCCGGCCCCGCAGGCACCGCAGCCGCAGGCACCCCAGGCCCCGCAGCCGCAGGCACCCCAGGCCCCGCAGCCGCAGGCCCCACAGCAGCAGCCGGCCGGTCCCGGTCCGGACGCCCCGTGGCGCCCGTCCGCGAACGACGAGCGCTGGCGGCGGGCCGAGCAGATGCGCGAGCCGCAGACCGACGGCCTGACCATCTCGGGGCTGCCGCGTCGCACCCCGCAGGCCAACCTGGTCTCCGGCAGCGCCGAGGCCAGCCCGCTGACGGGTCCGCAGGTCTCGCGCAGCCCGGAGGAGGTGCGCGGCCGGTTGACCAACCTGCGCCGCGGCATCCAGCAGGGCCGCCAGGCCGGTTCGCAGCAGCCGGGCCCCGGCCGTCCCGCGCCGCAGCAGCGGCCGGGCTTCGACTTCGGCGGCACGTCCGAGGGCCACCGGGGAGCCCAGTTCGACGCCGATGGCAACAACGGCTTCGGCCCCGAGCACCAGGAGCGTTGAGTTGAGTCAGATGATGAGCCAGGCCGCACAGAACCTGAACTGGCTGATCACCAACTTCGTGGACAACACCCCCGGGGTGTCGCACACGGTGGTGGTCTCCGCCGACGGTCTGCTGCTGTGCATGTCCGAGGGGTTCCCGCGGGACCGCGCCGACCAGCTCGCCGCGGTCGCCTCCGGGCTGACCTCGCTGACCTCCGGCGCCAGCCGCATCTTCGAAGGCGGTGAGGTCAACCAGACCGTCGTGGAGATGGAGCGGGGCTTCCTGTTCCTGATGGCGGTCAGCGACGGCTCCGCGCTCGCGGTGCTCGCCTCGCCGGACTCCGACATCGGCCTGGTGGGCTACGAGATGGCCCTGCTGGTCGACCGGGCCGGCGCGGTCCTCACTCCCGCTCTGCGGGCCGAGCTCCAGGGCAGCCTGCTGCACTGACGGCCGGTCCGGTCCCTTCGGCTCCTCAGCACCACCCTCACTGTGCCGGACCCGCTCGAAACCGGGTCCGGCACACCCACCCCCAAGTCTTCGCCGCTCGGCGGCTGACAGCCGGTCAGCCTGCAGGCCCGGGGCTCCGACGGCGAACGACCGCAGCACAAGGAGGACGCAATGCCCCCGACACCCGCCGGCTCGTACGGCAACGGGTACGGAAACGGCTACGGCGGCCAGCAGTCGGACGGCTACGAGCAGCAGCCGCTGGTCCGCCCGTACGCCATGACCGGCGGACGTACCAGGCCGCGCTACCAGCTGGCCATCGAGGCGCTGATCTCGACCACGGGCACCAACCCGCCCGGCGCGTTGCTGCCCGAGCACGCCCGCATCGTGGCGCTGTGCCGTGAGGTCAAGTCGGTCGCCGAGATCTCCGCGCTGGCGGGAGTCCCGCTCGGTGTCGCCCGCATCCTCGTTGCAGACCTGGCGGAAGCCGGTCTGGTCGCCATCCACCAGCCCGCCGCGGCGGGCGAGTCGGGCGGTACGCCTGACGTCACGCTGCTCGAAAGGGTCCTCAGTGGACTTCGCAAGCTCTAACGCGGCCGCCCCCAGCCGCGCCACCACCTCCGCCAAGATCGTCGTCG
>NZ_JBICXW010000022.1:0-104516 GCF_043200475.1 Kitasatospora sp. NPDC048407 | reverse complement strand
TGCTTTCACGAAAGAGCGGCACAGCAACCACCGGAATAGGGCGGTCCTGCGCACTGCGTCCTCGCTAGTGTTACTTCATAAAGGAATCTCCAACCAACCGATACCGGCTGGCCGGGGATGTCAACATATCTGGCGTTGACTTTTGGCACGCTGTTGAGTTCTCAAGGAACGGACACTTCCTTCGGTCTGCCTTCCAGCAGGCCCTCCGGGCGCTTCGTTCTTTCGTGTTCTCAGCTTATCAGATGTTTTCCGCTCCGTTTTCCGGAGTTTCGATCCGACTTGCTGTTTGCCTTCCCTGCCTCGCGGCCGTTCCGACGTTTCAAACTCTAGCCGATCACCGCTCCGAAAAGCGAATCCGCCGCAATCTCCGAAATCGCGCACAGCAAATACGAACGGAGACGCGAAAAGGACGCGACCCGTCACGGATCAACTGGGTGGTTCTCAGGGATTGGCCGCCCCGGGACCGTCCACGCAGACGCGTGCTCGGTGCTCCCTGTCAGGCAACTCGGAGAACTCTACACACCTTCGGACCCGGCATCAAGTGGTGCCGGGAAGTGCCACCTGGAAGACCAGGACGGCGACGTCGTCGTCGTGTTCCGCCGAGACACCGAGGGCGCGCAGGAGGCGGGAGCAGACGATGTCGGGGGTGGCGACGGAACCGGTGAGGGTGTGGGCGAGGTGGTCGATGCCCTGGTCGATGTCCTGGTCGCGGCGTTCGACCAGGCCGTCGGTGTAGAGGACGCCGGTGGTGCCGGGGAGCAGGCGGAGGGTGTGGGAGAGGTGGCCGGCGCCGCCGGTGCCGAGGGGTGGGCCGTTCTGTTCCTCGCCGCGCAGGACTGTGCCGTCGGGGGCGCGGAGGAGGAGGGGGAGGTGGCCGGCGGAGGCGTAGACGAGTGTGGTGGTGGCTGGATCCCAGACGGCGTAGGTGCAGGTGGCGATCTGGTTGGCGTCGATCTCCATGGCGAGGCCGTCGAGCAGGGTCATTACTTCGTGCGGCGGGAGGTCGAGGCGGGCGTAGGCGCGGACGGCGGTACGGAGCTGGCCCATGACGGCGGCGGCGCGCAGACCGCGGCCCATGACGTCGCCGATGACGAGGGCGGTGCGTCCGCCGCCGAGGCCGATGACGTCGTACCAGTCGCCGCCGACGGCTGCTTCGGCTCCGCCAGGTTGGTAAGTGGCAGCAACGTGGAGGTCGGCGGGCTGTTCGAGTTTCTGCGGGAGCAGGCTGTGCTGGAGGGTGACGGCGGCTTCGCGTTGGCGGCGTTCGGCGTCGCGGAGGCGGCCGGCGGCCTGAACCTGGTCGGTGACTTCGGTGGCGAAGATCAGGACGCCGGCGGGCGTGCTGTGTTCGTCGGGGCCGAGCGGGACGCAGGCGATGTTGTAGTAGCGGTTGCCGCCGAGGCCGAGGATGCACCGTGCCTTGACGCTGCGGGGGCGGCCGCTGCGCAGGACCTGGTCGAGCAGGGGGAGCACGCCGAGCGCGGTGAGTTCGGGGAGGGCTTCGGCGGCGGGGCGGCCGGGGGTGCGGGGGCCGAACAGGTCGCGGTAGGCGCGGTTGGCGTAGCCGAGCGAGTGCTGCGGGCCGTGGGTGAGGGCGACGGGGGCGGGCAGGCGATGCAGGACGTCGCGGAGGTCGTAGAGCTGTTCGGGGTCGCGGAGGTCGGGGCCGGAGGCGGCGCGGTCGCGCTGGCCGGGGACGGTGACGGGTTCGTCCGCGGTGGTGGGGGGCGTCCGCCTGGCGGCTCCGGTGAGCCGGGCGCTCCAGCGCATGAGGTTCAACGTCGGCCGCTTCCTCGGGGGAACTGGGGGACTTGGGGGGAACTGATGTGGGGTGTGCCTGCTCTGTGGGTCGATTGCGGTGTGATCATCACCTTGTGTGCGTGCACCAGCACAAGGCGTGATGGGTGGGCGGGGTCGATCCTGTCAGGCTCCGGGGTGATTCCGGAAGTCGAGCCCCCGATGCGGCGCGTTCCGGCGGGCGTGCGCCGGGGTGTGCCTCCGTGCGGGCCGTAGCGCGGGTGAAGGGATCTGTCAGCTGCCGGGGCCGGACGTACCGGGGCCGGTGGTGAAACCGGACTCGAACTCGGCACGGGGATGCTCGATGGCGCCGAGCGCGACCACCTCGCGTGGGAACAGGCCGCCGAACAGCCAGTCCATCAGGACCCTGATCCGGCGCTCCCGACTGGGCAGGCGGCGCAGCTGGCGGGCGCGGTGCAGCCACCAGGCGCGGCGGCCGGTGAGGCGGGCACCGCGTCGGGTGTGGGCGACGGCCCGGCGCAGGCCGAGTGAGGTGGAGCAGGCGGGGTCGCCCGGGCGGTAGTCGGTGAGGGGCTGACCGGCGAGCTCGGCGGCGAGGTTCTCGGCGAGGAGTTTGGCCTGGGCGAGGGCGTGCTGGGCGTTGGGGGCGCAGGTCTGGCCGGCCTGGTCGGGGACGGCGGCGCAGTCACCGGCCGCCCAGGCGCCGGTCAGGGCGGTGCCGTCGGGGTTGGCGATCCGGAGGGTGGGCAGGCAGGTGATCCGGCCCGCGTGGTCGAGCGGGAGGTCGGTGAGGGCGAGCACCGGGGCGGGACGAATGCCGGCCGTCCACACCAGGGTGCGGGCGGCGAAGCGCCCGCCGTCGGAGAGCACCATGACCTGATCGACGGCGGATTCCAGGGTGGTGGAGAGCCGGATGTCGATATTGCGTTCGCGGAGTTCGGCGAGGGTGTGGGCGGCGAGTTCCGGGATCTCCTCACTGAGGATGCGGTCCCTGGCCTCGACCAGTACCCAGCGCAGGTCCTCCGGGGTGAGGTTGTGGAAGCCCTTGGTGGCGGTGCGGGCCATGTCCTCCAATTCGGCCAGGGCCCCGACGCCCGCGTAGCCCGCGCCGACAAAGACAAAAGTGAGGGCGGCCTGCCGGAGCGCCGGGTCGCGGGTGGAGGAGGCCAGGTCGAGCTGCTCCAGGACGTGGTTGCGCAGCGCGACCGCCTCGCCGACAGTGGCGAAGCCCATGCCGTGGTCGGCGAGGCCGGGCACGGGGGCGGTGCGGGAGACCGCGCCCGGGGCCATCACCAGGACGTCGTACGGAACTTCCGTGGGCAGCCGGAGCTCGCCGCGCGGCGCCGCATCCACCCAGGCTGTGCGGACGGCGTGGTCGATCCTGGTGACGCGGGCCGTGAGCACCCGGCAGTCGGGCAGCGCGGTGCGCAGCGGGACGACCACGTGGCGGGGGTCGATGGAGCCGGCGGCGACCTCGGCCAGCAGCGGCTGGAAGGTGAGGTACGGCTGCGGTTCGACGATCGTGATGTCGATCCGGCGGTCCCTCAACTGCGGTCGCAGCAACTGCTGGAGGCGCAGCGCGGTGCTCAGTCCGGCGCAGCCGCCGCCGATGATCAGGATCCGAATGGGGCACCTCCGGCCGGCCCTCGGGCTGTGACCCGTTTCACGTTCCCCCTATGACGCACCCACCGGAGGGTTCTTGTCCACACTCCGGGCCGGATCGGCCCGAATCCAGTCCGGAAAGCGGCCCCGAAACGCGCCGTACCGCCCCGACCGAGCAACTGGCGGGGGCGGCACGGGGGTTGGGCGACGGTCAGTGCGACCAGTACGGGTCGTCCTGCCGGCCGGCGGGTGTCGCGGCAGGGGACGGGCGGGAGGTCTCCTCACTCAGGAACGGGTGGCCGCTGCCGGGGTCCTTCACCTTCAGTCGGAATGCACCTTCGCGGTGTAGAAGTCGTCGTCATAGCCCACCGCCGGGGTGATGGCCTTCGTCGCCCCGTCCAACAGGGTGTCGATGGTCGACCGGGCCGCGTCGAGCGCGACCACCGGCTTGTCATCACGGAAGGCCGAACAGCCGGTGACAATTGGTCCGAACAGCAAGGCCGCGACGAGCGCTGTACCCAGGAGTCGCGTCTTCACCGCTGTTCCTGCCAGTCGGAGTGCGAGTCGAAGCTGACCATGGGCCCGTCGGCGACAACGAAACGATTGGCTCCGAATCCCTCGCTCACAGGGTCCTGGCCAAACCACAGGTGGTGTGGATCGACGGTGTGCCCGATTCCCCAGCCCGCGGCCGCTCCAAAGATGAGTGCGCCCGGGCCGGGCCCCGGTGCCGGTGCCTGCGGGCACGGTCGGGACGCCGCGCGGAGGGGGCCTGGGCTTCGACGGCGCCCACGCTCCTGGTGGCGTCCTGTTCGCCCTTGCGGTAGTTGGCGGCGGTGCGGATCAGCTTGTCGCCCTGAAGTCCATCTCCCGGGAGAGGTTGTCGAGCAGCCGCTTCCATTCGTCGGTGCAGGAGTTGAGTTCACTGGCGGTCTGTTGGGCCGTCCGGCCGGACTGTTCCAACTCGTCGGGGGAAACGGTGAATCCGTTTCCCCCGCTTCCCCCGGGTTCTGCTTGCCGCATCATGACCCCCCATGTGGTCGGCAAATTTGTGTGGTTGTTGTGCGAGTGCGTTGAGCACGCTAGCGAGGAACGGTCGTTCGGCGGGCGGGAACGTGTACGTTCGACCGGCTCGGAGCCGGGGCGGGGGCGGTTCGGGGGTTCTGATGCCTCGTCAAGACCTGGCAAAGGAGGGCAAGCCGGGGCAGAGGGGTGTCGCCGACCGGATGTGATGGGCCTCACGTGGGCCGATGGGCGACGCTGGGGGGATTTGTCCGGAGTGGGGGCGAGATCGGGCCGTTCGGGGTGGCGGGTGGTCCACTTCTGCGGCGAACTTCCTTGAACTATGGTCGGATTGTGGTTCGGACCGCCGATGGTGCCGGTCCATGTACCTGCGAGCCCGGTGGCGTCGGTGCGACTGCCCGGGAGCCATCCGGGGAAGGTAGTGCGCGGACGTCGGACCGACCGGTGTCGGCAGCGCACACCAGGGGGCGCAGTGACCGTTCGGGTGCCCGGGACGGGGTGCCTCGGGGGAGGTTGGCATGTCGGAGCAGGAACAGTTGGCCGAGCGGTCGCCAAGTGGCGCGTTCGGGAGGACCGCGGTGGATGTGGTGCCGGAGCAGCGCGGGCCGGGTGCGCGGGAGCAGTACGCGTTCCCGCCGAATGAGCGCCTGGGCGAGCGTCCGGGTGAGCGCCCGGGCGAGCCGCGGGGTGCGGGTTCGCGCTTGCGGGTGGATGCCCGGCGGAACCTGGAGAGTGTGCTGCGGGCTGCCCGTGAGGTGTTCGGCGAGCTCGGGTACGGGGCGCCGATGGAGGAGGTCGCGCGCCGGGCCGGGGTTGGTGTCGGCACGGTGTACCGGCGTTTCCCCAGCAAGGAGGTGCTGGTCCAGCGGATCGCCGCCGAGGAGGTGTCGTGGCTGACGGCGCAGGCCCGGGAGTCGCTGCACGGCGGGTTGAACGGTCCGTGGGATGCGCTGGCCGGGTTCCTGCAGCGGGCTGCGTCCTCGGGTGCGGGCCGGCTGCTGCCGCCGGAGGCGTTCCGCTATGCCGAGGAGATCGGCCGGGTGCCGGAGCAGCGCGGTGCCGAGCTGCGGGCGTTCGGCGGAGTGGCCGAGGGTGAGTCGAGTGCGGATCCGCGGCTGCTGCTGCAGTTGCTGGCGGCGCTGGTGGCCCGGGCGGGTGCGGCGGGCGAGTTGCGGCCGGGGGTGACGGTGTCCGATGTGGTGCTGGTGCTGACGGCGGCGGTGCCGGTGCACGCGTCGGCGGCGTTCGAGGCCGGGGACGGCGGTGAGGGTGGTGCCGGGGGCCGGCTGCTCCAGCTCCTGTTGCAGGGTCTGCGCGCGGCCTGAACCGGCACCGGGGGCCGTGGAATCGGCGGCCGGGCCGGTGACGCATCGTTCGAGTGACGGGGCGCCGCCCGGCGCGGGCGGCGCGCGGAACTGTCGGGGTACGCGCGGTGCTTGCGCCGTCGATCTCCGAACACTTCGGCGAGCGGCGGCACGGAAGAGTGGGTGCGGCACCGGGCGGCTACCGGTGGTCGCTGCACCATGCCATGCTTTGCCCGTGGTTGGAGCCATTGTCCCGTTGCGTACCGTGCCCGCCGTCGAGTTCGAGGGGCGGCCCGGGTCGCGCGCCGTGCGGGCGGGCGGTGCCAGGTGAATCCCGAGGAGCAGGGCGAGGGCGGGGAGTTCGGTTTCGGGCTGGGTGCCGCGCAGGTCCCGGACCAGGCGGGCAGCCCCGCCCGGGAGTCGTTGACCGGCCGGGTGCCGGGCCAGGCCCCCGCCGGGCAGGGCGGCGTCAGCCCGGAGGCGTTCATCACCGAGGAGTTCGCGGTGCGCGCCGCGGTGCCCCCGCCGGCCGATCCGGTGGACGGTGAACGCCCGGCCTCGGACGCCGAGTTGACCGCCCGGGTGCGGGCCGGCGACGACGCCGCGTACGAGGAGATCTACCGCCGGCACGCGGACGCGGTGCGCCGCTACGCCCGGACGTGCTGCCGGGACAGTTTCACCGCCGAGGACCTCGCGGGCGAGGTGTTCGCCCGCACCCTGCAGGCGTTGAAGGCGGGCAAGGGGCCGGAGTTCGCGGTCCGCGCCTACCTGCTGACGGCGGTGCGCAACGTCGCGGCGGCCTGGACGCGTTCGGACCGGCGCGAGCAACTGGTGGACGACTTCTCGACGTTCGCCGAGGCGTCCGCCGCCACCATCGAGTTCGACCTGGCCGACCCGGGCGCGGACGCCTGGGCGCTGGCGCTGGCCGATCAGCGCATGGTGATGCGGGCGTACGCCGAACTCCCGGAGGACGACCGGGTGGTGCTCTGGCACACCGAGGTCGAGCGGGAGTCCCCGAAGACGGTGGCGGTGATGCTCGGCAAGACCGCCAACGCGACGGCCGTGCAGGCCCACCGGGCCCGGGACCGGCTGGCCGCCGCGTTCCTGCAGGCGCACGTGTCGGGCAGTCAGGAGTCGGGCTGCGCCGGGTACGCGAACCGGCTGGGCGCGTACGCCCGCGGCTCGCTGCGCAAGCGGGCGTCGGCGGAGGTCGGCAAGCACGTCCAGGACTGCACCCGCTGCACGGCCGCGTACCTGGAGCTGGCCGACATCAACCACAGTCTGCGGGCGGTGCTGCCCGGGGGCGCGCTGCTCTGGGTCGGCGCCGGCTGGTTCACGGCCGCGGTGGCCGCGGCCGGTGCCGGGGCCGCCGTCACGGGCGCGGTCGCCGGCGGTGCGGCCGCGGCGGGCGGCGGTACGGCGGCGGGCGGGTCGTCCGGTGGTGGCGGGGCGACCGCGGCGGCCGGGCAGGGGCTCGGCACGGCCGCGAAGGCCGGGATCGCCGCGGGCATCGCCATGGTGGCGGTGGCCGTCGCCGCGTACGCGCTCACCGGTTCGCCGGAGCCGACACCGCCGGTGGCCGCGCCGCCGCCGATCAGCGCGGTGCCGGACGCCCCGACGCCGGTGCCGCAGGCGGCCGCGCCGAAGCCGACGCCCGCCGCACCGACGTCGTCGCCGTCATCGCCGTCGTCGTCCCAGTCGCCGTCGCAGACCCCGAGTCCGACGCCGAAGACCGGTTCGACGCCTTCGCAGTCGCCGAGACCGGAGCCGTCCGCCCCGCAGTCCCAGGCGCCGAGCCCGGAGCCGCCGGTCCAGGCGCCGTCGAGCCCGCCCCCGAGCCCCTCGCCGAGTCCGAGCACCAGCGCGGTCAGCCGGTTCTGGCTGGACGAGCTGCCGCTGAACCGCGGGCACCGCACCCCGGGCACCCCGACCATCCGCGGCGCCGGGTCCGCCATGCAGCGGTCCGGGGCGTGGATGCAGGGCGACTTCTACCGGCACGTGCTGGCGGTCCAGGTGCCGTCCCGGGTGACCATCGACCTGAACCGCAGCTGCCGGTCGTTCGACGCCGTCGCCGGGCTGGACGACTTCGGGGTGACCTACGGGCGGGTGATCTTCGCGGTGCAGGGCGACAACGGTGAAGTGCTGTGGAGTTCCGGCGAGTTGTCCGCGAACGACGATCCGGTCGCGGTGCACGCCGAACTGGCCGGCCAGTCCTCGATCCGGCTGGTGGTGACCACGGCCCGCGGTTCCGTCCCGGTGATCGACCTGGCGGACTGGGCGCAGGCCAGTCTCAGCTGCTGACGGCCGGCAGCAGGCCAGCCCCGGCCGGGCCTCAGATCTGGCAGCTGCCGTCCGCGCAGGTCTCCCCGTCCGGGACGATCGGGGTGAGCTGCCGGGAGGTCTCGGCCTCGACCTGGCGCAGCACCTGGAGGAAGGTGTCGGCCTCCTGGCCGCCCTGGACGGCCCACTGGCCCTCGAAGACGAAGGTGGGGACGGCGGTGACGCCGATGGCGCGGGCCTCGGCGAGCTGCGCGAGCGTCTCGGCCTCGCCCTCGTCGCCGGCCAGGTAGGCGGCGGCGCGCTCGCGGTCGATGCCGGTCTCGGCGGCGAGGCCGGCCAGCGCCTCGACATCGCCGACGTTCACGCCCTCGGAGAAGTGCGCCTTCAGCAGGCGCTCCTTGAGGGCGGCCTGCACGGCGGGGCCGTACTCGGTCTCGGCGAGGTGCAGCAGGCGGTGGGCGCGGAGGGTGTTGACCTCGAGCGCGGCGTCGAAGTCGTAGTCGATGCCGAGGGTCTTGCCGACCTCGGTGATCCGGGCGTCCATGGCGAGGGACTGCGGCCCGTAGCGCTCGGCGAGCCATTCGCGGTGCGGGCGGGCCTGCTCGGGGGCGTCGGGGACGAGCTGGTAGGGGCGGTAGACCACCTCGACGCCGTCCTTGCCCTCGAAGCGCTCGAGTGCCTGCTCGAAGCGCCGCTTGCCGACGTAGCACCAGGGGCAGGCGATGTCCGAGTAGATTTCGACCTTCATGGCGGGGCTGGCTCCTGTCGGGGTGGTTCGCGGCGGCCGGGTGACCTCCAACAGGAAGATGAACGCTCAACCACCGGCGGTCATTCCTGGTCAGGCGTCCTCGGCGGGCGCCGGGACCACCAGCACGGGGCAGCCGGCGTGGTGCACGGCGGCGGTGCTGACCGAACCGAGCAGCAGCCGGGAGAAGCCGCCGTTGCCGCGGGTGCCGAGCACCAGGGTGTGCCGCCCGTCCGCGGCCCGGAGCAGTACGTCCACCACGTTGCCGAGCAGCACGTGCAGGGTGAGCGGCCCGGCGTACGGGCGGGGGCGGGCGGCCTGGACGGTGTCGACGGCGCGGCGCAGGCCGTCCGACATGCTCGCGGTGAGGCGCTGGACGCTCTCCTGGACCAGGTCGGCCATGCCCGGCGCCCAGCCGGTGGGCGAGGGGTTGACCACGGCGAGCACGTGCAGCGGCAGGTGGTGTGCCTCGGCCTCGGTCATCGCCCGGTCGAGCGCCCAGAGCGAGGCGTCGGAGCCGTCGCAGGCGGTGAGGATCGCGGCGCCGGGCGGCGGGGCCTCGGTGCTGACGGGGAGGGTCATGGCCCCGAAGCTATCCGGCGGACCGGCCCGGGCCGGGCAGGCACGCTCAGCGCTCCAGGGCGGTGCGGCGCGGGGCGGGCAGGCCGGTCCAGGCGGAGCCGGGGCGGCGGGCGGCGAGGCGGCGCAGCCAGAGTTCGACGGCGATCAGCTCGCCGAGCGCGGCGAGGGTGGCGGGCGGGGCGTCCTGCGCGGGGTCGGTGGCGGTGGCGAGGGTCTTGCGGACGGCGGGGGTGTCGATCAGTCCGGCCTCGCCGAGCAGCGGGCGGTCGAGCAGTTCGGCGAGCGCGGGGGCGGCGGCCCGGATGCCGTTCCGGGCGGCGGTGTGCGGGTCGGGTCCGGTGGTGCGGCCCCAGTCGGCGGGCAGGTCGGTGCGGCCGGCGCCGGCCAGCACGGCGGCCAGCAGGGCGGGCCGGGCGCCGGGTTGCAGCCGGATCTCGTCGGGGAGCAGGCGGGCGGCGCGGACCACCTGGTTGTCGAGGAACGGCGCGTGCAGGCGCTGGCCGTGCTGTTCGGTGGCGTGCACCAGGGTGCGGTAGTGGGCGGCTTGCCGGTGCAGGGCGAGCCGGGCGCGGCGGGCGCCGGGCGGTTCGGTGGGGGCGCCGTCGCGGGCGGCGGTGCGCAGGTGCTGGGCGAGCGCGGCGAGGGGTTCGTCGGCCAGCAGGTGGGCGGCCGGGCCGGTCCGGTGCCAGGTCAGTTCGGCGGCCATCGCGCGGCCCATGGTGCCTGCCTCGCCCGGTTCGTGTCGGAGTCGCAGGCGCAGTGCGAGGTCGTCGAGGGCGTCGGCGTAGCGGGTGCGGGCGAGGCGGCGGGCGGCGCGCAGCACGGTGACGGGGGTGTGCAGGGTGGCGGTGAGGGTGCCGGCGGTGGCGCGGTCGGCGCCGGCCAGGGCGGCGATCGGGGGGAGCAGGTGGAGCGGGCGGCCGGCCCGGATCAGGTCGGCGAGTCGGGCGGGGTGGCCGTCGAGGACCTGCCGGGCTCCGTGGCCGGTGAGGTGGTCGGCGCCGCCGGCCCGGTGCGCGGCGGTGTGCCGGGCGGCGACCAGCAGTGCGGGGCCGGGTTCGTCGGTGAGCGGGCCGCCGGGCCCGTCCAGTCCGGCGTACGGGAGGACGGGCGGGACGACGAGGTGGCGCAGTCGGGGTGCGTGCACGGCGAGCGTGAGGCCGTCGGCGTCGCCGAGGGTGACGGCCGGGAGCGTCTCGGGTTCGGGCCGTTCGCCGGCGCCGCCGCGGGCCCAGGAGCCCCGGACGGCGCCGGTGCGGGCGGCGGGCCGTTCGAGCGCGGCGCCGGGGTGCGGGCAGGTGGTCAGCGGGACGGCGGCGGCGAGCAGCGCGACGGTGGCGGACGCGGTGCCGTAGGACAGGTCGACGCCGAGCCGGGGCCGGTCGCCGGGGGCGGTGGCGCGGACCCGGCAGCGGACGGCTTCCAGCAGGGCGCGGGTGAGTTCGCGGACGGCGGGCGCCTCGGCCCGGGCCTCGGCGGGCTCGTCGGGGTGCGCGGTGTGGTGGGCGCGGCCGCCGCGGATGCCGAGGGCGTGGCCGGGCGGCACCCGGCGGACGCCCCGGAAGGGGGTGCGGTCGCCGAGCGCCTCGGGTGTCTCGGGGGTGGCGAGGCGGGCGGCGAGGTGGCCGGCGTCCAGGGGTGCGCCGACCAGGTCGGCCAGCGGCAGTGCGGCGGTGGCGTAGGCGGTGCCGCCGGCGAACGGGGTGTGGAAGACCGGCTGGACGCCGGCCAGGTCGGTGAGCAGCACGGTGGAGCGGGTGCCGGCCCGCAGCACGACGGTGTAGCTGCCGGGCCAGTGGGTGAGGTGGCGCAGCGCGCCGCCGCGGGCGGCGGCCAGGCCGTCGGCGAGTTCGCGGTCGGTGGCGCCGCAGCGGCCGGCGACGGCGAGGCGCAGGGTGGCGGGGGTGTCCTGGTCGGCGCGGTCGGTGGGGTCGCGCGGGTCGAGTCCGCCGCGGACGGTTGCGGGGGCGCCGGGGCGGAGCACGGCGAGGCGCAGTTCGTCGGGGCGCCAGTCGCCGACGGCCCAGAGCGGGTCGGGGCCGCTCCAGAGCAGGGTGCCGGCGATCGGCCGGACCGCGGCGAGCGCCGGGTCGGCGGTCGGGCCGCTCCAGCCGGTGAGCCACCGCATCGCGCCTCCGTGGTGCCTCGGCGCGCGGCGAACATCCGATGATGTGTGGGGAATTGGCGCACCGTCGGGAGTAATCGTGCCACTGGCGCGACGAAATCGGGCCAGGCTTGCGCGGCGGGGCGCACGGACCGGGCCACCCCCTCCGGGGCCCGGGCCGTGCGGGTCCTCGAACTCCCGCCCGGGGAACGGCCGGTGGCCGGACAGCACGGCGCGAAAGTGGTCCGTGGACGCTGCGAAAGCGGCCGAGTTTGGCCGAAAGGCATCGCACGAGCCGGGAGGGCATCCGCATGCCCTCCCGGACGCGCCGCTGCCCGCGGGGATTGAGGCAGCGTTTCCCCCGGCCCGCCGGGTCCTCGACGGCGGGCCGATCCACAGGCACCAGCGAATCGCCCACCTGCCGATGCGGCCAGGGAGCACGGATGGCGCACACGGGCACGGGACGGGAGCACGGTTGTGCGGCAGGTGCCGGCCCCTCGCTCCGGGGGCGTCAGGTCGGCGAGCGTGGCATCAGCGCGTTCCCGCCAACCGGAATGCGACCTCTTAACCGTGGGAACGCGGGCGACTACGCTAGGTGCAAGCAGTCCGGTGGCGTGCTGCTGCCGTCGCGACTCGCCGCCATCCGCGCACGACGTCGCCAGGGGGTGCCACCGCCACCATGACCGTCAGCTCACGAGGGCCGAACGACCGGCTCGGCGCCCTCCTCGCGCTCGCCCAGATCAGCAACGCCGGGCTCGCCCGCCGGGTCAACGACCTCGGCGCGCAGCGCGGCCTGACCCTGCGCTACGACAAGACCTCGGTGGCCCGCTGGGTGACCAAGGGAATGGTGCCGCAGCGCCCGGTGCCGCACCTGATCGCCACCGCGCTCGGCAACAAGCTCGGCCGCCCGGTGCCGCTGGAGGAGATCGGCCTCGCCGACTCGCACCCCACGCCCGAACTCGGCCTGGAATTCCCGCGCGAAGTCCCCGAGGCGGTCCGCTCCGCCACCGAGCTCTGGCGCGTCGACCTGGACCTGCGGCGCGGCCCCGGCGGCGGCCGGTGGAGCGACAGCCTGGCCGGCACCTTCTCGGTCGCCGCGTACGCCACCCCCGTCTCCCGCTGGCTGATCACGCCCGCCGACGGTTCGGTGGCCCGGGAGTCCGCCCCCGACCTGTCCGGCTACCGGGCCGGGCACGCGGACGCCACCAAACTCCGCGAGGCCGCCCAGGAGGCCCGCCGCTGGGACTCCAAGTACGGCGGCGGCGACTGGCGTTCCTCGATGGTCCCGGAGTGCCTGCGGGTGGAGGCCGCCCCACTGCTGCTCGCCTCGTACAGCGACGCGGTGGGCCGGGCGCTGTTCGGCGCCACCGCCGAACTGACCAGGCTGGCCGGGTGGATGGCCTTCGACACCGGCCAGCACGAGGCCGCCCAGCGCTACTACATCCAGGCGCTGCGCCTGGCCCGGGCCGCCGGCGACGTGCCGCTCGGCGGGTACGTGCTGGCCTCGATGAGCCTGCAGGCGTCCTACCGTTCCTTCCCGGACGAGGCCGTCGACCTCGCCCAGGCCGCCCTGGAACGCAACCGGGGCCTGGCCACGGCGCGCACCATGAGCTTCTTCCACCTGGTCGAGGCCCGCGCCCACGCCAAAGCCGGCAACGCCCCCGCCTGCAGCACCGCGCTGTCCGCCGCCGAAGCCGCCCTGGACCGGGCCCGCCCCGGCGACCACGACCCGACCTGGATCGACTTCTACGCCTACGACCGCCTCGCCGCCGACGCCGCCGAGTGCTTCCGCGACCTCGGAGTGCCGTCCAAGGTCCGGCACTTCACCCGCGAGGCGCTGGCCCGCCCGACCGAGGGCTTCGTCCGCTCGCACGGCCTGCGGCTGATCGTCTCCGCGATGGCCGAGGCCGAGGCCGGCGACCTGGACGCCGCCGTCGCCGCCGGCGAACGCGCCGTCGAGGTCGCCGGGCGGATCTCCTCGCACCGCAGCCGCGAGTACGTCGTCGAGCTGCTGCGGCGCCTGGAGCCCTACCAGAACGAGCAGCGGGTCAAGGAGCTCACCGAACGCGCCCGTCTGGTCCTCACCAGCGGCTGAAGGGCACGGGTTTGAAGCACGACGTCCAGGTCCTGGTGGTCGGCGGCGGCATCGTCGGCCTGTCCACCGCGTACGCGCTCACCCGGGCCGGTACCTCCGCCATGGTGCTGGAGAAGGAGAGCGCCCTCGCCACCCACCAGACCGGACGCAACAGCGGCGTCATCCACAGCGGCGTCTACTACCGGCCCGGCTCGCTGAAGGCCCGCTACGCCACCGAAGGCGCCCGCGAGATGGTCGAGTTCTGCCGCGAGCAGGGCATCGCCCACGAAGTCACCGGCAAACTCGTCGTCGCCACCGACCCGTCCGAACTCCCCCGCCTCGCCGCCCTCGCCGAACGCGGCCGGGCCAACGGCATCCCGCTGCGAGAACTCGACCCGGCCGGCATCCGCGACCACGAACCCGAGGTCACCGGCATCGCCGGTCTGCACCTCGCCACCACCGGCATCTGCGACTTCACCGCCGTGGCCCGCCGGTACGCCGCCCTCGCCGGCGAACGCGGCGCCGAACTGCGGCTCGCCACCCCCGTCCTGGACATCGCCCGGCGCGCCGACGGGGTCACCGTCACCACGCCCACCGGCGAAATCCGCTGCGCGGTGCTGGTCAACTGCGCCGGACTGCACAGCGACCGGATCGCCCGGCTGGCCGGCGACGACCCCGGCCTGCGGATCGTCCCGTTCCGCGGTGAGTACTACGAACTCACGCCCTCCCACCGGTCATTGGTCCGCGGCCTGGTCTACCCCGTCCCCGACCCGGCGTTCCCGTTCCTCGGCGTCCACCTCACCCGTGGCATCCACGGCGACGTCCACGTCGGCCCGAACGCCGTCCCCGCGCTGGCCCGGGAAGGCTACGACTGGCACACCATCAGCCTCCGCGACCTGGCCGGGACGGTCCGCTTCCCCGGCGCCTGGACGATCGCCCGCCGGCACTGGCGCTACGAACTCGGCGAACTCCACCGCTCCCTCTCCAAACGCGCCTTCACCACCGCCGTCCGCCGCCTCCTCCCCACCATCACCGAATCCGACCTCCGCCCCGCCCCCGCCGGCGTCCGCGCCCAGGCCGTCGCCCGCGACGGCACCCTCCTCGACGACTTCGCCTTCGCCGGCACCGGCCGCCTCGTCCACGTCCTCAACGCACCCTCGCCGGCGGCGACGGCGTCACTGGCGATCGGGCGGGAGGTGGCCCGCCGGGCCATGGCCGCACTGGGGTGAGAGAAGCAGGCGGGTGAACGCGAGCTGGCGGGCGCGAAACCAGGGGCGCTGGGAATGCGCGACAAGCGCAAACCCGTCCGTAAGGTCGCGAACACGTGCAAGTGATGGTCCTGCGTCGCGATCTTGAGGTTGGGCGCCTTCCGCTGCGCGCAGTTCCGCCCCCTCGGCTTCGCCTGGGGGTACCCCCAGCGCCCCCGGGTTCGCACCCGCACGTGCCTGATCACCCGATTTTCGAGCTCCCGTAGACTCGTGTGATTGTGACTTCCTCTGCCCCCAGCCCCCAGTTGCCCGCGTCGGCCCGGCTGTCCGCCGCCCCGGCGGCGTACCCCGCGCCGATGTACCCGCACAAGGCCACCGAGGCCCAGCACCGTGAGCAGCGGATCCGCAGTTTCCAGCCGCGTCGTGGTCGGATGACCAAGGCGCAGGCGGGTGCGCTGGACCGCGGCTGGGAGCGTTTCGGCCACGCCATCGACGGCACCCCGATGGACCTGCCGGCGATGTTCGACGGCCGTCCGGTGACGCTGGAGATCGGCTTCGGGATGGGCGACACCACGGCCGCGATGGCGGCGGCCGACCCCACGTCCGGGATCCTCGCGGCGGACGTCCACACCCCGGGCCACGGCAACCTGCTGCAGTTCCTGGAGCGCGACGGTTCGGAGAACGTCCGCCTCGCGGCGGGCGACGCGGTCATCCTGCTGCGCGACATGCTGCCGGACGCGTCGCTGGCGGGCCTGCGGGTGTACTTCCCGGACCCGTGGCCGAAGCCGAAGCACCACAAGCGCCGGCTGATCCAGGAGTCGTTCCTGGAGCTGGTGCTGCCCCGCCTCGCCCCGGGCGCGCTGGTGCACTGCGCGACCGACTGGGAGCCGTACGCCGAGCAGATGCTGGCCGTACTGGAGGCCTCGCCGGAGCTGGAGAACCTGCACCCGGAGGGCGACGGTTCGCCGTGGCTGGAGCCGGACGAGCACCCCGCGGGCAGCGTCCCGGGCTACGCTCCGCGCCCCGACTGGCGTCCGGTGACCAAGTTCGAACGGGCCGGCCTGGCCAAGGGCCACGCGGTGCACGACCTGCTGTTCCGCCGCCGCTAGCCCGCTGCGCGGCCCGCCGGATCGCCCCTGCGGGGGAATGAAGCTTGAGGGCCCTGGGCATCCTGCGTACAATTTTCTGTACGCAGGAGGTGGACCGTGAAGACCATGTCGTACTCGGAGTCCCGCGCCCGGTATGCCGAGGTGCTCAATGCCGTCGTCGACGACCGCGAGGAGATAGTGATCACCCGCGCCGGGCACGAGCCGGTCGTCATCGTTTCGCTCGAGGACTACGAGTCCTTGAAGGAGACGGCCTACCTGCTGCGCAGCCCCGCGAACGCACGGCGCCTGCTGGCCTCCATCGAGGAGCTGGAGAACGGCGGCGGGAGCGTACGGGAGCTGGCGGATCCCGAGTGAAGATCATCTTCGCCTCCCGCGCCTGGGAGGACTACCTGTGGTGGCAGGTCCAGGACCGCAGGATTCTCAAGCGGATCAACGCCCTCATTGCTGATGTCGCCCGCCACGGCAATGAGGGAATCGGCAAGCCGGAGCCCCTGAAGCACGGTTTCCAGGGGTACTGGTCGCGGCGGATCAACGACGAGCACCGCCTGATCTACAAGGCCACCGACGATTCGATTCTGATCGCGCAGTGCCGCTACCACTACGAGAGCTGACGACGGCGGGCGCGTTCTCCCCCGCGACATCACGGGTAGGAACAACACCGAAGCGGCGTCCGCCGCTTCGCCTTGCTGACGGCCTGTCACCCCGGCCGTACGGATTGTGCTCCCCACTCCCGCCGGAGTGGAGGATTCGCCTACGCTTCTGCAGGTGAGCAGTCCGCCCGGCGGCAAGGCCTCCCCCAGCCTGCCTGTAGGGGTCGCCGCCATGGCCGCCGATCTGCCGCCTTCCCGGGACGGCGCTCGGGCGTTCCCGGAGTCGGGGGCGCACCGGGTGCGGGTGTACCTGTCGGCGGTGGGGCGGATCCCGGGGCAGCGTGGTGGCCGGGTGATCCGGGTCGCGCCGTCGGTGGTGCGCCGGTTGTGGCCGATGCGGCGGCCGGCCGCGTCCTCGGCGGTGGCGGCGCTGGCGCTGGCCGGGTCCGGGGTGCTGATCCTGCATCTGGTGCAGCGTCAGACGGGGACGGCCGGGTTGCTGGTGGGTCTCGGACTGGCGCTGCTGCCGTTGCCGTTCGTACTGGGGGCGCTGGCGTGGCTGAACCAGACCGCGCGGGTGCCGATCCGGCACACCCTGTTCTGCCTGGCCTGGGGGGCCTGCGCGGCGACCACGGTGGCGATCATGGCGAACGGCTGGGCGAGCGACTTCCTGATCGCCCACCGGGGCGCGCGCGGGGAGACCTGGGGCGCGGAGTTCGCGACGCCGCTGATCGAAGAGGTGGCGAAGAGCTCGGCGCTGCTGATGCTGCTGCTGCCGTTGCGGCGGCGGCACCACTGCGAACCGGGCCGCCCGTGCGGCCGGCTGCGACGCCTGCTGCGGCACCGGCACGACGACCCCGAGCGGGCGGTGGCACTGTTCCGGCCCGCACCGGCCTGGCGACTGCGGGCCCGCTCGCACCCGCGCACCCTGGCGGCGGGGGCGGTCCTGGGCGGGGTCACGGCGTCCGGCTTCGCGTTCACCGAGAACGCGCTCTACCTGGGGCGGGCGTTCACCGCGGACCGGCAGGCCCGGCTGGACGCGATCGGCCTGGGCCGCCCACCGAGCCTGCGGGACTTCGACGGGACGGTGCACACCTTCGTCCTGCGGGCCCTGCTGTCACCGTTCGCGCATCCGCTGTTCACCGCGCTGGCCGGCATAGGCCTCGCGGTGACGCTGACCACCGGCCGCCGCTGGGCGGCCCGGCTCGGCGCCCCTGCGGGCCTGCTGCTGGCGATGGGCCTGCACGGGGTGTGGAACGCGGCGGCCGGACTGGGCACCGACGGCTTCCTGCTGGTGTACGGCCTGGTGATGGTGCCGTGCTTCGCGGCGCTGGTCTGCTTCGCGGTGTGGGCGCAGACCCGCCGCACCCGCCAGCCGGCCGGTCCCGGCCGACCAGCGCGGTGACCTGCGCGGGTGCCCGCGGAGAACGGATTTCCTTTTCTCGCAGGAGTCACGTAGAGTCGTGTTCACCGACGCGGGGTGGAGCAGCTCGGTAGCTCGCTGGGCTCATAACCCAGAGGTCGCAGGTTCAAATCCTGTCCCCGCTACTCAGTAGCAAACGAAGGCCCGGAGGCATCGCCTCCGGGCCTTCGTCGTGCCCGCCGTGAATTGCCCGGCAAATAAATCCGTTGCCCGCCCCGACAGTGGTGCCTACGCTGGCGGCACACTGAAAGGAGGTGATCCTGAGTTGAGTTCCTTCAGGATGCGTGAGGTGGCTGCTCGCTAGAGCCGCCCCTGCCTGCGCAGCGGTGAGGCCCTACTGGCCTCCGGCTCAGGCTAATTCCCAGCAGTCACCCGGCCCGTGGGCTCACCGGTACATCCCCGGTGCCTCGACCGCCGCCCCCGCCCAGCGGGGCCCGGCCCGAGGAGCAGCCCACGGGCCGTCTGCGTTCTCCGGGCCGGCCGCTGTGGCAACCACGGTGAGTACAAGGCCGACATGGCCCACGGTTCACCGTCCACGGCACAGCCGGTCACCGTGGCGACGACCCGCCTGCGTTCCCCGGCCGTTCAGGTCTCTCATGGGCGCTTCGCCGGGAAGCCGTGGCGGCGGGCCAGGGTGGTGACGGCGAGGACGGGGAGGAGGAGGGCGAGGGCGAACCAGGGGAAGGCGTTGGGGCCGGAGAGGGTGAGGAGGAGGCCGCCGACGGCGCCGCCGAGGCCCATGGCGGTGTTCCAGGTGGCGACCAGGAGGGTCTGGGCGCGGTCGCCGCCCGCGTCGGCGGCGGCGGTCTGGAAGAGCGGGGGGACGGCGCCCCAGCCGAGGCCCCAGAGGGCAGCGGCGAGCAGGACGAGGGGGGCGGCGGGTGTGGGCAGCAGCAGGAGTCCGAGGGCGGCGAGGACGGCGGCGGTGGCGGCGAGGGTGAGGTGGCGCAGCCGGCGGTCGACGAGGGCGCCGGTGATGGCGAGTCCGGCGACCGAGGTGATGCCGAGGACCAGCAGGACCAGGTCGCGGCGGTCGGCCATGCCGTAGTGGTCGAGGAGTGCGGCGATGTAGGTGTAGAGCACGTTGTGGGCGAGGACGAACGCGGCGACCACGAACAGCACGGGCCGGACGCCGGGCAGGCGCAGCGCCGCGAGGAGGGGTTCGGCCCGTCCGGTGCGCCGGCCGGGGGCGTCGGGGACGGCGGCGGCGAGCCAGAGCAGCAGGGCGGCGGCCAGTACGGCGACGAGTCCGAAGGTGGGGCGCCAGCCGATCAGTCGGCCGGACCAGGTGCCGAGCGGGATGCCGAGGGAGAGTGCGAGCGGGACGCCGATGCCGGTGACGGCGATCGCCCGTCCGTGCAGGTGCGGTGGGCTCAGGCGGCGGGCGTAGCCGACGAGTTCGGACCAGATCGCGGCGACGGCGACGCCGGCGGCGATCCGGGCGGCCATGGTGAGGGGGTAGGACGGGGAGAGCGCGGTGACGGCGTTGGCGACCAGCAGGACGGCGACGGCGGCGAGTACCAGGCGTTTGCGGGACCAGCGGGCGGTGGCCCGGGCGAGCGGGATCGCGGAGAGTCCGGTGGCGAGGGCGTAGCCGGTGAGCGACTGGCCCATCGCGGATTCGCCGACCCGCAGGTCGTGGGCCATTTCGGGGAGGACGCCAGCGGGCAGCGCCTCGGTGACGATGCCCAGGAAGGCGGCGGTGGCGAGGGCCAGCAGCGGCGACCAGCGCAGGCCTTGGTGCGGGGTCAAAGGGGCTATGCCGATGGGAAGTTCGGTGTGGGTCGCGGTCATGCCGCTATCCTCGAACCCTCACATCGATGTGAAGGTCAAGTCCTTTCCGGTGGACGGGAGACGCGGATGCGGATCGGCGAACTGGCGGGCCGCGCGGGGGCCTCGCCCCGGCTGCTGCGCTACTACGAGGAGCAGGGCCTGTTGAAGCCGGGGCGTTCGGCGAACGGCTACCGGGAGTACGACGAGGCGCTGGTGGAACGCGTCCGGCAGATCCGTTCGCTGCTGGACTCGGGGCTGTCCACCCGCACCATCCGGGACGTGCTGCCCTGCCTGACCAGCGGCCAGTACCACGTCCGGGGCGCCACCCCGGAGACGCTGGCGGCGCTGGAGCACGAGCACCGGCAGCTCACCGAGCGGGTGGAGTGCCTGTCCCGCAGCCGGGACGCGGTGGGCGCCTACCTGCGGGCGGTGCGCTCGCTGCGGGACGCGCCCGCCCCGGCCGACTCCTGCTGAGGGGCGGTCACCGGGCCGGGGTCAGGGCCAGGATGCGGTGGGGCGGGGTGGTGGTCAGGACGCGGCTGGCGATCCGGTGGTGGCGGAGGGCAGCGCGGAGCTCGGTGAGGTGCGGGCTGAGGCTGCCGGTGTGGTCGTAGAGCGGGAAGATCCGGACTTCGCCGTCGGGGGCGGTGACCCGGGCGAGTTCGCGCAGGGCGCGGAACTGGTCGGCGGGGGTGAACAGCGCCGGGTAGGCGAACAGCAGGTAGGAGCTGAGGGTGAGGGCGAAGCTGCCGTCGGCGAACGGGAGCCGGGGCAGCGCCGCGGCCACGTAGTGCCCGGGGTGGGCGGCGGCGTCGGCGGCGAACAGGCGGCGGGCCCGCTCCCAGCTGCGCAGGTACTTGTCGGGGCGGCGCCGGCCGTGCCGGCCGCGGGGAAGGTGGTGGGCCGGGTCGCGGCGGATGGCGCCGGCCATGGTGTCGTGGCCGACGGCGGCCAGTTCGGCGAGCCGGCGGGGGCCGAGCGCGTAGCCGGGGTCAACGGCGACCACCTCGCAGCCCAGCGTCCGGGCCTCGGCGGCGAACGCGGCGGCGCCGCCTGGGCAGTCCAGCAGCGGGCCGGGCAGGCGGCTCAGGTCGGCGCGGGTGAGGCCGAGGTAGGCGCAGTACTCGTCGAGCGGCCGGGAGGTGATCAGCACGGGCCCGGCGGCCGGCGCCCGGCGGTGCCCGGGGCGGTCTACGGGGCGGTTCACGGAACGGGCGCTGCTGACCGGGCACATCGGCGGTCCTCCGTCCCTCCGGACGTTCGACGGGCCCGGGGTGCGGCCCGGGCCCGCAGTCATCCGACCACGGGCCCGGGGGGTGGTGCATGTTCAGCGGCGCACGGTCAGCGGTCGGCCAGCAGGCCGCGGGCGGCGAGCCGGTTGGCGCCGTTGAGGGCGCGGATCAGCTGCGGGGTGAGCAGGACGAACAGCAGGCCGAGCAGGCTGACGGCGCCGATCTGGTACGGCGAGACGAGCTCGTAGACGTGCTGGGCGCCGTTCGAATCCGTCCAGTTGGCGACCCGGTAGCCGTTCCAGTCGGTGTAGTGGGGCCACACCCACTGGTAGGCGGGGAACAGCAGCAGCGCCCAGCCGACGACGAAGAAGACCAGCGAGACCGTGAAGCTGAAGACCACCCAGGGGAACATGACGAACTGGTACAGCGCGCCCCGCCAGCCCGCCCCGTCGCCGAGCCGGGCGGTAATCAGGCCCCAGATGCCCTCCCGCTGGACCTTCACCGGGGCCGGGGCGGGCAGGTCGAGGCCGAGCAGAGTGCGTATCCGGTGGCGTTCGAGGGCGCCGAAGCCGCGGCCGGTGATGGTCACCAGGGCGAGCACGGGCAGGCCGAGCGCGGTGACGGCGAGCCCGATACCGGAGCTGAACAGCGCGATGACGAGGGAGAAGCCGAGCACGGCGATCGGGAGGCCGCTGAGCGCGAAGCCGAGCTCCCGGAAGGCGGCCCGGGAGAACGGGGCGCGCCAGAACCCGGGCCGGGTGGAGTGGTCGCCGGTGGAGGCACGGTACGCAGCGGTGGACATCCGCGGTCCTTCGGGTGGTCGGGGCGGTGCCGCCGGTCGGCGGCGTCGGGCACTACTCCAAGGTGCCGTACCGGGCCGGGGTTCCGGAATGAGGTCTGCTTCCCGATCGATGGTGGGGTTAACCCCCGGGTCGCAGGGCGGGGGCGGCGAGTTGGACGGCCCGCCACTCGGGGGCGAGCAGCGAGTACTGGAGTGCGTCGTGCCAGCTGCCGTCCCAGTGCGACTCGGCGCGGATCCGGCCCTCGTACCGGAAGCCGGCCCTGGTCAGCACCCGGGCGGCGGCCGGGTTGTCGGGGTCGGTGCGGGCGAACAGCCGGTGCAGGCCGAGGGTGTCGAAGCCGAGCGCGCACAGCAGCGCGGTGACCTCCCCCGCGTAGCCGCGGCCCCAGGTGTCGTGCCGCAGTACGCAGCCGAGCTGGGCGGCGTGTTCGCCGTCGCGGGTGAGGGCGCCCTGGCCGATCGGTTCGCCCGCCGGGTCGTCGACGGCCAGCCGGTAGTGCTGCCGCGGCTCGGCCTCGGCCTCGTCGAGGTAGAGCTCGATCTGGTCGGCGCATTCCTCGAAGTCGGCCGCGTCGAACGGGAGATGCCGGATCACCCGGGGGTCGCCGTGGAGGGCGTGCAGCGCGGCGACTTCCTCCGGGGTGTGGTGGTACTCCCGCAGCGTGAGCCGGGGGCCGGTCAACCGGACGGTCTGCATGGGACTCGACCCTACCGGTCGGCCCCGCGCGGACCGGTTAACGTACCGGGGTGGACGACGAAGACCTGCACCTGCTCCCCCGTACCCGTGCCGCCGACCTGCTGGACTGGGCGGCCGAGGAGGGTTTGGAGGCGGTACCCGAACCGGCGGTGCGGACCGTACTGACCCTGCTGGAGCTGGGCGGCGCCCGGCTGCACGACGGTTTCCCGGAGCTGTCCTCGCCGGTGCTGGAGCACCTGCTGTACGAGCAGCTGCACCTGTACGTCCAGCCGGACGGCGACGCCTGGGCGTACCCGGCGGCGGTGCGGCTGCTGATCGAACGTCAGCGGGCGGCGCGGCGGCTGAACGCCAAGCGGCTGGAGAAGCTGCGCGAGGAGGCCGACTGGCAGGGCCAGGTGCTGGTGGACTCGCTGCTGCGCCGGTCCGACCTGCTGACCTGGCCGCGCCTGTACACGCTGCTGCTGCGCGCGGACGGCGTGCCGGTGGACGACCTCGACCAGGTGCGGGGATGGCTGGAGGACTTCCGGGCGCTGGACGTCGAGGAGCGCTTCGCCGCGTACGAGCGGGTGCCGGGGGTGGATCCGGACGGTGGCTGGGGCCCGGAGCGGGCGCTGCTGGTCGGGGTGTCCACGGACGGGGCGCGACGGCTGCTGGAGCACGGCCTGATGCGGCGCAGCTACCGCAACCTGGCCGAGCTGAACGCCCGGGGCCTGCCGATGCCGGACGAGCTCTCCGGGGAGTTCGAGGACTTCGAGGAGGCGGTGGCGCAGGCCGCGATCGACCTGTGCGGCGAGTGGACGGTGCCCGGGCTGGCCCGGCTGCTGCTGGAGGAGTACCCGGAGCTGGCCCCCGAGGTGTACTGAGGGTTTCGGCCCGCCGGGTCCGCCGATCGGAGGACCCCGGAATCGTCCTGATGATCCATCGGTCCTGGCCGTCCGGACGATCCGCGGGGCGGGGCCGCCGGGCCAGGGTGGAGCCATGGACATCGTGACTCCGGCCGGCGCCACCTCCGTCGGCCTGCGCCCGCCGTTCCGTCGGATCGCCGCGCAGGCCGCCGCGCTCTGGTCGGCCGTCTTCGCCCTGGTGCACCTGTACTGGCTGCTGGGCGGCCGGGCCGGTCTGCCGGGCGGGCTGTCGGTGCTGGACAACACGCCGCTGCTGGTGATCGACATCATCGCGATACCGCTGTGCGCGGTGGCCGCGGCGCTGGCCCTGGCGCTGATACGGCCGTGGGGCGAGCGGCTGCCGGCCCGCGGGCTGCTGTGGGCGGCCCGGGGCACGGCGGTGCTGCTGATCGTGCACGCCGCGCCCTCCGTGCCGGACTGGCTGGCGCTGGCGGCGGGTCACCGCTCGGTGGCGGAGCTGGACGCGATGGCCCGCTTCGCGACCGTGCTGTACGAGCCGTTCTTCCTGGCCGGCGGGCTGCTGTTCGGCTGCGCGGTGTTCGGCCGGCGGCTCCTGCCCGAGCGCGGCGGCCGTCGATGAGCGGAAGAACTACGGCTGCAGGCCGCGCTGCTGGAGCCAGGGCAGCGGGTCGATCGGGGCGCCGCCGCCGGGGCGGACCTCCAGGTGCAGGTGCGGGCCGGTGACGTTGCCGGTGGCGCCGACCGCGCCGAGCACGGTGCCGGGGGCGACCTGGCCGGAGGCGGTGGCGATCCGGGAGAGGTGGCAGTACCAGAGTTCGGTGCCGTCGGGCAGGGTCTGGATGACCCGGTAGCCGTAGGGGCCGGACCAGCCCGCCGAGGTGACGGTGCCTCCGGCGACGGCGGCGACGGGGGTGCCGGTGCGGGCGGCGAAGTCCAGGCCGGTGTGCAGGTGCGCCCAGTGCGCGCCGGACTGGGCGAAGTGCGCGGTCAGCTGGTAGCCGGCCACCGGCAGGGTGTGCGCGGCCTGCTCGGCCTCGGCCTGCTGGGCGGCCCGCTTGGCCTCGGCCTCCTGCGCGGCGGCCAGCCGGGCGGATTCGTCGGCGGCGGTGCGCTGGCCGTCGGCCTGCTGCTGGATGCGGGCGGCGAGGGCGAGCCCGGGGTCGCCGGCGAGGAGGCCGTCGGAGGCTTCGTCCGCGGCGGTGACGGGCACCGGGGCGGCGGCCTGCGCGGGGGCGGCGCCGAGTGCGGTGGCGCCGAGCGCGGCGGTCATCGCGGTGACGCCCAGCAGGGGCGCGCCGGCGCGGGACTGACGGGGCAGCCGGTGCCGGGCGGCTTCCGGCTCGACCGGGTGGTCGAGCAACTGGGTGCCGGTGCTCTCGGTGTAGGTCGACGCCACGGGGGCGTGCTCCTTCCTTCCCTGCCGCCGACCGGGTTAGCTGACGGGTTCGGAGGTGGAAGGTCTCCTACGGTCGAGCCCAGGGCCGTCCCGATTCACCCCGGTGGAAACGTGGTTCCCCGGCTCCTGGGACGCCCCGAAGGGTGTGCCCAAGTGGATTAGGCGTGGCGCACGGTGCCGCATGGTTACGGCGTTGCCGACCGCGCTGCGTTATCAAACGTTAATCCTATGGACCCCATGATTCCAAGCCGCTACCACGAGACAGCGAAGATTTCCTGACGCCCTATGGGTGATTTGTGACGGTTCACCAGGGCCAACCTGACGGATTGTGACCGAGTGGTTGAGTATCCGTACTCACGCCACGCCTCCGGGCCGGCGCGACCCTGATGCCATGACCGCAACCGTGCCGCACCGGACCACCGCCGCCTACTTCGCCCAGGCCGCCGTCTCCTTCGGACTGGCCACCGCCGCGCTCTCGCTCGGGATCGCCTACCTGCCGGTGAGCGCCTGGATGCGCGCCTTCCTCGCCGTCGGGCTGCTGTACGAGATCACTTCCGCGTTCACGCTGGCCAAGGTGATCCGGGACCGCCAGGACGAGGGCGCGATCACCAGCCGGGTGGACCAGGCCCGGCTGGACAAGCTGCTCGCCGAGCACGACCCGTTCAAGGTGGAGGGGATCTGACCGATCCGGCCGGCCTCCACGGCTTGACGGCTAAGGCTATTAGCCTTAGCTTTATGGCTATCGGCAGTCGGCCGGGCCTCCAGCGCCCGGCGCACCGCAACGCCCGCCCAGGAGGCCCGCGATGAACAGCACCCTCGGCACCACCCGGTACGTCGACGTCCCCGGCGGCCGGATCGCCTACGACGACACCCCCGGCACCGGCGTCCCGGTCGTCCTGCTGCCCGGCATGCTCGACAAGCGCGCCACCTACCGGCACCTCGCACCGCTGCTGACCGCCGCCGGGCACCGGGTGATCACCATGGACCTGCGCGGCCTCGGCGAGTCCTCCACCGGGTTCACCGACTACTCCCCCGCCGCGATCGCCGACGACCTGGTCGCCCTGCTCGACCACCTCGACCTGCGCGGCGCCGTCCTGGCCGGCAACTCCTACACCGGCGCCACCGTGGTCCGCGCGGCCGAGCTCGCCCCCGGGCGGACCGCCGGGGTGGTGCTGATCGACGCCTTCATCGAGAACCTCCCGCTGAACGCCTTCCAGAAGGCCCTGTTCGGCCTGGCCGCCCCGCTGGTCACCGCGTTCCCCGGCCTGTGGAGCTCGATGCAGAAGTTCTACTACCCGACCGCGCGGCCCGCCGACTTCGACGCCTACCGGGCCGGCCTCGCCGAGATGCTGCGCGAGCCCGCCCGGAAGGCCGCGCTGCGCGGCTACCTCACGGGGGACTCCGCGCCGGTCGGCTGGTGCGAGGCCGTCGACGTGCCCGCGCTGGTGCTGATGGGCAGCAAGGACCCCGATTTCCCGAACCCCGAGCTGATCGCCGACCGGCAGGCCGCCGCGCTGCGCGGCCGTAAGGTGATGATCGAGAACGGCGGCCACTACCCGATGGCCGGCTACCCCCAGGCCGTCGCCGACGCCCTGCTCCCTTTCCTGAACGAGCTGAACGAGGTCGCCCGCTGATGGCCCGCGCCGGACTCTCCCCCACCGCGGTGGTGGACCACGCCCTCGACCTGATCGACGCCCAGGGCGCCGAGACGCTCACGCTGGCCGCCGTCGCCGCCAAGGCGGGGGTCGCCACCCCGTCGCTGTACAAGCACGTCCCCGGGGGCCTGGCCGAGCTGCGCCGCCTGGTCGCCGTCCGCACCCTCGACGACCTGACCGACCACCTGGCCGCCGCCGTCCTCGGCCACTCGCGCGACGAGGCGGTCGCCGCCCTGCTCGCCGCGTACGCCGGGTACGCCACCCGGTTCCCCCGTCGCTACGCCGCGCTGCCGCAGGCGCCCGAGCCCGACCCGGAGCTCATGGCGGCGGGCGAGCGGCTGGTGAACGTGCTGTTCGCCGTCCTGCGCGGGTACGGCCTGGAGGGCTCCGAGGCGGTGCACGCCGCGCGCACCCTGCGGGCCATGGCCCACGGGTACGCCTCGTTGACCACGGCGGGGGCGTTCCAGCTCGCCGAGGGGCCGGACGTGACGCTGGAGCGGCTGACCGGCGTGCTGGTCGACGGCCTCGGCCACTGGCCGGGCGGACGCGGCGCGTGACCTGACGGGGGCCTGGCGCGTTCTACCCGATATGAAGAAGCGCAGCCTGCTCGCCTTTGCCTCGCTCGCCGTCGGCGTGGTCGCCTCGCTCACCGCGCCCAGCGCGCACGCCGGCCCCGAGCACACGGCCGGCACCACCCCGCACACCGACACCCTCTCCGCCCCGGACCGGCCGATCGCCGAGGAGGTCCAGGAGGACGGTTCACCGGCCTGACGGCGCCTCCCGCCTGCGCGTGGGCCCCCGCACGCGCCCCTCCACACCATTTCGCAACCGGTTCCCCACGGATCCGACACCAATGGTGCGTAACACTGTCCTTCGGTCGGGAAGTCATACCGCGTGAAGACCTTCACGGGTGACCGACAAGCACGGAGGACAGCACACATGCCGCAGGTGACTCAGCGCATCGAGCACGGCACGGGACTGATCCCCGCCCCCCGCGCCACCTCTGACGGGTCGGCGGCCGGGACGCGGTCCGACGCGCTGCCGCAGCCGGAGGGCTGGGGCGCGACGCTCGCCCGCTGCTTCGCGGTGGCCCGGTCGCTGCGCTCGCTGCGGCCGGTGACGGCGAAGGACCCGCAGCCGTACGGCGAGGTGGACGGCCAGTAGCGGCGGCCCGCGCCGGATGTGACGGAGCGTGAGCCAGGGCCCGGCCGTCCGGCGTTGCCGCCGGTCCACCGGGACGCCACCTGACGGACGTCCGACGCTGTCGGTTCTGTCCGACATTGACGCGCTCTGAACAGCAATGCTTCGATCAGTTCATACGCCAGTAGGAAGTCCACCCTAGAATTCGGCGGGTGACGACCACTCAATGGTGCTTGGCAGCAGCCGCATTGCTCGCCCTTCTCGCTCTCGCGGCCTCCGCTCGGTCCCGCGCCGTCACCCGAAACCTGCGCGGCCGGCTGGCCGCCACCGAGGACGAACTCGCCGCCACCCGCGACCGGCTGGCCGCCGAACTGGCGGACCGTCAGGCGGGTGTCGAGACGGCGCTGCGCGAGCAGGAGATGAACGCGGCCACCCGCCGCGCCTTCCTCAGCGTGGCCCGCCGCATCCTGGTGATGGCACACGACCAGCAGGCCGGACTGGACGAGATGGAGCGCACCCACGACGACCCGGTGCTGCTCGAAGGACTGCTGCGCGCCGACCACGCGGCCGCCCAGCAGGCCCGGCTCGCCCAGACCCTGGCAGTACTGTGCGGCTCCCGCGCGGGTCGCCACTGGCCGGAGCCGGTCTCGCTGGAGGACGTGGTGCGCGGCGCCCAGTCGCGCATCCTGCCGTTCCAGCGGGTGGTGGTGCACAGCCGGGTCGACACCGCCGTGCTCGGTGCCGCCGCGGAGGCGCTGATCCACGCGGTGGCCGAACTGCTGGACAACGCGACCCGCTACTCGCCGCCCAGCTCCCAGGTCTACGTCACGCTGATGCCGGTCCACAACGGCGCGGTGATCGAGATCGACGACTGCGGCGTCGGCATGACCGAGGTGACGGTGGCCAAGGCGGGCGCGGCACTGTCCGGCGGCGGCTCGCTGGAGGTGTCGCGGATCGGCGAGGTCCCGCAGCTGGGCCTGGCCGCGGTCGGCCGGCTCGCCGAGCAGTACGGCTTCCGGGTCACCATCAACTCCGCGCCCTCGCCGTACGGCGGTGTGCGGGTGGTGGTGCTGCTGCCGTCCGCGCTGCTCACCGATCCGCTGTCGGTGCCCGCGAGCAGCATCCCGCGCACCGAACCGGCGGCGGCCGCGCTGCCGGCCCGTCGCCCGGCCGTCGCCGCGGACCACGACCGGCCGTCCGTTCCCACGCAGGGCGGCGCCCTGCCGCGGCGGGTCAACCGCCGTGGCAGCGCCCCGCAGCAGCAGACCGGGTCCCGGGCCGAGGAGCAGCCCGCGCCGCCGCCGCGCTGTGCGCGCGAGGCGCAGACATTCATGTCGATGTTCCAGGCCGGGACCGCCAGCGGCCGTTCCGCCGCACAGCAGGACCGGCGGCCCGAGCAGGACCGCCACGACGCATTCCCCGCCCCCCAACTTCCCCAGCGCTCGGGAGACTCCCATGACCACAACCCCTGATCTCGGCTGGCTGCTGACCGACATCGTCGCCGTCCCAGAGGTCCAGCACGCCGTCGTGGTGTCCAACGACGGCCTGGAGATGGGCCGCAGCCCGAAGATCGGCCGGGACGACGCCGAGCGGCTGGCCGCCGCCTGCTCCGGACTGCAGTCGCTGTCCCGGGGCGTGGCGCAGGGCTTCGGCGACGGGCCGACCCGGCAGATCATCATCGAGTTCGGCGGTGGTTACCTGTTCGTGGTCGCCGCCGGCGCCGGGACCCACCTCGCGGTGCTGGCCTCCGAGTCGGTGGACGCCGGCCTGGTGGCCTACCAGATGCAGACGCTGGTCGAGCGGATCGGCAGCCACCTGACCGCCGCACCGCGGCAGGAGCACGCCACCGCCGGGGACCTGCGGTGAGGCGGGGGCCGGTTCGGCCTTACGTGATCACCGGTGGCCGCAGCCGGGCCAGCCGCAACGTGCTGGAGTTCGAGAGCCTGGTGCGGACCCTGCCGGGGGCCGCGGTCGACCGTACGGCCTTGAACCGCGAACAGCAGGCGATCCTCGGGCTCTGCCGGGAACTGCTGTCGATAGCCGAGGTGGCCGCCCACCTCGGCCTGCCGGTCAGTGTGCTGAAGGTGCTGGTCGGCGATCTCTTGGACCTCGGGGCCGTGCAGGTCCTGCCGCCGGTGCGGCAGGCCGAACAGGTCCCGCTCTCACTGCTCGAGGAGGTGCTGGTTGGCCTCCGTCAGCTCCGTTGAGCCGACCTATCTGCCGTCCACTGTCCAGGGGGCGGTCAAGATCCTGGTCACCGGCCCGTTCGGGGTCGGCAAGACCACCCTGGTCGCCGCGCTGAGCGAGATCGCTCCGCTGCGCACCGAGGAGACCATGACCGCGGCCGGCGCCGGGGTGGACGACCTGACCGGGCGTCCGCACAAGACCACCACCACGGTGGCGCTGGACTTCGGCCGGATCACCCTGAACAAGCACCTGGCGCTGTACCTGTTCGGTACGCCCGGCCAGCAGCGGTTCTGGCCGCTGTGGGAGGACCTGTCGCGCGGCGCGCTGGGCGCGATCGCGCTGGTGGACTCCCGCCGGATCGAGGAGTCCTTCGACGTCCTCGGCCTGCTGGAGGAGCACCGCATCCCGTTCGCGGTGGCGGTCAACGTCTTCCCCGACACCCCCGCCTACCCGGACGAGGAACTGCGCGCCGCCCTCGACCTGCTGCCCGACGTCCCGATCCTGGCCTGCGACGTCCGCGACCCGGACGCCGCGCACAAGCTGCTGATCGACTTCGTGGACCACCTGCGGGCCGCCGCCGAGGAGCTGCCGTGACCGTCCCCGACCACCGGGCGGCCACCGGCTGCCCGTACACCCGCGCCCAGGGCTCCGCGCTGTACGGGTCGGCGGTCGCCGAGAACCCGCACAGCCTGTACGCCCGGCTGCGCGCCCAGCACGGCCCGGTCGCACCCATCGAACTGGAGCCCGGCGTCGAGGCCTGGCTGGTCCTCGGCTACCCGGAACTGCTCGAACTGACCCGCAACGAGCAGCTGTTCTCCAAGGACTCGCGGCGCTGGCGGGTCCAGCAGGAGGGCCGGCTGCGGGCCGACTCGCACCTGATCCCGATGACCATGTGGCGGCCCACCCTGCAGAGCATGGACGGCGCCGCCCACCACCGGCTGTCCTCCGCGATCGCCGACACGCTGGCGAAGATCGACCACCGGCAGCTGCGGCAGACCACCGAGGAGGCCGCGCTCGCGCTGATCGAGAGCTGGGGCCCGGACGGCACCGCCGACCTGGTCACCCAGTTCACCCGGCGGCTGCCACTGCTGGTGTTCACCCGGCTGCTCGGCCTGCCCCCCGAGGACGGTCCGCGCCTGGTCGGGCTGATCACCGACCTGGTCGACAGCAGCAAGGACTCGCAGCGCTCCGCCGCCGAGTTCTTCGGCCTGCTGATGGACCTGGTGGTCAGCCGTCGCGCGCAGCCCGGCGCCGACCTGGTGTCCTGGCTGATCGCCCACCCCGCCGCGCTCAGCGACGAGGAGATGGCGCACAACCTGATGGTCATGCTGGTGGCCGGCAACGAGTCGTCCATCAACTGGATCGGCAACACGGTGCGGCTGCTGCTCACCGACCGCCGCTTCCGCACCACCCTGACCGGCGGCCGGGCGACCGTCGCGGACGCCCTCGACGAGGTGCTGTGGCGCGACCCGCCGGTGCAGAACTTCCCCGGCCGGTGGGCGGTTTCGGACACCGTGCTGGGCGGCCAGTACATCAGCGCCGGCGACATGCTGGTGCTCGGCCTGGCCGGCGCCAACGACGACCCGTCCGCGCACGGCCCCGACGGCATCGCCGGCAACCGGGCCCACCTCGCCTGGGGCGCCGGACGGCACGTCTGCCCCGCGCAGGACCCGGCCCGGCTGATCGTCGAGACCGCCATCGAAACCCTCCTGCACTGCCTCCCCGACCTGCAACTCGCCATCCCCGCACACGAGCTGACATGGCGACCGTCGCCGTGGTCGCGTGCCCTGGTCAGCCTGCCGGTGCTGTACAGCGCCTTCGTCCCGCCCCGCCCCGCTTCGCCCGAGAGGACCGCATGGACACCGCAGACCAGCTCCAGCCCGTCAAACTCGACCCCGTCGGGGCCGACCAGCACGCCGAGAACGAACGGCTCCGCGCCAACGGACCGGCGACCCTGGTGGAGCTACCTGGTGGAGTGGTGGTCTGGGCGATAACCCACCACGACACCCTTCAGGAACTTCTCGCCGACCCACGGGTCGGCAAGAACGCCAAGCACTGGAACCTGTACCAGGAGGGCCGGCTCCCCGAGGGCTGGCCGCTGATGACCTTCATCACCGTGCCCGGCATGACCACCTCGGACGGCGCCGACCACCGCCGCCTGCGCGGCCTGGTCTCCCAGGCCCTCACCCCGCGCCGGATCGCCGAACTGGCCCCCGCCATCGAGCAGCGCGTCCACCGCCTGCTCGACAACCTCGCCACCCTGGACGGCGACTTCGACCTGCGCACCAACTTCGCCTACCCCCTGCCCATGCAGGTCGTCGGCGAGCTGCTCGGCCTCGCCGAGGACCAGCAGGACCGGCTGCACGAACTCTCCGACACCCTGGTCAGCTCCTCCTCCGTCCCCGGTGCCGGCGCGGCCGCCGCCCGCGCCCTGGCCGGACTGCTCGCCCAGGTCGCCGCCGGGAAGCGGGCCGAGCCCGCGGCCGACCTGACCACCGCGCTGATCGCCGCCCGCGAGGAGCAGGACCGGCTCAGCGAGGAAGAGCTCATCGGCATCCTGATGCAGCTGGTGGTGGCCGGCCACGAGACCACCCTCAACCTGATCTGCAACGCGGTCCGCGCCCTGCTCGCCCACCCCGAGCAGCTCGCGCTCGTGCTGGACGGCACGGTGGACTGGTCCGCGGTGGTCGAGGAGACCCTCCGCTACGACGGCCCCGTCGGCCAGTTCCCGATGCGCTACGCGCTGGAGGACATCCCCGTCGGCAACGTCCTCATCCGCCGCGGCGAGGCCATGCTCTCCTCGTACGCCGCCGCCGGACGCGACGGCAACCACTACGAGGACGCCGACCGCTTCGACCTCACCCGCACCAACAACCGCCACCTGGCACTCGGGCACGGGCCGCACTTCTGCATCGGCTCCGCGCTGGCCCGCCTGGAGGCCGAGACGGCGCTGCGCGAGCTGTTCGCCCGCTACCCCGCCCTGCGGCTGGCCGACGGTGCGGACCCGCGACCGATCGCCTCCTTCGTCAGCAACAGCGTCAGCAGCCTGCTGGTGCGTACCTCCTGACGCACGCCTTTGGGGCCGCCCCCGCCGGGTCGACACGTGACCGGGCGGGGGCGGCCCTCGTTGCACCTGCCATGAAGAAGCTCACCGCGCTCGCCGCCCTCTCCCTCTCCGGGCTCGCCCTCGGCACCGCACCGGCCCACGCCACCACCCCCACCCCCCTCATCCAGACCGGCAGCCTCAGCCAGGCCCACGGCGTGGACACCGGCTACCACGGCGAGATGCCGTCCAGCACGGAGCTGTGCCACCGCGACCTCGCGAACTACCCCGTGGTCGGCGAGGTCGTGGAACGAGCGACGGGGGTGTGCGAGGCGGTGGGCACGACGCTCGACGGCACCAAGTAGGGGCTTGGGGAACTGCGCGACAAGCGCAGACCTGTCCGTACGGTCGCGAGCACGTGCAAGTCATTGCCCTGCGTCGCGATCTTGCGGTCGGGTCCTTCCGCTTCGCGCAGTTCCTCGCGCCCCTGGGTGCCCACCCTCGATATGGTGCGGAATGTCCGTATTTCCCGTGGCGCGAGGTGATCCCGTGGGCAGCGTGGCCGAGCAGATGGTGGAAGTGCTCCAGCAGGCGGGGGTCGAGCGGGTCTACGGGGTGGTGGGGGACAGTCTGAATCCGGTGGTGGATGCGATCCGGCGGGCCGAGGGGATTTCCTGGGTGCACGTCAGGAACGAGGAGGCGGGGGCGTTCGCGGCGGCGGCGGAGGCCGAGCTGACGGGGCGGTTGGCGGTGTGCGCGGGGAGTTGCGGGCCGGGCAATACGCATCTGATCCAGGGGTTGTACGACGCGCATCGCAGTGGGGTTCCGGTGTTGGCGCTGGCCTCGCACATTCCGTCGGCGCAGATCGGGACGGGGTTCTTCCAGGAGACGCATCCGGAGCGGGTGTTCACGGATTGCAGTGGTTGGTGCGAGCTGTTGTCGAGCCCGGCGCAGTTGCCGCGGCTGTTGCGGGTGGGGATTCAGCACGCGTTGGGGGCTCGTGGCGTCGCGGTGCTGGCGTTCCCGGGCGATGTGGCCGCGTTGCCCGCGCCGGCGCCGACCGGGCGGAGTACGTTCCTGACCGAGCAGGCGGTGGCGGCGCCGCCGTGGTCGCAGGTGCAGGCGCTCGCGGAGGCGTTGAACGCGGCGCGGACGGTGGCGGTGTTCGCGGGCGCGGGGGTGCGGGGTGCGCACGAGGAGTTGATGAAGCTCGCGGGGACGCTGCAGGCGCCGATCGGGCATTCGTTGCGCGGCAAGGAGTGGGTGCAGTTCGACAACCCGTACGACGTCGGGATGAGCGGGCTGCTCGGTTACGGGGCGTGCCACGAGGCGTTGCACGAGGCGGAGTTGGTGCTGCTGCTGGGCACCGACTTCCCGTACGACTCGTTCCTGCCGCAGGCCCGTACCGTACAGGTGGATCACGACGCGACGCGCCTGGGCCGGCGTACCGCGTTGGAGTTGGCGGTCCACGGGGATGTGGCGGCGACGTTGCGGGCGGTGCTGCCGCTGTTGGAGCGGAAGACGGACCGGTCGTTCCTGGACGGGCTGCTGACCAGGCACTGCCGGGCGCTGGAGACGGTGGTCGGGGCGTACACCAAGGGCATCGAGAAGCACCGGCCGATCCATCCGGAGTTCGTGGCGTCGGTGCTGGACGAGGTGGCCGCGGAGGATGCGGTGTTCACCGTGGACACCGGCATGTGCAATGTCTGGGCGGCCCGTTATCTGACGCCGAACGGGCGGCGGCGGGTGATCGGTTCGTTCCTGCACGGCTCGATGGCGAACGCGCTGCCGCATGCGATCGGGGCCCAACTGGCGTTCCCCGGGCGGCAGGTGGTGTCGATGTCGGGCGACGGCGGGCTCGGGATGCTGCTGGGCGAGCTGTTGACGGTGGCCAAGCACCGGTTGCCGGTGAAGACGGTGGTGTTCAACAACGGGGCGCTCGGCATGATCAAGCTGGAGATGCTGGTCTCCGGCTATCCGGAGTGGGAGATCGACAACGGTGACGTGGACTACGCCGCGATCGCCCGGGCCTGCGGGATCCCGGCGAAGCGGGTGACCGATCCGGTGAAGGTCCGCGAGGTGCTGGCCGACGCCCTGGAGCGGCCCGGTCCGGCCCTGGTGGACGTGGTGACCGACCCGAACGCGCTGTCCATCCCGCCGCACATCACCGCCGCCCAGCTCAAGGGTTTCGCGCTGGCTGCCGGGCGGACGGTGCTGACCGGCGGTGTCGGCAGGATGATCGACCTGGCCCGGTCCAACCTGCGGAACGTGCCCCGTCCCTGACCTGCGAATGCCGTCCGAATAAGGGCGAGGAAACTGGGAAAGCAAGGGAGGGGACGGCCCGTTTGCCTGTGGGGCAAGTTTGTTGCCCGTGAGGCACAAAGGGTGTGGACTGGAGTCATGACAGACAGTCCACTGGGCGACGACCAGGAGGTCGCGGGCCTCGGCGCGCGGCTCCGGGAGCAGCGGGTCACCAGCCGGCTCACGCTGGAGGCCGCGGCGGCCCGGGTCGGCCTGTCGCCAGCTTACTTGTCACGCCTGGAGACCGGGCGGCGTCAGCCTTCGCTGCCGGTGCTGCTCGGCCTCGCCAGGGCGTACGCGACCAGTGTGTCCGGGCTGCTCGGCGAGCAGGTGGCCGAGCCGGATCCGGTGATCCGCGGCGGCGTGGTCGAACCGGGCCGGGCCGGCGGCTGGGGGTACCGGCGCGCCGGTGCGCCGGGCCGTGCCATGCAGGCACTGCGGGTGCACGTCCCGCCGAGCTCGCAGGACGCCGTGGTGCGGGTGCACCCCGGCGAGGAGTGGCTCTACGTCACCAAGGGCCGGATGCGGCTCACCCTGGGCGACCGGGTGCACCTGCTCGGCGAGGGCGACTCCGCCCACTTCGACTCGCTGACCCCGCACTGCATCGCGGCCGACTCCGACACCGGTCTCGACCTGATCTTCGTCCACACCCTGCTGCAGAGCCCCGCCGGCGACCTGTGCCTCGGCGACGCCCCCCGCCTGTAGCCCCCGCACCCCCCGTCCGCCACCACCGTCAGGAGACCGCCATGGCCGACACCAAGCCCGCCGTCCCGCAGTACAAGGAGACCGTCGACGCGGGCTACCGCGCCTCGAACCGGGTGTGGATCCGGGTCTGGATCTACATCGTCTCGGGCCACGGTTTCGTGGGCTTCCTCTTCCTGCTGTTCTACGTCGGCCGCCACGGCAAGTAACCGGCCCCGTCAGGGGCCCAGTACGGTGCACAGCGCGTCCAGGGCGGCCTCGAAGGCGTGGTCGGGCGGCGTGCCGTAACCGACCACCAGCGCCGGGGGCCACTCCGGCGGCCGGTCCGCGCCCTCGGCCCGGCTCCACCCCAGGGTGTGCACCCGCAGCCCCGCCCGCAGCGCGCGGGCCTGGAGTTCGTCCTCGCCCGGGGAATCCCCGGGCAGTTCCAGGACGGCGTGCAGGCCCGCGCTTATCCCCGTCACCCGCACCCGCGGGGCCCGCTCGGCGAGCACCTCGACCAGCCGGTCGCGGCGGCGACGCAGCAGTTGGCGGCTGCGCCGGACATGCCGGTCGTAGCCGCCGGATTCGATCAGTTCCGCCAGCGTCAGCTGCTCCAGGGCGCCGCTCTGGCCGTCCGCCAGCTGCTTGTGCCGCCCCACCGGCTCCACCAGCGCGGCCGGCAGCGCCAGCCAGGCCAGCCGCACGCCCGGCGCCAGCGACTTGGACGCGGTGCCCGCGTACACCACCCGCTCCGGGTCCAGCGCCTGCATCGCCCCGATCGCGTGCCGGTCGTAGCGGAACTCGCCGTCGTAGTCGTCCTCGAGCAGATAACCGCCGACCTGCCGCGCCCAGTCCACCGCCTCCGCCCGCCGGGCCGCCCGCAACGGCATCCCGATCGGGAACTGGTGCGCGGGCGTCAACAGCGCCAATCCGGCGTCGGTGCAAGCCAGTTCAGCCGTCACCGCGCCGCCCGCGTCCAGCCGCAGCGGACGCATCGGCAGCCCCTGTGCGGCGAGCACCGCGTGCTGCGGCGGCAGCCCGTACGCCTCCACCGCGACCGCCCCGAGACCCTGCTCGCGCAGCGCCGCGCAGACCAGGCCGAGACCCTGCTGCACGCCCGAACAGATCAGCAGCCGCTCCGGATCGGTCCGCACCCCCCGGGCCCTCGCCAGGTAGCCGGCCAGCGCCCGGCGCAGCTCGATCCGGCCCCGCGGGTCGCCGTACCCGAATGCGTCGTGCGGTGCGGTCGCCAGCGCCCGGCGGGCCGCCGCGAGCCACGCGCCGCGCGGGAACCGGCTCAAGTCGGGCGAGCCCGGCTTCAGGTCGTACCGCAGCGCGACGGGCTGCCGCAGGCCCGGCGGCGGTGCGGCCGGCGCGCGCTGCGGGCCGCGCTCCGCGACCACCGTGCCCGACCCCTGGCGGGACATCAGCCAGCCCTCCGCGACGAGTTGGGTGTACGCCTCGGCGACGGTGTTGCGGGCGATCCCGAGGTCGGCCGCGAGCGCCCGGGAGGACGGCAGCCGGGTGCCGGACGCGAGCCGGCCGTCCCGCACAGCCGTGCGCAACGCGTCCTCCAGGGCGGCCCGCAGACCGAGACCGCGAGTGCGCCCGGCAGTCAGGTCGAGATGCAGATCGCCGCCGAAAGTGGCCCAGGAACTCATCCCCCCAATGAACCACACCACCGGGCCAACCCCCGCCTAGCGTGGGGTTCATGACCGACCAGACCCCCGCCCCCGCCCAGCGCCTCGCCCTCGCCCGCGTCGCCCCCGAGTTCCACCGCAACCTGATCGCCCTCGACCGCCTCGCCCGGGCCGGCCTCGGCGACCCCGTCATCGCCAACCTGGTCGACCTGCGCGCCTCCCAGATCAACGGCTGCGCGTTCTGCCTCGACATCCACTCCCAGGACGCCCGCGAGAACGGCGAAGCCGAACACCGCCTGCACACGCTGTCCGCATGGCGCGAGACGCCGTTCTTCACCCCCCGCGAGCGCGCTGCGCTGGCCCTCACCGAGGCCATCACCCTGGTCGCCACCACGCACGTCCCCGACGAGGTCTTCGACGAGGCCGCGAAGCACTTCTCCGAGACCGAACTCGCCCACCTGATCGGCATGATCACCACCATCAACGCGCTCAACCGCGTGGGCGTCTCGACCCGGATGTCGCCGACGGCCAGGTGAGAGCAACCAGGGAGAGCACCACCAGGGGCGCGGGGAACTGCGCGAAGCGGAAGGCATCCGGCGGAAAGATCGCGACGCAGGACAGTGACTTGCACGTGCTCGCGACCTTGCGGACACGTTTGCGCTTGTCGCGCAGTTCCACGCGCCCCCGGTTTCGCACGCGAGTGCGTTTCGCGCGATGGTGGTGGTTGAGGTGAGTGCGATGGCCGAGATCGCCTTGCAGGTCGACGTCGCGGCGTCCCGGGAGCGGTTGCTGGCGGCGTTGGACACCCGGGTGGGGTTGACGTCGTGGTGGAGCACCGGGATCGAGCGGGACGGGGAGGATCTGCTGGTCACGGTGCCGGATGCGCCGGAGCCGCTTCGGCTCCGGCGTGAGCGTGCGGACCTGGACCGGGTGGGGTGGCGCAGTGTGGGGATGTATCCGCCGACGTGGCAGGGCACGACGGTGACGTGGGACCTGTTCGATCATCCCGACGGGTCGCGGCACACGCTGTTGCTGCTGCGCCATCTCGGGTGGGGGCCGGACACGGTGGCGTCGGTCCCGGCGGCGGCGGGCGGGTGGGCGGAGGCGATCGTCCGGTTGAAGGACTACGCGCAGAGCGGGCGTCCGCAGCCGCTTTTCGTGCCGGACGGCCACTCGCATCCGGGGGTGCACGCGGCCGCGGACTGACCACGACGCGCCGTTCCGGGTGATGACCTGCATGGAGTGGCGGCGGCGGGTGAGACTGGCAGCATGTTGGGACTTCCGGACCGAATCAACGCTTTCCTGTTCGACCTGGACGGGGTGCTGACCCAGACCGCGAAGGTGCACGCGGCCGCGTGGAAGCACATGTTCGACGGGTTTCTGCGGTCGGAGGCGGAGCGCACCGGCGCCCCGTTCGTCCCGTTCGATCCGGTCGGCGAGTACGACCGGTACGTGGACGGCCGGCCCAGGTTGGACGGCACCCGGCAGTTCCTGGCGTCGCGCGGGATCGAGCTGCCGGAGGGCACCCCGGAGGATCCGCCGGGGGCGCGGACGGTCAACGGGTTGTCGGCGGCGAAGAACGAGACCGTTCTGCGGATGATCCGCGAGCAGGGCGTGCAGCCGTACCAGGGTTCGGTGGCGTACCTGCACCGGCTGCGGGAGTCGGGGCTGCCGCGGGCGGTGGTCTCGTCCAGTGCGAACTGCCGGGATGTGCTGAAGGCCGCCGGGATCGACGGCCTTTTCGACGTGGTGGTGGACGGGATCACCGCGGCCCGCGACCACCTGGCGGGCAAACCCGCGCCGGACACCTTCCTGGCCGCCGCGAAGCAGCTGGGGGTGGAACCGGAGCACGCGGCGGTGTTCGAGGACGCGCTGGCGGGCGTCGCGGCGGGCCGGGCCGGCGGTTTCGGCACGGTGGTGGGGGTGAACCGCACCGGGCAGGCGGAGGCGCTGCGCGAGCACGGCGCGGACGTGGTGGTGGATGACCTGTCGGAGCTGCTCGGGGAGCGTGGATGAGCCCGTCCGAGGCGTTCACGGTCGATCCGTGGGGGATCAGCGAGCACGGTCTGGACCTGCCCGGGCAGGCCCGCGCGGAGTCGGTGTTCGCGCTGTCCAACGGCCACATCGGGCTGCGCGGCAACCTGGACGAGGGCGAGCCGCACGGCCTGCCCGGCACCTACCTGAACGGCGTGTTCGAGCTGCGTCCGCTGCCGTACGCGGAGAGCGGCTACGGCTTCCCGGAGTCCGGGCAGAGCGTCATCAACGTCACCAACGGCAAGCTGATCCGGCTGCTGGTCGACGACGAGCCGTTCGACCTGCGGTACGGCGAACTGCGCAGCCACCGGCGCAGCCTGGACTTCCGGGACGGCATCCTGCGCCGGGAGGCCGAGTGGACCTCGCCGGCCGGGCGGACGGTGCGGGTCAGCTCCCGCCGGCTGGTGTCGCTGACGCAGCGGGCGGTGTGCGCGATCGACTACTCGGTGGAGGCCGTGGACCGCCCGGTCCGGATCGTGCTGCAGTCCGAACTGGTCGCCAACGAGCAGATGCCGGGCGGCGGGGACGGCGACCCGCGGGCGGCGGCCGTGCTGGAGGCCCCGCTGACGGCCGAACTGCGGCACGCCGACGGGACGAAGGGCGTGCTGGTGCACCGCACCCGGTTCTCCGGGCTGCGGGTCGCCGCCGGGATCGACCACGTGATCGACGGGCCGGAGCGGATCGACACCGCCGCCGAGTCCTCGGAGGACCAGACCCGGATCACCATCACCACGGTGCTGAACGCCGGCCAGAAGCTGCGCCTGGTGAAGTTCGTGGCGTACGGCTGGTCGGCGACCCGTTCGCTGCCCGCCGTCCGCGACCAGGTGGAGGCGGCGCTGACCGCCGCCCGGTACACCGGCTGGGACGGCCTGGTGGACGAGCAGAAGGAGTTCCTGGGCCGGTTCTGGGGCGACAACGACGTCGAGATCGAGGGCGACGTCGAACTCCAGCAGGCCGTCCGGTTCGCGCTGTTCCACGTATTGCAGGCGGGTGCCCGCAGCGAGGAACGGGCCATCCCCGCAAAGGGGTTGACCGGCCCCGGGTACGACGGGCACTCGTTCTGGGACACCGAGACCTTCGTGCTGCCGGTGCTCACCTACTGCCTGCCGGAGGCCGTCAAGCAGGCGCTGCGCTGGCGGCACACCACGCTGCCGATGGCCCGTGAGCGAGCCGCCCAACTGGGCCTGGCGGGTGCGGTGTTCCCGTGGCGGACGATCCGCGGCGAGGAGTGCTCCGGGTACTGGCCGGCCGGCACCGCCGCGTTCCACATCGGCGCCGACATCGCGGCCGCCGTGGTCCGCTACATCCGGGCCACCGGCGACACCGAGTTCGAACGCACCCACGGCCTGGAACTGCTGGTGGAGACCGCCCGGATGTGGCGTTCGCTGGGCCACCACGACGCCAAGGGCAACTTCCGGATCGAGGGCGTCACCGGCCCCGACGAGTACAGCGCGGTCGCCGACAACAACGTCTTCACCAACGTGATGGCGCAGGCGAACCTGTGGAACGCCGCCGACGCCGCGCTGAAGTACCTGCACGAGGCGTCGGCGTTCGGGGTGGACACCGAGGAGGCCGCCGCCTGGCGCGACGCCGCCGACAAGATGTTCATCCCGTACGACGAGCAGATCGGCGTTCACCCGCAGGCCGACGGCTTCACCGACCACCAGATGTGGGACTTCGAGGCCACCCCGCCCGAGAAGTACCCGCTGCTGCTGCACTACCCGTACTTCGACCTGTACCGGAAGCAGGTCGTCAAACAGGCTGACCTGGTGCTCGCCATGCAGACCCGCGGCGACCTCTTCACCCCCGAGCAGAAGGCCCGGAACTTCGCCTACTACGAGCGCCTGACCGTCCGCGACTCCTCGCTGTCCGCCTGCACCCAGGCCGTCATCGCCGCCGAGGTCGGCCAGCTCGACCTGGCGTACGACTACACCGCCGAAGCCGCCCTGATGGACCTGCACGACCTCGGTGGCAACACCCGCGACGGCCTGCACATGGCCTCGCTGGCCGGCGCCTGCATCGCCCTGGTGGCCGGCTTCGGCGGCCTGCGCGACCACAGCGAACACCTGTCGTTCCGCCCCCGGCTGCCCGCCGGACTGCAACGGCTGTGCTTCTCCATGAGCGTCCGCGAACACCTGCTGCGGGTCGACATCACCCACGCCACCACCACCTACACCCTCCGCCGCGGCAGCGTGCTGGCCGTCCTGCACGACGAGGAACCGCTGCACGTCGAAGCCGGCAAGCCCGTCAGCCGCCCCACCAAGAAGATCGGCACCCCCGCCGAGCGGCCCACCCAGCCGCCCGGCCGCGAACCGGCCCGCCGGCACAGCCAGGCCGGCGTCCAAGTCGGCGCCGTCGACCATCTACCGGCCGAGTGATGCACGCATAATTCGTTGACGCGGCGTCAACACTCCCTGTACGAACCGTGACCGGTCGTGCAGGGAGCTTCACGCGCGCCACCGGTCCGCAGTCCCGACCGGAGGCAAGTCCGTGCGCACCTTCGCCCTCACCGCCGCCGTCCTGCTCACCACCCTCACCGCCGCCACCCCCACGCACGCCGACACCACGCACCGCGGCACCCGCTGGGTGCACAACTGCGCCCGCCCCGCCCACACCGACACCGCCGCCTGCCAGGCCCTGCGGGTCGTCAGCGCCGCCACCGAGCGGGAGGGCTACGGCCCCGCCGACCTGCTCGCCGCGTACGGGCTGCCCGCCGACGGCGGCGAAGGCACCACCGTGGCGATCATCGACGCCTACGACAACCCCAACGCCGAGGCCGACCTCGGCGTCTACCGCGCCCACTACGGGCTGCCCGCCTGCACCACCGACAGCGGCTGCTTCCGCAAGACCGACCAGCGCGGCGGCACCCGGATCCCGCGCGCGGACGGCGCGTGGGCCGGCGAGACGGCGCTCGACCTCGCCATGGTCTCCGCGATCGCCCCGCGCGCCCACCTGCTCCTCGTGGAGGCCGACAGCGCCGGCATCGCCGACCTCGGCGCCGCCGTCAACACCGCCGTCGCGATGGGCGCCAAGGTCGTCTCGATCAGCTGGGGCGCACCCGAGAACGGCAACGCCGCCTCCTACGACACCCGGTACTTCGACCACCCCGGCGTGGCCATCGCCGTCGCCGCCGGGGACGGCGGCTACGGCGTGATCTTCCCGGCCTCCTCGCCGCACGTCACGGCCGTCGGGGGCACCTCGCTCCGCAACGACAGTTCGCCGCGCGGCTGGGCGGAGGACGTCTGGTCCACGAGCTCAACCGAAGGGACCGGCAGCGGGTGCTCGACCAAGCTCACCAAGCCCAAGTGGCAGGCGGACACCGGCTGCACCCGGCGCACGGTCGCCGACGTCGCGGCCGTCGCCGACCCCGAGACCGGCGTCGCCGTCTACCAGACCTACGGCGGCAGCGGCTGGTACACCTACGGCGGGACCTCCGCGGCGGCGCCGATCATCGCCGCGACGTACGCGCTGGCGGGCGCGCCGGCGGTCGGGAGCCGGCCGGCGAGCTTCCCGTACGCGCACCCGGACGCGCTCAACGACGTGGTCAGCGGTTCGACAGCCTCGTGCCGGCCGGCGTACCTGTGCACGGCGGGGCCGGGGTATGACGGGCCGACGGGGCTGGGGACGCCGAACGGGGTGGGGGCGTTCCAGGGCTAGCAATCAGGGGCGCGTGGGGGTACCTCCCGGCCCGCCAGGGCTGGGGGAGAACTGCGCGAAGCGCAAGGCATGTCCGTTAGGTCGCGAGCACGTGCAAGTCACTGTCCTGCGTCGCGATCTCGCGGTCGGATCCTTCCGCTTCGCGCAGTTCCCCGCGCCCCCGGTTTCGCTCCCGCACAGTCGGCGTCGCGGGAGCCGTCCGCCACCGGACAGGAATCTTCTCGCGAGCCGGATGAAACATCCTGGCCATGCCGGGCCGTCATAGGGCGGATCCGGTGGAGGGAGAGGAAACGTGGCCACAGCTCGACGGCGGGCGGCCCTGGAGGAGGAGTTCGTCGCGTTCGCGGCGGCCCGGTCCGGGCAGCTCTACCGCTCGGCGTACTTCCTCACCGGCGGGGACGCGCATCTGTCCGAGGATCTGGTGCAGGAGACGCTCGGTCAGATGTACACCCAGTGGCACCGGCTGTACCGGCCGAGCTGGGCGGGGCGGATCGACAATCCGGCCGGGTACGCGCAGACCGTGCTGGTGCGGGCGTATCTGACGCACCAGCGGCGGCGCAGCAGCAGTGAGCGGCCGAGTCAGGTGCTGCCGGAGCTGGTGGAGCACGGGCCGGACTCGGCGTTGCGGCTGGCGCTGGTCGATGCGCTCGGTCAACTGCCGCCGCGGGACCGGGCGGTGGTGGTGCTGCGGTACTGGGAGGACCGCAGTGTGGAGGAGACCGCGGCGATGGTGAAGGACAGTTCGGCTGCCGTGCGCACCCGGTGTTCGAGGGCGCTGGTCAAGTTGCGGGGGCTGTTGGGCGCGGATCTGGCGGAGCTGGTGGCGCGGTGAGCGGGGATTTCGGTCGAGGAAGTGGTGAAGTGACGGACGGGAACGGGGAGTTCGAGGTGCGTTTGGGGGCGGCGTTCGGGCAGGCGGGCGGGGGGCCCGGTCCGGAGGTGACGGCGAGACTGGTGGACGGTGGGCTGGCGGTGGGGCGGCGGCTCAAGCGGGCCCGGCGGCGGCGGGCGGTGCTGCTGGGGGGTGCGCTGGCAGCGGCCGTGGTGGTCGGGGCGGGGGCGCTGACGGTGCCGCACGGTGTGCCGGGGGTGCGGTCGAACGCCATCGAGCTGGCCAATTCGGCGACGCCGCCGCCTGCGGCGCCGCCGGAGCAGGGCGTGACGATCCTGCTGGTGGGCCTGGGGTCCGGCCTCGGCGCGCTGGGCGGACCGGTGGACACCGGCCCGGACAGCCCCGACACGTTGATCCTGGTGCACGTCCCGAAGGACGGTGGCGAGGTCCGGCAACTGTCCGTACCACGGGACCTGTTGGTGCCGGACGGACACGACGGGAACGCCGTCATCAGCGACCTGTACCCGAAGGCGGAACTCGCCGAGATGAACCGGCTGCGCGGGCAGGGCCTGGCCGCGGACGAGCTGCGGCGCCGTGGCCGGGAGGCCGGGCGGGCCGCGTTGATCACGGCCGTGGAGCAGGTCGCGGAGATGCCGGTGGACCACTTCGCCGAGATCTCGATGGACGGCTTCGACCGGGTGGTGCATGCCCTCGGCGGAGTGCCGGTCTGTCTGAACGAGGCGGTGAAGGACTCCTGGAGCGGGATCCGGTTGCCGGCCGGGAAGCAGGAGTTGGGCCCGGCACAGGCGTTGTCGTTCGTCCGGCAGCGGCACGGCATCGGCGACGGCTCGGACGTGCAGCGGACCACCCGGGCCCAGGCGTTCCTGGCCGGGGTACTGACGAAGCTGCGCACCGGCGGGGTACTGACGGATCCGGCGAAGCTGTCGGCGCTGTACGACGCGTTCTCCGACCAGTTGGTGACCGACAAGGGGTGGAGCCCGGTGGACTTCGTCCGCCAGGTGCCGGCGCTGGCGGCCGGGCGGGGCACCGCCACGACGCTGCCGATCGCGTTCGAGGGGAATCACGTGCGCACGGTGGACGGGGCGGCCAAGCAGATCCTGCTGGGCAGCGGGCCGGTGCCGTCGGTCTCGCCGAGCATCTCCGGGGAGACCGGGGAGGTGTATTCGGGGAACTCCGGGCAGGTGCCGGTGAAGCTGGACGGGGTGCCCTGCGTTGACTGACGGCCGGTCAGTCGATGGCCGTCCACCGCCATGGCCGGGGCCCGTGTTCGCCGCGCAGGCAGGCCAGTCGGTAGTGGGCCTGGGCGCGGTGACGGGCGGGGTCGGTGGCGGCCTGCTGCAAGGCGTAGAGGGCGACGCGCAGTTCGCGGATGGCGCGGAGGACCGGGTAGCCGGGCCACTCGGTGACGTCCGCGCCGTACGCGGTGCAGAAGGCCGCGTAGCCGGGGGTGGAGAGGCTGCCGAAGGAGTCGTGGGCGACGGCGGTGGAGGTGAGGTCCCAGGCGGGTGGGCCGAGGGCGGTGCGTTCGAAGTCCAGTAGGTGGGCGGCGGTGGCGGTGACCGCGAGGTTGCCGCTCCAGGCGTCGCCGTGGACGACGGTCAACCGATGGGCGGGGTGGTCGAGTTCGGCCCAGGCGGTGCGCAGGTCGGCGAGCCGGGCGTGCAGCCAGGCGCGCTGCGGGGTGTCGAGGGTGGTGGCGCCGTCGATCCGGGCGGGGAGTCGGACGAACGGGTCGATGGCCTCCAACCCGGCTTCGGGGGGCGGCAGTTGGTGGAGCCGGCGGAGCGCGGCCGCGAGTTCGGGGGCGGTGGAGTGGCGGTGCGGGGGCAGTTCGTGCCAGAAGGTGACGGGGCGGCCGCGGACCACGAGCGGTTCGGGCGGGTCGGCGAGCGGGCGGACGGCCGGGACGCGGTGGGCGTGCAGCCAGCGCGCCACCGTCAACTCGCGCGCGGCGACGGCGGTTTGGCCGGGCCGGCCGATCCGGACGACGACCCCGCCGGGCAGTCGCCACAGGGTGTTCTCGCCGGCCCGGATGAGTTCCGCGCCGGCGCTCGGGCGACCGGCGGCGGCGCAGGCCTCGGCCAGCAGGGCGGCGGGGTTTCGGCAGTCCACGTCCAGGGCTCGTTCCACTCGACGTCCGGGGCCGCGACCGGCATGACGCGGCGCTCCGGAGCACCGGAAGGGCGCACGGGGTCAGTGTTCACCCTGCTTATGCGGTAAGGGAATTCGGGGCCGCGGCGCTCCCAGGACCGAGCGCCCCTCGCCGATGGTCCAGACCACCCTTGCCTTTGGTCCAGACCTATTGACGGGCTCTTCCAGCACTTTTACGATCCGGTCGGCACAGCCCCACATGTCCCCCACCTCACCCAGAGCCGGGCGTCACGCCCCCACGCGCACGGTCCCCACCAGGCGCTCGGCGGGAAGGGAGCACCACATGTTCCGTCGGAGCTCACGCATGTCACGCCCGCAACGGGCGGGCGTGGAACGCGCAGCGCAGGTGATCCGGCCGGACGCCGGACCGAGCATGCTGAAGCGCTCGCTCGCCGGAATCTGCGCGACCGCCGTGGTCGGCACCGGCCTCGCCGTCGCCGGCACCGTCACGGCCGCCGCCGACACCACCAACCTGGTGGTCAACTCCGGCTTCGAGAACGGCCTTTCCGGCTGGACCTGCTCTGGCGCCGGCACCGTCGGCAGCCCCGTCCACTCCGGCAGCTCCGCGCTCCAGGCCACCCCCGGCGGCCAGGACACCGCGCAGTGCAGTCAGACCATCAGCGTGCAGCCCAACTCGCAGTACACGCTGAGCGCGTACGTGCAGGGCAGCTACGTCTACCTCGGCGCCACCGGCACCGGGCTGACCGGCTCCCCGTCCACCTGGACGGCCAACAACGCCTCGTACGGGCAGCTCAGCGTCTCCTTCAGCACCAGCGCGAACACCACGTCGGTGACCGTCTTCGTGCACGGCTGGTACGGGCAGCCCGCGTACTACGCGGACGACGTCACGCTCTCCGGTCCCGGCGGCAGCAGCCCCTCGCCGAGCGGAAGCCCGTCGTCAAGCCCTTCCTCCAGCCCTTCGTCCAGCCCGTCGAGCAGCCCCTCGTCGAGCCCGTCGAGCAGCCCGTCCGGCAGTGCGTCCAGCAGCCCGTCGTCGAGCCCGAGTTCGGGTGACGCGACCTGTCCGACCAAGCCGCGGCCGGCCGGCAAGGTGCTGCAGGGGTACTGGGAGAACTGGGACGGCGCGTCCAACGGCGTGCACCCCGGGATGGGGTGGACGCCGATCACGGACAGCCGGATGGCCGCGCACGGGTACAACGTCATCAACGCCGCGTTCCCGGTGATCCTCTCGGACGGCACCGTGCTGTGGCAGGACGGCATGGACACCGGCGTCAAGGTCTCCACGCCCGCCGAGATGTGCCAGGCCAAGGCGGCCGGCGCGACCATCCTGATGTCGATCGGCGGCGCCGCCGCGGGCATCGACCTGAGCTCCAGCGCCGTCGCGGACCGGTTCGTGGCGACCGTCGTGCCGATCCTGAAGAAGTACAACTTCGACGGCATCGACATCGACATCGAGACCGGCCTGTCCGGCAGCGGCAGCATCGGCACGCTGTCCCCCTCGCAGTCCAACCTGATTCGCATCATCGACGGCGTGCTGGCCCAGATGCCGGCCGGTTTCGGCCTGACGATGGCCCCCGAGACCGCGTACGTCACCGGCGGCAGCGTCACCTACGGCTCGATCTGGGGCGCCTACCTGCCGGTCATCAAGAAGTATGTGGACAACGGCCGGCTGTGGTGGCTGAACATGCAGTACTACAACGGCTCGATGTACGGCTGCTCCGGCGACTCCTACTCGGCCGGGACCGTCCAGGGCTTCACCGCGCAGACCACCTGCCTGAACAACGGCATCACCATCCAGGGCACCACCATCAAGGTCCCGTACGACAAGCAGGTCCCGGGCCTGCCGGCCCAGCCGGGCGCGGGCGGCGGGTACATGGCGCCGAGCCTGGTCAGCCAGTCCTGGGGCGCCTTCAACGGCCAGCTGAAGGGTCTGATGGACTGGTCGATCAACTGGGACGGCTCGAAGGGCTGGAGCTTCGGCGACAACGTCAAGGCGCTCCAGGGCCGCTGACGTTCCACTCGCAAGCTTGTCCACAGACCTGTGGACAACGACTTGACGCGACCCCGGGAGCGCCGGCCGCTCCCGGGGCGCTGTCGCCCTTCGGCCCGAAATGGCCCGATGCCTGGCCTGGTCGGTTTATGTCATGACCTAAATCGACCAGGCCGGAATCGACCGGGCCCCTAGTGAGGGGGTCGAAGATAAGAGTATGTATCTGGTCCACGCGCGACTACGCTCGCCGGTCGGTCGAGGCGCTCCTCCCGACCTGGCGGAATTGATTCGTTCTCACGCGGAAGTCCCGGACGCGCTGGAGCACGTGAGCGTCCATCTGACCGGATCCGACGAGGTCACCGTGGGTGTGTTCAGCCTGGCATCCACCCTGCTGGAGGCGGAGGACCGGGCGGCCGGGCTGGTGCGGCGGGCGGTGCGGAAGGAGTCCGCGCTGGTCGGCTTCGCCGTCCTCTCGGTGGGCACCGCACTGGCTCCCGGGCCCTGGTGGGACTTCGACTAGCCTCCGCGTGGACGGCTTAGGACAGTGCATGTTCCGTCCAGGCGCGACCCGTTCCCACCGGGGCGGGGGCGGAGCACAGTAGCGGTGTCGGCAGAGCGCGGACGCCGGCAGAAAACCCGGGAAAACAATCCCGAAGAAATCCCACCACTTACGAGGAGAATTCCAGTGCCGGTCGCCCGCGTCTCCAAGTTCCTCGCTTTCTCGCTCGCCGCAATTGCCGCCCTGGCCTTTTCCGCGACAACGGTGGAACACTCCGGAAATCTCGCCGACGGCACCGGCGCCGGTCAGGTCGCGCAGACCGCGACGGCCACCCCGGGCCCGGGCGCCTCCCCGAACGGCGACGTCACCTGGGGCGGCTGAGCCCCCGCACGACACCGACGAGCACACATCCGACCGACACTCACGGGGGTGAAGACGATGGAATACCTGGTCCTGGGCGCGCTGGAGACGCGTCAGGGCGGCGTCCTGGTGGACGTCCGGGGCATGCGGCAGCAGAGACTCCTGGCGCTGTTGCTCCTGAACGCCGGCCGGGTGGTGCCGATGGACTTCCTGGTGGACGAGCTGTGGGAGGACCCGCCGCCGTCGGCCAGACCGCAGGTGCACAACGCGATCCGCGACCTGAGACGGGTGCTGGCCGCCGGCGAGCACCGGCTGGTGACGGTCGACGTCGGGTACCGGCTGGCCGTGCCCGAGGACGCGGTGGACGCGCACCGCTTCACCCGCAAGGTCCGCGAGGCCCGGGCCGCCGAACGCGACGGGCAGGTCCTGGAGGCGATCCGGCTGCTGCAGTCCGCGGTGGACCTGTGGCGCGGCGACGCCTTCGCCGGCATCCACTGCCCCGCGGTGACCAGCGCCGCCGTGAAGCTGAACGAGCAGCGGCTGACCGCGCTCGAAGACCTGATGGCGCTGCGCCTGAAGGTCGGCGAAACCTCCTCGCTGGTCGGCGAGTTGACGGCGCTGCTGGCCGAGTACCCGCTGCGCGACTCGCTGCGGCGGAGCCTGATGACGGCACTGTGCCGCAGCGGCCGGCAGGCGCACGCGCTCGCCGTGTACGACGAGGGCCGCCGCTTCCTGGCGGACGAACTCGGCCTGGAGCCGAGCCCCCAACTGCGCGCGCTGCAGGCGGAGATCCTCGCGGACGCGCCCGGCGTGCACGACACCCCCGGCCAGGTCGGCGAACCGGTCACGGCGCGGCCGGCGGCCGGCAGCGACCCGGCGCCCGGCCAGCGGCCGAACTGCCTGCCGCACGACCTCTCCGACTTCACCGGCCGGACCGGCGAACTCGTCCTGCTCCAGGAGGCGGTGTCCCAGCGGACGGCCGGAGCTCCGCTGATGCTGTCCATCGACGGCATGGGCGGTGTCGGCAAGACCACCCTCGCGGTGCGCCTGGCGCACCGGGTGACCAGCGACTTCCCCGACGGCCAGTTCTTCGCCGCGCTGGACGGCTTCGACGAGTCCAAGCCGCCGGTACCGCCCGCCCAGGCGCTGGCCTCGCTGCTGCGCGCCGACGGCGTGCGGCCCGAGCGGATCCCGGCCTCGCTGGAGGAGCGCTCCGCGCTGTGGCGCTCCCGGCTGGCCGGCCGGCGCTGCCTGCTGGTGCTGGACGACGCGGCGGCGACCGCCCAGGTGCGCCCGCTGCTGCCCGGCGCCGGCGAGACCCTGGTGCTGGTGACCAGCCGGCGCAAACTGAGCGCGCTGGACGGCTCGGTGGCGCTGCCGCTGGACGTGCTGCCGCCGGGTGACGCGGTGGAGCTGATCGCCCGGATCGCCGGGGAGCGCCGAGTGGCGCGGGAGCCGGTCCGGGCGGCGGAGGCAGCGGCACTGTGCGGCTACCTGCCGCTGGCGGTGCGGATCGCCGCGACCCGCCTGCGGGACCGTCCGGCGTGGTCGGTGGCCGACCTGGTGGAGCGGCTGGCCGACCCGGAGCGGCGGGCGCGCTGCCTGCGCACCGGGGACCGCGACCTGATGGCGCTGCTGCGCGCGTCCTACCAGTACCTGGACCGGGCCCAGCAGCGGTTCAGCTGCTTGATGAGCCGTCAGCCCGCCGGGTCGTTCGACATGGACCGGGCGGCGGCGGTGACCGGGCTGAGTGCGGACGAGGTGGAGTGCTGCCTGGACGCGCTGTTCGAGAACAACCTGATCCGGCAGGAGGGGGCGGCGCTGTTCTCGTTCCACAGCCTGGTCCGGGACTGCTCGCGGCTGCTGCCCGAGCCGTCGGACGGGGCCGGTGCCCCGGCCGCCCCGGCGGACCGTCAGCTGCTGGTGACAGCCTGAGGACGGGCGGATTCACGAACGTTTCACGGGCCGTGTCCGGGCCGTTGTTGTCCGGACACGTTTCCGGAATGTGCGGGTCAGGGTGTGGTTGCCCGGTGTCAGTAAGCTCAGGAAATCATGTAGACCTACTTACTGGCGCTGATCGAACGGGGACCGATCCATGCTGGACGTTCTGGGGCTCGACGCGGAGGCCGAGTCCATCTACCGCCGGATGCTCGCCGACCCGCGGGCCGGGGTCATGGCGCTGGCCACAGCCCTGTGCCTCACCGAGGACAGAGTGCGCACCGGACTCGACCGGCTCAGCGAACTGGCCCTGATCCAGCCGTCCGCCCGCGAGGGAATCGGGTTCCGGGCGGTCGGCCCGGAGACCGCGATGGAGGTGCTGCTGGCCCGCCAGCAGGCCGAGCTGGCGGCCCAACAGTTGCGGATAGAGGCATCGCGGGCCGCGGCGGCCCAACTGATCGCGGAGTGCTCGGCGTTCCGGCCGACCGCCACCGACGCGGCGTCCGAGCAGCTGGACGGCCCGGAGACGATCCGCGAGCGGCTGGCCGAACTGGCCGGATCGGTGCGCTGCGAGGTGGCGACCTTCGCCCCCGGCGGCGCCCACACCGAAGAGGACCTGCGGGCCAGCCGGCAGCCGAACGCGGCGCTGCTGGAACGCGGGGTGCAGATGCGCACCGTCTACCTGGACAGCGTCCGCAACCACCGGCCCACCCTGGACCACGTCACCTGGCTGAACCTGCAGGGCGGCCAGGTCCGGACGGTGCCCGAACTCCCCATCCGCATGATCATCTTCGACCGCCAGCAGGCGGTCCTGCCGATCGACACCGACAACGCCCGGGCCGGCGCGGTGGTACTGCGCGGCGCCGGCACGGTGGCCGCGCTGTGCGCGCTGTTCGAGGGCGTGTGGGCCAGTGCGATCCCGGTCGGCGACGCGCCCAAGTGCGACGAGAACGAGATGCCGCCGCACGAGCTGGCGGTGCTGAAGATGCTCGCCCAGGGCCACACCGACGAGGCGATAGCCAAGCGGATGGGCGTCTCCCCGCGCACCGCCCGCCGGTTCGCCGCCAACCTGATGGACCGTCTGGACGCCCGCAGCCGCTTCGAGGCCGGGGTGCGGGCCGTCCAGGACGGCTGGCTCCCCGCCACGCGCTAGGCCTGTCCGGCCGAGACTGCCGGACAGGCCTGGTGGGCGTCGCGCTGGCGGTTCGTCACGCCGTCGCGGCTTGGCGGTTCGTCACGCCGCCGTGGCTTGGCGCTTCTTCTCCCGGCGGTCCGCGAGGAGGAGCGCCAGTGCGGGCAGCAGCGTCACCCCGTACACCCCGAGCAGCCAGCCGAAGGAGTGCGCGAACGCGGCCGGCACCATGCCGTGGTGGCTGCGGGCGGAGTCGGTGAGCACCACGGTGACCACCGCGATGGCCAGCGCGCCGCCGATCCGCTGGGTCAGGTTGAGCTGCGCGGAGGCGTCCGGGATGGACTCCTGACGGATCGACTGGAACGCCCGCGTCATGGTCGGCACGATGGTCAGGCCGGTGCCCAGGCCGCGGACCACCAGGCTGCCGCAGATCAGCCAGTACGGGGTGGTGCCGGTCAGGCCGGTCATCGGGACGGTGGCGATCATCGTCAAGCAGATGCCGATCAGCACCGTCGCGCCGCCGCCGATCTTCCGCAGCAGCACCCGGGACAGCCAGGCGGCGGTCACCACGCCCAGGCCGCCGACGGACATCAGCAGGCCGGTGGTCACCGCGGACTCGCCGCGGGCGTCCTCGAAGTACAGCGGGATCAGCATCATCGGCGAGTACAGGACGAAGCCCAGGCAGAAGATGTTCACCACCGCGGTCGCGTACACCGGGATGCGGAACAGCCGCAGGTCGAGCAGCGGGAACTTCGCCTTCAGCTCACGCACCACGAACACCGCCGCACCGACCACCGCCAGGCCCAGCGGCACCAGCAGCGAGGCGCTCACCTCGGCGCCGCGCTCGGCGTACGCGTGGATGGCCAGCACCAGGGAGACGGTCGCGGTCGCCGAGGAGACCAGGCCCAGCAGGTCCAGCGGCTTGGCGCTGCCGGCCGGCGGGGCGTCCTTGCGGACCCAGCGCAGGGTGGCGGCCAGCAGGATCGCGCAGAACGGGATGTTCACCACGTACACCGCGGACCAGCCGCCGCAGGCGACCAGCAGACCGCCGATGGTCGGGCCGAGCAGCGGACTGATCAGCATCACCGAACCGTTCAGGCCCTGGATCTTGGCCAGGTGCTCGCGCGGCACACCGCGGGTCAGCAGGATCGTCGACGCCGGGGTCAGGATGCCCGCCGCCGCACCGGACAGGCCGCGGGCCGCGATCAGCTGGTCCAGCGACTGGGCGGCGGCGCAGCCCAGCGAACCCAGCGCGAACAGCGCCGTCGCCGCGGCGAACACCCGCTTTGTGCCGAACCGGGTGGCCAGCCAGCCGGTGGCGGGCATCGTCGCCGCCAGCGCCAGCAGGTAGGCCGTCACCACCCACTGCACCTGGTTGATGCCGCCGAACCGGGCGGTGGTCTCCTGCATGGAGACGTTGACGATGGTGGTGTCCAGCAGCGCGATGAACCCGCCGGCGATGGCGGCGGCCATGGTGATCAGCGCGGCCTTGGACGGGGCGTCCTGGGGCGGGCCGTCCTGGGGCGGGCCGTCCTGGGGCGGGGCCGCGTCGGCCTTCGGGGCCTCGGTCTGCGCGGTGGTGGCCGGCGTCTCGGGCTCGGCCGCGGCGAGTGCGACGGTCTCCTCGACCACCGGCTTGGACTCGGCGGGCTTCGGGGTGGCGGCAGTGGTCGGCTTCGCGGCGGCGGCGGGCTTCGCGGCGGCGGCGGGCTTCGCGGCGGGCTTGCGCGCCGGACCCGGCTTGCGGCGGGCCTTGCCCTTGACCGCGTTCACCGTGGTGCGGGCGGGCTGCTTGGTGGGCATCTTCGCAGGTCCTTCATCAGCGGGAGGGAGGAGGGGTGCCGGGTCAGTCGGTGGCGAGCAGGGCCCGTTCGACCTCGTCGAGGACGGCCTCGGCGGCCGGACGGGCGTCGGGCCGGTTGCGGCAGGACAGCGTGAGTTCGGTGCGGCCGTCGAGCTGGCAGGTGCTCAGGAACATCTCGGCGTACGGGACGAGCATCGGCAGCGTGTAGTACTCGGTGGGACGGAACTGCGCGGTGCGGTACAGCTCGGTGTCGATCCGGCCGTGGTCGGTGAGGATCGCGGTGCACGGGAAGCGGGTGCCGTCCAGTTCCTGGGCCTCCCGCAGCGAGTTCGCGAACGGGTTGCTGCGCAGGAAGTCCCGTTCCAGGGCGGCGACTTCGCGCTTGCGAAGCATGGCTGCGAGCAGCTGGCTGTGCAGCCGGTTCCAGCGGTCCTCGCGGTGCAGATCGAGCACCAGCTGGGAAGTCAGGTTGGCGGTGGAGCGTACCTCGCGGTCGTGCCGGCGCAGGTCCACCGGGATGATCAGGCGGCCGGAGTCGGCGGCCAGCAGGCGGGACACCGCGGCGCCGATCCGGGCGGTGGCGGCGGACGGCGTGGCCGCGACCGAGCGGCGCAGCCAGAGCGCCGTCCCGTCGGCCGGCCCCTGCCCGAGGATCGCCGGGTACCCCTCCACCCGGGCCGGGACGGGGGCGGCCGGGACGGGGGCGGCGGCGGTGCGGAAGTGGGTGTCGTCGACGGTGGAGTCCGCGCCGAGCAGGCTCTCGCCGCGCAGCGCGCGGAACAGGTCCTCGATCCAGTAGCGCAGGCCGCGGCCGTCGGTGACGATGTGGCTGGCCCGCACCACCAGGCGGGTGGTCACCGGCCCGTTGGCGAGGCCCAGTTCACAGACCGGCCCCGCCACCACGTCCAGGTCACGGTGGAAGAACGGGTGCTCGAACCCGGCGTCGGCGGGCAGTTCGGTGATCGGCGGGAGGGTGTCGTCGGCCCGCCAGTTGGGTCCCTTGCGACGAACCGCGAGACCGGGGTTGACGGCGGTGGACTGCCGTACCGCGTCGGCGAGTTGCTCCGGGTCGATGCGGCCCTCGCCCTCGATCACCATCTGGATCAGCTGCGGGGTGCCGGTGGCGTTGGCGTTCAGGTAGCCGCGCTCGATCTGGGAGATCCGCCGGGTGTAGGCCCGGGCCTGGGCGGCGGTGGCGGTGGCCGTGGCGGTCATGCGGCAGGCTCCAGAGTGAGGGCTTCGGTGCGGACGGCGGGGAGTGCGAACTTCGGCGCCGGACGGTCGACGGAACGGCGCTGCGGTGCGGCCGGGCGGCCTCGCCGCGAGCGGCTGCGGGCGTCGGGGACGGTGCCGAAGCCGCGTTGCGCGCGGGCGGGTTCGAGCTGCGCGGCGTGGGCTGCGGCGAACTCCGGTGCCGTGGCGAAGAGTTCGAGCTTCGACGCTGGCCCGTCTCGCCGCGAGCGGCTGCGGGCGCCGGGGACGGTGCCGAAGTCGCGCTGCGCGCGGGCGGGTTCGAGCCGCGCGGCGCGGGCTGCGGCGAACTCCGGCGCCGAGGTGAAGAGTTCGAGCTTCGACGCTGGTCCGCCTCGCCGCGAACGGCTGCGGGCAGCGGCGACGGTGCCGAAGCCGCGCTGCGCGCAGGCGGGTTCGAACTGCGCCGCGCGGGCTGCGGCGAACTCCGGCGCCGAGGTGAAGAGTTCGAGCTTCGACGCTGGTCCGCCTCGCCGCGAACGGCTGCGGGCGCCGGCGACGGTGCCGAAGTCGCGCTGCGCGCCACCGAGTTCGGGCCGCCGGGTGCGGGTCGCGGCGACGGTGCCGAAGTCGCGCTGCGCGCGGGCGGGTTCGAACTGCGGGGCGTGGGCTGCGGCGAACTCCGGTGCCGAGGTGAAGAGTTCGAGCTTCGACGCTGGTCCGCCTCGCCGCGAACGGCTGCGGGCGCCGGCGACGGTGCCGAAGCCGCGCTGCGCGCAGGCGGGTTCGAACTGCGCCGCGCGGGCTGCGGCGAACTCCGGCGCCGAGGTGAAGAGTTCGAGCTTCGACACCGGTCCGCCTCGCCGCGAGCGGCTGCGGGCGCCGGCGACGGTGCCGAAGTCGCGCTGCGCGCCACCGAGTCCGGGCCGCCAGGCGCGGGTCGCGGCAACGGCGCCGAAGCCGCGCTGCGCGCCACCGAGTCCGGGCCGCCGGGCGCGGGTCGCGGCAACGGCGCCGAAGCCGCGCTGCGCGCCACCGAGTTCGGGCCGCCGGGTGCGGGTCGCGGCAACGGTGCCGAAGTCGTGCTGCGCGCCAGCGAGTCCGGGCCGCCGGGTGCGGGTCGCGGCAACGGTGCCGAAGCCGCGCTGCGCGCCGCCGAGTTCGGCCCGCCGGGTGCGGGTCGCGGCAACGGTGCCGAAGTCGCGTTGCGCGCCGTCGAGTTCGGGCCGCCGGGTGCGGGTCGCGGTGGCGGTCATGCGACGAGCTCCAGGGCCGGGGCGACGACGCCCTCGGCGGGTTCGGGCAGGCAGTCCCACTGGGCGCAGGTGCGTGCCACGACCTGGCGCCGCGCGCTGCCGGGGTCGGCCGGCGTCGGGGCCGGACCGGAGTCCGGCTGCGGGTCGACGGGTTCGGCCGAGCAGTCCCATCGCGGGCAGGTGCGGGCCACGACGGCTTCCGCTTCCCCGGGCTCCGCGGGCCGGGGGTGGGTCGTGGTGGCCGTGGCGGTCATGCGGCGGCCTCCGGGGTGAGTGCTTCGGTGCGGGTGGCGGGGGCGGTCGGGTTCGGTTGCCACCACCAGCGGACGGCGGCGGGGGCGTCGGTGGCGAGGGCGAGGTGCAGGCCGTGGCCGAGGTCGGCGGAGCGGATCAGGTGGCCGGTGTTGGTGGGCCGCCAGCCCGGTCGCCAGTCCGGGAGCCGGACGCCCGCGAAGGTCTCCTTGCGCAGGTGGGAGGCCTTGATCAGGGCCTCGCACTCGGCGAAGTCCCGCATGGTGGCGGGTTCGCCGTCGGGGCGGCCGAGCAGCGCGCCCAGCCACTGCATCGCGTACGGGCGGTCCCGGTGGTCCTGCAGGTCCACGCCGACGGTCTGGTCGGAGACCAGTGCCACCGTGGAGTAGGTGGCGCAGTGCGCGACCGAGGCGGTCAGGCCGAGGGCCGGGACGCTCCACCGCCGGTGTTCGTCGCGGGCCAGTTCGCGGGGCCGCAGCCGGACCCCGTACAGGCTGGCCACCGCCTCGGTGATCAGCCACCGGCCGGCGTCGTTCAGGCGGTTGCCCATCCGGTCGCGCGGCAGGTTGGGGTGGTGGGTGACGAGGCAGTCGATGGTCGCCTCGTCGTCCTGGCTGATCTGCGGGGCGGGCGCGCCGGCCGTGATCTCCGTCGCCGCCCGGGCCTGCGGGCGGTGTGCCGGGGTGGGTGCCGGGGTGGGTGCCGGGCCGCCGCCCGGCACCCGGCCGGAGTTCGGTGCCCCGCCGGGCTCCGAGTCCGGCGTCCTGAACCGGCCGTCCGTCGGCGCCAGGTCGGTCTCCGGGCGCTGTTCCTCGGTCAGCCAGTCCCCGGCGGCCCGGGTGGCCGGCACGGGGCCGGTGCCGGGGCCGGCCACCGGCCCCGCCGCGGCGAGTACCGGGCCCAGTCGGCCGGCCCAGCCGAGCGTCACCAGGTCCGTCTCCGGACGCTGTTCCTCGGTCAGCCAGTCCCCGGCGGCCCGCAGGGCCGTGCGCACGGTGCCCATCACGGCCTCGCGTCGAACACCGCGGCAGCGTAGGAGCCGCCGTAGGCGAAGCTGGAGAGCAGCAGGCGTCCGGCGGGGGCGTCCCCTGCGAGGGCGGCGACCAGGCCGAGGGCGCCGGCCGAGCCGTAGGTCTCGCCGAGCAGCGCCTTGGGGGTGACCGTGGGACGGTCGGAGAGGCCGGCCAGGGCCAGGGCGCGGGACTGGGCGACGTCGACCAGGCGGTAGCCGGAGGCGGCGGAGACCACGGTGTCGATCTGCTCGGGCGTGGAGTCGGCCTCGGCGAGGGCGCCGCGCAGGGCGCGGGCCCAGGCTTCGCCGTCGCGGCCGATCCGTCCGATGCCGGCCGGTTCGCCGGAGGCTCCGAAGCCCCGGACGTCGGCCAGGACGTTCGCGCCGCGGGCGGCGGCGGAGGCCTCGGACTCCAGCAGGATCGCGGCCGCGCCCTCGGAGAGCACGGTGCCGGTGCCGCGGCCGGGCTCGATGTGCGCGGTCTTGGCGTATCCGGGCAGTCGGGCCTGGGTGGCCAGGGCCTGCTCGGGGAACTCGTCGGCGACCACGACCATGATCCGGTCGGCCATGCCGCGGGCGATCACCCGGGCGGCCAGCTGGAGCGCGAGGACGGAGGAGGTGCCGCCGTTGGCGATGGTGGCGGTGTAGCCGCGGTAGCGGTGCAGCATGCCGACGTGTCCGGCGGCGGCGTTGACGACGGTGTTGGCGAAGGTCGCCGGGTTGGCGCCGGTGATGCCCTTCTCGATGACGCCGCGGTGGAAGTCGAGCACCGAGGTGACGGGGCCGTAGCCGGTGGCGAACACGATGCCGGTGCCTTCGGCCTCGGCACGGGACGGCTTGCCGTGCCGCTCGTACAGGTCGCCGACGGCGCCGGCGGCGAGCACGCCCAGCGGGTCCATCCGGCGGGCCTTGCTGGGGTTGAGGCGCTTGGCGACGGCCTTGACGTCGATCCGGCCGATCGGGCGCTCGCCGATGCCGGCGACCTGCTCCAGGGTGTCGAAGCCGACCTTTCCGGCGGCGAGCGCGGCGGTCAGTTCCTCGGTTGAGGCGGACGAGCCGGCCAGTCCCGCGACGCCGGTGACCACGACGTGGTGCACGGGCTGCGTGCGCCGGGCCGAACGGGCGGGCCGGCCGGGCTTGTTGAGGACGACGGTGGCGTTGTTGCCGCCGAACGCGAAGGAGTTGGAGGCGACCACCTCGAGCGGGGCGGGCCGCCCGGTGTTCGGGACGATGTCCAGCCCGAACGGGGAGTCGACGCCGCGGGTGCTGAGCGTCGGCGGGATGACGCCCCGGTCGATCGCCATGGTGGAGACGATCGCCTCCACCGCGCCGGCCGCGCCCAGGGTGTGGCCGAGCATCGACTTGGTGGAGCTGGCGGGCGGCACCTCGGCGCCGAAGAGCAGCTTCACGGCCTTGGGCTCGGACACGTCGTTGGCGGGGGTGCCGGTGCCGTGCAGGTTGACGTAGTCGACGTCCTCGGGGGCGAGGCCGGCGGTCCGCAGGGCCTGGGCCATCGCCGCGGCCGCGCCCTTGCCGCTCGGGTCGGGGGCGGTCTGGTGGTAGCCGTCGCAGGAGAGGCCGTAGCCGCCGAGTTCGGCGAGCGGGGCGGCACCGCGTTCGGCGGCCCGTTCGGCGGACTCCAGCACCATGAAGCCGGCGCCCTCGCCGAGGGTGAGCCCGGTGGAGGCGGACATCGGCGCGCACGGCTCGGGGTCGAGCGCGCCGAGGGCGGAGAAGCCGTACGCGGAGAGCTGGGCCAGCGGGTCGACGCCGCCGCAGATGACGTAGTCGACCTCGCCCTTCCAGAGCAGTTCGGCCGCGTAGCCGAGGGCGACCGCGCTGGCGGCGCAGGCGTTGGAGAGGACCACGCGGGGGCCGCGCAGGTCGAACTCGGCGGCGATGTAGTCGCCCACGCAGGGGAGTTGGGAGGCGGCGGCCTGGACGGCGTCCAGCACGCCGTCCTTCACCAGGCCGCGGTGCACGGTCTCCAGGGTGGGCATCGCGCCGAGGCTGGAGCCGACCACCACGGCGACCCGGTCGCGGTCCACGGTGTCCAGGTCGAGGCCGGAGCTGCGCAGTGCCTCGCGGATCGCGGTGGCCGCCAGCGCGTAGCAGCGGTCCAGGTCGGCGGGCTGCTCGGCGGTGACCATGCCGGCCCAGTCGGTGAGCAGCTCGGTGGTGGGGAAGAGGGTGTTGGTGCGGATGCCGGAGACGCCCTGGGAGATCGACGCCCAGCTCTTCTCCACGTCATCGCCGGCGCCGGTGATCAGCCCGAGGCCCGTGAGGGCGATGCGTTCGGTGGTCTTGGTCATCAGTGGATCCGGGTGGTGAGCGAGCGGGCGATGACGCGGGGCTGGGTGACGGTGCGCACCGGGGTGTCGGCGCCGTCCTCGTTGGCGGCGGTGAGCTCCAGGCCGGGGACCCAGAACGGGGCGTCCAGCTTGGCGACGATCAGTTCCTCGTCGGCGTTGGCGGACGGGGCCTGCCAGATGACGGTGCCGATCTGCTGCCCGCCGGCGGTGACGGGGGTGCCGACGGTGAAGGCGGCGCCGGCCGGGGCGGCCAGGGCGGTGATCTTGGCGTTCTCGGCGGTGGGCTTGACCAGCTCCTCGGAGCCGAGGAACTCGCCGATGCGGTTCCAGTCGACCATCCAGGCCAGGTCGGCCTCGTGCACCGGCAGGCCGGCGAAGCCCGCGGCGTAGACGGCCATGCCGGCCTCGGCCTGGACGCGGGCCAGGCCCTCGTCGCCGACCTCGGCGCCGCCCTGGGCGAGCACCGCCTCGACGGCGGCGGCGTGGCCGGCCTCGGGGGCGTTGGACAGCAACAGGTAGCCGTACTCGCCGGTGGTGCCGACCCGGGCGAGGTGGGCGAGCGCGGCGGGCTCGCCGGGGACGGCGGACTCGGTGACGCCGTGCAGGGTCAGGCCGGAGATGTCGAACTCGACGAACGCGGCGGCCGCGGCCCAGGCGGTCGGGCCCTCGAACGCGGTGGCGCCCCAGCCCTCGGGGGCGACCTCGACGGTGACGTCGGCGGGGGCCTCCAGGGCCTCCAGGTAGCCGGTCAGGGCCTCGGCGGAGACGGGGGTGCGGGGCAGCAGCCAGGAGTCGTCGCCGATCTCGAAGTGCAGCAGGATCGCGAACGGCGAGCCGTCCTGGTTCAGCGCCAGCGCCTCGCGGACGGTGTCCGGCTCGACGTACTCGCTGGACTTGGCGAGGAACAGGTCGAGGAACTCGTAGCGGTCGCCGCCGGAGATCCGGACCAGCGGGGCGGTGATCGGGTAGACGCCGATGGCGGTGCGGACGGTGGTGTAGTCGTCCTGCGCGGTGCGCACGGCAACGGTGGTGGTCATGGCTCTGGTGGTCCTTTCGAGGGTTTTTCGACGGGGTGTCAGATCGCGGGTGCGGGGTGGACGGACAGCTGCCAGGCGGCCTCGGTGGCGGCCGTCGCGCAGCCGATCAGCAGTCCGGAGGAGGTGGTGCGCAGGACGATTTCCGGCGCTCCGGGCCCGCCGGCGGCGGGTGCGAGGTGCAGCCAGTGGCCGCTGGTGAGGCGGATCGCCGCGGCGGAGGCCCAGACCTGCCCGAAGGCGGTGGAGTCGAGCTCGTGGCGCTGTCCGGCGGAGTGCAGCACCACGGGGGTGCCGGCCGGGGTGTCCGGGGTGAGCCAGAGCACCGTCTCCTCGTCCGCGCCGGGGGCGTGGATGTCGATCCGGACCGGCTCGGCGGCCTGCTCGGGGGCGGTGACCTCCCAGCTGATCCGCTCCTGCGGGGCGGCCAGGCCGAGCGGGTGCTTCTGCTCCCACTCGCGGACGGTCGGGACTCCCCAGCCGAGGCCGGTGGCGAGGCTGTGCCGGTGGTGCTCCAGGGTGACCCAGGCGCCTGCGCTCCAGCGCGGGTTGCAGCCGAAGGCGCGGGTGCGGGGGGCGGGGCTGCGCAGCACCTTCTTGCCGTTCTCGGTCCAGGAGGTGATGCCGCCGGCGTTCGCCTTGACGGTCAACTTCCGTTCGCCGGTGGCGGGTTCGGCCGTTGCGGTGCTGCGGGGGGTGGTGTCGTGGTCGGCGCCGGTGCGGAGTTCGGTGCGCAGCCGGGCGGTGCCGTCGGCGTCGGGCTCCAGGTGGCGTTCGACCAGGGTGGTGTGGATCAGCCGGACCGGGCGGCCGGCCGGGAGGGTGATCCGGGTGCTGCCGTCGGTCCAGTCGAGGGTGGATCCGGCGGGTGCGGTCTGCGCGGCCGCGACCACCTCGGAGGTGTCGCGGACGCCGATGCCGGTGCCGATCAGGTGCTGGGCGGCGTCGGTGTCGGGGCCGGTCAGGGTGAAGTCGCCCTGGCGGAGTCCGACGGTCTGGAAGATCCGGCCGGGCCGGGTGGTGTACGTGAACTGCTGGTCCAGCACGCCCTGGTGGAGCGTGAGGGTGCCGGTGACCTGGTTGCCGCCGGACCTCTCGCGGACCTGCACGCCGTGCTCGACGGGGTGGATCTCCAGGTCGCGGGCCTGGCCTTCGCGCCAGCCGGCCGAGCGGTCGGCCTCGGCGCTGGGCCAGGTGGAGACGAACACCGGCCCGTGGTGGCCCTCGGCGTGCACGGTGAGGGTGCCTTCGGCGGCGTCCAGCTCGGCGGTGAGGCCGCTGTCGCCGAAGCGGTGCGGCTCGGCCGGCTGCTGGATCCGGACCTCGTACGGCGGTTCGGCGATCTTCAGTGGCCGGGTGGCGCCCTCGGGGGTGGTGAGGGCCGCTTCCAGCATCAGGCCGCGGTCCACGTCGATGGTGGCGGTGAGCTTGAACTCGCCGAGGGCCAGAGCGTAGGCGACGGTGCGGATTCCGTCCACCGCCCTTACGTCGGACCGGAGTTCGTCGTCGCGGCCGCCGGCGACGTTGCCGAAGCTGCTGAGCTGGCCGAGTGCGGCCAGCGCCTCGGGGTCGAGGTCGTGGAAGACGCTGCGCAGGATCAGCGGGATGTAGTTGTGCAGCTCGACGTTGCCGTCCTCGCCGGGGACGGTCTCGCCGACCGACACGCAGCCGACCCGCCGGTAGAGCTTGAAGGCGACGGTGTTGGCCGGGTTGACGGTCAGTCGGAGCACCAGGCAGCCGCAGCGCATCATCCATTCGACGGCTTCGGTGAACAGCCGTCCGGTGATGACGCCGTTGCGGTAGGCCGGGGCGACGAAGAACATGTCGGCGATGAGTTCGCCGGCCCGGGCGGAGCGGCGTCCGGTGCTGTGGAACAGCCCGAAGGTGCCCACCACCCGGTCGTCGTCGGCGGCGATCAGGAACGTCGCGGTGTCGCGCTCGGCGAGTTCGCGTTCCAGTTCGTCGCCGGTGATTCCGCCCGCCACCGGGTTGGGGTTGTCGCGGTGACGGTTGTAGAGCTCGGCGATGTCATGCGCGTCGCCCTCCTGGTACGGGCGGATCGTGATGGACATTCCACACCTCCTTGTCTGCTCCCTGAGGGCAGGTCAGCCCTTGCGTTCGGTGGTGACGATCAGCGAGCCGGCGGCGGCGAGTTCGGTGCCGACGGTGGCGCGGACGGAGACGGAGCGCAGGCCGCCGAGCTTCTGGCCGAGCTTGGCCTCCAGGGTGAGCTGGTCGCCGGGGACGACCAGCCGGGAGAACTTCATCGAGCTGATCGAGCCGAGGTAGCCGACGCTGGCCGACGGGTCTCCCTCGGCGGGGGCCGGAGACTCCAGCAGTTCGGCGACGTAGACCACGGCCACCAGCTGGGCCATCGCCTCGACGATCATCACGCCGGGCATGATCGAGTGGTCGGGGTAGTGGCCGGCGAAGAACGGCTCGTTCACCGAGACGCTCTTGATGCCGCGTCCGGAGACGCCGGGGACCACGTCGTAGGCGCGGTCGATCATCAGCATCGGCCAGCGGTGCGGGAGCATCCGCTTGATGTCGTCGGAGGAGTAGGCGAAGCCCTTGCTCGGCTTCTCCTTGGCGACCTGCCGGGTGGGTGCGACGGCGGTGGCCATGGTCAGACCTCGCGGGCTTCGATGAAGTCGACCAGGGCGTTGATGGAGCCGAAGGCCTCGAAGTCGTCGTCGCTGATCAGCACGTCGTACTCGTTGTTGATCATGACGACGATCTCGAGGGTGTCCAGCGAGTCCATCTCCAGGCCACGGCCGAACAGCGGCTGGTTGTCGGAGACGACCTCGGCCTCGGCGTCCAGGCCCAGGCGGTCGATGATCATCGACTTGATCTTGAGGTTCTTCTCCAGGCGCTGCTCGGCCTGGGTCCGGACGTCCTCGAAGGTGGCGGTGGACATGGTGCTGCCTTTCCGTTGGGGAGGGTTGATGGAACGTCAGTTTGATTTCAGGGGAGGGCAGATCAGCTGTAGAGCATCCCGCCGTCGACCGTGAGCACCTTGGCGGTGATGTACGAGGCCGCCGGGCTGGCCAGGAAGACCGCCGCCTGCGCGACCTCCTCCGGGGTGCCCATCCGGCCCAGCGGGATCGCCGCCGCGGCCTCCTTCAGCTGGGCCCGCGGCACCTTCTTCACCATGTCGGTGTCGATGAAGCCCGGCGCCACCACGTTGACCCGGATGCCCTTGGGGGCGCCCTCGTAGGCCAGGGTCTTCGCCATCGCGATCACCCCGCCCTTGGAGGCGGCGTAGTTGGCCTGGCCGACCCGGCCGGCGATGCCCGAGGTGGAGGCGATGAAAACGATCGACCCGCCGCTCGCGTACATCTGCTTGGTGGCCTCACGGGCCGTCAGGAACGCGCCCGTCAGGTTGGTGGAGATCACCTCCTGCCACTTGGCGGCGCTCATCGCCGCGAGGTGACCGTCGGCGGTGATGCCCGAGTTGAGGACCGCGACGTCCACGCCGCCCCAGGCGGTGCGGATCTCCTTGTACATCGCGGTGACCTGCGCCTCGTCGGACACGTCGGCCCGCACCAGCAGCGCCTTGCGGCCGAGGCCCTCGATCTTCTCCGCCAGCTGCTCGGCCTTGCCGGCGCTGGAGCGGTAGTTGAGCGCGACGTCGCAGCCGTGCTCGGCCAGGTGCAGCGCGATCGCCGCGCCGATGCCCCGGGAGGCCCCGGTGACGACGGCCCTGGTGCCTTCGGTGAACAGCTGACTCATGCCGTGCTCCCGGCGAGGTTGGAAGTGACCTTGTGGCTGCCCGGGTCGAAGCCGTCGACCTCGGTGCCCAGACCGTGCCGCTCGGCGTGGTTCAGCACCGCCTCGGCGACGGCCAGGTCCAGCACGCCGAGGCCGAACGGGGCGAACACCACGGTGCGGCCGGCGGGCAGTTCGGCGGTGCCGTCGAGCAGCGCGCCGATCTCGGCGGTGACGAACCGGCGGTGGCCCACCTGCTGCTCCGCCTTGTGCAGCGAGGTCTGCTCGCGGATCGCGTGGTCCGCGTCGTCGGTGACGTTGACCGCGCCCAGCACCGAGGCGACCGACAGGTCGCGCAGCGACAGGTGCAGGATGACCTGCCCGTCGGGGCGGTTCGGGTGGTCGGCCAGGTCCAGCCAGTACGAGGAGTCGGTGGTGGCGATCGAGACCGTGTCGGCGGTCAGCACCTGACCGAGCGTCGCCGCCTTGAACTCGACGTCCGGGTACTCGGCGGCGAGCTCCGCGGCGAACACCTTGGCCCGCTCCGGGAAGGCGTCCTGCAGCAGGACGGTCTCCAGCCCGTCGTGCACCTGGGTGAGGAAGTGCACCACCTGGTTGTTGATGGTGCCGCAGCCGACCAGGCCGACCGTGCGGACCTCGCGGTCCGCGTTCAGCAGCCCGGAGGCGAGCGCCGCGCCGGCCGCGGTGCGGACCGCGGAGATCTGGCTGCCCTCCATCAGGGCGAGCGGGTAGCCGGACTCCAGGTCGTTCAGGATGCACAGCGAACTGGCGCGCTGCATACCCCGCTTGACGTTCTCCGGGAAGGACGAGATCCACTTCAGGCCCATCACCGGGGCCGGTCCGCCGAGGTAGGCGGGCAGCGCGATGATCCGCGAGTCGGAGCGGTGCAGCGGGCGCAGGAAGGTGGAGAACGGGAGGTCGGACTTGCCCTGGCTGTGCAGCACGTAGGCGTTGCGCACCAGGTCGATGACGGTGGAGTCGAGGTCCGCGAGCGCGGCCCGGACGTCCTCCCGGCCGAGGATCCTCATGCCTGGCCCCTTTCTTGGTCGGTCGGCGGCAGGTACTGCCGGAGGTAGGACTCCACCCACTGGTCGTCGTAGATGGTGTCGAGGTAGCGGTCGCCGCCGTCCGGGAGCACGGCGACGCAGGTGCTGCCGGGTTCGATCCAGGACTCGGCCTGCATCAGGGCGGCGATCACCGCGCCGGACGAGCCGCCGGCCAGGATCGACTCCTCGGCGAGCAGGCGGCGGCAGCCGCGGATGCACTCGGAGTCGGTCACCTTGACCACCCGGTCGGCGAGGCCGGGGCGGAGCAGCTGGGGGACGACCGCCGCGCCGTGGCCGGGGATGGTGCGCCTGTGCGAGGACTCCCAGGGCTCCGGCGGGCCGAAGATCACACTGCCCACGGCGTCCACCGCGACCACCCGGGTGGGCAGTCCCTGGTCCTGGATGAACTCGGCGCAGCCGCGCAGCGTGCCGGTGGTGCCGGCCGCCAGGAACAGGTAGTCGGGGGCCTCGGGGAGGGCCTCGAAGATCTCCCGCATGGTGGTGCGGTGAGCGCGCGAGTTGTCCTCGTTGGCGTACTGGTTGGGCCACCAGGAGTCGGGGACGGTGTCCAGCAGGTGCTTGACCCGGGCGATCCGGGCGGGCAGGAACTCGCCGGTGGCGGGGTCGCGGTGCTCGACCACCTCCACCCGGGCGCCGTAGGCCCGCATGATGGCGAGGTTCTGCGGGGTGGTGCGCGGGTCGACCACGATGATCAGGCCGAGCCGGTAGAAGTTGCACAGCTGGGCGAGCGCGATGCCCAGGTTCCCGGAGGAGGACTCCACCACGGTGGAGACCCCGGGCACGATCCGGCCGGTGGCGATGGCCTGTTCGACCATCGACTTGGCGGCGCGGTCCTTGATGGAGCCGCCGGGGTTGAACCGCTCGCACTTGGCGTACACCTGGAAGCGGTCGGTGGCGAAGAGTCGGTCCAGCGCCACCAGCGGCGTGCCGCCGATCGTGGAGACGATGTCGGGGTCCGACGGACGGTGCGGGCGGACCCGCAGTTCGGCGCCGTCGGGGACGAGCACGGTCATTCCGGCACCTTTCGGCTGATCTGGAGCCGAAGCTCACTGACGTACTGCTCACCGTCGGCGTCGGGCAGCCAGGACTCCTCGGGGGCCGGCAGCGGTTCGCTGACGGTCACCCTGGCGTCGGGGTCCGACTGCACCGCCCGGCGGACGAGGTTGGCGAAGGAGAGCACCAGCGTCGGGCTGGTGAAGTCGACCAGGGAGGGCTTCGTCTCCTCGGGGAACTTGACGAAGGCCCGGTCGGGCAGCGCGTTGTCGGCGACCCAGCGGCGCACCGTCAGGTAGTCGCGCATCCGGTCGGCCTTGGGCGCGAGGGCCACGCCGGTGGCGGGCAGCCGCCAGGTCTCCCGGAACAGCACCAGGTCGTCGAGGGTGACCCGGGGGGCGTGCGGGCGGTCCAGGCCGATCTTGAACGCGTCGCAGGCGATGATCGAGATCAGTACCGCGAGCAGTTCGGAGAGCGTCCGGGTGCGGCCGTCGGTGGTGGTCGCGGTGATCGTGCCGTCGTGCTCGGTGAGGGTGATGGCGACGGCGGGTTCGATCCGCTCGCGCTGGTCGAAGGGGGCGCGGGTGAAGCCGATCAGCCGGTCGCCCGCGCCGATCGGGGCGGGCACCATGCGGCCGCTGTTGCGCTTCCAGCCGACCGGCAGCAGCGGCACCAGCCGCTCGCCGCCGATCGCCCGGTTGACCTTGTCGCGCAGCGAGCCGGTGTCGGCCGTCCAGTCCAGGAACGGCAGGTCGAGGGTGGCCAGGCAGGCGTGCAACTCGCCGAGCACCACCAGGTGTCGGCCGGCGTTGACGGCGTCCACCGAGCGGGCGACGACCTGCAGGTCGGGGCTGTGCACGGCGAGGTGCGGGGAGCGGACCTCGCCGGTGGCGAACACCTCTTTCGCCGAGTCGATGATCTGGTCGACACTCAGGTCGACCCGGGTGGCGCCGTCCGGCACCTCGCCGATGACCTCGCGCCACTTCAGCGCCAGCTCCCGGACGGCCTGCTGGACGGGGTGGTTGTGCTCGCCCCAGAACAGCGCCAGGGTCTGCGGCCAGACGTCGGCCAGCGTGACGGCGGTGCCGGGGCGCTGCCGTTCGGCGGCCTTGCGGACCAGCGCGACCACCTCGGTCTCGACCAGTTCGGCGAGCCGGTTGCCGAACCAGTCGGCGGCGTCGGCGACCAGGGCGAGCGGGCGGGCGATGCCGTCCAGGAAGTCCCGGCCGAGCTCCATCCGGCAGTCCCGCAGGGTGTCCTGGTAGACCAGGGTGCGGCCGGCGTACGCCTTGCCCTCCTCGCGGGAGGCTGCCTGGCCGGTGGTCTCCACGAAGTACGCGTCCAGCGCGTCCAGTGCCTCGACCAGCTGCTCGGCGCTCCCGGCCCGGTCGATCTCGCCCTTGTGGCGGGCGAGTTCGGCGAGCACCGCGTCGTAGCGGACGAACATCTCGGGGTCGCCGATCGCCGAGACGCGGCGGCGCAGCACCTCCTCGGCGCGGACGTCGACCGGGATGTTGGCGTCCCAGCCGAGCACCCGCTGCCGCAGCAGCCGGTTCAGCACCTTGTCGACGGCTCCGCGGGCGCTCGCGGCGTCCCAGCCGTGGTCGGCGATCAGCAGGTCGGTGATCTGCTCGGCGTTGCGGTCGCCGTCGGCGAGCCGCAGCACCTGCGCGTCCTCGGGGCGCAGCCGGACGGTCTTGCGGTTGGCGAGCACCAGCTGCTCGCCGTCGAGGTGGACGTCGGGGCGCAGCATCGGCGGGAACCACCAGCGGGCGCCGGGCTGTTCGGCCATCCAGTCGGCGATCGCGGCGACCGTCCAGCGTTCCAGCGAGGTGCGGGCGGCGGCGACCAGGGCGGGGCCGTGGTCGATGCCGATGGCTTCCTGGGTGCGGCCGACGCCGATCCAGGCGCCGGGGCCGAAGAAGCCGATGGTCTCGGCCTTGGCGCAGTAGCGCAGCCAGTACATGGCGAGGGTGCGTTCGCGCTGGCGGCGCTTGGTCTCCTTGCCGCCGGGGGCGGCGAGCGAGTCGAGGATGCGGAAGACGGTGCGGTTCTGCCAGGCGATGGCCAGGCGGAGCTTGGGGTCGGTGGCGAGGGCGGCGAGGCGGGCGGCCTCGGCGTCCACGTCGGCGCGGTAGGCGGTGTCGAACTCCTCGGCGGTGCCCTCGCCGGCGGCGAGCCGGGCGGCGGCGGCCGGGGCGGAGGTGCCGCCGATCAGGTCGAGGCCGGAGACCGGGAAGCCGGCGTTGCGGAGCAGTCCGACGCCCCAGACCTGCCAGTCGGAGCCGGCCAGCGGGTGGAGCGGGGCGAAGTCCGCCCAGTCCACGGCGCGGGCGGCCTCGACGGCGGGGGCGGTCATCCCGACACCTCCGCCAACTCGCTTGCTGCGGCGGGGGTTTCGGTGAGCGCGGCGGCGAGCCGGGCGATGCCTTCGGCGATCTTCTTGCGCGGCACGTTGCTGAAGCACAGCCGGATGCCGTCGTTGTGTTCGCCGTCGATGGAGAAGTGGCCGCCGGGGACGAAGGAGATGCCGTGCGCGGCGGCGGCCTGCGCGTAGCGGGTGGCGTCGGCGCCGTCGCGGTGGCGCAGCCAGAGGTAGAAGCCGCCGCCGGGGCGCTGCCAGGTCCACGGGCTGTCGGTGCCGAGTTCGGCGTCCAGCGCGTCGGCCATCTGGGTGCAGCGTTCGCGGTAGCTGTCCCGGTAGCGGTCGATCAGCTCGGTCCAGCCGTTGCGGGAGTAGTAGGCGGCCAGCGTGCCCTGGGCGAGCGCGGACGGGGAGAGCGAGATGATCTCGGCGACCCGGGCGAGGTCGTAGCGCAGGTGCTCGGGGGCGGCGATCCAGCCGGAGCGCAGGCCGGGGGCGAAGATCTTGGAGAAGGTGCCGAGGTAGACCACCTGCTGCGGGTCGAGGGCCTGGAACAGCGTGGTGGTGGTGCCGTCGAAGCCGAGCAGGCCGTACGGGTTGTCCTCGATCAGCAGCAGGTCGAGTTCGCGGCAGGCGGTGAGGATGGCGGCGCGGCGCGGGACGGAGAGGGTGGCGCCGGTCGGGTTCTGGAAGGTCGGGTTGACGTAGAGCAGCCGGACGGTGCGGCCGGCCTCGCGCAACTCCCGGACGGTGCTGCGCAGTTGCTGCGGGCAGAGGCCTTCGGAGTCCTCGCCTGCGGCGTGCAGTTCGAGGCCGGCGGTGCGGAAGGCGGCGGTGGCGCCGGGGTAGGCGGGGGTCTGCACCAGGATGGTCTCGCCGGGGGCGCCGAGGGCGAGGGCGACGGCGGTGAGGCCCATCTGGGAGCCGCTGGTCGGGATCAGGTTCTCGGCGCCGGCGTGGCCGTCCTCACGGGCCATCAGGTCGGAGACGGCGGGCACGAGGGCCTTGGCGACGTGCGGGGTGGTGTACTGCAGGGCGAGCTTGCCGCCGAGCCGGACGAGCCGGGCGAGCTGCTGGGAGATGTCCCCCAGCGGGAGCACGTCCAGGTCGGGCAGTCCGCCGGCCAGGGAGATGACGTCCCCGCCCCGTTCGAACAGCCGGGGCATTTCTGCCGCGGGTCTGGTGTCGGTCCACATGGCTGTCGGTCCTCAGACTCGGGCCGGGGCGGCGTCGGCGGCCCAGGCCTGCACGTAGCGGAACAGTCCGGCCGGGGAGGCCAGCGCCGGGTCGGCGAGGGCGTCGGGGTCGACCTCGATGCCGAACTCCTCCTCGACGGCCATCACCAGGGCGATGGTGTGCAGCGAGTCCACGCCCAGGTCGACGAGCGGGGTCTCGGAGTCGGTGACCTGCACGGAGCAGATCCGCTCGACGAGCTGGTCAAACTGCGACTGGTTCATGGCTGCCCCTCGGGGATGCGGTGACGGACTGGTGGATTCGGTACTGCTCTGCCTCGGCCGCTTCGGCGGCAGCCGCGTCGACCAGGCGCTTGGCGGCGGCCCGGTCCGGCTTGCCGTTGGCGGTCAGCGGGACGGTGTCCAGCGCGACGACCCGGTCGGGCATCCGGCTGGGGTCGAGCCGGCCGACCAGCGCGGCCCGGACCTGCTCCGGCGGGAGGGTGCCGTGCACGGCCAGCAGCAGCGGCCCGCCCTCGGTCTCGGGGCGCAGCGCGACGGCGGCGGTGACGCCGGGGAGGCGTTCGGCGGCGTCCTCGATCTCGGTGAGGGCGATCCGCATGCCGCGGCGCTTGATGACGTCGTCGTCGCGGCCGACGAAGTACAGCCGTCCGTCCTCGTCGAGCCGGCCGCGGTCGCCGGTGTGCAGCTCCAGCGTGCCGTCCGGGCGGCGGATGAAACGGTTCTGCGCTTCCAGCGGGATCCGCCAGTAGCCGGCCATCACGGTCGGTCCCCAGACCACGATCTCGCCGGTCTCGCCGGGGCCGAGCACGCTGCCGTCGGCGGCGACGATCCGGACCTTGTCGCCGGGGATCGGCGGGCCGACCGAGTCGGGGTGCTCGGCGTACTCGGCCGGGTCGAGGATGGAGATCCGCTTGCACTCGGTCATGCCGTACATCGAGGCGAACTCGGAGCCGGGGAAGACCTCCAGCAGGTCCGCCATCACGGCCCGGCCGGGGCGGGCGCCGGTGTTGGTGAACAGCCGCACCTTGGTGGGCCGGTGCAGCTTGCTCTGCAGCAGGTGGAGCATCTGGGCCAGCGAGGGCACCAGCGGGACGACGGTGACGCCGGTGCGCTCGATCAGCCGGAGCAGTCCGACGTCCTCGCTGCGGCGGGCCAGCACCAGGGTGCCGCCGACCAGCGCGGACAGCAGGGCCTGGTAGAGGCCGTAGTCGAAGGAGAGCGGCAGCCGGCACAGCACCACGTCGTCCTGCCGGTAGCCCAGGCAGGCGTTGACGGCGTCGAGGGCGGCGAGCATCTGGCGGTGCGGGCAGACCACGCCCTTCGGGCGGCCGGTGGTGCCGGAGGTGTAGATCAGCATCGCCACCTGGTCGTCGTCGAAGTCGGCGCGGAAGCCGTCCTCGGCGGTGGCGAGGACCTGCTGCCAGGCCTCCTCGACCTCGACGGTGCGGGCGGCGCGGGCGCCGGCCGCCGGGCGGCAGATGGCCAGCGCGGCCTCGGAGTCGGCCACGATGTGGTCGATCTGCTGGTCCGTCAGCTCCGGGTGGACCGGGACGAAGATCGCCCCGATCCGCAGGGTGGCCCAGAACAGGGCCAGGAACGAGCGGTCGTTGCCGCCGGTGTACACCACCCGGTTGCCGGCGGCGACGCCCTGGCCGCGCAGCCAGCCGACCGCGCGGTCCACGGCGGTGCCGAGCTGACGGTAGTTCAGGGTGCCGTCGGCGTCGGTGACGGCGGGGTGGTCGGCCCGCTCCGCGAGCGGGTAGTCGAGCAGGTCAGACACCGGCATGGACGGCCACTCCCTCGCTGATCCCGGCGGCGGTGAGCCGCTCCTGCGCCCGGGCGACGTCCCGGGCGGTGTTCACGGAGACCACCTCCAGCTGCGGGTGGTGGCGCTTGAGCAGGTTGGCGAGCGTCTTGGCGGGCGGCAGCGAGAACGTCGCCTCCGGGGCCAGTTCGCCCAGCCGGTCCAGGCAGAGGTCCCAGCGGACCGGGCTGACCACCTGCTGGACCAGCCGGCGGCGGATCTCCGCCGGGTCCTCGACGGCCGCGCCGTCCGCGTTCGACAGCAGCAGCTGCGTCGGCGCGGCGAACGGCACCGCCTCGGCGGCGGCCTCGAAGGTCTGCCGGGCCGACTCCATGAACGGGGTGTGGAAGGCGCCGGCCACGCTGAGCCGCTTGACGGTGGCCCCGGCGGGCGGGGCGGCGGCCAGCTGTCCCAGCGCCTCTTCGAGACCGGCCGCGACGATCTGGCCGGGTCCGTTGAAGGTCGCCGGAGTCAGGCCCAACTCCGCTGTCCGTGCGAGGACTTCGTCCTGCTCGCCGCCGATCACGGCGGCCATCGAGGTGGGTGCCTCGGCGCAGGCCGCGGCCATCGCCCGGCCGCGGATCGCGGCCAGCCGCACCGCGTCGGCGGGCTCCAGCACCCCGGCGTACACCGCGGCGGTGAGTTCGCCGACCGAGTGGCCGGCCGCCACCGCCCCGTCCGGCCGGACGGCGCCGGCCAGTACGTGGTGGGCGAGCAGTCCGGCGGCGACCAGCAGCGGCTGGGTGTTCTCGGTGCGGGCGATCTCGGCGGCCGGGGCCTTGGTGCCGAGCTGGACCAGGTCCAGGTCGGCGGCCTCCGACCAGGCCCGCACCCGCTCGGCGGTGGCCGGGTCGCGCAGCCAGGCGGCCAGCATGCCCGGGGTCTGGGAGCCCTGACCCGGCGCAATGAATGCGAACATTTGTTCGAACCTCCTTTCGAGTGGGGCCTGCGCCCACGCCTCGGGCTTCGGTTGGGGACCGCTACGGGCGGCCGGTGGACTTGCGGAAGCGGCGGATCGCCAGGAACGAGAAGCCGGCGAACCAGGCCAGCAGGTTGAACACCGCGCCGGCCACGCTGGAGTGCTCCCCGTGGAACGAGAAGCCGTCGTTCAGCGGGTACCGGGCCAGCGTCGCCACCCCGTACATCGGGGTGTAGCGGGAGATCTCCAGCATCACGCCGCTGAGCGGGATGAACAGGTTGCCCAGGAAGGCCAGGGCGGTCATGGTCAGGCCCGGCATGTGCATCACCACGTCGGGCTTCAGCGCCAGGCCCATGCCGATGCCGAGCGCGGCGAACACCGCGGCCCCGACCCAGGCCACCAGCAGCGAGACCACCCACACGTTGGCGTCGGCCTCGGCCCCCGTCAGCGCCCCCAGCACTCCCACGATGGCGACCGGCACACCGGCCATCAGCACCGAGCAGAGCACCTTGACCAGCAGATAGCCGGGCGGGGTGAGCGGACTCATCGCGATCGTCCGCATCCAGCCGACCGACTTCTCCACCGAGATGGTGGCGGCCGAGCTGACCGCGGCGGTGGCCGCGCCGTACACCGCCTGACCGATCATCATCCAGGCGGCGAAGTTGCCGTGCGGCAGGGTGGCGCCACCGGAGGGGCCGGTGCGGAACAGGGCCAGGTACAGCACCGCGGGCAGCAGCACCGTGAAGATCGTGGTCTGCCGGTTGAACCGGCGGCGCAGCTCGTAGCGGACGAAGGTCGGGTTGACCCCGTTGAACACCGAGGTGCGGGCGGCGGCGGGCGCCGTGACGGCGGCCATCAGACGTTCTCCTTCTGGGCGTTGGCGGCGCGGTCCGCGTTCGCGGCGCTGTCGGCGCGGCCGGCGTTCTCGGTGATGGCCATGAAGGCCTCCTCCAGGCTGCGCGGCGCCACCTCGATGTCCCGCGCCTGCGTCTCACCGACCAGAACCCGCAGCAGCGCGTCCGAGTCGGTGCAGGTGAAGTAGGTGCGCTCGCCGCGGACGGCACTGGAACGCACGCCCGGCGTCCGGGACACCACGCCGGCCTCGTACGGGCTGAGCACCGCCGAGACGGTGCGGCCGCTGGTCGCGGCGCGGATCGAGGAGGCCGAGCCGTCGGCCACCACCGCACCCTTGTTGATCATGACCACCCGGTCGGCGAACTGGTCCGCCTCCTCCATGTAGTGGGTGGCGAACATGACCGTCATGCCGCGCGCCGCGTCCTCCCGGACAGCCGCCCAGAAGTCCCGCCGGGCCACCACGTCCATGCCGGCCGTCGGCTCGTCCAGCACCAGGAAGTCCGGCTTGGACAGCAGCGCCAGCGCGAAACGCAGCCGCTGCTGCTCACCCCCCGAACAGGCCGCCACCCGGCGGGCCCGCAGCTCGGTGATGTTCGCCCGCGCCATGCACCGCTCCGGGTCGGCCCCCGGGTGCAGCGACGACAGCATGTGCACGGTCGCCTCGACCGTCAGGTCCGGCAGCAGACCGCCGGACTGCAGCACCGCCGCCACCCGCCCCGCCCGCACCGCCTGCTCGGGACTCACCCCCAACAGCCGCACCTCGCCCTCGTCCGGCCGGGTCAGCCCCAGCAGCATGTCGATCGAAGTGGTCTTGCCCGCGCCGTTCGGCCCGAGGAACGCCACCACCTCGCCCCGCCGAATCCGCAGATCCAGCCCGTTGACGGCGGTGAACACCTCGCCCTTGGCGTTGGTGAACCGCTTGACCACACTGGACAGTTCAGCCGCCAGGGGGGACGCCGTCCCCCTCGACGCCGTACGGTTCTGGTAATCGATCATCATCCGAGTCCTCACGATTCGGCGGAGGTTCGCCTCTTGTGAGCACTACTCTCCCGGCCACCCCTATCGCCCCGAACCGACCCGGCTATCGGACCCCTATCCCGGGACCCGCAGCACTCCACACAGCCTCTTGCCACCACCAGTAGGATCGGGAGCATGAGCGGTAGCAAGAAGTATTCGGTCAGCCTGCCCGAGGACCTTGCGGAGAGCATCCGCAGCCAGGTAGGCCCGGGCGGCTTCTCGGCCTACGTCGCCGAGGCACTGGAGCACCGCGTGGCGATGGACAAGCTCCGCGAGATCGTCGCCGACTTCGAAGCGGACAACGAACCACTCACCCCCGAGGAGATCGACGCCGCCCGCGCGCTGCTGCGCCACGACCGGCCCGCTGCGACCGGCGACGCCGCCGCCTGATGCCCGGCACCCTCCTCCTGGACAGCGAGGGCCTGTCCCGCCTCTACCTGAACGACCGACAGGTCGTCGCCTTCCTCCAAGCCGCCGCCGCGGAGGGTGTGCGGGTCGGCACCACCGCGATGACCGTGATCGAGGCGGACCACGCCCGCGCCCATCCGGCCCGGATCCGCTGGGCCCTCTCCCGCATCGACGTCCACGACGTCACCCGCGAGATCGGCAGCCAGGCGGCGGCGCTGCTTCGCGAACACCGGCTGCACGGCCACAAGTACGCGATCGACGCCGCATTCGCTGTGATCGCGCGCTCGGCACCCGGCCCGGTCACCGTCCTCACCTCGGACCCGGAGGACCTCACCCTGCTCTGCGGCCCCCGCGTCCTGGTCGTCGGGCTCTGAACCTGCGCCCGAAACGGCAGCCGGCCCGGCACGCCGAACGCGGTGCCACGGAGAGCCCGTGACACCGCGTCCGGTCAGGGGCGTCAGACCGGGATGATCTCCACTCCGGTCTCCAGCCCCCGGAAGTCGTCCGCGTTGCGGGTGTAGAGCGGCAGCCCGTGGGCGGCGGCGGTGGCCGCGATCATCAGGTCCATCCGGCGCGGCCGCGGGTTGCGGTTCGCCTTGACAGTGAGCGCGACCAGCGTGCCGAACCGGCGGGCCGCCTCCCGGTCGAACGGCAGTGCCGCGAACTCCGCCTCGGCATCCGCCAACCGCTGCGCGCGGGCCATCATCTCGACCGGATCGCCCGCTACGGCCACCCCTTGGGCGAGCTCAGCGAGCACCACGGTGGAGACGGCGGCCTCCAGCGGCAGCGAACCAGGGTCGATCGAGGGGAGGTCGATCACCACGCAGGTGTCCAGCATCCCCCGCAGTCGGCGGCCGCTCATTCCCGCCCCTGCGGCTCGTCACCGACCCGGTCCTCGTCGCCGAAGAACTCGTCCGCTTCCGCACGCATCCGTTCCGCGTCGATCACCGAGGCACCACGCCACTTGTGCTGGAGCTCGTCGACCGGCACGAAACGGCGACGCGTCCCCAGCGGACGTACCTCGGCGATCTCCGTGCCGTTCCGGGTGATGTGGTAGGTCTCGCCGGCTTCCACATCGTCCAGCACGGCCTTGGACCGGGCGGCGAGTTCTCGCTGCGTGATGGTCTTCATTCCACCAGCGTATTGCACTGCAATACGGCGCGCCACAGGCGCCGCGCCCGGTCAGGACGGCAGCTGCCCCACCGCGTCGACCAACGCCATCTTCCGCACCGCGCTGTTGAACGCGACCGTGCCGTCGTGGCCCTCTCCGGGGCGGCCGAGGATGCGTTCGCCGAGGAAAGCGTGGGTTTTCCGGTCCAGGATGAGCTGGACGATGCCCACCTTGGGGTCGAGCAGGGACACCGCCTCGCCGGTCCGGCCGAGGGCGTCGGTGGCCTCCTCGTGATAGGAGATGTTCGGGATCTTCGCGGCGGCCCGGAACAGCGCGGCCTTTTGCGGGGCGGGGCAGGGGCCCCTCATGAGAGAGCGCAGGATCGTCCAGACCGCGACCTCGCGGGTCATGTTCTTGGCGTCCGTCACCGTGCGCACGAACGGGTCCGCGTAGAGGATCTCCAGCAACGCGTCGGGGTCGGTCGGCAGTTTGGCCAGCTTGTCGTAGGGAGGGTCCGCGTAGAGGCTGGGGCTTGCCTGCTGGGGTTCCACGACGGAGTCGTAGGGGAGCCCGCCGGACGGGGGTGCCCCGACGGAGCCGTCGGTGAGCCCGCCGGACGGGGGTTTCACGCGGTCGGCTTCGATGACCCCGCCGGACGACCGGACCAGGCCGGGCTTCGATCCGTCGACGGAGAGCCAGCGCTGGACGGTGGTGATGGCGTTCGGGTCGCTGGTGGTGTGGATGGAATCCAGGTACACGAACTGGTCCGGCCGCGGTGCCGGGGTCTTGTCGGCGGCGAGCGCGTCGGCCGCGAGGTTCAGCACCGAGACCGCATGGGCGCTGGATTCGGTCGCACCCGGTCCGGCGATCTGGGTGCTGACCAAGCCCGCGGTGAGCGCCGTCGTCAGGGCCGCGGCGACCAGCACTCGGCGCGTGGTCAGCCGTCGGCCCCGTCGTGCTGCGGGCGTTCCGGCGATGGCGTCCTCCAGCTGCCGACGGCCGCGGAGGCGGGCGTGAGTGGTCATCGGTGCGGTGTCGGCTCGGAATTCGGCGAGCCCGGTGATCTCGTCCACAAGAACTCCTCTGTCAGTGGGTGGGTCGGTCGAGTGCGGTGTGCAGCCGTCGGCGGGCGCGGTTGAGCCGGGAGCGGACCGTGCCGTCCGGGATCCGCAGGGCCTCGGCGATCTCCTGGTAGCTCAGCTCGGCCCAGGCGAACAGCAGCAGGACGTCGCGTTCCTTCGCCGTCAGCCGGGCCAGTACCCCGGCGATCTCCTGGGCCTGGGCGCCGGCCGTCACTCTGGCGGCGACCGTGTCGGCGTGGTCGCCGGTGTCGAGCGGGTCGACGCCGCTGCGGGCCAGCGCGCGGTAGCCGGAGCGTTCGGTGCGCTGGTGGCGGTGCAGCAGGTTGGTGGCGATTCCGTACAGCCAGGGCCTGGCGTCGGACCGGGCCCGGTCGTAGCGGCCGCGGATCCGGAACGCCGACAGGAAGGTCTCGGAGGTGAGGTCGTCGGCCACCGAGGCCCCGATCCGCCGGGCCAGGTAGTGGTGCACCGCGACGGCGTGCCGGTCGTATATCTCGCCGAACCGGTCGGGTTCGGCGAGCGACGCCCCGATGACCGCCGCGTCGTCGTCGACTCCTTCCCGCAGGGGCGTGTCCGTGCCGAGTACCGCCGTCACCGGCCCGCCCCCCGCCGGCCGGTCACCATTACCTGCTCGGTGCTGCGCATGGGTTCTCCTTCGCACCGGCTCCTCCGGCGCTTCCACCCTCTATTGCCATCTCGCCGGGGTCAGGTTCGGCGGTTTCGGCGAAAACTTTTCGGACACCGAACACCCTTGGCCGGGACGGGAGTTCTGCGAGACTGCCGGGCAGCGGCGAGGAACGGGGGCGGGATGACGGAGGGTCGGCTGGTCGGCGGCCGGTACCGGCTGGTGCGGGCGCTCGGCGCGGGCGGGTTCGGCAGCGTGTGGCTGGCGCACGACGAGACGCTGCGGGTGGACGTCGCCGTCAAGGAGGTGCGGCTGCCCCCGACCGGGACGGCCGCCGAGCACGCCGAGCTGCTGGAGCGGGCGCAGCGCGAGGCCCGCCACGCGGCCCGGCTGCGCGACCATCCGCACGTGGTCGGGGTGCACGACGTGGTGCTGGACGGCGGCGCGCCGTGGACGGTGATGCAGCTGATCGTCGGACGGTCGCTGCACGAGCGGATCGCGGAGGGCGGCCCGCTGCCCGTCCCGGAGGCGGCCCGGGTGGCGTCCGCCGTACTGGCCGCGCTGGACGCCGCGCACCGCGCCGGGATCGTCCACCGGGACGTCAAACCGGCCAACATCCTGCTGGCGGGCGACGGGCGGGTGCTGCTCGCCGACTTCGGGATCGCCGTCCAGCAGGAGCAGACCGCGCTGACCGCCTCCGGCATGTTCGTCGGGTCGGTGGACTACATCGCGCCGGAGCGCGCCCAGGGCGGACCCGCCGACCCGGCCGGCGACCTGTTCTCGCTGGGCGCGACGCTCTACCAGGCCGTCGAGGGGCGGCTGCCGTTCCGCCGCGACACCCCGGTGGGCACCCTCACCGCCGTACTGTTCGAGCCGCCCGCGCCGTGCGTGCTGGCCGGTCCGCTGGCGCCGCTGATCGACGGGCTGCTGGCGAAGGACCCGGCCGCCCGCCTGACCGGCGCCCGCGCCGCGGCGATGCTCGCCCCGCACTTGGGCGCGCACCCGCCGGCGGCCGCCGCCGCGCCGACCGCCGCCGCCACCGTCCCGAACGCGCTGCCGCCCGCTGCGCCCCGGGCCGCCCGCCGTTCGGTGGCCTCGGTGCTGCCGCCGCTGCTGGTGCTCGCCGCACTCGGTGCGGCGCTGCTGCTGAACGCGTTCTCGTTCCACCCGGACAGTCAACTGCCGCCGTCCGGCGCCGTCCTGGTGAAGCTGGCGCACACCCCCCTGTTCGAGGCGCTCAGCCTGAACTCCGACAGCAGCGCCGTGGGGCTGTCCTGGCTGTGGCTGCTGCCGACGGCGATCGCCCTTCTGGCCACCGCCTGGTACTCACCCCGGGTTCCGGCCGCAGTCCGGACCGCCGGGTTCCTGCTGACGCTGGTGCTGCCCGTTCGCCTGGGTGTCGCCGACCTGTGGGATGCGGGCCCGCACCTCGAACGCCTCGTGCACGCCCTGCCGCCGGAGGTCGCGTCCCATCTGGACGCCGGCCACGGCCCCGGCTGGTGGCTGCTGCACGTGGCGGCGTTCGCCGCCCCGGTGGTGCTGCTGGCGGGCCGGTTGCTCCACCGGGAGCGGCACTGACGAGACGTCAGGGCGCGGAGACCGGGACGTCCGGGCTGAGGTCGAACGCCCTGATCGGGGTCATACCGTGGCCGTTGAGCTTGACGGTGTTGTCGTGGCTGACCTGGGCGCAGGTGTTGTCGTTGTCGGCGGTGGTGGCCTCGGCGCCCTTGAGCGCGGCGGCCGGGTCCGCAGGGGCGGTCGAGCCGCCCTGCCCGCCGCCGGGGTAGCTGGTGCCCGACTTCCAGTCGGTGCCGATCACCAGCTCGATCGAACTGCCGCTGCCGGCCTGGACGGCGCTCTCGGGCATGCCGAGCGCGGCAGCCACCTGCTTGGCCTCGGCCTCCTTCCCGGCCGGGTAGCGGACGGTGCTCTGCTCGGCGGGCAGGTTCGTGCCCGCCGCGGTGTCCTTCGAGAACCCGGCCGATTGCAGCGCCTGGGCCATCTCGGTGGCCCGGCGCTGGGCACCGCTGCCGTTCCGCACCGTCACGGCGATGTTCTTGCGCGGAGTGCTGTTCGCGGGCGGGGCGGTGGTGGCCTCGGCGGGCGGCGCCGAGGAGGGCGGCGCGCTGCTCGCGCCGTTCGGGTCGGCGCTCAGCGGCTGGTCGTTCTTGATCGACGCGAACAGCTTCTTCGCGTCGGGGTTGACCACCAGCCGGGCGTCGTTCTTGGGATCCGTATCGGTCTGCATGGTGGTGAAGGTGACCCGGTTCGGCGGCACCTTGTTCAGGTCGTCGGCCAGACCGGCCAGCTTGGTGATCCCGTCCAGGCCGGGGTCGACGGTGAGCGCCTTGGTCGCGGCATCGGCCAGCGAGAGCACCTTGCCCGGGTCGGTGAGCGTCCCGGCGTTCTTCAGCTCACGGATCATCGATCCGAGGAAGGCGTGCTGGGCGGCCGCCCGCCCGAGGTCGCCGCCGTCCCCGAACCCGTGCCGGGTGCGGACGAACTGGAGCGCCGCCATGCCCTTCAGGGTGTGCTTGCCCTTGGTCAGCTTGAGGTGTGAGTACGGGTCGTAGACGTTGTCGCTGACGCACACCGGGACGCCGCCCACCGCGTCCGACATCTTGATCACACCGACGAAGTCGACCTTGATGAAGTGATCGATGGGTATGTCGGTGAGCTTGTGCACCGCGGCCACCGAGCAGCCGGGGCCGTACTCCAGCGCGGAGTTGATCTGCCCGCGGCCGCCCTTGGACTTGTTCGGGTGCCCGGCGTCCTGGCAGACCGGCAGGTCGGTCATCAGGTCGCGCGGGATGCTCATCACGGTGGCGTTGGAGCGGTCCGCCGAGACGTGCAGCAGCAGTTGGACGTCGGCGTTGGCGCCGGGGCCGCACTCGCTGCCGCCGATGTCGCAGTCCTCCTGGGTGTCGCGCCCGTCGGAGCCGATCACCAGCACGTTGATCGGGGTCCGCCCGAACTCGTCCGGCACCTCGTGCCCGGCGTCCCCGCTCTCACCGGCGTACAGCGGCGCGGACTTGATGTTGCCGTTGTAGCGCATGTACAGGTAGCCGCCCGTGCCGACGGTCAGCACCACCAGCCCGGCGACGCTCCAGGCGACGATCTTCAGCCCGCGCCGCCCGCGCCCCTGCCTGGACGCCCGCCGGCCCCCGGCCCGTCCCCCGTTCCTCGACCGTTGCCGGGGAACCTGTCCCTCTTCCCCCTCCGACACCGGCTCGACGGTTCCGGACTGTCCGCTTACCACATCGCACCCCCGCCGCCCGGCCCCTCCGAGCTTTTCTCCCCCTAATAGATGCACAAGGGGGCGCAGATGTTGCACGCGGGGGTGCAATCTTCCGAACGAGGTGACGAACGTCCCACTCCCACACGGCCGTTGAACGCCCGTCGGTCAGCCGACACCCACCGGCTCCCGGGCCTCACCGCGGAAAACCTGCCGGGTGTGCCACGCACGATGCTGCGCCGCAACGGACGCGGTACCCGCCTGCGGGCCGATGACCGGACGTCCCGCCAGGGCGAGGACGTGCTGCCGACTGGCCTCGCTGCGGCCGACGAAGCGCCGGGAGACCAGGATCCGGTGGTCGTCCCCGAGGCCGAGGACGCCCTTGTCCAGGAGCTTGTGGTGCAGCGAGCACAGGCACAGGCCGTTGTCGACCTCGTCCGGCCCGTCGTGCGACCACCAGCGCACGTGCGCGGCCTCCAGGCCGACCGAGGTGCCGCCGAGCATCCCGTCGTAGCCGCAGAACGCGCACTGGAACTCGTAGGCGGTGAGTATCAGTTCACGCATCCGCCGGTCCCGCTGCCGCCGAGCCGCGGCCTCGGCGCCGGCCACCGCCCCGCTCTCCGCGAGCTCCAGATCGAGCCCGACGGCTTCGCACAGCTCCAGGTGCAGCGACGGCGCGAAGTGGGTGTCCAGCAGCACCCGCACCAGCCGCCCGAGCAGCGACGGCTCCCGGCGCAGCGCGGCCCGCAGCTCCGGCGCGAGCCGGCCGGCGGCCCCGCTGGAGCGGAGCACCCCGATGCCGCTGCCCGGACTCCCCGTTCCCCCGTCGGTCCGCACCTCCCACACCCCGTCGTTGACCAGGTGGTGGAACGGGTAGGCGGGGGTCGTCGGATTCGACGGTCCGTACTCGGCGAGCAGCCGCTTCAGCTCCTCCTCGACCTCGCTGTACCGGAGTTCGCGGTCGGCGTCCCGCTGGTGACTCCCGAGCGCGTACAGCAGCAGCAACGGCTTGTGCGGAGCCCGCGCGCCGTTGCTCGTCCACCGTCTCAGCTTCGCCACCCGCTCGAGCCAATCCATGCCCGCCAGGGTAGTTCGGAGCGCTGAAGGCCCGTCACCGGGCCGGAATGCCGACGGGCCGGTGCGTGCGGCACCGGCCCGTCGGGTGGTTCGAGGTGTCAGTGGCGCCTGGCGTGACGCTTCCGGCTCAGCAGCACGAGCGCCGCGCCCGCACCCACCAGCAAGGCGCCGAGGAGCACGATCCGGCCCGTGCCGGAGCTGCCGGTGAAGGCGAGCGATCCCTTCGGAGTGCTGGTCGCGGCGGGGCCTGCGGGCGTCGTTCCGGCCGGCGGCACGGACGCCGTCGGGCTCGGGCTCTCGCTGGGGCTCGCGCTCTCGCTGGGGCTCGCGCTCGGGCTGGGGCTCGAACTCGGGCTCTGCGACCCGGACCCCGACGGCTCGGGACTCGGCGAGGCGGAGTCCGACGGGCTGGGACTCGGCGACGCGGAGCTCGACGGCGTGGCCTCCGGGACGTACACGCCGGCGTCGATGGTGTGGTCGACGCCGCCGGGCTCGGACGGTGCGGTGACCTGCGCGTGGCCGAGGCCGGGCGGGCCCTCGGTCGGCGGGATCACGTTGGAGTCGTGGGCCCGGTCGTCGCCGGCCGTCGGGAGGGTGTACCGGAGGTCGGCGGCGGCCGGTTTGCCCGGCACCCCGCTGGTGTCCGCCGTCGAGACGTCGAACTCCACGGTGTAGTCCGCGCCCGGCGTCAGCTGGTAGGCGGCGCCCACCCCGCCGAAGTAGTACTCGCCGTTGGCGTCGGTCTTGGTCGTCGCGACCACCTTGCCCTCGGCGTCGAGCAGGTTGACGGTCACGCCCGGCAGCGGTGCCTCCCCGGCGTCCTGGATGCCGTTGTGGTCGCCGTCGAACCAGACCCGGTTGCCGATCTGGACGGGCGCGTTGGCGGCGGTGTACGCGATGTCGCCGAGGCCGCCGGCCTTGCCGAAGCCGTTCTTCTGGACGAACTCGTAGCCGTTGGCGTCCGGCTTGTTGCCGGGGCCGGCGCCGGTGTCGATGTCGTAGTAACCCGTGCCGCTGGTGAAGTAGTTGACGGTCGGGTCCATCTGGGTGCTGATCACCCACTGCTGCTGCGGGATGTAGGCGACGCCGCCGAGCGAGGTCTCCTGGTGGTAGAAGACGGCGAAGTCACCCGCGAAGTACGAGACGGCGCCGCTGGGCCGGGGCAGCGGGGGCGTGTTGGTGGCGGCGTGGTTGGGGCAGTTTCCGGTGCCCTCCCACGCGTACCCGCCGGTGGGGACGGCGCAGGCCATGTTGATGTCGCCGCCGGCGTACCCGGATTCGGTCTTGTTGTTGCCGGGCCGCGGGTCGAGCCCGACGGAGGCGACGTCCATGAACCGGTCGCGGAAGCCGAGGATCATCGAGCCGTCGCGGGCGAAGGCCATGCTGGCCAGCTCCGGCTCCGGGTAGACCATCCAACCGCTCAGCAGGTAGCTGTCCCAGTTGTCCAGCCCGGCGTGCCACGGGTTCCAGTAGTGGTCCTGGTCGTACTCGGCCACGCCGGTGCCGACGTAGCTGCGCTCGAAGTCCAGCGCCTGGCTCAGCACCTTGGTGAACCGCTTGCCGTCGTAGCCGTAGACGACGGCCTTCAGGTCGGCGCGCTTCTGGGTGCTCTCGGCGGAGCACACGCCGCCGACGTACAGGGTGTTGTCGTGGACGGCGAGGCCGGCCGGGCGCCAGTCGCCGGACGCCGCGCAGCCGGGGTCGGGGATCGCCACCGTGTTCTCGGGACCGGTGGCCTCCGACCCGGTCGCGTCGAAGCTGACCAGGCTGCGGGTGAGCATGTTCACCGCGTACAGCGTCGAGCCGTCCTCGGACAGGGCCAGGCCGCCGATGCTCTCCTTGCCCGGCGCGTCGACGAACTCGGCGTCCTTGATCATGTTGGTGCCGTGCGCGGTCTCGGTGGAGCCCGGCACCTTCGCGAACAGCGTCGGCGCGCTCCCGCCGTCGGCCGGCACGGCGTAGATCGCGTCGCCGCCCTCCGGCCCGTACGCGGTGAACCGCCGGGCGAACGCCGCCTGGAACAGTCGGCCGCGGTACTTGTCGTACGCCAGCCCCGAGGTCGTCCCCACCTGCTGCTGGGTGTCGAGCACGGTCGGACAGGCCGGTCCGGTCGGGCAGGTACCGCGAACGTCCTTGCCGAACGACACCAGCGCCCGGGTGTCGCTCCCCATCACCCTGTCGGTCTGGACCGGCACGAAGTAGCGGGCGTCCGGCTCCGTGTAGTCCGCCGCGTCCCAGACCCCGGTGATCACCGAGGCGTCCTTGCCGGCCGAGACGTCCACGAACGAGGTGAAGCTGTCGAAGTGGTTCGGCGCGGTCGAGGCGGGCGCCGGCCGCAGGTAGCCGTCGAACGGCGCCGGGACGCTCACATCCACCCGGTACCGCCCACCGCTCAACGCGGCCGACGGGGCCACCACGACCTTCCCGGTGACGTCCGTGGTGCCGGTCACCCGCCGGCCGGCCGGGTCGGTGACGCTGATCTTCATGCCGCGCTGCGGCACGTCCATGGCCGTGTTGATCACGCCGGTACCGAAGAAGTCGCGCAGCACTTGCACCGTCAGCGTCCCGTCGGTGGCCGTCGCACCGGCCTGCCCGGCGCCCGCCACGACCGCACCGGTGGTTCCGCCCACCAGTAACAGGCCGCACAGCCCCACCCGCGCCAGTTTGGTAGTTGGCATCGTGCTCCTTCACCTCGCCCCACACCGAGCCTAGGCCCGGTAACTTGCGCCAGTTTCCCACAAGTTGACGAAAACTCACACAATCGGAACCATTGATTTCGGATAGCCTGACGGAGGTCTGTCGGCCTCCCGCCACATGGGGAGCATCGTGGGGAACATCAGGATCGTTCGGGGCCGTACGCGCTGGGTGCTGGTCGCCCTGCTCGCCGTCGCGGTCGCCGCGATCAGCACCTTCGCCCTGCTCGGCACCGGCGACGACCCCACCGGCCCGCGCCCGCCGACCACGGACGAGGCGAACCGGCTGGCGCTCACCCGGTTCCGCAACTACGAGGCCGGCGGCCGCGCGCTGACCATCACCGTGCCCGGCACCGCCGGCCGGCTGACCGTCACCGGATCCGTCGACTTCCGCACCAGAACCGGCTACGGAGTCCTGCACGGAACCGGCCGCGACAGCTCCACCACCGGCCTGATCCAGTGGACGCCCACCACCGTCCGCGTCCTCCCCATGCCCGACGCCCCGGCCACCGCCCCCGCCACACCCCCCGCCTCCGGCTGGTCCACCCGCCCGCTCCAGACCTCCGGCAGCTCCCTCGACACCTCACTCGCCATCGCCCTGAACCTGGCCGCCGACCGCCCCGACAACCCCCAGCTCCTCCCCCAGAACGGCGCCACCTGGCTCTCCCGAACCACCCTGAACGGCCACCCCACCGACGTCATCACCGGCCCCAACGCCCGTGGCACCACCACCACTTCGGACACCGTCCGGTACTGGATCGACCCCGACGGCACCATGTACCGCGTCCAGGCCGCCCTCGCCTCCGACCCCCAACCGGTGATCGTCGACTTCGACACCCAGCCCTACGCACCCGTCCCCCCGACCCCCGACGCCACACCCGCCCCGTAGCCGCCTCAGGCGTTCTGCTCCGCCTCCGGACCGATCGGCCTGGTCAGGTAGTACTCCCGCACCCGCTCGGTGAGCACCAGACGCAGGGTCGGCTGCAGCACCGGGGCCTCGGGAATCGCATCCCACTTCATGTAGGGCCACCACCGTCCATGGGCGGCAAGGAGCAGCCGCTCGCCCCGGGCAGTCTCGCCGCGCACCGCGTACCAGCCGGCCATCCAGAGGCACGCGGCGAAGCGGTCCGGCGTCTCACCGGTGCTCTCGACCAGTGCGTGGGCACGGTCGAAGGCATTCGCACTGAACAGGTCCTGCCAGAGCAATTGCCGCTCCGCCACCGCCAGTTCGGCAAATCCCTTCGCCAGCATGCGCTCCGTCGCCCCGTCCAGCGGCCTGGCCGGACCGCCCCACTCGCAGTGGCAGGGCAGCAGCTCCTCGACCGGGCGCCCGGGCAACTCCTCGGCCACCCACGCCAGATCCTCGGTCAGATTCCGACCGGCCGGAAGCCGCCCCACCAGCCCCGCCAGCCGCGGCCCGGCCGGCCGCCCGGCATACAGCTGGGCCGCCAGCACGGCCTCGCGGAACGGCACGTCCTGATCGCACAACTCCCCTCCGAGCGGCCCGTCCCGGACGATCAGCTGCTCGGCCAACTCCGCCGCCTCGGCGAACCGGTCGCGCCAGCAGAGAATCTGAACCGCGGCGGCAACGGACTCCCACCCCTCGTCCCGCGGACCGTCCACCCGCCGCGCCATCTCCAGCAGCTCGGGCAACACCGCCTCGAACCGGCCCCGACGGGCCAGCGAGATCAACTCCTCGGCGGCGTTCATCCGTCCCCTTCCCCACCCCTGAGCCACCTCGGAAACGCTCGAGGCCAGGTGGGAGAGTATTCGACCTGGCCTCGAATCCGGAGGGCCGCCAGGGGATCGAACCCTGAACTTACGGATTAAAAGATCAAGCCCGATCGTGCCCCGCACAGTTGTCATCGCTCATTACGTGCTACTTCTGCAGGCTGGCAGGTTGTGGCGTGCCGCTTGATCCGCCGGTGAAGTGGCTCTGACACGCAGTCCGCTCACGCATAGCTCACGCACTCGCAGCGGGCCCAGACTCCTGAAGCCACCGATGACGCGGCCGGGCGAAGGGTCTGACGCGTTCCCTCCACTGTTCCGGTCCGAGCTCGGGATCAGACCTGGACCACATGGACGTCCTGGGCGTCCAACGCCTTCAGGTAAGCCGTGAGGTCAGTCGGGTCACTGGTGAAAACAACAGCGCTGCCATGTCGGGCCGCAGTCAGCGCGACCAAGGCATCCACGGCGTCCGGACGCTTCTTCGGAGGCAGCTCGGCCACAGCAAGCGCGCTACCGATGCGCTGCCACTCCGCCAGATCCGGCCCGGTCGCACACATGATGCAGACCGTCTGTCCAGCAGTAGTGGGACGCATCGCCAGGGCCGAGCTCCGCGCCTGCGGCACCGTACAGTCCTTGAGGGCCCCGGCCATGGCGTGCACAGTGGCAGGACTGGGCCGCCACACCTGGGCCAGTACCGGCCCGAGCACGACCGCGCGATGCGGCGTCTCCTTGAGGCCGGCGTGCAGCCGTACCGCCTTGGGCTTTCGATCAGCGAGCGCGATCAGCATGCCAGTGTCATAGACCGGCACCCGCGCGGTCACGCGGCGTTGCCCGGACGGGCCACAGGAGCATCCGCACCATAGATAAGTTCCATGGCCTCCGCGACCTCCCGGCGCTCCTCCTCCGTAAGGTCTTCATCAGCGACGTCAGGCAGCGGAGGCAGTTCGGCGGCCTCTGCCTCCGCTGCGGCAATCACCGCGTCGATCCGCGCGAACTGCGCCTCAGCGGCTTCCGCCTCGGCCATTTGCCGGGTAGCGGCGTTGACGAGATAAGCCGAAACATCCAGACCCGCGCGCTCGGCATGCTCCCGAATGCGCTCGGCATGATCGCTGTCGAGACTGATGCTGATCCTGGTCTTGGCCATGTCGTTAGTTTATTACGCGTATTACGACGCGCCAAGCGCTTTCCGCTCAACGATCGTCACCGGGGCCCACCCCCTCCGGTCCAGGCTCCGGGACGAGGGGCCCGCTCGTCGCCGGCACCCACCCCGGCGGTGTCAGTCGCCGGCCAGACCGTGGGCGCGCCGGTAGTCCTTGATCAGCCCGCTGGCCAGCCGCCCGCGCTCGCTGATCACCCTCCCCTGACTCTTGGCCCACTTCCGAACCAGCCTCGGATCCACGCCCTCGGCCACCATCGCAGCTACGGCCTCGCCTGCTGCCCCCCGCTCCCGTGGCGCCGGTACGCGCAGCCGGGGCAGACAGGAGGCTCGAAGTTCTCGACGGAGTCGAAGACCTGTCGGTCGGTCAGGATGTCCACGCCCGAGTTCATGAGGACACGGTCGACCTCGTCGCTGGTAGCTGTGCCCTCGGCGTGCTGGCCGACCAGGTACTCACTCGGGTCCGCGAGCGTCCCGGGAGTCGGGTTCGCCACCCTGGACGAAGTCGACCGAGCGTAGATCGAGCGGGGCATCTCACCGGAGAAGAACGCCGAACGGCGACGCCGCATGAACAATGCCGACCGCGACTGCCTCCTAGTCACCAACTACGAGCCGCTCATCCGAGCCGCTCATCGAGGGGCTCAAACTGCCCGACCCCGACGACCGGCACGTCCTCGCCGCCGCCATCAAGGCCGGCGCTCAGGTCATCGTCACGAACAACCCTCAAAGACTTCCCATCTGACTACCTCGCCGAATGGGACATCGAGCGAAAGTCCGCCGACGACTTCGTCATGGACTTGATCGACATGGACGGGCGCGTCGCGTACTCGTGTGCCCGCGAGATTGCGGACAGCCGCCGCAACCCGCCCGTCACGTTCGACGAAGTCCTGCTGCAATTGGAGCGCTCAGGACTGATCGAGTCTTCAACCGCTCTTCGCGCCGACCCACTGCCGCACGCCTGATCAGGTGCTGCGCACCGCCCTCTCGGCGACGGACAAGCAGGGCACGTTCTGACGGAATGTCAACCATCCCGCTCACGCGCACGCGCCCTTCCGAAGCGCAGCAGCACCCCGCCAAAAACACCAGCCGGGGTACTGCGCTGCAGGTCAGAAGGGGTGTGACCCCGTCCTTCCAAGTGGGCCGCCAGGGGCTCGAACCCTGAACCTACGGATTAAAAGATCAACGTCGTTCGTGCTCCGGCGGGTTGGAGCAGGTCATTTCCTGCTATGTCTGCAGCGTGTCGGCGTGTGCGATGACAGCCCATCCGGCACCGAACGGCCGCTGCCACGCAGTCAGCTCACGCGTCGCTCACGCAGGAACATCCCCGGCGGTGCTGGAGACGCGGGAGGCCGTGGGGTGTCGATGCCGAGGCCAACCAACGGGGCGGGGGCGGCAGTCCGGGCCGGCCCGCCTCCGGGGCGGGCGACGCGAATCAGGCCGATCACAGCTTCGGCCTTGGCGCGGTCGTTGTGGATGCCACCGGCCGAGGCCGTCCCAGACCGGGGGGTCTTGCTGGTCGACCCTCCGCACGAGGGGCCGGGCAGGAGGTACCTGTGCGCGGCGTGCCTGCGACGGTGCTCCGGTGGGTGCGGGGACCGTTGTCCGGAGTGCGCCGTGCGCCGGCGGTCGGGCGTCGGGAGGACTCAGTGCTCCGGGGTCGGGTACAGGCTGGCCAGGGGGTTCTCATAAGTCCCGGCGGGCATGCAGTCGGGGGCGGGGCTCTGCATCAGACCGGCCCGCAGTTCGCGGGAACTGTGCTCCGGGTCGGTCTTGGCCAGCGGCAGGTAGATGAAGAGCCGCAGGTCGGTCGGGATGGCGCTGGGGCGGATGGTGAGAACCTGCCGGGCGCCGTCCGAACCGGCTTCCCCCCGCATGTCCCAGCCGAAGGCCGACAGCGGGTCCTGGTTCGCCTTGGCCACGGTCTCCGGCGAGTAGGAGGGCATCGTAGGGTCGGGGGCGTGGCAGCCGGGTTCGCCGGCGTAGACGCGGCTGCGGACGCCGACCCGGTCCAGATCGTGCTGCAACTGGGTCGCGTCAATCGGCTTGTAGCCGTCCAGGATGGTGAGTTTGACGAGGTCGTCGCTGCTGCCCTGCAACGTGTACGCCACGGTGGTGACGCTGCCCAGCCCCTCGCTTCCCGGCGCGGCCACACTCGGGGAAGGCGCGGCGCGGTGGCCGGGCACCACGGCGAGCGCGGCCCCCGCCACGGCAGCGGCCACTCCCAGCGGGAGCACCACCCGCAGCATCAGGGTCCGTCGCTTGGTCGCGGGCCGGGGATTCTCGATGATGGCGCCCATCAAATGTTCCTTCAGTAGGAGCTGGCGGCGGCGAGGAAGTTCCGGATCGCCCGCGGCCGGCAGCAGCCGGGCCAGTTCCTCCCGCTCAGCCTGCTGGGACTGGTGCTGGGGGGTGGCGCTCATCGGATCGTCTCCTTGGTCGACCGGACCGCGAAGGCGCGGTCACCTGTTACCTGTCCGCGCTTGTCCGTGGGTTGCAGATTGTTCGCGGAGCGCTTCGCCTCCAGTTCCTTCGCGGTGAAGTTCCGCAGCCGGCTGCGAGCGCGGGAGAGCCGGGAGCGGATCGTCCCGATCGGCTTGCCCAGTGCCTCGGCGACGGCCGCGTGGTCAAGCCCCTCCCACACGCACAGCGCGAACACCTCCCGGTCGGCCGGGCACAACTGCTCCAGCGCGGCCTTCGCCGCGGCGATCTCCTCGGCGTCGGCCATGCGGCTGGTCAGCTCGACGGCGAAGTCGGGGGCGACTTCGCGCGGCGGAAGCGCGGCGAGTACCTTCCGATGACGGCGGGCGGCCCGCCGGGTGTTGCGGATGACGTTGGTGGCGATGCCCAGCAGCCAGGGCCGCAGGCTCTCTCCCTCGGGTTCGACCCTGGTGCGAAGGCGCCACGCCTCCAGAAAGGTCAGCGAGACCACGTCCTCGGCAACGTCCAAGTTCCCCGTCATCCGAACGGCGTGCCGGTACACCGCGCGGGCGTGGTCCTCGAAGACCTGCCCGAACGCCCTCGCATCCCCAGCCCGTATTTGAGCGCGTATCGATTTCTCCACGCCCGTACCTGTCCCGCCGCGTCCGGCCGTTGCCGTGACCCGCGCCACACGAACACCCCGGCCTCGGCGATGCCTCGTCGCCCCTCGCCCAGGGGCCGCACGTACGAGATGGTAATCCCGCCGCGCCAGCCGTCCGCAGAGACAATCGGCGGCAGCGGGTCGGGCCGACTCATGACTCGGTCAACGGCTGTCGGCCTTGGCGGAGGCGCGGACACCCGGGGTTCGGCCGGCACCGTCCGGCCACCGAGCGGGCGCTCCGGCCCGCACACCGCGTCGGTGACCGGGCTCCCGGCCATCCGCAGCGTCCGTCCCACCGTGAGGAGTTGGCTGCCGGAGCGGACGACGTCGCCGATCAGGGCGGTGCGCGGAACGGTGATGGCGATGCCCTCGATCTGCCGGTGGGAGCCGTACGGCTTTGGCAGACGACGCACAAACCCGGCGGGCAGGCCAGTGGCGGCCGACAGGGCGACGACCAACGGGATGCCGCCCAACTCGATGCCCGCCAGGACCTGGGCGCCGGCTGGCATGAGCTCGGCGTGTCGGTGTCGCGCAGCGCCGCCGGGTCGGAGGCGAGGCGCACGCCATGTGGCACCTCATGGCCTTCTGCGGCCCGCGCCGCGGTGAAGCCTGCGGCCTCTGCTGGTCGGAGACCGTCTCGACTCCCTTCCCTCGCCGTCAGCACCCAGCTTGTTCAAGGCGGTTGGGAGGCCGAGGAGTCCATCCGCAGCGCGCTCACGCAGATGCCCCGAGAACGCAGCAGCACCCCGATCACTCGAATTGGTCGGGGTGCTGCACTGCAGGTTAGAGGCGGTACTACCGCCACGTTCCAAGTGGGCCGCCAGGGGCTCGAACCCTGAACCTACGGATTAAAAGTCCGCAGCTCTGCCAATTGAGCTAGCGGCCCGGTGGCAGGCGTGGGCCTCGTGGGACAGCACCTGCCGGGGTGATCCTACCTGGTGCCCGGCGGGAGTTGGCCAGCGGATTACCGGGCGGGTCGGCGGCGGGGCGGGGCGGGGCCGACGGGCGGTCAGGTGGTGGGCAGGTGGGCGGCGCGGACCTTGCGGAGCCAGCTCTCGGCGGGGCGTTCGTCGGGTGTGGTGGGAAGGACGCCGGGGCGGTCGAAGCGGGCTTCGGCGTCGGCGAGCAGGGCGGTGGCGTCCTCGGGGCGCTGCGCGTACTGCTCGCCGAGGGCGCGGACCCGGTCCGGGTCGGGGAGGCGGATCTCCAGGTGGCCGGTCTCGTGCAGGGTGACGCCCTGGCGGACCAGGCGGACCAGGTGCCGGGCGTGCTTGGCGGCGCGGGCGGCGCCCGCCGGGTCGGTGCGGTCGCGGGCGGCGAGTTTGCGGAACTGCTGCCGGGCGTAGCCGAGATAAGCAGAGCGCACCGCCGGGCCGCTCAGGAAGGTCTCCCGGAGGCCGATCAGCTCCTCGCCGAGCGGCGTCCGGACTTCGTACAACTCTTCGGGCAGCCAGACCAGTTCGGTGGCGGTGGGGTTGCCGGAGAGGGCGAGCCGGCACCATTTGGCCGCCTCGTGCAGGGTGCGGTCCGGGGCGGTGGTGACGTGCGACTCGGCGGGCCGGTGCAGGCCGTGGAAGGCGACGGTGGGCGCGGCGAACAGGCCGAGCCGGTCGAGGTCGGAGCCGGCGTGGGCCAGGCCGTACGCGGTGGAGCCGACGATGCCGGAGAGCAGGACGTGCACGGGAGATCACCTCAACAAGAGCCGTCCCGGCAGTCTCGCCCCGAACGACCCGTACGCGCGAGCGATTTCCGACACGGCCGAGGGCGCTCCGCCCAGCAACGCCCCGTACGCGCGAGCGATTTCCGACACGGCCGAGGGTGCTCCGCCCAGCAACGCCCCGTGCCGATACTGGGCGCATGGCGAACGGCGAGATCGCGGCGGCGAAGCTCCGGGCCTGGTGGGCGCACCGGCAGTGGCTGGACGGCGGGCTGCACCAAGGGGCGTCCCCGGCGCAGGTGCTGACGGCGACGGGGTGGGCCCGTTCGGTGGGCGGTGCGGCGCCGTACCTGGGGCTGTTCGCGCGGGCGGGGCTGGGCCGGGCGGCGGTGGACGCGGCGCTCGCGGCCGCGGAGGTGCAGGAGTTGCCCGCGGCCCGGGGCTGTACGTACGTGCTGCCGGCGGAGGACTTCGCGCTCGGGCTGGCGGCGGGCGCGGGCGTCGCGGAGTCGGAGATCGCGGCGGCGGTGCGCCATCTCGGGGTGACCAGGGACGAGGTCGAGCAGCTCTGCCTGACGGTGTCCGAACTGCTGTCCGACACCGAGCCGTTGGGCCCACAGCAGATCCGCACCCTGGCCGGCCCGGCGGCCCGCCCGCTGGGCGAGACGGGCCGCAAGCGCGGCGTGTCGACCACGCTGCCGCTGGCGCTGGGCCTGTTGCAGTCGCGCGGGATGATCCGCCGGGTGCCGGTCAACGGGCGCCTGGACCAGCAGCGGTACGGCTATCTGCGCTGGGACCAGGCGGTGCACGGCGAGGCCGCCGACCTGGCCCGACGCTACTTCTCCTGGGCGGCGCCCGCCTCGGTGCGGCACTTCCGCTGGTTCTCCGGCTTCAACGCCGCCACCGCGAAGGCCGCACTGGCCCCGCTGCACCTGGTCGAGCTTCCCGGCTCCGAAATGCTGCTGATGCCGGCCGAACTCGCCGACGAGTTCCACGAGTTCACCGTCCCGGAGCAGCCCGCGTACGCACTGGTGGCAAGCATCGACGGCCTGCACCTGCTGCACCGCGACCTGCCGCGGCTGATCGACGAACGGGACGCCAACCGCCACACCCCGGCGTCCCGGACGGGGCGGAGCTTCGGCAGCGAGGCCGACCCGTCGACCCACCTGGTGGTGGACCGCGGCCGGATCGTCGGCTTCTGGGAGTACGACCCCGAACAGCGGGAGCTGGTGCACCAGTTGTTCGTGCCGATGGACGCCGCGCTGCGCGCCACCATCGACGCCGTCGAGACCTTCGTCCGCGAGGAGTTGGGCGACGCGCGGAGCTTCGGCCTGGACTCGCCGAAGAGCCGCGCCCCGAAGCTCGCCGCGCTGCGCACCGCCAGCCGCTATGCCACGCCCGGGAGTTCGAGCGGCAGGTAGCCGAACCCGGCGGCGCCCGGCCGGGCCCGGCGCAGACCGTCCAGCAGCACCGGCGGCGGGGAGGCGTACAGCGTGGAGTAGTGGTGCCGGCCGAGCGCCGGGTCGTTGGCCCAGGCGGGGCGCTCGGTGGCGGGGGTGGTGGCGAAGTGCCCGTCCGCGCCGTTCCGGTTGCCCCGGCCGTCCAGCCGGACCCACCACGAACTGCCGGGCAGCAGAACGCCGTTGAGGCCGTGCAGCACCTCCAGCCGCTGGTAGGCGAGCCCGGCGGGGATGCCGTTGGCGCGCAGCAGCGCGGCCAGCAGGTGGGCCTTGCCGTGGCAGATCGCGTTGCCGGCGGCCAGCACGTCCGAGGCCCGGTAGGCGGCCGACCAGTGGTCGACGTCGGCCGAGTGGTCGATCCGGTCGCGGACGAAGCCGAACACCGCCTCGGCGGTCGCAACCGGGTCGTCCTGCCGCAGCGCGGCGGCACGCTCCAGCACGGCGGGGTGCCGGTGGTCGACCACCTCGTCGGCGGCCAGGTACGCGTCGAGGGCGGTGTGTTCGGCCCGGAGCAGGCCGTGCGGGGAGACGGAAGGGTCCATGGCAGTGATGCTGCGTCGCCGACTCGCCGCCGGGCAAAGGGATTTCACCCCATGGACTACCGTCTGCGGCATGGTCTCCGTGAACGAAGGGACGGGCGGCATGGCACAGCACGAGGTACTGGTGGTCACCGGCGGCGGGCGCGGCATCGGAGCGGCCACCGCCCTGCTGGCGGGCGAACGCGGCTACCGGGTGTGCGTCAACTACCGCGCCGACCAGGCCTCGGCGGAGGGCGTGGTGGAGCGGATCCGCGCCGCCGGCGGCACGGCCGTCGCGGTGCGGGCGGACGTCAGCACCACCGCCGAGGTGGAGCGGCTGTTCGACACCGCGGAGCGCGAACTCGGGCCGCTCACCGCGCTGGTGAACAACGCGGGCACGCTGGAGAAGCAGTGCCGGCTGGACGAACTCGACGAGGACCGGCTGAACCGGATCTGGGCGGCCAACATCACCGGCCCGTTCCTGTGCGCGGCAGCGGCGGTACGCCGGATGTCCACCCGGTACGGCGGCCGGGGCGGGGCGATCGTCAACGTCGGCTCTGCGGCGTCCCGGCTGGGGTCGCCCGGCGAGTACGTGGACTACGCGGCGTCCAAGGGCGCGCTGGACTCGATGACCACGGGCCTGTCGCTGGAGGTCGCGGCCGAGGGCATCCGGGTGAACACCGTCCGCCCGGGCCTGATCTACACCGACATCCACGCGCTGGGCGGCGAGCCCGGCCGGGTCGACCGGGTCGGCCCCAACCTGCCGATGGGACGCGGCGGTCGGCCCGAGGAGATCGCCGAGGCGATCCTGTACCTGCTCTCCCCCGGCGCCTCCTACATCACCGGCTCCTTCCTGGACGCGGCCGGCGGTCGCTGACCCGCCATCGGCCCGTATGAACATCACGCATTGCGGCGATACCGGTTCGGTCAACGCCCCGGCGTGTCACCGCCCACCGCCCCTACGGTGGGCGGCATGACCGAGACCGAAATCGCCGCCGCGCCGTTCCTCGACATCCCCGACGTGCTCAACCTCCGCGACGCCGGTGCGGGGGTGTACCGCCCCGGGCTGCTCTACCGTTCGGCGAGCCTCAACCGGCTCACCGACGAGGGCGCCGCCCGCCTCGCGGAACTCGGCATCCGGACGGTCGTCGATCTGCGCAGCGCCGCCGAGCTCGAGATCTGGCCGGACCGCCCGATCGGCGAGGACGTCCAGTACCTGCACCTGCCACTGCTCCCGGACCCGGCCACCACCGACCTGGCCTGGCCCGAGGACCAGGCCGCGCTCTACCCGTTCATGGCCGAGACCGGCGGCGTCGCGGTCGCCGCCGCCGTCCGCGCACTGGCCACCGGCGGCCCGGTGCTGGTCCACTGCGCCGTCGGCAAGGACCGCACCGGCCTGACCATCGCCGTCCTGCAGACCCTGGCCGGCCTGCCCGAGGGCGCCGTCATCGCCGACTTCCTCCGCTCCAACGTCGGCCTCGGCCTCGACAACGGCCCCGTCCCCTACCTGGACACCGCCGGCGCGGAACGCCTCTCCCGACCCATCGAGGCCGCCCACCTGACCGCCGCACTGGCCCGCGCCCAGGAGCTCCACGGCACCCTCGAGAACTACGTCCTCAACCACGGGGCGTCCGACGCCGACCTCGCCGCGCTGCGCGCCCTGCGCCCGGAGTGAGCTGACCCGCGGTCCGCCGTCCCGTTCCCTCCCGGCGGCCCGACTCGTTGGTCGCGTTACGGTGGGCGGTGCGCGCGTCGGTCACGAGCTGCAGCGCGCGCCCACCAGGTGCGTCCAGCAGGTACGTCCACCAGCCGTCCGAAGGAGTCCGTCCCATGGCCCGCTTCCCCGCCACCGCCGCCGTCGCCGCCGCCGGTCTGATCGGCGGCTACGCCACCGCCCGGTTCAGCGGCCGGCGCGAGCTGGGCGGCGCCGTCCTGGCCGTCGCCGGGACGGCGGCCGCCGTGCGCTGGCAGCGCCGCGCGGGCACGCCCGTCGCGGTCGGCCTGACCACGCTGTACGTGGCGGCGTTCGGCGGCTCGCACCCGCTGGCGAAGAAGATCGGCGCCTGGCCGTCCGTCCTCGCCGTCACCGGCGTGGTCGCGGCCGCCTCGGCGATCGCCACCCGCGACTGACCCCCGCAGGCACCGAACCACGCCACGCAGGCCGGTCCGCCGCCGCCCCGGCGCTGGCCACCGGCGAGTAGGCACAGGCCGGACGGCGAACCACGCCGCGAAAGCCGCCCGCCGCTCGGCGTCGGCCACCGGCGAACAACCGCAGGTCCGGTACCGAACCGCGCCGCGCAGGCCGGTCCGCCGCCACCTCGGCGCTGACCACCGGCGAGTAGGCACAGGCCGGACGGCGAACCACGCCGCGAAAGCCGGTCCGCCCCTCGGCGTCGGCCACCGGCGAACAACCGCAGGTCAGGCACCGAACCACGCCACGCAGGCCGGTCCGCCGCCACCTCGGCGCTGACCACCGGCGAGCAGGCACAGGCCGGACGGCGAACCACGCCGCGAAAGCCGGTCCGCCGCCACCTCGGCGCTGACCACCGGCGAGTAGGCACAGGCCGGACGGCGAACCACGCCGCGAAAGCCGGCCCGCCCCTCGGCGTCGGCCACCGGCGAACAACCGCAGGTCAGACGCCGAACCGCGCCTCGAAGGCCGCCCGGTTCGCGGAGGGGACGCTGCGGTCCCAGACCGCGAACACCACCCGGTCGAAGGCCGCGCCCCACGCGTCCAGGGCCTGCCCGAACGCGTCCGCGACCTCGGCCGGGTCGTTGCGGAACACCCCGCAGCCCCAGGCGCCGAGCACCAGTTCGCGCGCCCCGTGCCGGGCGGCCGCCGCCAGCACCCGGGTGGCCCGCTCCGCCAGCACCGGCCCGAGGTCGAGCGCCTTGCCGGGCGAACGCAGCGCCAGCTGGCCCGCGTTGGGTGCCGGCGAGGTCAGGAAGCCGAGCCGGTGCGGCCGGGCCAGCAGCTCCCCGCGCCCGTCCCGGATCACCGGCACGCCCGGCGACCAGATCACCCGGTGGCTGTAGTGCAGGTCGCTGGAGGCGCGGTGCGCCTCGTAGTAGTCGGGGGCCTCCAGCAGACAGCGGTACAGCAGTGCCGTCCGGCAGAGGTCCTCCTCCTGGGCCTTGGCGCCCCGCAGGTACCCGCCGCCGGGGTTGCGCGCGGACGCGAAGTTCAGCACCGCGACGCTTCGCCCGCCGTCCGCGACCAGCCGCTCGGCGGCCTGCATACTGCCCTCGCCCGTCACCTCGGCGGCCCCGCGCAGCGGCCCCGGCCCGGCCCCGAACTCGGCCTCCGGCGGATAGGACACCGTCCCCGCCCGGGCCTCGGCCAGCTCCTCGGCGATCCGCACGGCCGTGCCGTCCGCGCACCGGTACTCGCCCCGGTCGGCGATCTCCTCGTTCTGCGTGGCGAGTGCCCGCTGCCTACTACTCATGCCGGGCACGCTAGCTCGCCGACTCCCGGCCCCACCAACGGATTTCCGCCCGCCCGGGAACGCGGCCGGGCCCGCCCCACCGAAGTGGAGCGGGCCCGGCCAGTGCTCAATGCAGAGCGTCAGTTCTTCCAACGCGGCTTGCGGTCGCCGCCGTTGAAGCCACCGCGGTCGTCACGGTTGAAGCCACCGCGCTCGCGGTCGCCGCCGAAGGAACGGCCACCGCGGTCATCGCGGTTGAAGCCACCCTGCGGACGGTCGCCGCCGAAGGAACGGCCACCGCGGTCGTCACGGTTGAAGCCACCCTGCGGACGGCCGCCACGGTCGCCACCGAACGAACGGCCACCACGGTCATCGCGGTTGAAGCCGCCACGCTCACGGTCGCCACCGAACGAACGGCCACCACGGTCGTCACGGTTGAAGCCGCCACGCTCACGGTCGCCGCCGAAGGAACGGCCACCGCGGTCATCGCGGTTGAAGCCACCCTGCGGACGGCCGCCACGGTCGCCACCGAAGGAACGGCCGCCACGGTCGTCACGGTTGAAGCCGCCACGCTCACGGTCGCCACCGAACGAACGGCCACCACGGTCATCGCGGTTGAAGCCACCGCGCTCACGGTCGCCACCGAACGAACGGCCACCACGGTCATCGCGGTTGAAACCGCCACGCTCACGGTCGCCACCGAAGGAACGGCCGCCACGGTCGTCACGGTTGAAGCCGCCACGCTCACGGCCACCGCGGTCGTCGCGGTCGCGGTTGTAGGCGGGGCGCTCGCTGCGGGCCTCGCGGTAGGACGTGGTGCGCTCCTCGGCCACCGGCTCGGCCGCGGCGGCCGGCTGCTCGGCGGTCTCGGTGCCGGCCTCGGCGGTCGCCTCGTCCGTCTCGACCTCGTCCTCGATGCCCAGCTCGGCACGCTCGCGGGCGGCACGGGCGGCCAGGCGGTCGGCCTCCTCGCGCAGCTCGTTGGCGCGGCGCTGGAGGCGCTCCAGCTCACGGGTGAGCTCGGCGACCTCGCGCTCGGCGGCGCCGGCGATGCCGGACGCGCTCTCGGCCTGGACCTCGACCAGCGAACGGGCGCCGGTGATCTTGGCGACCTCGGCGTCGAAGGCGTGGTCGAGGATGTGGCGCGAGGCGTCCACGCCCGCGTCCTCCATCAGGCGGAACACGCCGCGGCGCTGGTGCGGCAGCACCAGGGTGACGACGGTGCCGGAGCGGCCGGCCCGGGCGGTGCGGCCGGAGCGGTGCAGGTAGTCCTTGTGGTCACCCGCCGGGTCGACGTTCAGCACCAGGTCGATGCCGTCGACGTGGATGCCACGGGCGGCGACGTCGGTGGCGACGACCACGTTGAGGTAGCCGTCCTTGAAGTCGCCGAGGACGCGGGTACGGGCGCCCTGGGTCATGCCGCCGTGCAGCGCGTCGGCCTTCACGCCGGACTCCACCAGCTGCTGGGCGACCCGGTCCGCGCCCATCTGGGTGCGGACGAAGATGATGGTGCGGCCCTTGCGGGCAGCGATCGCGCTGGTGATCGGCGCCTTGTCCTTGGGCTTCACGACCAGGATGTGGTGGGTCATGGTGGTGACCGCGCCGGCCGACGGGTCGACCTCGTGGGTGACCGGGTTCTTCAGGTAGCGCTTGACCAGGGTGTCGATCTCGTTCTCCAGGGTGGCGGAGAACAGCAGGCGCTGGCCGCCGGCCGGCACCAGGTCGAGGATCTCGGTGACCTCGGGCAGGAAGCCCATGTCGGCCATCTGGTCGGCCTCGTCGAGGACGGCGATCTCGACCTCGTCCATCTTCGCGGAGCCGCGGTTGATCAGGTCGCGCAGGCGGCCGGGGGTGGCGACCAGCACGTCCACGCCGCGCTCCAGCGCGTAGATCTGGTTGGACATCGAGGTACCGCCGCAGACCACCTTCAGGCGCAGGCCGAGCACCGAGCCGAACGGCTCCAGGGCGTCGGCGACCTGCATGGCCAGCTCGCGGGTCGGGACCAGGATCAGACCGCGCGGGTGCTTCGCCTTGGTGCGCTCGCCGCCCGCCAGGCGGGTCAGCAGCGGCAGGCCGAAGCTCAGGGTCTTGCCGGAGCCGGTGCGGCCGCGGCCGAGGACGTCCTTGCCGGCCAGCGCGTCCGGGATGGTCGCGGCCTGGATCGGGAACGGGGTGGTGACGCCGCGCTTGGCGAGCGCCCGGACGACCTCGTCGTGCAGACCGAGGTCACCGAAGGTGATGGTCGGCTCGGCGTCGGTGGCGTCGGTGTCGGTGGCGTCGGCCTCCGCGGCCTCGCCGGCGTCGGTCAGCTCGGCGAGCTCCGCGTCGAGCGTGTCGGTGTCGAGAGAGTCGGTGTCGGCGGCGTCGGAGCCGTTCGCGGGCATGGCGAAGCGGGCGTCGTCAACGAGAGACATGCAAAACCTTCCGGAAGTGGCACGCGCCAAAGTCCGGGGGTCTGTTGGAAATACCGCCTCTATGCGGTCAGCCACGGATCGCCGGAACGCGCCAAGGGCGCTCAAAGGTGTGAGGAGCGCCAGCCAAATAGGATCAAACGAACGATCTACCACCATAGGGGAGCCTACGGATCAGAGGCAAATCCCCTGGCCAGCGCCCCGGAAGCAAGGCTCCGCCGCCGCTTCTGGGCCCGGCGGCGGCCCGACCGTCGCGCTCAGCGCCGACCGTCGCGCTCAGCGCCCGCCCGTCGCGCTCAGTGCCCGCCCGTCTCGCTCAGTGGCCGGACGGCGACTCGCTGGGCTCCGCCGGCGTCCCGCTGGGCGTCGGCGAGGGCTTGGCCGAATGCGAGGGCTCCGGCGTGCTGGGCTGCGGCGGCGTCGGCGTGGACGCGCTGCCGCCACCGGTCGGGGTCGGCGCGGGCGTTCCCGGCGTCGCGGGCGTGCCGGTCGGGCCGGGAGTGCCGACGTTCGTCCCGGGCACCGGCACCGGAGCTCCCTGCAACCCGACCGCCGGCGGCGTCGGCCCCGGAACGTGCGCCCCCGGGGACGGCGCCACACCGGGTGACGCGCCGTCAGCACTCGGCGCACCGCCACGCTCCCCGCGCTGCCCGCCCTGGTGCCCACCGGCCCCCACGCCGGCCTTGAGCGTGGTGGCCGTCCCCGGGCCGGTCGGCTTCACCCGGTCCGGCCCGGCGGGCGGCTGCCCGCCCACCGACATGCAGCCGCTCAGTCCGAACACGGCGACCGCCGCCATCGCCGCCCCCGCCACCACCCGTCGCCGCGCCGACCGAACCGCCATCACCGAGCCACCTCCCGCACGACCCGCCCGGGCCGCCAATCGTTCTCGGGTGCCCAACGCGCGTCCGCCCCACCGGGACACGGGCAACCGCCGACCATCAGCCCCGCGCCACCCACCGCGGGCGCACCGGCGCGGATCATCTGGCGTCCCGTCAACGGACCTCCGACAATGGACGGGTGGAGATGACCAGGGACGAGTTCGAAGCGCTGGTGTCCGACGCGCTGGACCAGATTCCGCCGCAGCTGGCCGCGATGATGGACAACGTGGCGGTCTTCGTCGAGGACGAACCCGACCCCGCCACCCCCGAACTGCTCGGCCTCTACGAGGGCATCCCGCTCACCGAACGCGGCGAGTGGTACGCCGGCGTCCTCCCCGACCGGATCCTGATCTACATGGGCCCGACCCTCCGTCACTGCGACTCCCGCGACCAGGCCGTCGAGGAGGTCCGCATCACCGTCATCCACGAAGTCGCCCACCACTTCGGCTTCGACGACGACGAACTCCACGACCTCGGCTGGTCCTGAAACCCCCGCCGCGCCCACCCCCGGAAACCGTTTTGGCGTTCCAGCCCGGCATCCCATATGCTTCTCGACGTCCCCGAACGCCGGATAAACCGGCCGGAAGGGCCGCAAGCCCTCATCGTCTAGTGGCCCAGGACGCCGCCCTTTCAAGGCGGTAGCACGGGTTCGAATCCCGTTGGGGGTACGCAGTACCGCAGTAAGGTCCTGTGCGGAGCAATCCGCATGAGGTCCCGTGGAGCAGTTGGTTAGCTCGCCACCCTGTCAAGGTGGAGGTCGCGGGTTCAAGTCCCGTCGGGATCGCTCGTCTCGCAAGAGGCGTGCAGTTGCAGTACGGCCAGGTAGCTCAGTTGGTACGAGCGTCCGCCTGAAAAGCGGAAGGTCGCCGGTTCGACCCCGGCCCTGGCCACACAGTTTGACCAGCAGAAAGCCCCCGAGCGCATCGCGCTGCGGGGGCATTTTTGTGCCGTTTGACGCCAACGGGACGGCTGACGGTCGCCACTCTTCTGCCGACAGTAAGTACGTAACGTACTTGACGTACTTCACGGCGGGCGCAACCCTGGTTCTCGGACGAGGAGGCTCCCAATGGCAGCAGTCCACTACGAGAGCTACACCGAAGCCCGAGCGCATCTGAAGGACCTGCTGGACGCAGCCGGGCAGGGCCGGGTCGCGACCGTTCGCCGAGACACCGGCCGTGCGGCCGTCGTCGACGCGGGGCGGCTGCGCCACGCCCTCACGCTGCTGTGCCCCTCCAAGGCCGAGGTGGTCGCCGAGGGCGGTGGCTGGTCGGTGTTCTTCCCCGGCCTCCCGGTCGCCGCGGACGGCGGCACGTTCGATGAGGCCATCGACGAGATGGTCGACGCGCTGCGCGAGTACGCGGAGGACTGGCAGGACCGACTCCTGAGCGCTCCGAACCACCGCGACAACTGGGGCCTGGTTCAGCTGATCGGCCTCAGCGACGACGCGCAGCTCCGCGATTGGCTGCTCGGAGTCGCGAAGTGACCTGGCCTCAGCCGACACGCGAACGGCACGAGCAGTTCTGCAAGGTTGAAGGCTGGGAACGCGTACGTGACGCGCGTGGTCGCACCGGCACCCACCACATCACATATGAATTCGGGCTCCCCGACGAGCGGATCCTGCGTACTCGGGTATCGCACCCGGTCGACCGCACCGCGTACGGCGCGAGCATGTGGGCGCACATCCTCCGCGATCAGCTGGACGTGACGGAGGATGTTTTCTGGCCCTGTGTCCTGGACGGCACGCTTCCCGATCGAGGCGCGCCTGAGCCACCACGCGAGGCGCTTCCCGTAGATCTGGTCCACATGCTGATCAACCGCGTCGGACTCACCGAGGACCAGGTCGCCGAGCTGGACAAGGCCCAGGCGATCGCGCGACTCCAGCAGTTCTGGACCGAGGGGCACTGATTACGGCCGCTGGATCGCGGCCCAGGACCATCCGATCTCCCTTGGCGAGCCCCACGCACGGGAAGGACGGGCGTCAGCCCAGCGCCCGGTCGTCGAGGCGGCGCAGCAGGCCAGGCAGGCGCTGATGCTCCTCGCGGAGCGCGGTCAGCCGCTGCCGAAACTGGAGGCCGCGTCCGACGTGGTCGCAGGCGTCACGGAGCTGGACCAGGAGTGCCACGGCGGTGTCGTAGCGGGCCGCCTGCTTACGCGCGACGTGGTTCTCGACCTCGTGCCAGATCACTTCCTCATCGGCAGCCAGGGCGGACAGCTTCGCCGCCCGCGCGTCCACTCCAACCAGCTCGGCGCGCTGCCGACGCTCGGTGGCCAGCGCATGCGCGGCGTCCAGCAGTTCGGCGGCAGAGCGCTGCCCCGGCACCGTCGCGACGGGCGGCTCGCCGCGCAGCCGGCGCACGAGTTCGGCTCCCAACTGAGGCTCATCACCCAGCGCGAGGCGCAACAGGAGATCGTCCTTCTCCGTCTCGGGAAGCGCGGCGACCAGCGGCGCCAACTCCTTCTTCCCGGGCCTCTTCCAAGGCGCGGAGGCGGGCGGGCTGGCCTGGGCGGCGACCGCCAGCAGGTCGGCGTCGACACGCAGGAAGTCCGCGAGCGCCCGCTGTGGTGCGGTGAGCCGGTCGAGCCCAGCCGGGACCGGGGGCTCGACCGCTGCCTGGTAAGCCTCCTCGCCGTCGTCCTGGAGTGCCCAGGCGCCGATGCCGGACAGCCACGCGAGGTACAAGGCGCGGTGATCCCCGGAGGCCAGCTCGGCCCGAACCCCGGCGATAGCACCGAGCGAGTCCTCGGCACCCTCGTCCCAGTCTCCGCTCTCGTCCTCACTGCGCAGGTCGAGGATGAGATGGGTCCTGGTCGTCCATGCCTCGAAGCACTCGTCGAAGCAGTACGGTTCCACCGCTCGCTGTGTGAGCTGCCCCTTGGGCACACGCAGGATCACCTGGTGGGTGCCCCAGTCGGTCAGGTAGAGATGAGCGTCGTAGTACTGCTCCACCATTCGCCTGGGGTCACCTCGGAAGTTGCCCCACTGGTATTCGTTGGTGAAGCTGGTCGCCGTAATCCGAGCCCGGGTCGACAGCGATCGCAGTTCTTCCTGCTCCTCGCGGGTCAGCGGGCGGTCGATCGCCAGGAACTCGTAGTACTGGTACTCACTCATCGCCGCGACCCTAGCGGGACCCCCGATCCCCGATGACGAAATCCGCCAAGCCCGAGGCAGGCATACGCCCGCAGTCAGCTGCGGCGCCGGCCGACCGGGACCGACCCGCGCACTTCTCGGCTGAACCTGACGCGTAGATGAACCCGGCCAACGGCGGACTCGCCGACTAGATGCAATACCGGTGACTTTGTGTGGTTTTGGTCGTTGGGCTGGTTGTGCCAAGGCCTGGACAGGTGAAGTCGTCGGCGGGTGAGCGGTTCTCGGACCG
>NZ_JBICXW010000021.1:0-115559 GCF_043200475.1 Kitasatospora sp. NPDC048407 | reverse complement strand
TCGTCGCGGTCAACAAGGACCCCGAGGCGCCGATCTTCGAACTCGTCGACTACGGCGTCGTCGGCGACCTGTTCGCCGTCCTGCCCCAGCTCACCGCCGAGGTCAAGGCCCGCAAGGGCTGACCTGTCGAGGCTGAACTGCGGCGCGGCCCCCGGGAGTTGATCCCGGGGGCCGCGCCCTTTTCGGGTGGGGCCGGGTGTCAGCGGCCGGCGAGGGTGCGCACGAAGCGGTTGGCGTCGATGGTGCCGAGGCCGGACGCCAGGTCGTAGCCCTTGACGGCCTTGTAACCGGTCACGCCGTTCCAGGAATTGTCGCTCTCGGAGACGTCGGTGATGCCGCTCCACTGCGAGGGCAGCGCGGCCATCGCGTACAGGCGCGGGTTGAGCTGGCCGAGGCGGTGCCCGGCGAGCTGGTTGGCGAGCGCCACGATGCCCGAGAAGATCGGGGTGGCCTCGCTGGTGCCGCCGGTCAGGTGCCAGCCGACCCGGGTCGGGTCGTAGGACTCGTACGTCCAGGCGGCGCCGTCCACGGCCGCGCTCATCGAGATGTCCGGGGTGCCGCGGTGGTTGCCGGTCACGTTCGCCACGCCCGCCTGGTACCAGGGGCGGTCGAAGACGCCGGAGGCGCCGCCGCCGGCCGCGCCGTAGTCGTCGTGCCAGACCTTGTCCGGGGCGGTGCGGTTGCCGTTGTTGTCCAGGGTCAGCTGGGTGCCGCCGATCGAGGTGATCAGCGGGTCCGAGGACGGCCAGGAGTTGACCCGGTACGGGTACAGGTCGGTGCCGTTCTCCATCGCGTCGGTGGCGCCGTTGTCGCCGGAGGCGCCAAGGACGGTGACGCCCTTCGCGGCGGCGAACTTGAAGGCGTACCGCAGGCCCTCGATGGACTTGAAGTCGCCCTTGTCGAAGCCCGGGAAGGTGTTCTCGGTGGCGCCGAAGCTCTGCGAGATCACGTCCACGTCGCGGTGCTGCATGATCGACTTCTCGGCGTCCATCATCTCCGGCAGGCCGGTGACGCCCTCGGTCTCCGCGACGCCGGTCTCCACCAGCACGATGTGCGCGTCCGGGGCGACGGCGTGCGCGTACTCGACGTCCAGGGTGGTCTCACCGGCCCAGCCGGTGTGGTCCGGGTTGGACGGGTCGAACACCGGGACGTTGCCCCACTTGACCACCTCGACCTGGGTGTCCGGGATGCCCCACTGCTTGTCGAACATCTCCAGGTCGTGCTGGATGGTCGGCGAGCCGAACGAGTCGACGATCACGATGGTGCGGCCCTTGCCCGTGACGCCCTGCTGGTACAGCGGGTTCAGGTTGTAGGCCTGGCGGTACTGGAGCGGCGAGTAGCAGTGGATGCCGATCTGCGACACGCAGTCCGACGTCGATATCGGCGCGGTCCGGCCGACCGCGTCGATGTGCCCGGCCGAGGCGGGGCGCAGGTGGAAGGCGGCCGGCAGGTGCAGGTCGGCCGCCGTCCGGGCGGTCGCGGTGGCGCCGGTCAGGGCGGTGGCCCCGACGGCGAGCAGCGCGGCGGCACGCAGCGCGTTCGAGCGTCGGGGACCCGCGGTGGCGGGGTGCATGCCCAAGGAGACTCCTCGAAGAGACGGTTCCCGGCCGTACCGGTCGGGGCGACCCCTATCCCACCGGGCCCGGCGGGGCCGGGCCATAGTCCGAGACGGGCGGTCGGGATGGTTCCGATCGGCCACCGGATTCGGTAAAGGAAGTGGAGAGAATCGGTAACGCCCCAGCTCAGCACGGGCGATGACGCGCCGCCAGGCGAACGGCGCCGCAGGTGTACTCCGGCGCCCCCGGCTCGTAGAGTCGGGCGGCATGGGACAGCTGAGGGCACTGGGCGATGTGTACGGGGTGACGGCATGGGGTTGCTGACGGCGTTGGACGGCGGGTACGGCGACCGCGCGGACGCGGTGGTGGTGGACGGGCGGGCGCTGTCCCGGGAGGAACTGCTGGGTGCTGCCGGGGCGGTCGCCGAACGGGTCGCCGGGGCACCCGCGCTGGCCGTGCTCGCCCGGCCCGAGGCGGAGACGGTGGTGGCCGTGGTCGGCGGACTGCTGGCCGGCGTCCCCGTGGTGCCGCTGCCGCCCGACTCCGGGCCGCTGGAGCGCGCCCACATCCTGCGCGACAGCGCCGCCACCCTGCTGGCGGGCACCCGGCTGCCCGAGGACACCGAAGGGCTGACGGCCCTTCCGGTCCGGCTCGACGACCGGCCGGGCGGGACGTGGCGGCCCGCCGCCGACGACCCCGACCGGACCGCGTTCGTGCTCTACACCTCCGGCACCACCGGCGCCCCCAAGGGCGCGCTGATCCCGCACCGCGCCGTCGCCGCCGGACTCGACGGACTCGCCGACGCCTGGCAGTGGAACGCCGACGACACCCTCGTCCACGGCCTGCCGCTGTTCCACGTGCACGGCCTGGTGCTCGGCGTCCTCGGCGCACTGCGCACCGGCAGCCGCCTGGTGCACACCGGCCGGCCCACCCCCGCCGGGTACGCCGCCGCCCGCGGCAGCCTCTACTTCGGCGTCCCCACCGTCTGGTCGCGGATCGCCGCCGACACCGGCGCCGCCCGCGAGCTGGCCGCCGCCCGGCTGCTGGTCTCCGGCAGCGCCCCCCTGCCCGTCCCCGTCTTCGAACAGCTGCGCCGGCTCACCGGCCAGGCCCCCGCCGAGCGGTACGGCATGACCGAGACGCTGATCACCGTCGCCACCCGCGCCGACGGCGAACGGCGGCCCGGCGCGGTCGGCGTGCCCCTTCCCGGCGTCCGCACCCGCCTGATCGGCGAGGACGGGCAGCCCCTGCCGCACGACGGCGAGAGCGTCGGCGACCTCCAGATCCAGGGCCCCACGCTGTTCGACGGGTATCTCGGACGGCCGGAGGCGACGGCCGAGGCGTGGACCGCCGACGGCTGGTTCCGCACCGGCGACGTCGCCGTGATCGAACCCGACGGCTTCCACCGGATCGTCGGCCGCGCCTCCGTCGACCTGATCAAGAGCGGCGGCTACCGGATCGGCGCGGGCGAGGTGGAAGCCGCGCTGCGCGACCACCCCGGCGTCGCGGACGCCGCCGTGGTGGGCGCCCCCGACGAGGACCTCGGGCAGGTGGTGGTCGCGTACGTGGTCGCCGGGCGGACCGACCTGGCGGAGGGCGAGCTGGTCGACTTCGTGGCGCGGCGGCTGTCCGTGCACAAGCGCCCCCGGCGGGTGGTGCTGGTCGACGACCTGCCGCGCAACGCCATGGGCAAGGTGCTGAAGAAGCGGCTGCTCGAACCGGACGCGTAGAGCCTGTCCGGCCGGTCCTTTCAGGGCGGCGGGGAGTGGGTACCACTGGGATGGCGTGGGGGCCCGGGCCCCGCGCTGCCCGGCGGAGAGGCCGGGCGGCCACGGAGGGGCAGGGATACTGTGATCGTCTGGGTCAATGGGGCATTCGGTGCGGGCAAGACCACCGCCTGCCGGGAGCTGACCGGGCTGCTGCCCGGAAGCGTGCTGTTCGAGCCGGACACCGTCGGGACGCTGCTGCGCGCCACCCTGCCGCCCGGCCGCCTCGCCGAGGTGACCGATCCGCAGGAGCTGCCCGCGTGGCGGCGACTGGTCGCCGAGACCGCCGCCGCGCTGGCCGAGGAGGCGACCGGCCCCGTACTCGTCCCGATGACGCTGCTGCGCCAGGAACACCGCGACGAGATCTTCGGTTCGCTGGCCGGGCGCGGCCTCCCCGTCCACCACGTCGTCCTCGACCCCGTCGAAACGATTCTGCGGGCCCGGATCGGCACCGGGGACGCGGCTTTTCGGGTGCGCGGTCGGGAGGCGCTGCCCGCGTACCTGATCGCGCGGGGCTGGCTGGCCGGGGACGCACGGATGATCGACAACAGTCTGCTGACACCGCGACAGACCGCCGAGCGGATCGCCGAAGTGGTGCGCAGCGGCGCCGCGCGCTGTCCGATCGTGCGCACCGAGGGCGGGAACGGCGACACCGTCGCCGCCGCCGTGCTGCTGTTCGACGACCGGGACCGGGTGCTGCTGGTCGACCCCGCGTACAAACCGCACTGGGAGTTCCCCGGCGGCGTCGTCGAACGCGGCGAATCACCGACCGCCGCCGCCGTTCGGGAGGCGGCGGAGGAACTCGGCCTGCGGCTGCGCCCCGAGGAACTGCTCCTGCTCGCCGTCGACTGGGAACCCGGGGCGGGCGGCGGCCGCGGCGGCCTGCGGCTGGTCTACGACGGCGGACGGCTCGGTCCGTCCGAGGTGTTGCGGCTGCGCCTGCCGACCGGGGAGCTCCGGGACTGGCACTTCGCCACCCTGCGGGAAGCCGCGGAGATGCTGCCCGCCACTCGGCTGCGCCGGCTCGTTGCCGCGCTGGAGGCGCGCGCGGAAGGCGAGTTGCGGTACCTGGAGGGCGGGCGGCGGGCGGCGACGGGGGCTGCGCCCGCGCGATGAGAGGGCCTCGCGGGGCGGCTGCCGGCGGGTGCGGCGGGCGCTCGGGCGGAGGCCGGGACTGCGCGTTGACGGGTCGGGCAGGGGTGGGGGCTGGGAGGATGCGGGCATGCCGTTCACGTTGAGTCATGTTGCGGCCGTGCTGCCCGGGTTGCGGAGTGCCCGTCGGCAGGGGGCGCTGGTGGCGGCCGGGCTGGTGGCCGGGGCGATGGCGCCCGATGTGCCGTTCTTCGCCGAGTCGGTGCTGCCCGGGGTGTACCGGCACGGTGATCTGACGCACCGGTGGTGGGCCGCCGGGACGGTCGATGTGGCGATCGGGGCCGGGCTGGTCGCCGCCTGGTACGGGGCATGGCGGGGCCCGGTCGGCGAGGCCGTTCCCGGGGCGTGGACGGACGTCGTGCCCGAGGGGCGCCCGGCGGCGGGCGAACTCGCGCTCGCCGCCGGGGCGGTGGCGGTCGGCGCGGTCAGCCACCTGGTCTGGGACGCGTTCACCCACCACGGCCGGGCCGGCGTCCGGGTGCTGCCCGTGCTGGAACGGCGGGTCAGCGGCGTTCCGCTGTACACCGGCCTGCAGTACGGGACTTCACTGCTCGGCCTCGCCCTGCTGGCCCGGCACGCCGGTCCCTGGCGCTCCGCCGACCGCCGCACCGCCGGGCTGCTCACCGCCGCGACGCTGCTGGGTGCGATCGAGCGGGTGCGGCGCGGCGAGCGCGGCGTCGTGGACGAGGCGTGCTTCGGTGGCGGCGCGGGGCTGGCGGTCGGGGCGGCGCTGTTGGGTGCGGCGCGGGGCCGCGAGGTGGCGGGCAGGGGCGTGCAAGTACCGTGACTGCGCATGACCGAAGCCGAGATTGAGATCAGCGAGGGCCTGGTTCGCGAGCTGCTGCGGGAGCAGCATCCGGATCTGGCCGGGTTGCCCATTCGTGAGGTGGCGGGTGGGTGGGGCAATCAGATGTGGCGGCTCGGGGGTGAGTTGGCGGTTCGGGTGCAGCGGATGGACCGCGGTCCGGAGTCGCAGCTGAAGGAGCGGCGGTGGTTGCCGGGTCTCGCCGCGCGGTTGCCGTTGCCGATTCCGGTGCCCGTGCGGGACGGGGTGCCGTCGGGGCGGTTTCCGAAGATCTGGACCGTCATGACGTGGGTGGAGGGCACGCCGCTGGATCACGGCGTGATCACCCGGGGCGATCACGCGGCGGATGCGCTGGCGGGCTTCCTGAAGGCGCTGCACGTGGCGGCGCCGGCGGAGGCGCCGGGGTCGTCGGACCGTGGGGGGCACCCGGCGGAGTGTACGCAGGGGTTCGAGTACTTCCTGGGGGCGGTGGATCTCGGCGGCCGGTTCGCCGAGGGCGAGGTCCGGGCGGTGTGGGAGGACGCGGTTGCGGCTCCGGGGTGGGACGGGCCGCGGGTGTGGGTGCACGGTGATCTGCATCCGGCGAACGTCGTCGTCGCGGACGGGACGTTGGCTGGCGTCGTCGACTTCGGGGATGTCTTCGCGGGGGATCCGGCCTGGGACCTCGCGGCGGCCTGGCTGTTGCTTCCGGAGGGTGGGGCTTCGCGGTTCTTCGACAGGTACGGGCAGGCGGACGAGGGGTCGGTCCGGCGGGCGCGTGGGCTGGCCGCGATGAAGAGTCTGTTCCTGATGCTGATGGGGCAGAACGGGGATCGCGGCCTGCCCGGCGGGAAGTCGAACTGGGGGCCGGCGGGGCGGGCGGCGCTCGACCGTGTCCTGCGGGGGCTTTGACGCCGGCACAGGTCGACGGACGGGGGAGGTAGTCTCTGCCGCTGCGCGTACGAACGTGCGTGCGTTGGCGGAACAGGTGGGGAAAGCGTGACGGAGCGAAAGCTAGAGCTGGTCTCGGCGGCGCGGCGGGTCGTGTTGCGGATGGACGAGACCGAACGGCCCCGGCTGGTGGTGCTGGGAGTGAGCGGCGGGGTCAACTGGCTGATGGCGGCGTTCGGCCCGTTCCTGGGGCGGTGGCTGGCCAAGGGCTACTACCTGGTCGCGACGGATCGTTCGGTGTACGTGCTGAGCGGGGCGGCCAGTGCGGACGGGCCGAGTCGGGTGCTGCACGTGGTGCCGCTCGCGGAGGCGGGCACGATGGTGACGAAGGCGAAACTCGGCACGACCTGGAACTCGGTGCGGCTGCGGCTGCCGGGGCGGCGGCGGCCGGTGCGGGTGAAGGTGTCGTTCCAGTCGCGGTCCGAACTGGAGCGTTTCCTCGGCAAGTTGTGAGGTGGGCCGCCGCCCGGATGGGGCCGCCGCCCGGGCGGGGGTGTCCGGGCGGCGGGGGAGGGCTTATTCGCCGGGCTGGGGGAGGTAGCCGTGGTCGGAGAGGTGGGCGCCGATCATGCGGTACATCTCGGGGTCGTCGGGGGTGAGGGCGGCGAGGCCGTCGACGTACCGGTTGTACATGCAGAACGCGGCGGCGATCAGCACGGTGTCGTGGATGGTCGCGTCGTCCGCGCCGACGGCCCGGGCGGCGGCGATGTCCTGCTCGGTGACGGACAGTCCGCTCTCGGCGACCTTGCCGGCGAGCTGGAGAAGTGCCCGCATCAGGTCGGAGACGGGGGCGGTGGCCAGGTCGTTCTGGACGGCGTCGACCAGGGCGTAGTCGCCGTCCAGGCGGTGCGCGGCGGTGGCGCCATGGGCGGCCGCGCAGTAGCGGGTGCAGTTGAGCGAGGAGACGTAGGCAGCGATCAGTTCGCGTTCGCCGACGGACAGCGGGGATTCGCCGCGCAGGATCTGTTCGGCGAGCTCGCTCAGGCGAAGGCCGGACGCGGGGTTGAAGGAGAGCAGGCCCCGGATTCCGGGGTGGGGGGCGGGGAGCTCGATATGCGGCATGGCCCTTACTGAACCGGTTCGGGAGGTCCTTGGCAAGCCCTTGACCTGCGGTTGTGCCGTCACAGCGGGTAGGCGACGGGCCGGTTGGGCGCGCGTCCTCCGGCCGTCGTCGGGCTGTCTTCCAGCTGCTGTTCGGCCGGTGTTCGGCAAGGGCGGGTCCTGGCCGGAGAGCCGGGTGGGCAGATTAGGATGGGCGACCGTGACTGACACCGGTAGCACCCAGGACCTGGACCCCGTCGAGCCGGTCGCGGCCCTTGCCGACGACGCCGGTGACGGATCGTTGGACGCCGTGGCGGACGAGCCGTCGGAGCCGTCGGACGAGCCGTCGGATTCGTCGGACGAGGCGTCGGACGTTGCGTCGGCGGAGAGCGTGAGCACCGACGCGGAGGCGGACGCCGAGAAGACGGCGCTGCTCGACGAGGTGTGGGACGTGGTCGTGGTCGGCGCCGGACCGGCCGGATCGTCGGCGGCGTACGCGGCCGCGACCCGGGGCCGGCGGGTGCTGCTGCTCGACAAGGCCGAGCACCCCCGGTACAAGACCTGCGGCGGCGGCATCATCGGCCCGTCCCGGGACTCGCTGCCGCCGGACTTCAAGCTCCCGCTGCAGGACCGGATCTCGGCCGTCACCTTCGCGCTGAACGGCAAGTGGACCCGCACCCGGCGCTCGAAGCGGATGCTGTTCGGCGTGGTCAACCGCGACGAGTTCGACCTGCGCCTGGTGCAGGCCGCCGAGCAGGCCGGCGCGGTGCTGCTCACCGGCGTCACCGCGACCGGCGTCGAGCAGCAGGGCGGCGACAGCCGCACCGTGTTCGTGACGCTGGCCGACGGCCGTCGGGTGGAGGCCCGCGCGGTGGTCGGCGCGGACGGCTCCGCCAGCCGGATCGGCCGTCACGTCGGCGTCAGCTTCGACCAGATCGACCTGGGCCTGGAGGCGGAGATCCCCGTCCCCGACGCGGTCTCCCGCGAGTGGGCCGGCCGGATCCACCTGGACTGGGGCCCGCTGCCCGGCTCGTACGGGTGGGTGTTCCCGAAGACCGACTCCGGAACGCTGACGGTCGGCGTGATCTCGGCGCGCGGGCAGGGCGAGCAGACCAAGCAGTACCTGGCGGACTACATCCGGCGGCTCGGCCTGTCCGGGTTCAAGCCGCTGGTGGAGTCCGGGCACCTGACGCGCTGCCGGGCCGAGGACTCGCCGCTGTCCCGCGGCCGGGTGCTGGTGGCCGGCGACGCCGCCGGGCTGCTGGAGCCGTGGACCCGCGAGGGCATCTCGTACGCGCTGCGCTCGGGCCGGCTGGCCGGCGAGTGGGCCGTGCAGGTCGCCGAGGCGAACGGGGCGGCGGACGTGCGGCGGCAGGCGCTCAACTACTCGTTCGCGATCAAGGCGGGCCTGGGCGTGGAGATGCGGGCCGGCAAGATCATGCTGGACTCGTTCGAGAAGCGGCCGCACATGTTCCACCTGGCGGTCTCGCTGATCAACCCGGCCTGGCGGGCGTTCGCGCGGACCACGCAGGGTCACACGACGTTCGCGCAGATCATGCGGGACCACCGGGCGGCGCGGAAGTTGGCGTCGGTCGCGGGACGTTGAGGACACGCGTCCGCGAATTGACGTGGTCCTGGGTCCGCCCGGGGAGGGGAGAGCCCTTCCTCGGGCGGATCTTTCTGTCGGGCGCCTTCCGTTTCGCGCAGTTCCCCGCGCCTCTGGCGGGGCGCGGGGGGTCGGGAACGGGGCGAAGCCTCAGGAAGCGAAGAGATCGGCGCGATCCTCGCCGAGGTGGGCCCGCAGGGTAGCCAGGGCGCGCATGCTCTGGGTCTTCACCACGGAGTTGCTGACCCCCACCATCTCGGCGGTGGCTTCGACGGTGTGGTCCTCCCAGTAGCGCAGCAGCACGATCGCCCGGTCCCTGGGGGTGAGCAGCGCGAGAGCGTCGATCAGGGTGAGCCGGATGTCCGCCGAGGCGCCGTGGTGGCCGGTGTCGGGGGCTCGGTCGGGGATCTGATCGACCGCCACCTCGCCGGTGCTGCGCAGGCGCTTGTGGTCGAGCAGGCTGTTGAGCAGGACCTTGCGTGCGTAGCCGAACGGGTCGAGGTCCCGGCGGGTGATCCGCGGCCAGGCGAGGTACATCTTGGTCAGCGTCGTCTGGGTGAGGTCCTGTGCCAGGTGCCAGTCGCGGCACATCAGGTAGGCGATCTGGCGCAGCCTGACCGCCCCGGCCTCGGCGAACGCGGTGAACTCTGCTTCTTTCCGCACCAGTGATGCTCCCCGATCGTGCGTGCGATGGATTCCGGGCAGGGAGTGCGGCCCCGGAGGCCCGGGGCCGCACTGGGGCAGGTCAGCCGATCTGCGGGAGTGCCGGGAAGCGGGCGGCGGCCTCCGCGCCCTGGGCGGGGGTCATCATGTTGTGGAAAGCGGGGTTTCCGGCCAGTTCGGCGGCGGCCTCCTCGGTGAGCGGGACGACCCCGGGCAGGTTCGCCTTGCCGTCCCAGGCCAGGCAGCTGGCCATCTGCACGGTGACGGCGGTGCCGTCGGCGTGGCGGACGGTGACCACGGTGTTCTGGATGCAGTTGTCGTCCACGTGCTGGACCCGGACCTGCTGGCCGTACTTGTCCCGGTGGCAGCCGTCGCTGGTCGAGCACTTGGCGTCGGGGGACGCGGTGCCGACGAAGACCCGCATCATGCCCAGGCCCTTGGGAGTCCGGACGTTGACCTGGGCGAACGGGACGTCGGCGGCGTACTTGTCGTGCGCCTCGGTGGCGTCGTTCGCCGCGTATCCGCTGGTCTCCAGGCCGGCGGGCAGCGAGTCCAGCACCGTCGAGAGCACGGCCGCGCCGCTCACCCGGACCAGGGCGCCGGACGCCGCCGGCGACGGGGTCGAGGCCGCGGAGGCGGCCAGGGCGGGCGCGCCGCCGGCCGCCGGGCCGACCAGCCCGTTCCCGCCACCGGCGCCGTGCAACTGGCCGCCGACCAGCACGGCGACGGCCGCCATCGCCAGCGCCGACCCGGCCACCTGCCCGACCGTCCGCACCCGGCGGGCGCGGCGGCCCTTCCTGGTCGCCTCCGCCACGACGTCACCCAGGGGCGGCGGCGTCAGCGCGGTCAGTTCGTCACTCAGGTCCGTACGGAAGTCCTTCATTCTCTGACTCACCTTCTGTCGTCATCTGCGCACGCCGGCCATGCGGACCCGCTCGAACGCGGCTCTGAGCTCTACACGGGTGCGGGGATGCGCGCGGTCACACGAAGGAGCTGCCGTTACCCAACCGTGATGTACCGAAAGGGAGTTGACGACGGGATCCGCCGGTTGTCGGTGCCGGCTGGCAGCATCCTCGGCATGGGACTCGACGTGATGGTGGGGGCGCTGATCTGCGCCGAGGACGACGTGGCGGAGTGGTTCCGCGCGGAGTGCGTGACGATCCGCGCCGTGCTGGAGCGCGAGGGCCTGCCGACCTGGCAGGAGCCGGAGGCGGGGCCGCGGTTCAGCGACCGCGTGTGGGGGTACTCGGGGCTGCACACGCTGCGCCGCGTCGCGGCCCACCTGGCCGCGAAGGGGCAGCTGCCCGAGCCGCTGGCGGAGGACGAACGCGCCACCGACGACCGGGAGTTGGAGGAGGCGTACTACGACATCCCGGACGACCCGGCCGGCCCGTTCGACCACCTGATCCACCACTCCGACTGCGAGGGCTACTACGTGCCCGTCGACTTCGGGCCGGTGCTGATCGACGAGGAGCTGTCCGGCGGGATGCTCGGGTCCTCGGTGCGGCTGCTGGCGGAGCTACGGGTGGTGGCCGCTGCGCTCGGTCTGCCCGAGGAACTCGACCCGCACTCGGACGAGGTCACCGCCGTGCTCGACGGCGAGGACCCGGCGCCCGAGGGCTGGCGGCGCTACGGCACCGAGTCGTTCATCTGCCTCCAGCTGATGCGGGCGGCCCGGCACTCGGTGGAGACCGGCGCGGTCATGGCGTTCTGCTGACGAGGTCTCAGGGTCCGAGGAGCTGTTCGGCGAGCGGGCTGCGCGCGTACAGCACCCGGCGGCCGTGCCGGGCGCGGGTGACCAGGCGGGTGGCGTGCAGGACGGAGAGGTGCTGGCTGACGGCGCCCGGGGTGACGCCCAGCCGGACGGCCAACTCGGTGGTGGCGGTGGGTTCTTGGAGCAGCGTGAGCAGGCGGGCCTTGGGCGTGCCGAGCAGCTGTTCCAGGGCCTGCGGCGCGGGCGGCGGGTCGGCGGGGCCGGTCAGGTTGCCCTGGCCGCGCGCCAGGTAGCTGATCGACGGAGTGAGGTCGGGGCCGATCGCGGTGATCGCGCCGCGCGCGAAGCAGGTCGGCAGCAGGGCCAGGCCGCGCCGGTCCACCACGATGTCCAGGTCGCCGTAGCCCCAGTTCCGGTCGATGGTCAGCACCCCGTCCGTCCAGTGCAGCCGGTGGTCGAGGTCGGCGAACAGGCCGGCCGCGCCGCGTTCGGCCAGCACCCGGGCGCGGTGCACGATGTCGGCGTGCAGCACCGAGCGGGCGCGCGGCCACCAGTTGGGCTCCAGCACCCGCGTCCAGTACTGCTCCAGGGCGTCCGCGATCAGTTGGATCAGCTCCGCCGGGCGGTCGTCGTAGGCGGCCAGCAGCGGCGGTATAGCGCGGTCGTGCGGCAGGAAGGTGATCTCCAACTCGCGCCGCAGCCGGGCCGGTTCGAAGGAGCGGACGACGGCCAGCTCGGCCGCGAAGTCCGGGAACGGGACGCTCGGGCGGGGCGTCATGAAGTCCGGCACGTACTTGTTGCTCGCCACCAGGGCGAGCAGCAGCGGCGCCGCCGGCAGTGCCTCGAAGGCCGGGCGCATCGCCTCGAACGCGGCCCCGTGCGGGTACTGGCCCGGGTGCGTCCACATCCGCAGGCTGAGCACCGTCTCCTGGAGCGGCGAGCAGGTGAAGTACGTGCCGGCCAGATCGGCCAGGCCCAGCCGGAACCGCAACGTCATGGTGTGCCCCCGTCCGGGCCGTGGATTCAGACCCGGGCTAAATCAATACCACGAGCGCTCCGTACCCGGTCTGATCGGATCATGACCGCCACTGAAGTCGCGGCCGACGAGGCCGCGTTGCCCAGCCATGCCCCCAGCCGGTTCGCCCGGCTGCTGCCCCAGGACCCGGTGCTGCGCCGGCTGTCCGTGATCACCCTGATCAACACGGCCGGCAACGGCCTGTCGATGACCCTGTCGGTGCTGTTCTTCACCCGCATCCTCGGGTTCGGGGTCGCGCAGGTCGGCGTGGTGCTGACCGTCGCCGGGGCGTTCGGGCTGGCGGCGGGCATGCCGGCGGGCTGGCTGTCCGACCGGTTCGGGCCCAAGCCGGTGCTGGTGGTGCTGCTGGTGGCGCAGGGGGTGTGCTCGGTCGGGTACGTGCTGGTGCACGACCTGGCGGTGTTCGCGGTGCTGGCCTGCCTGGTGGCCGCCACCGACCGGGGCGGCATGGCGGTGCGCGGCGCGCTGTTCGCCGAGGTGCTGCCGCAGGACGGCCGGGTGGCGGGCCGGGCGTACCTGCGCTCGGTCACCAACATCGGCATCGGGCTGGGCACCGTCGCCGCCGCCGCGGTGCTCCAACTCGACAGCCGGGGCGCGTACTTGACGGCGCTGCTGTTCGACGGCGTGACGTACGGCGTGATCGCGGTGATGTACCTGCTGATGGTGCCCGTCCCGCGGCGCAGCGCCGAGCAGGCCGCGCAGGCGAAGGCCGAGGGCGGGATGCTGGCGGTGCTGCGGGACGGGCGCTACCTGGCGGCGACCGGCCTGAACGCGGTGATCACCCTGCAGTTCGTGATGATCGAGGTCGGCGTGCCGCTGTGGGTGGTGCGGGAGACCGACGCGCCGCGCTGGATGGCGGCCGGCGCGCTGCTGGTCAACACCGTGCTGGTGATCGCCCTTCAGGTGCGGGCCACCCGGGGCACCGAGGAGATCGGCGCGGCCGCCCGGGTCTTCCGGCGCGGCGCGCTGCTGGTGGCCGGCTCCTGCGCGGTGCTGGCGCTGGCCGCGGGCCTGCCCGGCTGGGTGGCGGCGCTGGTGATCTCGGCCGGCGTCGGACTCCAGGCGCTCGGCGAGGTGTACAGCCAGGCCGGTGCGTGGGCGCTGGGCTACGACCTGGCGAAGGAGCACTCGCAGGGCGCCTACCAGGGCGTGTTCAACACCGGCATGTCGGGCGCGATGATGTTCGGCCCGGTGCTGATCACCTCGGTGGTGATCGCCAACGGGACGGTCGGCTGGCTGCTGCTGGGCGCGCTGTTCGCCGCGGCGGGCTTCGGGATGACGCTGGTGGTGCGGCGGCGCTGAGTTCTTGTCGGGGCCGCGGCGGCGCGGGTGACGGTTCGTCGAGGACCGTCACCCGCGCCGTTCGTCGTCCTAGCAGCTCAGGTTGGAGCCGGTCGGGACGCCGAGGATGGCGGAGAAGCTGGTGTAGGCGTTGATCCGGCTCTGCACCTGCGCGGGGTTGCCGCCGTTGCACTCCAGCGAGCCGTTGATGGAGCGGATGGTCTCGCCGAAGCCCTTGCCGTTGACCATGGCGTTGTGCGCGGTCATGGTGCCCGGGCCGTTCTGCGTCATCCAGTACCAGATGCCGGTCTTCCAGGCGACGGCCGCGTCGGTCTGCACCAGGTTCGGGTTGTTCAGCAGGTCGATGCCGAGCGCGTCGCCCGCCGCCTTGTAGTTGAAGTTCCAGCTCAGCTGGATCGGCCCGCGCCCGTAGTAGGCGGCCTGGCCGGCCGGGCAGCCGTAGGGCTGGGTGGTGTCGCAGTAGTGCGGGTAGTTGGCGGTGTTCTGCTCGACGACGTACACCAGCCCGCCGGTCTCGTGGCTGATGTTGGCGAGGAAGGCCGCCGCCTCCTGCTTCTTCACGGTGTCGGAGCCGGTGCCCGCGAACGCCGGGTAGGCGCTCAGCGCCGCGACCAGCCCGCTGTACGTGTAGAACGGGTTCCGGCTCGGGAACATCTGGTTGAACTGGGCCTCGGAGACCACGAACCCGCCCGGGTTGGGCGTCGTCGTGGTCGGGCTCGGGGACGGCGTGTCGGTGGCGCAGTTGGACGGGCTCCAGTACCAGGTGGAGATCGTCGGGTCGTAGCCCGGGTTGTCGTGGGTGGCGACGTAGAACTGGCCGTTGGGCACGTACTTGACCACCGTGCCGGTGGTGTACTGGGTGCCCGCGACCCAGATCTGGAAGGCGCAGGCCGTGCCGGTGGGGTTCGGGCTGGGGCTCGCGGTGCCGCCGGTCTGGCTCGGGCTCGGCGTGGTGCCGCCGCCGGTGCCGCAGGCGCCCTGGTCGGCCCAGACTCCGCTGCCGGCGGTGCTCGGGGTCTCGCCCTGGGTCCACCACTTGGCGTTCCAGTTGTGGCCGTTGTACGAGGCGGTCATGCCACCGGTGTACACCTGCGAGGCCGCGTACGGGGTGGCGCAGGCGGTGGCCGCGGTGGAGGAGGCGGGCACCATGACGGCCAGTCCGGTGGCGGCCAGGGCGCCGGTCAGCAGGGCGGCGATCCGGCCGCGGGTGCTGCGCGGGCGGCGGTGGGGGACGGGTCGGGTGGGTCGGGTGGTTCGGGTGGTTCGGGTGGTTCGGATGGGGGACATCGGCCACTCCTTGTGGGGGGAACGAGCGGTGTGCCGAGCACTCAACCCAGGTTGACGGTTAACAGTCAATAGGTCTAGACCTTAAGAGAGTTGAGGGTGTGGACGCACCGGATACTGGCCAGCGGGGGCGCTGTCGTGCCAGGGTGCAGGCGGATACCGTCCGACCCACCCTCAGCCGGAAGGCAGACCAGCCCAGATGACCAGCGAAGCGCCCCTCCTGCGCCGCAGCACCGCCGACGCCGTCGCCACCCTCGAACTCGACTCCCCGCACAACCGCAACGCGCTCTCCACCCGGCTGATGGCCGAACTCACCCGGGGCCTCGCCGATGCCGCCGCCGACCCCGACGTCCGCGCCGTCGTCCTCGGCCACACCGGGCGGGTGTTCTGCGCCGGCGCCGACCTCTCCGAGGCCACCGGCGACGACCCCACCGTCGGACCGCGCGGCCTGGTCGCCCTGCAACGCGCCATCGTCGACTGCCCCAAGCCCGTCATCGCCCGCCTCGACGGCCACGTCCGGGCCGGCGGACTCGGCCTGGTCGGTGCCTGCGACCTCGCCGTCGCCGGACCCGACTGCACCTTCGCCTTCACCGAGGCCCGCCTCGGCCTCGCCCCCGCCGTCATCTCGCTGCCGCTGCGCCCCAAGCTGGAGCCGCGCGCCGCCGCCCGCTACTACCTCACCGGCGAGACCTTCGACGCCGCCGAGGCCGCCAGGATCGGCCTGGTCACCGAGGCCGCCGACGACACCGGCGCCGCGCTGAAGACCATCCTGGACGCGCTGCGGCTGTGCTCGCCGCAGGGCCTCGCGGAGTCCAAGTACCTTGCCAACGCCGCCGTCCGGGAGTCCTTCGAGCGGCACACCGAGGAGCTGGTCGCCCAGTCCGCGCGGCTGTTCGGCTCCGAGGAGGCGCAGGAGGGCATGCGGGCGTTCCTGGAGAAGCGGCCGGCGCGCTGGGTGCGCTGAGCCTTCTGGCCGGGCTGAGTCGGCCGGGTGCGCCGAGCTGGATTTTCGGCGCAAGTTACCGGCCGGTGTGAGTTTGGTCCCGTTGCCCGTCGCGGGCCGCCACCGGCCGATACGGTGAGCGCATGTCGATCGTCCGCGCGCTGCTGGGGTCCGTCCGCGAGAGGTCGCGCCGGGCGGCCGGGCGCGCGGTGCACCGCGGCTGGCGCTGGGTACAGGACGCCGGCGCCGTCAGCAACCGCAACCCCGGGCCGTACCGGTTCGGGGAGCTCGGTGACGGCACCAAGCTGGCGTTCCCGCTCGGCACCGTGTTCAACGAACAGTGGATCACCATCGGCCCGTTCTCCATCATCGGCGAACGCGTCACCATCTCGGCCGGCTTCCTGCCCGGGCTCGACCTCGGCCCCGAGCCGATCGTCCGGATCGGCGGCGGCTGCGTGATCGGCCGCGGCAGCCACATCGTCGGGCACCAGCAGATCGTGCTCGGTGACGACGTGTGGACCGGCCCGAACGTCTACATCACCGACCAGGCGCACGAGTACCGCGACACCGAACTGCCGATCGGCAAGCAGTGGCCGCGCAACGAGCCCGTCTCGATCGGCGCCGGCTCCTGGATCGGCACCGGCGCGGTGATCCTGCCCGGCGCCCGGCTCGGCCGCAACGTGGTGGTCGCCGCCAACTCCGTGGTCTCCGGCGAGGTCCCCGACTTCGCGGTGGTGGCCGGCGCCCCCGCCCGCCAGGTCCGCACCTGGGACCCGGAAGCCGGCTGGCAGCCCCCCATCCGCCACGAGGCCCCCCGCCCCGTCCCCGACGGCGTCACCGCCGAACAGCTCCGCGCCCTGGTCGGCTGGGACCTCCGCCTGCCCGGCGAGAGCGCCGCCCCCGAGGCTTAACCGTCGGATGTGAACGGGCGGGCCGGGGCCGGGAGCTGACTCCGGTGGGTGGCACGGGCTGCAACGACTGTCACAGGTGGACAACACCGGCAACCGGCAGGGCCGGATCGGTGTGGTGAGTGCTGTCGAGTGGGGCAGGATGCTCCCTCGTGGATCTTGGGTCGCTGCCACGGCAACCAGTACGTGGTGAAGCTCGACCCGAAGGGCGCGCTGCAGAGCGTCACGCGGCTCCACAAAGCCCTGACCGGGGCCCATTTGACGGGACGGCGGTCCGTGCGCGTGGGGGCGTGCGGGCCGCCTGTCCACTTCTCCCGCAGGTGCGGGCCCAGTACGGTGACGGGTGGCTTCGAGCGGAAGGACGGCCATGCCCGACACCGGTGCCCCAGCGGCGTGCCGAGGCCTGATCCTGGACTTCGTGGGCGTGCTGACACCCGACCCGGCGCCGATGCTCCGCCGGTGGAGCCTGAGCCAGGGGCTGGACGCGGACGCCTGGCGCCGGACGCTCACCACCCACCCGGTGGTGAAGGAGCTGTACGCCGAACTCGAGGTCGGCCGGCTGAGCCAGTCCGAGTGGAACCGGCTGACCGCACCGATCCTGGGACTCACCGAGCACGAGAACCTCATGGGCCGGGCCTGGAAACGTGTCTCGCCGGCCACCGAGATGATCGAACTGGCTGCGGCGGCCCGGGAGGCCGGCCGCACCGTGGCGATGCTGTCCAACAGCTTCGGCCTCGACCCGTTCGACCCCTACGCGGCGTGCGGGGTCCGGGACTTGTTCGACGTGACCGTGATCTCCGAACTCGAAGGCCTCGCCAAACCCGACCCCGCCATCTACCGGCTGGTGCTCGACCGGATGGGCCTGCCCGCCGAAGCCTGCGTCTTCGTCGACGACCACCCGGCGAACCTGCCGCCGGCGCAGGAGCTGGGCATCGCCACCGTGCTGGCCGACGGCCGACCGGACACCTACGCACGGATCTCGGAACTGCTGGGCCTCGCCGCCGCGGCCTGTTGACACGAGAGGGACGGTGGCGACCCGCTCTCGCTGCCATCTTCGTCCGGGCCGCGAGATGAGCCGAAACTGCCTCAGGCGGAGGCGCGGTGGGCATCGAGCAAGCGCCGCCCGGCCGCGCCAGTCTGCCCAGCGGCCCTCCGACACGGCCGCCAGCAGGTCGAAGACCTTGCCGACCCGGTCGACTGCGACGGCCAGGGCGCACATCTGGTCCACCAGCGCCGGATCCGGGACGCCGTCGGCGGCCGCGGTGTGCAGGGCCCGCACCAGGGTGACGGTGGCCGCGACGCGTTCGGGGCCGGACAGTTCACCGGCGAACAGCCCGTCGAGCGCGTCCACGTCCGCGGGGAGGACGGCGATGCCCAGTAGGGGGCGCAGTGCGGCGGCGTCCGGGGCAGGCATCCGGCCCAGGCACCGTTGCCGCTCCCTCGGCCACCGCGCCGTCGACGTCCTCGGCGCGGTGCGATCCGCCCGGGCCCTGGACTACGTCCGCGAGTTCGACGCCGCCCTCGGCCCCTGGCAGCGGGAGCCCGCTGTCAGGGACTTTCTGCGACGGAGCCGCTCCGAGCTGGGTGTGGCGGCCTGAAGTTCCGGGCCGTCAGGGGGTGCGGTGGTGGCGGGTGGTGAGGGAGAGGAGGCCGGCGACGGCGGAGGTGGTGGCGACGGTGAGGAGGGCGAGGGGGAGGGAGGTGGCGTCGGCGAGGAAGCCGATGACCGGGGGGCCGAGGAGCATGCCGGCGTAGCCGAGGGTGGAGGCGGTGGCGACGCCCTGGGGGCCGGCCGCGGCGCCGGCCCGGGCGATGGCGAGGGGGAAGATGTTGGCCAGGCCGAGGCCGACCAGGACGAAGCCGGCCAGGGCGGCGGGGACGGACGGGGCGAGGGCGGCGGTGGTCATGCCCGCGCCGGCGGCGAGGCCGCCGAAGAGGACGACCCGGGTGGGGCCGAGGCGTTCGGTGAGCCAGGTGCCGGAGAGGCGGCCCGCCGTCATGGCGAAGGCGAAGGCCGCGTAGCCGGCGGCGGCCAGGGCGGCGCTCGCGTGGACGTCGTCGGTGAGGTGGAGGGTGGCCCAGTCGGCGAGTGCGCCCTCGCCGTACGCGTCGCACAGGGCGGTGAGGCCGAGGAGCAGGACGAGCAGGCGGGCACGGCCGAGCTGACGGGAGGGGGAGGCGGAAGGGGCGGAGGCGGGGCGCGGGCGGGCGGCCGGGGCGCGGAGCAGGGCGGTGCCGGCGATGGCGGTGACGGCCAGGCCGAGGGCGCCGGCCAGGGCGAGCGACCAGGCGGTGCTCACGGAGCCGGCGAGCAGGCCGCCGGCGCCGGCGCCGAGCAGTCCGCCGAGGCTGTAGCCGGCGTGGAAGCTCGGCATGACGGGCCGTCGGAGTTCGGCGACCAGGTCGACGGCGGCGCTGTTCATCGCCACGTTGGCGGCGCCGTATCCGGCGCCGAACAGCAGCAGGACGGCGCCGAGGGCGAGCACGGAGTGGGTGTGTGCGGGCAGGGCGACGGCGAGGGAGAGGACGCCGAGGGCGGCGACGGTGACGGGGCGGGAGCCGAAGCGCAGACAGAGCCGGCCGACCAGGGCCATGGTGGCGACCGCGCCGGCCGAGATGCAGAGCAGGGCGAGGCCCAGTGCGCTGTGGGTGGCGGAGACCTGGGCGCGGACGTCGGGGATGCGGACCACCCAGGCGGCGAACAGGAAGCCGTCGACGGCGAAGAAGGCGGTGAGGGCGAGGCGTGTCGCCGACCAGGTCGAGCTGCGGCCGGACGGAGAGCCAACGGAGGAGGAGCGGGCTTCTGTTTTGTTCAGTAGCGGCACAAAGTCAGAATAGGGGAGTGCCGCACACACCTTCAAGCCCGAACCGGAGCCCCGCCGTGAGCACCCCGCGCCGCACCGCCCCCGACCGCGGCCGTACCCTGCTCGGCCCGGCGCTGCGCCTGATCCACACCGGCCAGGCCCCCACCCGCTCCGCGCTCACCGGCGCCCTCGACGTCACCCGCGCCACCGCTGGCGCGGTCACCGCCGAACTCGAGGCGCTCGGCCTGATCAGCGTCGACTCCCGCCCGGCCGGCGGCGGCCGAGGCCGCCCCTCGCACCGGCTCGCGATCGCCGACCCCGGCCCCGCCGTGCTCGCCGCCCAGCTGCACGCCGACGGCGTCTCCGCCGCGCTCGCGGGCCTCGGCGGCCGGCTGCTGGAGGCCGTCCACCTGCCGCTGCCCGCCGACACCTCGCCCGCCCGTCTGCTCGGCGCGGCCGCCGAGGCGGGCGCGCAGCTGGCCCGGGGCAGCCGCCGCCGGGTGCTCGGCTTCGCCCTCGCGCTGCCCAACCCCGTCACCGAGCCCGACGGCACCGCGCTGGCCGCGCTGCACTTCGACTGGCCGTCCGGCACCCCCGTCGCCGAGCTGTTCGCCGAACAGGTGGCCGGCGCGGACCTCGGGCCGCGCGCCCGTACCGCGCTCCCGACCGCCGTCGCCAATGACGCCAACCTGGCCGCGCTCGCCGAACACCGGCACGGCGCCGGCCAGGGCGCCCGGCACCTGCTGCTGGTCACCTCCGGGCATCGCGGCGTCGGCGGCGCGCTGGTCCTCGACGGCCGCCTGCACACCGGCAGTTCGGGCCTCGCCCTGGAGGTCGGCCACCTCACCGTCGACCCGCTCGGCCGGCCCTGCCCGTGCGGCAACCGCGGCTGCCTGAACGCCGAGACCGACACCGACGCGCTGTTCGCCGCCGCCAAGCGCCGCCCCGACCCGGGCAGGCCGCTGCTCGCGCAGGCCCGCGAACTGGCCCACGACCCGGAGGCCGCCGACGCCGTCGACCACCTGGTGGAGCGCCTCGGCCTGGGCCTGGCCGGGCTGGTCAACATCCTCAACCCCGACCGGATCGTGCTCAGCGGCCTGCACCAGGAGCTGCTGGCGGCCGCCCCCGACCGGCTCGCCGCCGTGGTCGCCGAACGCTGCCTGTGGGGGCGCAGCGGACGGGTGCCGATCGTCCCCGCACAGGTCGTGCACGCCGGGCTGGTCGGGGCCGCCGAACTCGCCTGGGAGCCCTACCTGGAGGACCCGCAGGCCGTGGCAACCCCCTGAAGGCATCCGGAAACGCGAACGGCGCGGGCTGACGGAAAGTCAACCCGCGCCGTCCGGCGCACTACTGGAACGTCACTTGCCGAAGCGGAGCTTCCAAGGGGCGACCGCCGATTCCAGCTGCACGCCCAGGCTCATCTTCGACATGCCCTCGACCCGCTCCTCGAAGCGGATCGGCACCTCGGCGATGCGCATGCCGCGCTGGACCACGCGGTAGTTCATCTCGACCTGGAACGAGTAGCCGTTGGAACGCACGGACTGCAGGTCGACCTTGCGCAGCGCCTGCGCCTCCCAGGCCTTGAAGCCCGCGGTGGCGTCCTTGACCTTCAGGCGCAGGATCGCGTTGACGTAGAAGTTCGCCCAGGCGGACAGCGCCTTGCGGTGCCACGGCCACTCGGACGCGGTGGAGCCGCCGGGGACGTAGCGCGAGCCCAGCACGACGGAGGCGTCGGTGGTGGTGAGCTTCTCCACCATCGCGGGGATCGCGGTGTGCGGGTGCGACAGGTCGGCGTCCATCTGGATCACGATGTCGGCGCCGTTCTCCAGCGCCTGCGTCATGCCCGCGATGTAGGCCCGGCCCAGGCCGTCCTTGTCGGTGCGGTGCAGCACGGTGAGCGTGCCGCCCGACTCGGCGCCCAGCTTGTCCGCGACGTCGCCCGTGCCGTCGGGGGAATTGTCGTCCACTACCAGAACGTGCAGGTTCGGCATGCCGAGCTCGCCCAACCGACCTACCAGGATCGGGAGGTTCTCCCGCTCGTTGTACGTCGGAACAACCACAACAACCTTCGGGTGGGCCTCAGCCATGTTTCTTCTATCCTCGATACGGTTATGAGAGCCGGATGCGGCAGTCTAGCGTTGATCCCCGCACGTACGTTCCGGGGGGCCGCTCCGGCCAGCGCCCGGGAGCCGCACGGGATTCGCGCACGGTGACCGCCTCCGGGAATCGGTGCGCCCGCCCGCCCGTTCACGGGGCATGAGCGACAACACCCAGGCCGATCCCGCCGAGCCGCTGCGCTACGCCGCCTTCACCGCCGACCCCGCCGGCGGCAACCCCGCCGGTGTGGTGCTGGACGCCTCCGCGCTGAGCGACGAGCGGCAACTGGCCCTCGCCGCCGAACTCGGCTACTCGGAGACGGCGTTCCTCACCGAGGTGCCCGACCAGCCGCGCACCCGCACCGTGCGCTACTTCAGCCCGCTGACGGAGGTGCCGTTCTGCGGGCACGCCACCATCGCCGCGGCGGTGGCGCTGGGTGAACGAATCGGCCCCGGCGAGCTGTTGTTCGAGACCAAGGCCGGTCCGGTGCCGGTCGAGGTGGCGCGCACCGGGTCCGGAGAGTTCACGGCGACGTTGACGAGTGTTCCGCCGTACGTCGAGGAGATCGCCCCGGAGGACGTCCTGGAGGCGCTCGACGCGCTCGGCTGGCGGGCGGAGGAACTCGACGGGACGCTGCCGCCGATGATCGCGTACGCCGGCGCCCGGCACCTGGTGCTGGCCGCCGCGACCAGGGCCCGGCTGGCCGACCTCGACTACGACTTCGACGCGCTGGCCGCGCTGATGCGCCGACTCGACCTGGTGACCCTTCAGCTGGTCTGGGAGCAGGACGCCACCACCTTCCACGTCCGCGACCCGTTCCCGGTCGGCGGCATCGTGGAGGACCCGGCGACCGGCGCGGCCGCCGCCGCGTTCGGCGCCTACCTGCGCCACCTGCGGCAGTTGGGCGCCGCCCGGCTGACGCTGCACCAGGGCGAGGACCTCGGCCGGCCCGGCCTGCTGACCGTCGAACTGGCCGCCGAGGACACCCGGGTGCGGGTCACCGGCCGGGCGGTGCGCATCCCCTGAAAGTCCCTCGCCCCGGCGGTGGTTCAGCCGGCGTCGGGGCCGAGGTGGGTGCGGGCCAGGTCGAGCAGGGGCGGGCCGTAGTCCGGGTGCGCGAGGGCGTGGGCGAACTGGGCGAGCAGATAGGCGTGCGGGTTGCCGGTGTCGTACCAGCGGCCCTCGATGACCTGGCCGTACACGGCGCGGCGGGACGCGTACGCGTTCAGCGCGTCGGTGAGGTACAGCTCGCCGACCGGGTCGGCCCGGAACCGCCGGTGCTGCTCGCGCAGTTCGTCCACCACGCCGGGCGTCAGCACGTAGCCGCCGATCGCCGCGTAGTGCGACGGGGCGACGGCCGGGTCGGGCTTCTCCACCAGGCCGGTGATCCGCAGCGCGCCGTCGCCCAGGTCCTCCTTGACCACCGGGACGCCGTAGCGGTGCGACTCGGCCGGGTCCATCGGCATCAGTGCGAGCACCGGGGCGCTGGTCTTCTCGTGCGCGGCCATCAACTGGCGGGCGCGCGGCACCTGGGACACGAACACGTCGTCCGGCCACAGCACCAGGAACGGCTCGTCGCCGAAGTCGCGGGCCGCGTTCAGCACCGGGGTGCCGTTGCCGTACGGGCCGTGCTGGAACAGGTAGGTGATGTGGCCGCGCCGGGACAGGTCCGCGACGTCCTCCACCGCGTCGGCGTAGGCGTCCTTGCCGGCCGCGCGCAGCTGGGCGACCAGCGACGGGTTGGGGCGGAAGTGGTCCTGGATCAGCGACTTGTCGCCGGACACCACGATGGTGATGTCGGTGATGCCGGAGTCGATCAACTCCCGCACCGTGTGCTCGATCACCGGCCGGTCGCCGACCGGCAGCATCTCCTTCGGGGTGGCCTTGGTGAGCGGGAGCAGCCGGGAGCCGAGGCCGGCCGCGGGGATGACGGCTCGGCGGAGGGTGGCACGCATGGGGCCTCTTCTCGTTCCTGTGCGGTCGCGGACGGCACCGACCGTACCAACGCCGTCGCGCTGGGTGACAGCCCCGTACTGCGGCGGGAGTAGGTGTGTCTGCTCCGTGGGGCCGATGGTGCAGGCCGGAGGCGCCGCTAGCCTTCCGGTATGGGAGAAGTTCGGCAGCCGTGGGTGCCCGTCTGGGTGCGGGCCGGCAAGGCGGGATGGCCGGTGGCGGCCGCCGTCGTGGTGACGGTGGTCCAGGTGGCCGGGACGACGGTCGCCGCCCGGCACCAGAGCGCGCGGCTGCCGCTGGACGCCTGGGGCTACCTGCTGCTGGCGCTCGGCCCGGCGCTGCTGGTGCTGCGGGCGCGGTACCCGGCGTTCACCGTCGCCGCCGTGGCGGCCGTGACCGCGGCCTACCTGTGGGCCGGATACCCGTACGGGCCGGCCTTCGTGGCGCTGGTGGTGGCGTTCTTCTCGGCCGTGCAGCGCGGCCGGCGACGGGCCGCCTGGCTGAGCGCCGGCGCGTTCTACCTGCTGCACCTGCTGCTGAGCTACGTCGTACCGGCGTCCTGGCTGCGGGCGCCGGCCCGCGAGGCGGTGGGCTGGCAGGAGCTCGGCGTCACCGCCTGGCTGCTGCTGGTCTTCGTCGGCGCCGAACTGGCCCGGTTCCGGCGCGAGCAGATCGCCGCCGTGCGGGCCGCCGAGGAGGAGGCCCGGGCGCGCCGCAGCGACGAGGAACGGCTGCGGATGGCACGGGAGTTGCACGACATCCTGGCGCACTCGATCTCGCTGATCCACCTCCAGGCGGGCGTCGCCCTGGAACTGCTGGACGCCCGCCCCGAGCAGGCCAGGGACGCTCTCACCACCATCAAGGCGACCAGCAAGGAGGCACTCGGCGAAGTCCGCCAGGTGCTCGGCACGCTGCGCACCCCCGGGGCCGCCGCGCCGCGCACCCCCGCCCCCGGCCTGGAACGGCTGGACGAACTGGTCGCGCAGGCCGGCCACGCGGGCCTCGCCGTCACCGTCCGCACCGAGGGCCGGGCCGGCCCGCTCGGCGCGGGCCTCGGACTCGCCGCGTTCCGGATCGTCCAGGAGGCGCTGACCAACGTGCTGCGGCACTCCACCGCCCGCACCGCTGATGTTCAACTCTCGTGGAAGCCGGACGGGTTGGAGCTGACCGTCACCGACCCCGGGCCGCCCGGCGGCGGCGACGCGGGCGGCAGCGGCACCGGCCTGATCGGCATGCGCGAACGCGCCGCCGCGTTCGGCGGCACCGTGGACGCCGGCCCGCACGGCACCGGCGGCTGGCAGGTCCGGGCCCGGCTGCCGCTCGTCACGAACGGAGTCGAAGCGTGATCAAGGTGCTGCTCGCCGACGACCAGCGGCTGGTCCGGGCCGGATTCCGGGCCCTGCTGGACGCCCAGGACGACCTCGAGGTGGTCGGCGAGGCCGACGACGGCGAACAGGCCGTCGCCCGGGCCGCCGAACTGCGCCCCGACGTCGTCCTGATGGACATCCGGATGCCCCGGCTGGACGGCCTCGCCGCGACCCGCCGGATCTGCGCCGACCCCGAACTGACGGCCGTGCGGGTGGTCGTGCTGACCACCTTCGAACTCGACGAGTACGTCTTCGAGGCGCTACGGGCCGGCGCTGCGGGCTTCCTGGTCAAGGACACCGAACCCGGCGAACTGCTGCGCGCCGTCCGGGTCGCCGCGTCCGGCGACGCGCTGCTCTCCCCGGGCGTCACCCGCCGCCTGATCGGCGAGTTCGCCGCCCGCTCCAAGGAACCGTCCACCGCCCGCCTCGACGTCCTCACCGAACGCGAACGCGAAGTGCTCGCCCTGGTCGGACTCGGCCTCACCAACGAGGACATCGCCCGCCGCCTGGTGGTCAGCCCGCTCACCGCGAAGACCCACGTCAGCCGCACCATGGTCAAACTCGGCGTCCGCGACCGCGCCCAACTCGTCGTCGCCGCCTACGAATCGGGCCTGGTCCGGCCCGGCTGGCTGGGGTAGTCCCCCGGGAGTAGCGGGGGTGCCGCCCGGTGGGGGACGCGGCGGGGGTGGCCGCGGCGGGACGGTGGAGGGGTGGCCGGGGATCCCGGCCCGCTCTCCAGGAGGTGAGTTCCGATGGTCGGACTGCTGGCCGATGGATACGGGCACTGGCCCGGGCCGTGGGTGCTGGTGTTCCCGTTCTTCTGGCTGCTGGTCGTGGTGCTCGTGGTGCTGGTGCTGCGCCGGGTGGTGTGGCGGCGCCGCGGCTGGTGGGGCGGCGGCTCCTTCGAGCACGCCCCGCTCGCGGTGCTGGGGCGGCGCTACGCACAGGGCGAGATCGACGCCGAGGAGTACCGGGAGCGCCGCGCCGTCCTGACCGAGGGCCAGGACACGCCGGGGGTGAAGCGATGAGCGGGGGTGAAGCGATGAGCGCCGCCGCCCGGGTCGAGCAGGCCGTGAAGGAGTACGGCGCGGGGGAGACCCGGGTGCGGGCCCTGGACGGGGTGAGCGTCGAGTTCGCCGCCGCCCGGTTCACCGCCGTGATGGGCCCCTCCGGCTCCGGCAAATCGACACTCATGCACTGCGCGGCCGGCCTCGACACGCTCAGCGGCGGCCGCGCCTGGCTCGGCGACACCGAACTGTCCGCGCTCGGCGACCGGGAACTGACACTGCTGCGCCGGGAACGGATCGGCTTCGTCTTCCAGGCGTTCAACCTGGTGCCGACCCTGACCGTGCGGGAGAACATCACCCTGCCGCTCGACCTCGGCGCCACCGCGCCCGACCCCGACTGGCTGGACACCCTGATCGAGGTGGTCGGCCTCGGCGACCGCCTGCACCACCGCCCCAGCCAGCTCTCCGGCGGCCAGCAGCAGCGCGTCGCCGTCGCCCGGGCCCTCGCCGGACGCCCGCAGGTGGTGTTCGCCGACGAGCCCACCGGCAACCTGGACTCCCGCAGCGGCGGCGAAGTCCTCGGCCTGCTGCGCTCCGCCGTCGACACCATGCACCAGTCGGTGGTGATGGTCACCCACGACCCGGCCGCCGCCGCGTACGCCGACACCGTGCTGTTCCTCGCCGACGGCCGCCTCGTCGACACCATGCAACAGCCCAGCGCCGAACGGGTCCTGGACCGGATGAAGGCCTTCGACGGCCGCCGGGCCGAGGCGGGCACCCGGTGAACGCGAGCGTCCGGATCGGGGCGCGCTCACTGCTCGCCCACCGCCGTCGCCTGGCCGGCACCGTGCTGTCGATCGTCCTCGGCGTCGCCTTCCTGACCGGCACGATGGTCCTCGGCGACACCCTGCGCGCCAACTTCGACACCCTGTTCGCCGACGCCAACGCCGGCACCGACGCCGTCGTCCGCAGCGCCGACTCGCTCGACGCCACCGGCGTCCCCGGCGGCGTCCGCGCCCCCCTCGACGACTCGCTGACGGCCAAACTGCGCGCCATTCCGGGTGTGAGCGCCGCCGAAGGGTCCGTCCAGGGCGCAGGCCAGCTCATCGGCGCCGACGGCAAACCGATCGGCGGCCAGGGCCCGCCCACCTGGGCCGGCAACTGGATCACCGACCCGAAACTCAACCCCTACCGGCTCGCCGAAGGCCGCGCCCCCGCCGCCCCCGGCGAAGCCGTGATCAACCGGGGCGCCGCCAAGACCGGCCACCTGCACGTCGGCGACACCACCGTGCTGCGCACCCCCGACCCGGTGCGGATCACCGTGGTCGGCATCGCCACCTTCGGCGCCGACGCCGACGGCATGGGCCCCAGCACCTTCACCGCCCTCACCCTCGCCGACGCCCAGGCCAACCTGACACCCAAGGGCAGCGGCCAGGTCTCCAGCATCCGGCTCCGGTCCGACAGCCTGGGCCAGCGCCAACTGGTGGACCGCGTAAGGCCGTTGCTGCCCGGCGGCGTCGAGGCGCTGACCGGCGCGGACGCCACCGCGCAGTCAACGGCGGACGTCTCCGGACGCTTCCTCGGACTGTTCACCACCCTGCTGCTGGTGTTCGCCGGCATCGCCCTGCTGGTCGCCACCTTCACCATCCACAACACCTTCGCCATCGTCACCGCCCAGCGCACCCGCGAGAACGCCCTGCTGCGCGCCCTCGGCGCGAGCCGCCGACAGGTGCTCGGCACCACCCTCGGCGAAGCACTCGCGATCGGACTGCTGGCCTCCGCGCTCGGCCTGCTCGGCGGCTTCGGCGTCGCCGCCGGCCTCAAGGCGCTGTTCGCGGCGATCGGCTTCACCCTGCCCACCGGCGGCACCGTCATCAAGGCCGCCACCATCGTCCTGCCGCTGCTGGTCGGCACCCTGGTCGCGGCCGGCTCCGCACTCGCCCCCGCCCTGCGGGCCGCCCGCACCGCCCCGCTCGCCGCGCTGCGCGACACCGCTGTGGACGAGGCCGCCACCGGACGAAGTGCCCTGGTGCGTGTGGCTGTTGGCGCGCTGCTGGTGGCCGGTGGACTGCCCGCGCTGATCCTCGGCGCGACCCGCGGACCGTCGCTGGCGCTGACCGTCGGCGGCGCGCTCGCCCTGCTGCTGGGCACCGTGGTGCTCGGCCCCGTTGCCGCCGCGTTCGCCGTCCGGGTGCTCGGCGCGCCGCTGGCCCGGCTGCGCGGCGTCACCGGCGCGCTGGCCCGCCGCAACGCCGCCCGCAACCCCAAGCGGACCGCAGCCACCGCCAGCGCGCTGATGGTCGGCGTCGCCGTGGTCACCCTGTTCACCGTGTTCGGCGCCTCCGTGCAGGCCACCCTGGACGACACCGTCTCCCGGTCCTTCGCCGGCGACCTCGCCGTCACCGCCCCCGCCGCCGGGGCCGGCGGCAGCGGCGTCTCCCCGAAGCTGGCGCCGGCGCTGGCCGCCCTGCCGGAGGTCCGCGCGGCCGCCGGCCTCGGCCGGGGAGTCGCCCAAGTCGACGGCCACGGCAAGCAGTTGGACGTCGCCGACCCCGCCCAGCTGACGCAGGTCACCGACCTCGGACGGATCGACGGCTCGCTCGCCGACCTCGGCACCGACGGCCTCGCCGTCTCCCGCACCGAGGCCGCCGCCCGCGGCTGGCAGCTCGGAACCGCCGTCCCGATGCGGTTCGCCGACGGCCCCGCCACCTTCACCGTCCGCGCCCTGTACCGCGGCGGGGGCGTCACCGGCGACTACCTGATCAGCCGTGCGGCCTGGCAGCCGCACCGCGTCCAGGACTCCGACAGCCTGGTCGCCGTCGCGCTGAAGCCCGGCGTGAGCCTGGACGCCGGAAAGGCCGCGATCGCCCGGGTGGCCGACTCCTACGGCAACCCGCAGGTGCAGACCCGCGCCGAGTACGCCGCGAGCTCCGCCTCCGGCGTCGACATGATGCTCTCCGTGGTCTACGCCCTGCTCGCGCTCGCCGTGCTGATCGCCCTGCTCGGCATCGCCAACACGCTCACCCTGGCCGTCCACGAACGCATCCGCGAACTCGGCCTGCTGAGGGCCGTCGGCCAGACCCGGGCCCAGCTGCGGGCCATGGTGCGCTGGGAGTCGGTGCTGGTCGCCGCGTTCGGCACGGCCGGCGGGCTGGCGCTGGGCGCGCTGCTCGGCTGGGCGCTCACCCGGGCCGCGGACAGCGCCGGCACCGGCTCGTTCGCGCTGCCCGCCGGGCGGCTCGCGATCGTCGCGCTGGTCGGCCTGGCGGCCGGGGCGCTGGCCGGACTGCGGCCCGCCGCCCGGGCCGCCCGGTTGGACATTCTGGGGGCGGTGGCCGCCTCATGACCCGTCGCCGGCTTCGGAGTTGATCGTTTCGTACGCGGCGGCCCCGGTTTCCCCATAAGTGGAAGCTGGGGCCGCCGTAATCGTCACTTATCGTAGTTGCCTGTTACAGTAAGTGGGTATCCGGCGGATGCGAGGAGAGTGCGATGACCGCGACGAGTGTTCCCACTCTGGATGTGGACCGGTCCGACCCCGAGTACCGGGCCTGGCTGAAGGAGGCGGTCCGCCGCGTCCAGGCCGACGCCAACCGCTCCGCCGACACCCACCTGCTGCGCTTCCCGCTGCCCGCCGAGTGGGGCATCGACCTGTACCTGAAGGACGAGTCCACCCACCCCACCGGCAGCCTCAAGCACCGCCTCGCCCGCTCGCTGTTCCTGTACGCCCTGTGCAACGGCTGGATCCGCCCCGGCAAGCCCGTCATCGAGGCGTCCAGCGGCTCCACCGCCGTCTCCGAGGCGTACTTCGCGCAGCTGATCGGCGTCCCGTTCATCGCCGTGATGGCCCGCTCCACCAGCCGCGCCAAGATCGAACTGATCGAGTTCCACGGAGGCCGCTGCCACCTGGTCGACAACGCCTGCGAGGTGTACGAGGCCGCCGCCGGCCTCGCCGCCGAGACCGGCGGCCACTACATCGACCAGTTCACCTACGCCGAGCGGGCCACCGACTGGCGCGGCAACAACAACATCGCCGAATCCGTCTTCGCCCAGCTCCGGATGGAACCGCACCCCGAACCCGCCTGGATCGTCGCCACCGCCGGCACCGGCGGCACCTCCGCCACCATCGCCCGGTACGTGCACTACATGCAGTACGACACCCGGATCTGCGTCGCCGACCCGGAGAACTCCTGCTTCTTCGACGGCTGGGTGCACCGCGACCCCGACGCCACCGTCTCCACCTCCTCCCGGATCGAGGGCATCGGCCGCCCCCGGATGGAACCGTCCTTCGTGCCCGGCGCGATCGACCGGATGATGCGCGTCCCCGACGCCGCGTCCGTCGCCGCCATCCACCTGCTGGAGGCCGTCCTCGGCAAGAAGGCCGGCGCCTCCACCGGCACCGGCCTGTACAGCGCGCTCAAGATCGTCGCCGAGATGCGCGCCGACGGCCGCACCGGCAGCGTCGTCACCCTGATCTGCGACCCCGGCGACCGCTACCTCGACAAGTACTACTCCGCCCAGTGGCTCGCCGCCGAACGCATCGACCCCGGGCCGCACCGCGCCGCCCTGGAGGCGTTCCTCGCGGGCGGCGACTGGGCGGACGGCTGAGGGTTCGTCACTTGGTCTTGCGCTCGGTCAGGACCAGGGCGGCGACGGCGATCATGACCGCGGCCGTCGCGAAGTGGATCGTGAACGCGGTCAGGGCGCTGCCGTGGTGGGTCAGGATGGTGGTCGCGTCGCCGATCGGGACGAGCGCCGTGACCAGCATCGCCCAGCCCGAGGCCCGGCGCTGCCCGAGCAGCAGCAGCGCCAGCGGGACGAGGCCGGAGACCACGTCGCGGATGCCCTTGGTGATCAGGAACATCGCCGCGTCGCCGTGCGGCCACGCCGGGAGGCCGAAGCTCGGGGCGGTGGACTCCGGGGCGAGGATGTAGCTGAGGCCGAACCAGAGCGGGAACAGGCCGAGCAGCACCGTGCCGACGGTGGCGACGTGGACCCTCGTGCTGATGGTGGTTGCGGACATGGTGGTTCCCCCTGGCTTGCTCGTGAAGTGGGCTGCGCTGCCTGCCTGTTAGCGGCGCTAGCGATGTGAACAACGCTAGACCGGCGGTCCGTCAGTTGTCTAGCGCTGCTAGGGTTTCGGGCATGGCTATCAAGGAACGCAGGGCGCGCGAACGCGCCGAACGCGAACAGCTGATCGTCCGGGCCGCCCGCGAACTCGCCGAGACCGAAGGCTGGGACGCCGTCACCACCCGCCGTCTCGCCGAACGCATCGAATACAGCCAGCCCGTCCTGTACAGCCACTTCGCCGGCAAGGACGCGATCGTCGCCGCCGTCGCCGTCGAGGGCTGCGCCGAACTCGCCGTCCAACTCCGCGCCGCAGCCGCCGAATTGGACGACCCCCGGGCCGCGTTCGCCGCCGTCGCCCGCGCGTACCTGGCGTTCGCCGCCGCCAACCCCGCCCTCTACGACGCCATCTTCACCATGGCCAACCCCCTGCCCTTCGGCACCCCCGACGCACCCGCCGCCCTGCACGAAGCCTTCGCCGCCATCGCCGACCCCGCCACCGCGAGCGCCACCGCCGCCGGCCTCGACCCCGCCGGCTACACCGAACTCGCCTGGTCCACCCTCCACGGCATGGCCACCCTCGCCCGCGGCGGCCGACTCCGCCCCGAACTCGACGACAGCCGGATGGCCGCCTTCACCGCCGTCTTCTGACCTTCCGCCGGGTGCAACCGCCCCGCCGCGCAGCCCGTCCGTCCTGGCGGGCGGGCGCGACGGGCGCGGCCCCGCGAAGGAGACACACCGTGAACCTGCTGGGACGCCCCGCCACCGCCACCCTGGGCACGGCCCTCGCCGCCGCCACCACGGTGGTCACCGTCCGCACCATTGCCCACAACTGGATGGGCTGCGCCACCCACCTCGACCCCGGCAGCCGCACCACCCTCCTCCTCTTCACCCCCCTCTGCTTCGCCCTCCTGACCGCCGCCGGCGCCATCACCGGCCTCCTCTCCCGCGGCATCCGTCGCCACCTCGAAGACCCCGAACTCCTCCGCCTCGCCGCCGTCACCCTCGGCATCGCCGCCACCGCCCTCGCCATCGGCACCCTGCTGACGGGCGCGGGCACGAACGGCTGCTTCCCGGCGCCGTAGGCATGACGGACCGGCCAAGCGAATGGCACGCGCAGGCATCGTGTGCTGACGGACGGTCAGCGATAGGGTGATGGGCCGGTGTTGTGTCAGCGGAGGAGACAAGCATGAGCAACGCATGGCACGTTGACCTGTCCGCACCGTTCGCCAGGCGGCTGGGGAAGTCGGCCGCAGAGCTGGGCTCTTCCGACGGCCGCGACGAATGCCCGGACATCTGGCAACTCGCCAACGGCGACGTCGCCGTCATCGGCGCGGACGTGACCGAGGCCTATCGCGGCCGGCTGCCCGAAGGCGTCCGGGTCGGCGAGGGCGAACGCCTGGTCGTCATCCCCGGTGCGATGCTCGCTGCCGCGAAGCCGGACATCCCGGATGCCTGAGCTTCGCGCCCCGGCGCTGAACCCCGAGAACGGGTGCCGGCTCACCAGGGAGGAGTATCGGCGAGACTTCCGGGAACGGGATGCGGAGATCCGGGGGCGGGACTCCTGGAAGCTCGAACGGCGCCAGTACTTCGAGGAGCAGAACAGCCCGAGCCGGGACGCGCTGCGGCGTGGCGACTGGGCGGGCGCGCTGCGGCTGTTGGAGGAGCGGCGCGGCGCGCTGGAGGCGATCGGGCGGGAGGACGAGGAGCGCGGATCGTTCTTCCACCGGGTCCGAGTGGTCGAGCGGCCGCTGACCGGCTACCTGCAATGGGAGCTGCACTCGCTGCGGATGCGCGCCGAGTGCGGGGAGCGCGTGCGGATCGTGCCGGCCGAGGAGTTGGCGGAGGACTCCGGGCCGCTGCCCGAGATCGTGGTGCTCGGCGGCCGCACCCTGTACCAGGTGCTGTACACGGCAACGGGTACGCCGGACGGCGCGATCCGTTGGACCGGCCCCGAACCCGTCGACGAATGGCAGGAGTTCATCCAGTCGCTGTACCGCCGAGGGGAGGATGTTGCGTCCTGGTTCGCCCGCGAAGTGGCACCCCTGGCGCCGCCTCGCACGGAGGAGGTGTAGACGATCGACGGGCACAGCGGCGGCGGGTCGCACAACGAGCTGTCGGGGAACGCGCACCAGGCCGTCCAGGTGGGGACGGTGAGTGGCGGTATCCACCTGCACGGCCTCTCGGAGCCCGAGCGCGTTGCCCCCACGCCACGCCAACTCCCGGCGGACGTCCGGGGATTCGTCAACCGGACCGCGGAACTGCGCGAGCTGGACGCGGTATTGGCCGGCCACGACGCACCGGTGTGTGTCATCGCGGGTACCGCCGGGGCCGGGAAGACCTCGCTCGCGCTGCGTTGGGCCCACCGGGCGCGGGACCGGTTCCCGGACGGGCAGCTGTACGTCAACCTGCGCGGCTACGACCCCGGGCGGCCCGTCACCGCCCGCGAGGCACTGGACCGGTTCCTGGTCTCGCTCGGTGTTCCCGCCGCGTCCGTCCCGCCGGACCAGGACGCCGCTGCCGCGCTCTACCGGTCCCTGCTGGCCGACCGCCAGGTGCTGGTGGTGCTGGACAATGCCGCCACTGTCGCCCAGGTCCGGCCGTTGCTGCCCGGCAGCGCGGGCTGCCTGGTGATCGTCACCAGCCGCAGCCGACTGTCCGGGCTCGCCGTGCGCGACGGTGCCCGGCGCCTCACCCTGGGCACCCTCCCCGAGCCTGAGGCCGTCGCGTTGCTGCGTGCCGTCACCGCCGACCACCGGTCGGCGGACGACCCCGCCGAACTCGCCGAACTCGCCCGGCTGTGCGCCCAACTCCCGCTCGCCCTGCGGATCGCGGCCGAGCGCGCCGCCAGCCTGCCGCATCTGGGGCTGGACGACCTGATCGCCGACCTGCGGGACGAATCCGCGCTGTGGGACGTGCTGAGCGTCGGCGACGAGGAGGAGAGCGACGCCGTCCGCACCGTCTTCGCCTGGTCCTACCGCGCCCTGCCCGAGCCGGCTGCCCGGCTGTTCCGGCGGCTGGGCCTGCACCCGGGGCCGGAGTTCGGGCTGCACGCCGCCGCCGCGCTGGCCGAACTGACCACCGCTCGGGCCCGGCAGCTCCTGGACACCCTGGTCGGCGCGCACCTCGTCGAACAGACCGCCCCCGACCGGTACCAGTTCCACGACCTGCTGCGCGCCTACGCCACCGACCAGGCCCAGCAGGAGGAGTCGCCCGCGCAGCGACAGGACGCGCTCCGGCGGGTGCTCGACTGGTACCTGCACACCGCCGACGCCGCCCAGCAGTGGCTGAGCCCGGCCGAGGCCCGGCTCCCGCTCGATCCGCCGGCGGACGGTGTGCAGCCGCTGACCTTCGCCGACCACAACGCCGCCGCCGATTGGGCCGAGCGGGACCGGACCAACCTCCTGCACGCCGTCGGCGCCGCTGCCGCGGCCGGACTCGACCGCCCGACCTGGCAGTTGGCCGCCGCACTCTTCAACGCGCCCGCCCCCTCCGCGCCGGGTGCCGACTGGATTCCGGCCGGCCGCCTCGGCCTGGCAGCGGCCGACCGGTTGCAGGACCGGTCCGCGAAGGCCCTGCTGCTCATCGACCTCGGGATAGCCCACACCCGGGTCAACCGCCTCGACGCCGCCGAGGCGCACCACCGTGACGCCCTCGCGCTCTTCCGCGAGCTGGGCGACCGCGGCAACGAGGCCCATGCGCTGAACCTGCTCGGCCTGGGCCACCTGCGGCGGCGTCAACTCGACGAAGCGGCCGCCCACTTCGACCAGGCCATCGCCACGTTCCGGCAGCTCGGCGAGACCCACTGGGAGACCACCGTGCTCGCCAACCTGGCCGGTACCCACCACCACGCCGGGCGGCCCGAACCGGCCCGGGCCGCCGCCGAGCAGGTCCTCGCCGCACACCGCGCCTCGGGCGACCGACGCGCGGAGGGCAACGCCCTGCGCCTGCTCGGCGAGATCCTGCGCGAACAGGGCGATCTGGTCGGCGCGTTGGCGGCGGCTCGGGACGCGGTCGAGATCGCACTCGCCCTGCGCAACCACCGGCTGGAGGCGTTCTGGCTGATCACCCTCGGCGACAGCCAGCAGGCCGTCGGCCAGTACGCCGAAGCGCTCGACTCCTACCACCGCTCCGCCGTCCTGTACCGCCGTCTCGGCGACCGCAGCCGTGAGGCCCTCGCCTGGCATGGCGCCGGACAGACCAAACTCCACCTCGACCGCCCCGACGAGGCCGCCGCCTTCTTCCGCCGCGCCGCCACCACCCACCACGAACTCGGCGACCCCTGGCACGAATCCCGCAGCCTCGACGGACTGGCCCACGCCCTGCACGGCCTCGACACGGAAGCCGCCCGCCGCCACTGGACCGCCGCGCTCGCCCTGCTGGCCGGCTACCGCGACCCGCGAGCGGTACGGCAGCGGGAGCGGATCGAACGCGCCCTCGCGAGCTGAGGGCCGGTCCGGTGGGTCAGTGGTTCTACTGACCGGAGCCGTCAGGTGAGCCGGACTCGGCGATGGTTCGCAGTTGTGCCTTGGCCTCTTCGGCCTGGCGGGTCTTTCGGCGGTTCCAGGCGCGCTTGGCGACGGCTCCGCCGGCTATCAGGACGGCCACTGCCACGGTGCCGACGGCGCCGTCTTTGACGCCCTTCGCGTGGCTCTTGCCGGCAGCGTTCTTCTCGATGATCTCGATCAACTTGTCGACGCCGCCCGCGCGCTTCGCCTCCATCACGATGTCCTGATATTTGCCCAGGTTGCTCATTCCGCATCCTTCCGAAGCCGCGTTCGTCGCCTGCCCGTTGCGTCGGTGCGTCCGGGAGGTGACAGCAATCATGCCGGGCGCGGTGCCAGGCCGACGTGGGTGGCCAGGGTTTCGGTGAAGGTGGTGGTGAGGCGGTCGGGGCGGGTGCGGGTGTAGGCGGCGAGGGGGCGGTGGATCGGGGGGTGGGGGCGGAGGATGGCGGCGTCGAGGGTGGGGGGGAGGGTGGTGGCGGGGACGAGGGCGGGGCCGAGGCCGGCGGCGGCGAGCATGGGGGCGGCGGCGGTCTGTTCGGTGCGGACGGCGGGGTGGGGGAGGAAGCCGGCGCGGGCGCAGGACTGGTCGAGGAGTTCGGCGAGGCCGTGGCCGGGGGCGTAGTGGACCCAGGCGCGGTCGGCGAGGGCGGCGAGGGGGAGGGTGCCGTCCGGGGGGTTGGCGAGCGGGTCGTCGGTGGGGAGGACGAGGGCGAACTCCTCGACGCCCAACTCCCGTACGGGGCCGTCCCAGTCGGTGGGTACCGGGCCGATGGCGAGGTCCGCGCCGCCGGCGGCCATCGCGGCGCGCAGCAGGTCGGCGTGCGGGTATTCGCGCAGGCGGATGCGGACGGTGGGGTGCTGGCGGCGCCAGGCGCGCAGGACCGGCGGGAGGATGCCGAGGGCGATGGAGTGGACGGTGGCGACCTCGAGTTCGCCGTCCTCCAGGCCGGCGGTGCGGCGGGCCGCGGCGTGCAGGCGCTGGGCGTCGGCGAGGACGGCGCGGGCGTGCGGCAGGACGGCCCGGCCGAGCGGGGTGGGGCGGACGGCGCGCGGGAGTCGTTCGAGGAGGGGGCCGCCGAGGGCGGATTCCAGGGCCCGGACCTGGTGGGAGAGGGCGGGCTGGGTGACGTGGAGGTGTTCGGCGGCCCGGGTGAAGGAGCCGGTGTCGACCACGGTGACCAGGTATTCGAGCTGCCGGAGCGTTGCTGCCATGCACGCAGTTTATGGGTGGGGTGAAGAACAAGCCTTGGACCTATCGGCGCAGGTCCGGGAGGGTGAAGGAGTCCCAATCGAGCTGATAGGAGCTCCGCACATGTCTGAAGGTCTTACTGGTCGTCGCGTCGTCGTGGTCGGTGCCGGTTCGCGCACCGGCCGGCTGCTCGCGCACGCCGCCTCCGCCGCCGGGGCGGAACTCGTGCTCGCCGGGCCCGATCCGCGGAAGCTGGAGTGGACGGCGGGCGAGCTGGCCGGCCCGTCCACCGTGGTGCCCGTCGATCTGGCGGACGAGGCGTCGATCGAGGCGCTGGCGGCCCGGGCCGGGCGGGTCGACCACCTGGTGTCGACGGCCGCGATGCCCGCCAACGGGCCGCTCGAAGAGCTCGAACTCGCGGACATCCGGCGGGCGTTCGACGCGAAGGTGATCGGTCCGATGCTGCTGGCCAAGCACCTGGCGGGGCAGTTCGCCGAGGACGGGTCGATGACGTTCTTCTCCGGTGTCGCCGCCTGGCGTCCCGCGCCCGCCCGGACGGTGATGGCCACCACCAACGGGGCGTTGGCGTTCCTGGTGCAGGCCCTCGCGGTGGAGCTCGCCCCGGTGCGGGTCAACGCCGTCTCGCCGGGCATCGTCGACAGCGGCTCCTGGGACGGTCTCGGGGCGGGGAAGGAGGAGTTTCTGAAGGGAGTCGCCACCCGTAACCCGGCCCGCCGGGTCGGCACCCCGGAGGACCTGGTCAAGGCCGTGCTGTACGCCATCGACAGCCCGTACGTCACCGGCACCGTCCTGCACGTGGACGGCGGCGGCCGGCTGGTCTGAACGCCTGGGCGGAGAACTCAGGACGGGAGGTCGGCGGGGACCAGGAGTTGCAGGTCCTCGGTGGTGGGGTCGGTGAGGTGGGCGACCCGGGAGGCGTGGCGTTCGATCATGCTCTCGAAGACCTGGCGGGCGGTGCGGCCGTTGCCGAAACCGACGCCGCGGTCGAGGGTGGTGAAGTGGGCGTGCAGGGCGGCCTCGGTGGCCGCGTCGAGGTGGTACTCGTGCTCGGTGGCCTGGGCGCGGGCGATGTCGAGGAGCTCGTCGGCGGTGTAGTCGGGGAAGGTGACGGTGCGGGAGAAACGGGACGACAGGCCGGGGTTGGCGGCGAGGAAGCGCTCCATCTCGGCGGTGTAGCCCGCCACGATGATCACCACCTCGTCGCGGTGGTCCTCCATCAGCTTCACCAGGGTGTCGATCGCCTCCCGGCCGAAGTCCCGCCCGCCGTCCTCGGGGGCCAGCGCGTACGCCTCGTCGATGAACAGCACCCCGCCGCGCGCCTTGTCGAACGCGGCGGCGGTGCGGATCGCGGTGGAGCCGATGTGCTCGCCGACCAGGTCGAGGCGGGCCACCTCCACCAGGTGGCCGCGCTGGAGGACGCCGAGTGATGCCAGGATCTCGCCGTACAGGCGGGCGACGGTGGTCTTGCCGGTGCCGGGGGAGCCCGTGAAGACCAGGTGCCGGCGCGGCGACGGGGCCTTCAGGCCCGCGCGCTGCCGCGCCCGGCCGACCGAGATCATGTCGATCAGGGTCCGCACCTCCTGCTTGACCGTCGCCAGGCCGACCAGGGAGTCCAGTTCGGCCAGCGCCTCCTCGGCCGGGCGGCAGTCCGGGATGGGGGCGATCACGGCGAGGGCGGGGCCAACGGACGAAGACGAGGTCAGGACGGCGGGCGCCAGCGTCGCCAGCGGGGGAGCGGCCGGTTCGGCGGGGCGCGGGGCGGGCAGCGGCGCGGCGTCGTCCGAGGTGCAGCCCTCGGCGATCGGGCCGGGCTCGGAGAACTCGAAGCCGGCCCGGTCGTTGCGCTCCGCCCGGCAGCGCACCAGCTTCGTCCGGCAGCCGTCGATCACGTGGAAGCCGAACCCGCCGCCCTGCGACACCCGCACGGTGTCGAACTCGCCGCGTCCCTGCGCCGACACGTACACCCCGGCCTCGCTCGCGCCGCGCACGGTGCACTCGCGCAGCACCGGGTCCGCGCCCTTGGTGACGATCACACCGGTGGCGACGTCCGCGATCTCGCAGTCCGTCAGCAGGCCGCCCGAGCCGTGGTCGCGGAACCACAGGCCGGTGCCCGCGCCTTGGATCCGGCAGCCCGACAGGTCCGCGCTCGCCCCGCCCGAGACCGAGACCGCCGAGGAGCGGATCGCCGTGAACGAGCAGTCGCGGGCCGAGGCGGACGAACCCTGGTCGAGGACGAACAGCGCGTCCGGCAGATCGTCGAGGGAACAGTCGGCGAGCTCCAGGGCCGCGCCGTCGCTCACCCACAGCGCCGGGTAGTCGCCCTGCGCGGAGTGGAAGCGGCTGCTCTCCGCGAACACCTTCGTCCCGCCGTCCCACACCGACAGCGCGCCCCGGCCGAACGCGTGCACCGTCACCTGCCGCAGCGTCAGCTTGGCGCCGCCGCGCAGGTCCGCCGCGTTCTCCGGCACCTCGTGCACCCGGCAGGACGTCAGCTCCAGCTCCGCACCGGTGTCCAGGCTCAGCCCGTTGCCGGACACCCGCTGCACCGTGCAGTCCGTCAGCCGCCCCACCGCCTGCGCCTCGGCCTGCACGCCCGAACCGCGCACCTCGTACACCTGGCAGCCGATCAGCTCCGCCAGCGACCCCGGGTCGGCCAGCAGCACACCCGCGCCGCCCGTGTGGTGCACCCGCAGCCGCTCCGCGCGCAGCTTCGAACCCGACAGCACCGCCAGACCGCTCTGGCCCGCCGCCGAGATCTCGCAGTCCACCAACTCCGCGTCGGCCTGCGCACGCAGCCGGACACCCAGACCGGACGGGTTCTCCACCGTGCAGTTGACCAACTGCGCGCGGGCGCCGTCGGCGAGCTCCACGCCCACCGCGGAGGACGTCTCGATCCGGCAGTCCGCCAGCACCGCGCCGTCCGCGCGGGCCAGCAGCACCGCCGGGATCGAACGGTCGGAACCCTCGATGGTCAGGCCGCGGATCGTCGCGCCCGCCGTCACCGTCAACGCCGTGCCGCCGCGCACCGCGCTCTCCGGCGGCGAGATCCGCACACTGCCGGGACCATGCTCGGCGACCAGCGTCACCGGCTTGTCGACCAGCACCGCCTCGCGGAAGGTCCCCGCCCGCACCGTCAGGGTGTCACCCGGCTCGGCCACTTCCAGGGCCTCGCGGAGCGTCGCGTACTCCCCGCTGCGCCGCCGCCACCGGGAGGCGCTGTCCTGCGTGACCCGGACCCTGAGCTCACCCATGACGATCTGTCATCCCCGCCTTCGTCGAGTGCGTGCGAGACGCTGCGCGATCACCCCCACCGTAGCGCGAGAGGCCGACCGGGCCGTCGCCCGGTTCAACGAATGAGCCGGGGGGTGGTTCCGGGTGCCCGTCAGCGGCGGTCCGGCAGCGGGGCCTCCACCGCCTCCAGGACCTCCACCTCGTCGCCGACCGTCAGCGTTCCCAGCACCTCCGCGGTCTCTGCGGTGGGAGTGGGACGGACCGGGATCAGGTTCTGTCCGAACACCAGCTTCTGGCCGAACCGGTGGTGCCGGCCCAGCGCGCGCAGCGGCTCCGGGCCGCGACGCTCACCCGACTCCTGGTCGGTGGTGGTCACCACGCAGCGGGCGCAGGGCTTCGCCACCCGGAACTCCAGGCCGCCGACCCGGACCCGGCGCCAGCCGTCCTCCGCCCACGGCTCGGTGCCGGACACCACCAGGTTCGGCCGGAACCGCTCCATCGGCAGCGCCGCGCCCTTCCGCTCGTCGCCCGGGTGGTCCTCGGCGATCCGGGCGTTCAGCTCGGCCAGCGAGGCGCTGGTGGTCAGCAGCAGCGGGTAGCCGTCCGCCATCGACACCGTCTCGTCCGGCCCCGCGTACTTCGGGTTGATCGGACGGGACACCTCCGGGCGGTCCAGGTGCACCAGCCGCACCTCGCCGAGCTTCGCGGGCAGGTGCTCGGCCAGCCAGGCGGACGTCTCCTTCGCGGCGGTGGCGGCGGAGAAACGGGTGCCGAAGACCTCGACGGTCGCCTCGGGGGCACCCGTGGTGAGGGACGGCGCGGGGACGGTGTGGGCGTCGCCGTCCGGGGCGGTCAGGGTGAGTGACGTGCCATCAGCGGACGGGGCGGGGCGGAACTGGCCGATTGACGGCTCGTCGCGCTGGGTGAGGGCGACGCCCTCCGCGTCCACGAGCATCCAGCGACGGTCACCGGCCAGGCCCCACGGGTGCACCTCGGCGGTGGCCGGGCTGAGGCGGTACATGGACTTGACGGGGTACACGTGGAGGGACGCGAGCGTTGGCATGCGGCCCATCCTGCCAGAGGCCGTCCGGGGAGCGAGGGCCTGCCGGTCGGACGGACCTCACCGGCGTTCCCGTCCCCCTTCGCGCAGTTCCCCGCGCCCCTGGCGGGACGCGGGGAACGAGTGCGATTCGTCCGGCCCTCGAGGGCGCGGGGATATCAGTAAGAACTACTTGCTATGAGACCTTGCCCCTGTGGGGAGGGGTGTTGCCCGTCAGCCTGCCTGGGGGTACTGGCGGTACTGGGGGTACTGCTGCGGCGGGTTGGGCTGGGCCGGGCGCAGGGTGTTGCCGCCGAACGACTGGTCGCCGAAGCTCTGCTGCTGGGCGACCGGCTGGGCGCCGAACTGCTGCTGGCTGCCGAACTGGGAGGGGGCGAACTGCTGGCCGCCGCCGAACTGCTGGGCCTGGCCGCCGAACTGCTGCTGGGGGGCGAAGCTCTGCGGCGCGGTGGCGAAGGTGTTCGCCGGGGCCGGTTGCGGGTAGGCCGGGGCGGCCGGGCGCTGGCTGGGCATGAACGGCTGCGGCGGCACGGGCGCGGCCGCGTACCCGGGCTGCACCGGGATGTGCGGGGCGGGCACCGGGCTGCTGCTCGGGCCGGGGCCGAGGGCGAGGCGGGCCGGGGGCAGAGCGGGCAGGTTCGACGCGGGGGAGTCGAAGCCGCCGCCGAGCCCGCCGGTGAAGCCGGCGCCGTAGGCGGTGGACCAGGTGGGGGCCGCGTTGGCCGGGGGCACGTTGATGGGTGCGATCTGCGGGATGCCACGCTCTGCGACCAGGCTGTCGTAGATGGGCGTGCCGGAGGAGGAGGAGAAGGACGGAGAGGGGTAGCCGACTCCGTCGTAGGAGCGGGGCGAGGTCATGGGGCCTACCGTAAGCCCACAACATGCCTGCTGAGGAGAGCGGGAGGGCCCGGAGTTCACATGTTTACGGACTCTTCGCGAGCCGAAATCGGACAATCCCGGAGCTAGTCGGGCGAACGGGTTCGGCTCATTTCGGCCATCCCAGACGTATGGTCCGTGCGCGATCTCATCGGGCGGCGCGGGGGCGGAGGGGTCGGGTGCCGGTGAGCTTCTGCCAGCGGCCGCAGGCGGCTTCGAATGCCTGTTCGGCTTCGGCGATGGCGGGGTCGGCGTCCTGCTCGGCGCGGATCTCGTCCAGCCGCTCGCGGGCCCGGTCCACCTCGGCGGTGTCGGCGCGGACCTCGGTCAGGGCGGCCTCGGCGGCGGGAAGTTTCGCCTCGCGTTCCAGTCGGGCGGTCTTCGCGCGGGCCACGCCGTCGCGTGCGGCGATGACGAAGGCGCGGATCTTCTCCTCGGCGAACTCGCTGTGTGCGAACGGCAGTTCGCGTTGGGCGCCGTCGGGGAGCACCAGGTGGAGGTGGCTGGCGCCGGCCGTGTGGTCGGCGTGCAGCAGGACGGCGTCGAGCGCGTGATCGGCGGCGCGGCCGTTGGTGGTCAGCACCAGCTTGTGCTCGAACAGGCGCAGCGAGCCGAGCGTTTCGCCCTCGGCGCCGCGGCCGGGGTCGCGCAGCCGGTCGACCTCGGCCTGGGCCGCGACGACCCGGGAACGGTGCGCGGCAGCGGCCCGGGCGGCGCCGTCGCGGGCGGTGGAGACGGTGCGGCGGGAGGCGCGCCGGACCGCGCAGAGATGGCTGCGGTGGGTGCCGAGATCACGCCGGTGGTCGGCGTACCGCGCCTCGAACGCGTAGCGCCACGCGCCCGGGTACTGGAGCCAGCGCCACAGCACGGCCGCGGCCGCCACCGCCGCGATCACGAGCAGCCAGCCGAGTGTGCCCATCGAGCCCTCCCCGCACGGTGGTTGACGCCCCCGACTGCCACGGGGACGACGGGGATCACTATCGGCACCGGGCCGGTGCGGTCAAACGGCGAGGGGGCGGGGCGGCGGGTTCCGGACAGGCTTCGGCCCGGGCGGCGGGTGTGCCGTCCGGGCCGGGTGGTGCGGGGGTGTGCGGGGGCGTGCGTGGCTCAGCGGGCGACCTTCGCGGCGGTGGCCTGGACGGGGAAGCCCGGGCGGCCGGTCAGTTCGCTGGTGCAGTGCGCGCAGCGGGTGGCGGCGGCGGGGACGGTGCTGAGGCACTCGGGGCAGTCGGCCTTGGCCACCGGGGCGTCCTTGACCGGGTTGAACCGGTTCTGGAGCTTGGCGACGGGCAGCACGACGGCGAAGTAGATGACGGCGGCGACCAGCACGAAGCTGATCATCGCCTGGAGGAAGGCGCCGTACGGGAAGGTGACGTCGGCGACGGTGAACGCCTCCTTGCTGAAGTCGCCGACCGCGCCGGAGGCGACACCGACCAGCGGGGTCAGGAAGGCTGCGACGAAACCGGTGACGACGGCGGTGAACGCGGCGCCGATGACGATGCCGACCGCGAGGTCGACCACGTTGCCGCGCAGCAGGAAGCTGCGGAATCCCTTGAACATGCCCGCCATCCTGGCGGGCCAACCTCCGGGCGGTCCAACCGAGTTCACCTGATCCGACGAATCCGCCGAACCGGCTTGCGAGACCCGCTCAGGGGTTGCACGGCGATGCGCGGACGCCGCACGGCGATGCGCCGACGCCGCACGGCGTAGCTCAGACGCCGCACGGCGTAGCTCAGACGTCGCCCAGTGCCGCCCGGACCTCCGGTGCGAAGGACCGCACCCGCACCACCGCGTCGGCGACCCGGCGGACGGTGGCGGCGTTCATGTGCGACCACAGCGGGACGGTCAGCACCGAGTCGGCGAGCCGGTCGGTGCGCGGCAGTTCCTCCGCCTGGCCGAGGTGGGCGTAGGCACGCTGCCGGTGGACGGGCGGGTGGAAGTAGCGGCGGGTGTCGATGCCCTCGGCCTTCAGCGCGGCGGCCAGCTCACGGCTGTTCAAACCGAACGCACCGGCGTCGAGGATCAGCGTGAGGTCCTTGAAGGTGGAGGTGTCGCCGTCCTCCGGCAGGGCGAGCCGCAGACCGGGCAGGCCGGCGGTGGCGCGGGCGAACTCGGCGACCAGCGTGCCGCGGTGGGCGACCCGGGCGGACAGGCCGGCCAGCCAGGTCAGGCCGACGGCGGCGTGCAGTTCGCTCATCCGGGCGTTCAGGCCGGGGAACAGGGTGTCGTAGTCGCCGGGGTTGCCGTAGTCGCGGGCGGTGCGCAGGGTGGCGGCGAGTGCCGCGTCGCGGGTGGCGACCAGGCCGCCCTCGCCGGCCACCGCGACCTTGGTCGGGCTCATCGAGAACACCTCGGCCAGGCCGAAGTTGCCGACCGGCACGCCGCGCCGGGCCGAGCCGAGGCCGTGCGCGGCGTCGTACACCAGCGGGACGCCGGCCGTGTCGGCGATCCGTTGCAGCTCCTCGGTCTGGCAGGGCGTCCCGTACACGTGGGTGGCCATCATCGCGGCGGGCGCGTCGGCGGCCTTCAGCCGGGCCTCGGCGTCCGCCGGGTCGAGGGTGATGTCCTGCTCGCGGGCCTCGGCGAACAGCGGGGTGCCGCCCGCCCAGTGCGCGGCGTGCGCGGTGGCGGAGAAGGTGAAGCCGGGCATCAGTACCGGGCGGTGGCCGCCGACCCCGGCGGCCTGCAGGACGAGCATCAGGCCGGCCGTGCAGTTCGACACCGCCACGACGTGCGGCACGCCCAGCAACTCGGCTGCCTGCTCCTCCAGTTGGCGGACGGTGGGCCCGTTGGTGAGCATCCCCGAGTCGAGCACCTCGGCGAGCTTGCCGAGCAGCCGTTCGCGGTCGGGCACCCGGACGCGGGTCAGCGGCAGGCCGTCGGGGAAGGCCGGGGCGCCGTCGAGGACGGCGGGGCGCAGTTGGTCGGTGGTCATGTGGTCGATCCCCCCTGGGTTCGGTACGGGTCCGGTGCGCCGACGGCGACCGGAGGTTCGGGCCCCGGGCCGCCGCCCCACTGGCCGGGCTGCACCCGCCACACCGGCGGGCGCCGCCTGCGCGCCACCCGGCCGGAGCCGGCCGGCCGGGGGATCGCCAGCAGCACCAGGACCAGCGGCAGCACCTGCACCCGCTCGCGGGACAGGATGCCCATGTTGTTGATGGTGGAGAACGCCCAGCAGAACAGCAGGGTGTACACCACCGCGAAGGCGACGTACGAGCGCTGGACGAACAGCTTCGGGATCCGGGCGAGTTGCGGCCAGGCCCGGACGAACATCACCAGCAGCGCGAAGCACTCCACCGACTGGATCAGGTTCTGGATGTTCGACGCCTCGAACGGGAAAGGCCGGAACAGCACGCTGATCACCGACATCGGCAGCCGCGCCGGGTTCAGGCTGAACGCGGGCGCCGGGTCCTCCGCCGTCGCGGCGTTGATCACCGAGGAGCCCTGCGAGGTGCGCCGCGAGGTCTCCGACAGCACCTGGTTGACGGCGTCCCCGCCGGTGCCGCTGGTGCCGAAGAACGTCGACACCTGTTGCAGCATCAGCATCACGCCGACGCCCAGCACCGCCACCGTCAGCACCGTGCGCAGCGGCCCCAGCGCGGACACCTGCTGCGGCCGCTTGCGCAGCACGTACGCGACGGTGAGCCCGGCGCCCGCCAGCACCGTGACGTGCGGGCGGACCATCGCGGTGCCCAGCGAGCCCACCGCTATGCACACGAACGCGCCGAAGCGGCGGTCCAGCAGCCGGGCCACGCCGTACGTGGTCAGGCCCAGGCAGAACATCATCCAGGCGTCCTTGCCGATGCTGGACGGCCAGAACAGCAGCGAGGGCAGGAAGAACACCAGCTTCGCGTAGCGCCGCGAATCGGCCTCCGGGAAGGCGATCTGCAACGCCCGCCAGAAGAACAGCAGCCCCCAGAAACCCAGCCAGGAGAACACCAGGAACCCGCCGACCAGGGTCGGGCCGGTGATCGCGTAGACCACCCCGGTGACGATGATGACGAAGCCGGTGCCCGCGACCTTCATGCCCAGGTCGTAGTGCAGCCCGCCGAGCAGGTCGGTGGTGGTCAGGTACTGGGCGAGGTCCGAGCCCTTCTGGTCGTACATCTTGGCGTCCGCCGCGCCGCCGTACAGCACGAACGCCATCAGGTAGCGCGGGAACGCGCAGGCCAGCTTGGCTCCCATCGCGATGATCAGCAGCTTGAAGACGCCGCGTTCGGGATTGTTCGCCGCGATCCGGGCCAGGATCGGGGTGCCGATCGCCATCAGCGCCGGCGCGACCAGCAGCGCCCCCCAGGTGTCGTACGTGGTGTGCACCATCGCCAGCACGAACACCGTCACGTAGCCCATCACCAGCGCCCAGGCGAGCGCCGTGAGCCGACCGCGCCGCACCGCCTCGCGCAACCGGAGGAGCGGCCGGGGAGGGCCGACGGGGGCCGTCGCCATCAGAAGACCTCCAGGTCGCCGAGGCTGAACCGCCAGTCGGCGAGGGTGCGTTCGGCGGGCAGCGGCCCGGTCGGGGTGCGGGCGGCCAGCACCATGCCGGTGCGCGGCGCCGTCAGGCAGCCCGCCCGCAGGCCCGCCTCCGCCGCCTCGGTGCCCGGCGCCAGGTGGGTCGCCGCGTGGTCGCAGCCGGACGCGGCGGCGGCGCGCAGCAGCCCGGCGGCCGCCGCCCGGTCGCCGGGGCGGACGATCAGCTCGGCGAGGGTGAACTCGGCCAGCGGGCCGCGCCGCCGGGGCCGGCCGAACGCCAGCCCGACCAGCTCGCCGCCGCGCTCCACCGTCACCACCCGGTAGTCCAGGCCCGGCGCGGCCCCGTACCGCCAGGCCAGGTACCGGGCGGTGCGCGCCGTGCGCAGCCGCGGCTCGGCGGCGTCCGCCAGCTCCCGCTCCGCCAGCAGCTCCGGCAGCCGCGGGTCCGGGAACGCGAACCAGTCGGCGGCGGTGGGCAGTTCGCAGTGCGGCGGCCCCGACGGGCCCGGGCGGCGGGCCAGCGCCGCCCGCGCGCCCCGGGCGAACGACAGCGGCCGGGCCACCCGCAGCGCCACCGGCACCCGGCCCAGCTCCCGCCAGCCCATCCGCAGGTAGCCCGGCAGACTGTTGGCGTTCGGCGTGTTGAACACCAACTCGGCCTCACCGGCGACCTGTTCGAGCAGCTCCATGGTCAGCCGGCGGAAGATCCCGCGCTTCTGGAAGTCCGGATGGGTCGCGGTGTCCACCGGCCGCACCGCCGCCACCTCGCGGCCCCGCGCACCCAGCCACGACCAGCGCAGGAACAGCCGCACGCCCACGATCCGCCCGTCCGGTGCGACGGCCACCAGCCCCGGACTCGACCCGAACGGGTTCGCCCGGTGCTTCCAGTCGAAGAACTCGGCGCTGCGCCGCCCCGTCGGGCCGCCCGCCAGCGAAGCCGTCAGCAGCTCCAGGACCATCGGCACATCCGCCGACTCCAGCCCGCGGTACGTCAGTTCACCGCTCACGTCGTGCTCGTCCCCTCCGGACTCAGCGGGCCAGCACCCGTGCGTAGACCCGCTCGATCGCCCGCTGCGCGCCCGCCACGTCGAAGGACTTCGACCGCTCCCGGGCGGCTGCGCCCATTCGCGCCCGCAGCTCCGGATCGGCCGCCAACTCGGCCAACGAGGCGGCCAGTTCGGCCGGGTCGCCGGGCGGCACCAGGCGGCCCTCGACGCCGTCGTCCAGCACCTCCGGCATGCCGCCGACCCTGGTCACCACCGACGGCAGGCCGCTGGTCATCGCCTCCATCAGCGCCACCGGCAGGCCCTCCTGGCGCGAGCTCAGGCAGAACACGTCCAAGCCCGGCAGCAGCGCCGGCACGTCCCCCCGGGAGCCCGCGAACAGCACGCCCTCGTCCGCCCGTTCGCGCAGCTGCGCCTCCAGCGGGCCCGAACCGACCAGCACCAGCCGGGAGTTCGGGTGCTCGCCGCGCAGCAGGGCGAACGCGGCCAGCAGTGTGGCCTGGTCCTTCTTCGCCGTCAGGTTGCCGACCGTGCCGATCACCAACGCGTCCTCGGGCAGGCCGAGTTCGGCCCGGACCGCGCGGCGGGCGGCCGGGCCCGACGGGGCGTCGCCGAGGTCCGGGCCGTGGTGCACCACCGTCAGCCAGTCGCCCGGGCGTCGGCGCTCGATGCCCGCCGCCACCGCGTGCGAGACGGCGATCACCGCGTCGTTGCGTCCGTACGTGAGCGCGTTCGCCCAGCGGGTCGGCAGCCGGTAGCGCTCCCACAGGTTGTGCTCGGTGTGGACGAGCTTCCGACGGCCCGGCAGCAGCCGGGCCGCGACCGCCGGCACCGGCATGTGGGTGTGCACCAGGTCGTACCGGCGCTCCGCGAGCAGCGCCCGCAGCCGCAGCGGCCAGCGCCGGGCCGGCGCCGCGCCCAGGCAGTGCACCGGGACGCCGGCCGCCGCCAGCGCGGGCACCAGCGCGTCCTTGTGCGGCAGCACGTACGCCACCTCGATCGCGTAGCGCGAACGGTCCGCGTGGCGCGCGCAGTTGACCAGCAGCTGCTCCGCGCCGCCCCGGCCCAGGCCCTTGGCCAGCCAGAGCACCCGGGCCGGCCGCCCCGTCACCGCTCCTCGCCCAGGCGCAGCTGCAGGGTGGTCTCCGCCGGCTCCTCCGGGGGCAGTTCGGCCGGCCGGCGGCCCCAACTCGTCGCGCCGTCCCGGCGGTCCGGGCCCTCGCCGTACACCGGCGCGCCCGGACGCGGGTCGGCGGGCCGCTGGTGCTCGCCCGCGCGGCGCTGCGGCTCCACCCGGGGCGGCGGCTCGGCGCGGCGCTGCTGCTCGGGGACGGGCGGGGCGGTCTTCGCTGCGGCTTTGCCAGTGGCCTTCCCAGTGGCCTTCCCAGTGGCCTTCCCGGCGGTCTTTTCGGCGGGTGCGCGGCCCGGTCGCGGGGTGCGCTTGCGCCGTCCCGTGGTGCCCTCGGCGCCCAGCAGTGCCACGCCCGCCACCGGCACGCCGGTGCGGGCAAGCAGTTCGGAGACCCGGTCCGCCTCCTCCGGGCGGACGTTGCCCGCCATCACCGTCACCAGCACCGTGTCCGCGTGCTGCACCAGGTCGTAGGCGTCGTTGGCGTGCAGCAGCGGCGAGGAGTCGATCAGCACCACGTCCGCGTGCCGGCGGGCCAGCTCCAGCACCTCCCCGGCGCGCAGCACCAGCGCCGCCGGGTACGCGGTGGTGTTGCCACCGGTGATCAGCGCCACGCCCGACACGTTGGTGCGGCGGATCAGGTCCACCAGGTTCGGCAGCTGCTCGCCCGACAGCAGCTCGGCCATGCCGGGGCCCTCGTCCACCCCGAACTGGCCGCGCAGGCCCGGCTGGCGGAAGTCGCAGTCCAGCACCAGGACTTGGCGTCCGGTCTCGGCGAGCGTCGCCGCCAGGTTGGCCACCGTGGTGGTCCGCCCGTCCCCGGAGCGCCCCGACATCACCAGCACCACCGGCGCCGGGCCGGTGGCCCGCCGGGCCCGCCGGTCGTCCGGGTCCAGACCGCCCTGGCCGAGCTGCACCGAGAGCGCGCGCGGGCCGGTCAGCAGCAGGGTGGAGCGCAGCGAGCGGTACGCCTCGGTCGCCGGATCCTCCGGGCGGGCCGTCACCAGCGGCTCGCGCAGCCGGCGCAGGCGCCGCGACAGCCGGGGGATCTCGCCGATCACCGGCAGGTTGAACGCCTCCTCGACGCCGTCGCGGGTGCGCAGCCGGGTGTCCATCCGGGACAGCATCAGCGCCGCCACCACGCCGAGCGCCAGGCCCAGCACCACCGCCAGCACGAGGCGGACGCTGCGGGTCGGCGAGGTCAGCAGGTTGCCGCCGAGCTCCTTCGCGTCGATCGACCCCCACTGCTGGATCGCGTCGGTCTGGCTGTAGTTCTGCAGGTCGGCGATCGCGCCCAGGGTCTTGGTCAGCGCCGCCGTCGCGGTGGACAGCTGCGGCTGAAGCTTGGCCTGATCGGTCGCATTCGCACGGCTGAACTGCTTCTGCAGATCGTCGAGTTGCTGCTGCTGGGCATCGGCCTGGGCGCGCAGCCGCTTGATCGACTCGTCGGCGCTCTTCTTCGACTCCTGGCCGTAGCCGGTGATGGTGGCCTCCGACAGCGCCGCCGCCAGGTCCGCGCAGGACTGCTGGGTCGGGCCGGTGGTGGTGAACACCAGCATCTGGGTGGACGCGGCCGCCACCGTACGGCGCGCCGACAGGCCCGCGACGTCCGTGATGTGCAGCTTCTGCGCCGCCGCCGTGGTCACCGCCGAGCCCTGCGCGTACGACAGCACCTGGTCGGCCCGGACGGTGTCCGCCGCGCCCGCGACGGGAGTTATCGCCACCTTGCACTGCCACTTGCCGTTGTCCACCGTGTCACCGGTCGGCGTCAGCACGAATCCCACGATCAGCGCGGCGACCGTACAGCCGGCCAGCAGCCGCCAGTACCGCCGCAGAACGGTGAACAGATTTGCCGGTTCCACCGGTTGGTTCCCCTCGCCTCGTCCCGACGCCCGCGCCCCCGCCCGACGGGCGGTCCATGCGGCTGCGGCCGCGCACAGTTGGACGGTCCCCCCAGACCACATCCCCTGGCGAACGATGCTTCCCGGCCCGGACCTGCGGCGCAAGCACTTTGGCGATTCCGGTGCCAAGCTGTGGACGTATTCCGGACGCCCGCAGGCGAGGTGACGAATAGTCAGATCCGGTGAAGGGTTGGTGAGGGAGCGAACCGTCCGCCCCGCGTCAGGTCAGTGCGCGTTCGTAGAACTCGACCATCCGGGCGGAGACCTGCTGGAGCGTGAACCTGGTCAGGAAACGCGCCCGGGCCGCCTTCGCCCGCACCAGCGCCTCGCCGCGCCCGTCCAGCGTCCGCAGCAGCGCGGCCGCCAGCTCGCCGGGCCGCTGCGGGGGCACCAGCAGCGCGTAGTCCTCCGAGCCGACCGTCTCGCGCAGCGCCGGGACGTCCGCGCACACCAGCGGCACCCCGACGCCCATCGCCTCCATCGCCGCGCTGCCCAGCCCTTCCCAGCGCGAGGGCACCGCGCACGCGTCCGCCGCCGCCATCAGGTCGAACACGTCGTCCCGCGGCCCCAGGAACCGCACCCCCGACGTCCGGGCGGCCAGCTCCTCCAGCCGGGCCGTCTCGGCGCCCCGGCTGCCGGCCAGCAGCAGCACCGCGTCCGCGCGTGCCGCGCGCACCGCGGGCCAGGCGGAGAGCAGTACGTCCAGGCCCTTCTGGTACTGCTGCCGGGCCGCCGCCAGCACCACCGGCACCTCCTCGTCCAGCCCCAACTCCGCCCGCACCGCCGCCCGCCGCTGCGGCGTCACCGAGCCGAGCAGCAGCGGGTCGCGGCCGCGCGGCACCACGTCGATCCGGCGGCGCGGCACCAGCAGGCGGGCCGCCATCGCGTCCGCGACGTGATCGGTCAGCGCGTGGAAGCGGCGCACGCCCTGCGCGGTCAGCGCGTCCACGCCCTGCGCGGCCCGCACCTTCCACGGGCTCAGACCGCGGGCCCGCAGATGCTCCGGCCCGTACGCCGAGTTCACCAGGCTGGAGACCACCGGCACCCGCGCCGCGAGCGCCGCCGGGCGGCCCAGCACGTCCGACTCGTACAGCGTGGTGTGCACCAGGTCCGGCCGGCGGCGGCGGAACTCGGCGCGCAGCGCGGCCAGTCGGGCCGGACGCGAGCCGCGCAGCACCGGCACCGGTTCGGCGCCCGCCGCCCGCAGCTCGGCCTGGAACCCGCCCGGCGACTCCTTCAGGAACGCCACCTGCAACTCCACGCCCGCCCGCACCAGCAACGGGGCCATCGCCGCCAGGCCCTGCTCGGCGCCACCCACCCGGCTCACACTGTCGATCACGTACACCACGCGCACCGCAGCAACCCCCTCGCCAAGGCCACCCCCTGACCGCCGCTCAGCATCCCAGCCCAGCCGGGCCCGCGTCCGCGAAACCGGTCAGCTGGCCGCCGGCGGGGCGGTGGTGAGCATGCCGGTCAGGGCGAGGTCGAGCAGGCGGCCGGCCTGTTCCGGGGTGTCGTGCTCGCGCCTCCACGCGGCGGCGTTCCGGTGGACGAGTTCCTCGCCGGCAACCTTCCGGCGCTGCGCGAGCTCGCCGACGGCCGGTCTGTGTGAGCCCCCCGCGAGCTGCGCCGTCGTGCTGGTGTGCATACTTACCGGACGATCATTCGTACGTAGAGGTGATGGTGCGGTGAAACTGGCTGAAGCGCTCGCACAGCGCGCGGCTGCGGTGCGGCAGGTGGAGCAGTTGCGGGCCCGAGTCGTCGGCAGCGCCCGCTACCAGGAGGGCGAGGAGCCGGCCGAGAACGCCGCCGAGATCCTGGCCCAGGCCGCAGAGGTGCTGGACGAACTGGAGCTGCTGATCCGCCGGATCAACCGCACCAACGCCACCGTGATCGTCGAAGGCGGCGGCACCCTCACCGACGCCCTCGCCCGCCGCGACGTCCTGCGCCTGCGCCACTCGGTCCTCACCTCCGCCGCCGACGCCGCCTCCGGCCGCGACCAGCGCGGAGCCGTCCGGCAGCTGCGGTCCGAACTCCGGATCCTGTCCGCCCTCCCGGTCGCCGAACTCCGCGCCCAGGCAGACCTGCTGGCCAAGGAGATCCGCGAGGTGGACACCTTGATCCAGCGCACCAACTGGGAGATCGACCTGATCGAGGACTGACCTCCCCACAGACCGGGTGTGGGAAGCAGGTAGTCGTGGAGGCGTGCACACACCGCGGCCGGCGGTTCATCCGGCCCTGGCGCGCGAAGAGCAGCGCAGGGGTTCGATTCCTCACCAACACCGCAGCTCAGCAACGCGCACAAGTGACAGAGCACACCGAACAGCTCACCACCACCGTGCAGATCCACGACGAGGGCGGGAACGGGGCGCCCCACACCCAGAGCGAGGGCCGTGCCACTTGGTGCGGCCCTCGCTCCTTCTTGCGAACGTGACGGTGGACCAACCGGCGGTGCGGGAAAGCGCAGTTGGCCGATCGAGCCCTGCCGCTCCGAAAAGGTCTCAGTACGGTTGAGCCGCGCGTTCTGCACATGAGCGCCGATCCGCGCGCCCGTGGCGCCCAGCGTCTCGGCTGTGACCTGCATGCTGAACTGGTGTGTCACGGCCAGGCGTCCGAGCTGGTCGCGCTGCACCCGCACCGGAGGCCGAGTTCGCCGACCCCGTGGCGATGCCACCCGGTCATCCCACGTGCCTCACGGCCCGCAGCTGTTCGAGCATGTTTGCCGGCGCCGGTACCGCCGTGGTGCCTGCCGTGAGAGGCCTCAGCCATTGACGCTGTGGCCAACACCCGCTGCGGTGGGCCCTGTTGCAGTACTAAAGCGGATTGGATGACGCTTCCGCGTGGACGGTCGTCCAGTTCGGGAACTGCTTGTTCAGGACAGACCGGGCCTTGTCGAGGTCACCGTCGACACCGACCGCGATTGTGCCATCAGAGGTGATCCGAGTCGAGGTGATGGTGAAGCCGTCACCAGTGGTGCGATTCACCCAGTACCGGGTGACGAGTTGCTGCGGAGTGTGCTTTCCTCCCTCGTCGGGCTGATACGTGTGAACATCGGTCAACCCCGGGAAGCGCTGCTCGAGCGCCGCGTAGGCCTTCGCCGTGTCGCCGCAGACGTCTACCCGATAGTGACGGCCGGCCGGGGTGGCGGTGTTGGAGATGCCGCAGAGCGTGAATCCGTCTCCGGTCACAGACATGATTTGTCCCTCGGCGTCTGCGGCGGGCGGAGGAGAGATGGGAGAGCCCCCGTGAGTGGTGCCGCATGCAGCCAGGCCCATGGCGAGTAGCGTCACGGCGGCAGTACGAATGACGGACTGATTCACGGGGGACTCCTCGATGCATCAGGTGTACAAGGTGAAGCCGAGCGTGTTCACAATGGCAGACATGCCGATGAACTGCACGCCTTCGTAGCAGGTGGTTTCCATGGCGATGCCGACACCCCATGTCGGACACACGACGTATTGTCCCCAGGATCCGCTGATCAGACCGCGGGCCTGCATGTCATTTCCATAGGTGCCGTCAGGGCTGGTGACAACCGGGCCGCCGCTGTCTCCTTGTGCGGCAGCGTGGTCGCCGGTGTTGGTGCGCATCGCCTGAACCACATTGTGCCGAGTGATTCCACCAATGTTGGAATCAACTCCGGCGTACCTGACCTGGATATTGCACTTGACGCCGGACATGGCGCCCGATGTGCAGACATAGTCGCCATCATGGTTGAGGCCCCAGCTCGCGACGTGCTTGTGGTATCCGTTGGGATCGTTCCACGCGCCGTCGTAGAACTGGTTTCCAGCGGAGCCGTTGAGTGTGATGAAGGTTGTGTCGAAACCGAGGTCGGAGGACTGTGCCCACCCCTCGATGTTGCCGGTCCCGGTAGTGAAGGTTCCGGAGGTTCCACAGTGTGAAGCGGTGAGAACGACGTCGCTGCCACCATGCGATCCGGCGAACCCGGATGTACAGAACTGATGGCCAGGCGTGTTGAGTTCGGCGCCTGCCCAGAAGGCGGACGAGTCGTCGTGGCGGCTGTACGTGTCAGTACCCTCCGGTCCTTCGGCAGCCTGGACCGGGACGCCTGCCAGGGCCTGGGCGCGGGTGGCGAACTCTTGGGCCGACACGGTGGTCACGCGTTGAGCCGGCACCTCGGAGGGCGAGGGGTTCGCCAGGGTTTGGGATGTGGGGCTGTTGTAGCTGATGTACAGACCGGTGCCGTTCGACAAGACGGCTATGGAGTTCCATGCTGCGACGGGCTCAGTTGTTGCGTCCTTGCCCTTGACCGCTCCCTCCAGCCTTCGGCGGGCATCTTCCAATTCTTTCGCCGAGTAGGAGGATTGGGTGACGGAGACCTTGAGCCCCTGGGCGGCGGCGTCCTTCTGTGCATCCTTGACGCTCTGCGGCACCGCCCCCTTCCAGTACAAGGCGAGCTCCCCGTCCTTGGCCTTCACCACGGCTCCGGCATATCCGCCGGTGTGCTCCGCCTCGGTCCCGGACTTGCCGGTGATTCGGTCCGCGAGGGCATCCAACTGGTACTGGCGATGGAGGGTTGCCTTGTCCACCGTGACGATGGTGGAAGAACTGGGGGAGCCAGGGGTGAGCCCTTGATCGTTTTTATCGTTCGGCGGTGTCGACGCTCCGGCGAGTGGGGCGGTGACGAGCGAGGTGGTCGTGACCACGGCAGCGGTGATGAGGACCGTGGCGGCAGTGCTGATCTTGCGTAACAAGTAATGGCTCCTGTCGGGCGAGGTTGGTGGGCTGTTCGATGCCGACTTTGCCAGCCGGACGCATCTCATTGGGCCCAATTTGCGGAGATCAATGAGGAAGATTCCGGTTCTTCATTCCCCTTGGTGCTGAATATGTATGGCTGGAGGGTGATTTGAGCCTTTTGTGCACCGTCAATTCTGGTGTGGCGGGCCTGGGCGGGAGATGGCGGTGATGGCGGAGTTTCACTGCGGTGCTCGCTGCGATTGCCTTCGCGGCCAGCTGTTCGGCGTGCCTTGGTGGACGGTCGACCTCCGCGTCACCGTGTGGATCCGGACCCACACGCGGGCCAAGCTCTACCGCCGGGTCCTGGACGAGCTTGGTGCAAGCGCCGCCGCCAACTGGTCGCGGGTCGAGGTCTCCTCGGCGAGTGTGCGCGCCATTGAGCCGTGGTGCGTGGGGGCGCGGCTGAGGTCCCGCGGACATCTGCCGCCGGGGCTTGGGTGGACTGTGACCGCGCCAGCGGGCCTTTCCGCGCGTAGTGCTCGACTGCGGGGAGTGCGTGTCGAACGGGCGCTGCGTCAGCTCAAGTTCCCAGCGCGAGTCGCCCCAGTTGATATCAATGACGTCACCCGTAGAGGTGCCCCGCGGCCCGATATGTGACCTCCTCGCCGCCGCCAGGAGGTAGGACCCGTGCGATCAAGGTTTGGGTCAACCAGTGCACAGGAGGGCGCAGTTGGGTGAACTCGGCCCGCCGGCGCGAGGCGTCTCGGTAGGGTCGGGCGCATGGCCGAGCCGCGCGTTCTGCACGTGATCACCGATCCGCGCGCCCGGGGCGCGCAGTGTCTCGCCCGCGATCTGCATGCCGAACTGGTGCGTCGTGGCCAGGCGTCCGAGTTGGTCGCGCTGCACCCGCACCCGGACGCCGATTCGGCCGACCCCGTCGCCGTGTTGGGGCCGTCCCGCCACCACCCGGCTACCTTGCGTGCGCTGCGGCGGGCCGCCCGCCGGGCCGACGTGGTGGTGGCGCACGGGTCGTCCACGCTCCAGGCGTGTGCGCTCGGACTGCTCGCCGCCCGCACCCCGTTCGTCTACGTCAACATCGGCGACCCCCGGCACTGGACGTCAACTCCCGCCCGCCGTCTGCGAGTCGGCGCGTTCCTGCACCGGGCCGCCGCCGTTGCCGCGATCTCCCCGCAGGGCGTGGAGCTGTTGCGCACCCGCTTCCGGCTGCCCGCCCGTCGACTGCACGTACTGCCCAACGCCCGTCCCGCCGAACGCTTTTCGCCCCCGGCCGGCCCCGCCGAGAAGGCTGCCGCCCGCGAGGCTCTCGGGCTGCCCGCCGGCGGCCCGCTGATCGCCTGGGTCGGCGCCCTCAGCCCGGAGAAGCGCCCGGACCTCGCCCTCGCCGCCCACGCCCAACTCCCCGAGGACGTCCACCTCGCGCTCGCCGGCGAAGGCCCGCTCCGCGAACGCCTCACCGCCGAAGCCGGCCCCCGTACCCACCTGCTCGGCTCGCTCGCCGACCCCGCCCCGCTCTACCGGGCCGCCGACCTGCTGCTGCTCACCAGCGACTCCGAGGGCGTCCCGGGCGTCCTGATCGAAGCCGCCCTCGCCGCCCTTCCGGCCGTTGCCACCGACGTCGGCTGGGTCTCCGACATCGTCCGCGACGGCCGGACCGGCCTGCTCACACCCCCGGACGACCCGTCCGCCACCGCCGAAGCCCTCCGTACCCTCCTCGCCACCGACCGCACCCCGTACGGCCAGGCCGCCCGCGAACACGCCCTCACCCACTTCGACCTCACCGCCGTCGCCACCCGCTGGCAGCACCTCCTGCGCCAAGTCGCCGACGGTGCCTGACGATCGGGTGTCTCCGGCCGCGGCTACGCTGCCGACCGGCAGGATTCCGATGGAGGGAGTACGTTCGATGGTCCGCACCAGCCCGTCCCGTCCGCTCGACGTCGAGGCGCTGTTCCCCGAGGTGGCGGCGCTGCGGCGGGACGCTGTGCGGCTGCATCCCAGGCGCGGGGAGCCCGGGCCGGGGGAGAGTTCGCTGGGCGGCCCGGTGCGGTGGCCGCGTGCCGAGTCGTGGCCGCACTGCACGGATGAGCACCCGCGTACGGCGTACGCGCCGCCGCGCGGTGCGGGGCCCGTTCCGCTGGTGCCGGTGGTGCAACTGCTCGCCGCCGACGTGCCCGAACTGCCGTTCCCGGACGGCACGGACGTGCTCCAGGTGCTGTGGTGCCCGTTCGACCACGAGGAGGGCTACGCGCCGCGGCCACAGGTGTACTGGTGGGACGGCTCACGCGCCGACCTCGAACCCGCCGACCCGCCCCGGCCCGACGGCGCTCCCCACAGCTACCTGCCCGACCCGTGCGTGCTGCACCCCGAACGCATCACCGAGTACCCCTCCTGGGACCTGCCGGAACACCTCCACGACGCACTGGAGGAGCGGTTCGAGCAGGTCGAGGAGGAGACGGGCTGGTCGTACGAGTACCACCTGTCGGTGCCTGACGGGACCAAGGCCGGCGGCTACCCCACCTGGAGCCAGGACCCGGACTGGCCGCACTGCCCCAGCTGCGAGCGCCGGATGGACCACCTGCTGTCCGTCGGCAGCGCCGAGTTCGACGGCGAGAGCTGGCGCACCTGGCTCGCGGTCGAGGACACCCCGGCCGCCGGAACCGTCTGGGAACTGCCCTACGACGAACGGCGGTTGATCCAGAGCGCCGCCGATCTGATGCTCGGCGACATGGGCAGCCTGCACCTGTTCGCCTGCCCGCACTGCCCCGACCGCCCGTACGCCCACCGGGCCAGCGCGTAGGCCCGCCCGGCACCTGCCTACGCGTTGGCCCCGCTGCGGTGGGACGCCTCGGATTCGGCTGGCGCGGACTCCCCGCCCGGTATCCGCTGCGCCAAGTCGCCCACGGCCGATGGCGGTTGAAGGAGGCCGTCCCGTAGTGGGCGCGGAGCGAGGACGGGGGGACCAATGGCTTGGCTGATTCTTCCGGGGCTCGTGGTGGTGTTCCTGGTGCTGCCGGTGGCGCGGGGGAGCGTGCGGCGGGTGCGCGCGGCCGAGCGTGGCCTGATGTTCCGGCGCGGCCGGTTGCAGGAGCGCGTCGTGCCACCGGGGTTCGTGCTGATGGTGCCGTGGGTGGATAGCAGGCGGGGATGAAGGGCCTAGCGTTCGCCGAACTCCTCGGCGAGGATCTCCACTTCCTCGCTCGGCCCGGTGATGGTCAGCCACTGCAGCGCGCAGCGGTTGTTGTGGTGATGCAGGAGGTGGCGGGCTTCGGGCGGCCATGGGCCGTACTGGGGCAGTTCCCGGACGAGGACCTCGTCCACCAAGCCGCCGTCCGGGTCGCCCAGGTCGGCTCTCGCGTGCACGATGCCCATCAGACGCAAGGTCGCACGGGCGCTCTCGGAGCGCAGTTCGATGACAGCCTCGCTGGGTCGCAGGTCGGTCCGAATGGCGACCGACGTCAACCAGTGGACATGGCCGCGCAGTTCCTCAAGGCTCACGGTCGAACTTTATCGACCGCTACCGACCCCTGACGATCGACGGCCCGCCGCCCATACTGGGCAGAGGCCGAGGGCGGGGGAGGGATCCGATGGCGGGGCTGATCGTCGCGGGGCTGGTGGTGCTGCTGCTGGCGCGGCTGAGTGTGAAGCGGGTGGGGGCGAACGAGCGCGGGGTGGTGTTCCGGCTCGGCAAGGTGCGTGAGCGGACGTTGCGGCCGGGGCTGACTCTGCTGGTGCCGTTCGCCGACCAGTTGCAGCGCGTCGATGTGTCCGACACCTGCGTGGCGGTGCCGTTCCAGGGGCGGACCAAGGACGGCCAACGGGCGTGCGTCGAGGCGGCGTTGACCTTCCGGGTGGCGGATCCGGTGGCGGCGATCGTCGAGGTGCGGAACTACGGCGTGGCGATCTGCCACCTCGCGCTGGTGGTGCTGCGCACCGAGGCCGAGCAGCGTACCTTCGACGAACTGTCCACCGCGCGCGAGGAACTGCGGCTCGCTCTGCTGCGTGAGGTCAGGCCCGCCGCGGCCGGCTGGGGCGTGGAGCTGGACCGCGTCGAGGTAAAAAGTGTCACGCATGCGAAGCCTTCTGCACCCGAACCGACCTTGCCCTGAGCGGAGTTCACCCCTGCCGGAAAGCGCCGCTGTGTAACAGCGGTGTAAGCGGACGGAAACCGGAGGAACCGTCCGACAACCGGACGCGTGGTGACGCTTGCCCGCCCACCGGCGGACCGCGCACCACGCCCCCACAGGAGCCTCCGATGAACCTCCACAAGCCCGCCGCGCTCGCTCTGTTGGCCTGCTCCGTGCTCGCCCTGACGGCCTGTGACCCGGACACCACCGCCAACCCGGCGCCCGCCACCAGCTCCGCCGCGAGCAACCCGGCCGGCCAGCCGTCCGCCACCGCCTCGGGCTCCACCGAAGGCTCCGGCGGCAAGTCCTCCGCCCCGGGCGCCAAGCCCGCCGCCGACATCCGCATCTGCGGCAACTCCGAGAAGGAGAGCGACGTCAAGGCGGAGCTGACCCTCGACCGGAGCGCCGACCCGCGGATCACCGGCGTCATCAAGCTCACCAACACCACCGGCACGGAGTGCGTCGTCTACGGCAAGCCCGACCTGCGCACCGACCACACCGCGCAGTTCCAGAAGCTCGCCAGCGGCGTCCTCGGCTCCGGCACCTTCGCCACCGACAAGGCCAACGGCACCGTGCTGCACCCCAACGTGCCGATCTACCAGGCCGTCACCTGGCTCGCCTCGCCGCCCGTCGCCCCGAACGCGTCCTGCACCACCGGCTCGCTGCTGGTGCTGGTCCGCAACGAGGGCGTGCTCAGCCTTCCCATGCCGGTCAAGGACGCCCGGTACTGCCCGATGAAGGAGGAGGGCTCCGACCAGGTCCAGATCGGCGTCCCGCAGACCTCCGAGGCCGACGCCAAGGCCCAGCTGCGCGCCCTCGGCAAGTGACCCGGGGCCGCCGGTAGCCGGGTTCCGGTGGGCGGGTGTGCGGGGGCGCCGCCCGCCCGCCGGGAACCGGCCGGTCTCCCCGGCGCCCGTCTCCCCAGCGTCCGTCTCCCCAACGTTCGTCTCTCCGACGCCAGTTCGAGCGGTGCTGCTCCGTTCCGGCGAATTCGGCCGACCGGCGCCGGATCGCCTGGCCCGTGCCCGGGCGGGCTGCCACGCTGCCCTGGTGAAGCCGCTGTTGAGAACCACCGTCCTGATCGCCGTCGCCGGGGGCCTGGTCGCCGCCCCGGCCGCCGCCGCACACGCCGTGTCCGCCTATCCGGCCACACCGCACGGCCTGACCGGGAAGCAGCTGATGGCACCCGGTCAGTACCTCGCCGCCGCCCAGCAGCCAAGGCCGGCCAACCACCACGGGGCACCCCCGGCCGCCCGACCGGACGCTCCCGCGCAGCAGCAGGCCCCGGCCAGCGGGCCGCAAGCCGGTGGACCGCAAGCCGGCGGACCGCAGGCCAACGGGCCGAAGGCCGCCCGTACCCATGAGGCCGTCGAGTTCTTCTGGTACAACTGCTCGCACTCCGCCCGGTTGGAGTCCCCGCTCACCAACTGGGCCGCCAGGCACCAGTCGGACGTGAAGCTGCGCCGCGTCCCGGCGATCTGGGTGGGCAGCCCGGACGAGGCCGAACAGCGCACCCACGCACGGCTGTTCTACACCCTGGACCGGCTCGGCGAGGTGGACCGCCAGCAGGCCGCCGTGTTCCGCGCCGTCCGCGACGAGCACGCCGATCTGACCACCGAGCAGCGCGCCACTCAGTGGGCGGCCGCACACGGCATGGACGCCGCCAAGTTCCGTTCGGCCTATCACTCCCCCGAGGTGGACCGGGCCGTGGAGCAGGCGCCCAAGCTGTTCTCCGACTACCGGGTCAACGAACTGCCCACTGTGGTGGTCGACGGCAACGGCCGCACCTCGCCCACCCGGGCCGGCGGCGTGGAGAACGTGCCTGCCGCGCTCGACCAACTGGTCGCCGACGGGAACGCCGGCCACTGACCGACCGGAGCCCCGGCCACCGACCTACCGGAGCCCCGGCCACTGACCGACCGGAACGCCGGCCACTGATCGAGGCGAACTCCGCTGCCCAGCAGGGAAGTTCGGCCCGAAACCGTCGACAACCCGTCGACAACCCGTCGACAACCGGCCTGAGCTGGCGCAATCTTCACGGAACCCGCCCGCCGCCCCCACACTTTGTGCCATGGTGGTCGCCGGGCCGCCCGGACCGTCTCGTCCGCCCGGCTCCGACACAGTCGACACAGACACCGGGCGCGGCCGCACCGTGCTCGGAGAGGGCGGGAGTCCGTGGGGGGACAGCGCGCACAGGTCATCGACGACCGCGAGGGCGAACCGGCACCTCCCGGCGTCGCGATCCCGGCCGGGCCACCGCCCGAACTGGTCTTCAAACGGCGGCTGCGCCCCGTCCAGGTCGCCCACGAGCTGTGGGCGGCAAGGGAGTTGGTGCGCGCGCTGGCCGAACGCGACCTGCGGGCCCGGTACAAGCAGGCGGTGCTCGGCTTCGCCTGGGCGGTGCTCACCCCGCTCGCGCTGTGCGCCATCTTCACCCTGGTGTTCCACCGTGCCGTCAAGATCGAGACCGGCGCCGCCCCGTACACGCTGTTCGCCTATGTCGGCCTGATCGTCTGGCAGTTCTTCAGCAACACGATGAACCAGGGCGCGCTCAGCCTGGCCAACAACCTCAGCCTGCTGAACAAGGTGTACTGCCCGCGCGAGGTGTTCCCGCTCGCCACCATGCTGGTCGCCACGGTGGACATGGTGATCGGCGTCGGCGTGCTCGCGCTGATGTTCCTGGTGTTCTGGACCGCCCCCGCCGCGACCTTCCTGTGGGCGCTGCCGCTGCTGCTGATCCAGTTCGCGTTCACCTACGGCATCGCGCTGATCCTCTCGGTGGCCGTGGTGTACCTGCGCGACGTCCGCCACCTGCTGCCGATCATCACCCAGATGGGAGTGTTCGCCACCCCCGTCGCCTACCCGCTGGCCAAGATCCCGCACCGGCTGCAGGAGATCTACGTCGGCGTCAACCCGCTCGGCGCGGTCATCGAGGGCTACCGGAAGGCACTGCTGTACGGCGAGGCACCGGACGCCCGGATGACGCTGATCGCGGCGGTCAGTTCGCTGGTGTTCCTGGTCGGCGGGTACCTGTTCTTCAAGAAGCTGGAAACGGGGATCGCCGATGTCGCGTGACTACCCACTGGGCACCATCCGCACCGAACAGGTCTGGAAGCGCTTCCGCGCCGACCAGCAGCGGATGCTGCTGCGCGACCGGGTCGAACAGGCCGCCCGCCGGCTGCGCGGCGACCGCGGCGAGGACTGGCGCTGGGCGCTGCGCGACATCAACCTGCACATCGAACCCGGCGAGTCCGTCGGCCTGATCGGCTCCAACGGGTCAGGAAAGTCAACCCTGTTGAAGATGCTCACCCGGGTCATGTACCCGTACGCGGGCGTCATCGACGTGCGCGGCCGGATCGGCGCCCTGATCGAGATCCGGGCCGGCATCCACCCCGACCTGACGGGCCGGGAGAACATCTACCTGTTCGGCGCGCTGCTCGGCCTCAAGCGCCGCGAGGTCGCCGGACGCTTCGACGACATCGTCGAGTTCGCCCGGCTCGGCGGCGCCATCGACCGGCAGGTGAAGTTCTACTCGTCGGGCATGCAGATGCGCCTCGGCTTCGCGGTCGCCGCGTACTTGGAGCCGCACGTCCTGCTGGTCGACGAAGTCCTCGCCGTCGGCGACGCCGTCTTCCAGCAGCGCTGCCTGGACCGGATGCGCGAAGTCGCCGAACAGGGCACCACCATCGTCTTCGTCTCGCACGACCTCCCCGCCGTCCAGTCGATCTGCCGGCGCGGCGTCTGGCTGGAACAGGGCACCGTCCGGGTGGACGCCGGCATCAAGGACGCGCTGGCCGGCTACCGCGACTCCATCGAGGCCCAGTCCGAGGCCACCGCCCGGGTCGGCGAGCCGCTGCAACTGCTGAAGTACGAGGTGCGCGGCGAGGACGGCGAGGAGAACCTGCACACCGACGAGCCCGTCACCGTCGAACTCACCCTCGGCGGCGACTACCGCGGCGACGCCACCCTGCACCTCGGCGTCAGCGAGGGCACCTCCAGCCCGATCTTCCAGATCAGCCACGAGATCCGGCTGGCCGGCGGCGACCACCGGGTGGCCTGCGTCATCCCCCGGCTGCCGCTGCCGCGCGGCCGCTACACCCTGTGGACCGGCGTCTACTCGATCGGCAAGACCGACGGGGGCACCCTGATGAGCTGGCACTCCGCCGGCCAGTTCGACGTGTTCGGCCCGATGCTGGACACCCCGCCGCGCGCGGTCGTGCTCGCCGCGCCGGTCTTCGTACCGCACCAGTGGGAGGAGTGACCGTGCGTTCGGTCCGTGTCCTGGTCCACCTCAACAACCTGGCCCTCGGCGGAGCCCAGCTCAACGCCGTCGACATCGCCCGCACCCTGCGCGACCGCGGCCACCAACCCGTCCTGTTCGCCCAGGGAGTCGACGGCCCCGCGCCACTCGTCGAACTCGCGGCCGAACACGACCTCGACCTCGTCGTCGCCGGCGACCCCGACACCCCGCACGCGGTCATCCGCGCCCGCCTGAGCCGCCTCGCCGACGAACACGGCTCCCAACTCGTCCACGCCTGGGAGGTCCGGGCCGCCCGCAACGCCTACTTCGGCCCCGGCCGACAGGGCCGCCTGCCGATCGTCACCACCTTCTACGGCATCCGGATGCTCCGCGGCATGCCCCGCCACCAGCCCCTGGTCCTCGGCCTCGGTGCACTGATGGGCGACGCGCGGGCCTTCGGGCACCGCGACCTGCGACTCATCGAACCCCCCGTCAACACCGTCCTCGACGCCCCCGGATCCGTCCCCGGCTCCCCCTTCCGCGCCGAAGTCGGCGCCGGGGACGGCCAGTTGCTGCTGTGCATCGTCACCCGCCTGGTCTCCGGCCTGGAGAAGGACGCCGGCGTCCGCCGCACCATGGCCGCCGTCCGCCTGCTCGACGACCCGTCCCTCGTCCTCGCCGTCGTCGGCGGCGGCCCCAGCGAGGAGCCGCTGCGCGCCGAAGCCGCCCGCCTCAACACCGAACTCGGCCGCGAGGCCATCGTCTTCACCGGCCAGCGCTCCGACCCCCGCCCCGCCTACGAGGCCGCCGACCTCGTCCTCGGCATGGGCGGCTCCGCGCTGCGCGGCCTGGCCTTCGCCAAGCCCGTCATCGTCCACGGCGCGAACGGCTACACCGCCATCCACGAACCCGGCCCCCTGGTCGAACCCCACGCCTCCCGCTGCATGTACGGCCACGGCGACGGCCCCGCCGACTCCAAGGCCCTCGCCGCCCAGATCCGCGTCCTGGCCGACTCCCCGGATCGCCGCGCCGAGCTCGGCAGTTGGGGCCGCGACTGGGTGGTCGGCCGGTTCTCCCTCGACCACGTCTCCACCGCCTTCGAGGAGATCTACCGCGAACTCCTCCGCCAACCCCCCGGCCGCACCGCCTGGCTCCGCGACCTCGAGCAGATGACCCGCTACGAGTACGTGAAGCCGACGGCCCGGCGGCTGCTCACGCGCTAACGGCCGGCCGCAGCAGGAGGGTGACGAAGCCGAAGCCGTCGCGGTACTCGTTCAGCCACTGGTGGCGGTGGCGGGTGGCGGCGGCGAGGGCCTGGTCGCGGTCGGGGCCCGGGGGTTGGTCGAGGGCCCAGTCGGTGAGGGAGCCGGTCCAGGACCATTCGTAGGTGTCGAGCTCTTCGCGGGTGGAGGTGTGTCCGGCGATCGGCCACCAGCCGGCGGCGCGGAGGGTGGCGAGGACGCCGGACAGGTCGGTGAGGTCGTCGCCGAAGAACTCGCGTGCGTGGTCGGTAGGTCGGCCGTCCTCCCAGTAGCTCTCGCCGAGCAGCAGGGTGCCGCCCGGGGCGAGCAGCGGGCGGACGGCTTCGAGGGTCGGCAGCAGGCCGCCGAAGGCGTACGTCGCGCCGACCGAGAGGACGGCGTCGAAGGAATCGGCGGCCTCGAATTCCCGTACGTCGGCGTGGTGCAGGGCGAGGCGGCCTTCGACGCCCGCGCGTTCGGCGGCCCGCCGGCCGTCGTCGAGGGCGGCCGGGTCGGTGTCCACGCCGATGGCCTGCAAGTTGGGGTGCATGGTCAACGCCCGTACCAGCCAAGCGGCTTCGCCGCAGCCGAGGTCGAGGGCCGAGCTGTTCGGGCAGCGCCGCAGCTGGCGTTCCAGCAGGCGGTGCACCGACGCGTCCGACAGCGGGGCGGCCACGGGGTGGTCGCGGTGGGCGATGCGTCCGAGCTCCTGACGTTCCATCAGTCCATCCTGCCCTCGGCGCGCTGCGGGTGCGGGTACGTCCGGCCCTTCCAGGCCGCGCCGCGTCCGCGCCAGTGCTGGACGGCGGAGTCGACCGTCATCAGCAGGTACAGCAGCGCGGTGAAGGGGAGCAGCGGGGCCTCCGTCACCGGACGGCCGTAGTAGCGCAGCATCGGCGCGTACGTGCCCGCCATCACCGCCCACCCGGCGAACCCGGCGCCGGCCGTCCACTGGAAGCCCGCGAGCAGACCGGTCACGGCGGCGATCGGCGGCACCAGGTAGATCAGCGTCAGGCCGAGCACCGTGCCGAGCAACAGCAGTGGGGAGTAACGGAGTTGGGCGTACGCGCTGCGGGAGACCATCCGCCACAGCGGCGACAGCCCGGGGTAGGGGCGGACGGAGTCGACCCGGTCGGCGAGCCCCAGCCAGGTGCGGCCGCCGGTGCGCTTGACCGCGCGGGCGAGCGACACGTCGTCGATCACCGCGCCCCGGATCGCCGCCACCCCGCCCGCCCGTTCGAGCGCCCGGCGGCGCACCAGCGAACAGCCGCCGGCCGCGGCGGCGGTGCGGGAGGCGGGGCGGTTGGAGCGGCGGAACGGGTACAGCTGCGCGAAGAAGTACACGAACGCCGGGACGATCAGCCGCTCCCAGCCGGACGCCACCCGCAGGCGCGCCATCTGCGACACCAGGTCCAGGCCGTGTCCCTCGCCCGCCGCGACCAGTGCCCGCAGGGAGCCGGGCCGGTGCGCGATGTCGGCGTCGGTCAGCAGTAGCCACTCGGCGTGGCCCGCGTGCTCGACGCCGTGCCGCAACGCCCACAACTTGCCCGTCCAGCCCTCGGGGAGAGGCGGGGGAGTGGTCACCTCCAGCGCGAGCCCCGGACCGGCCGCCGCCAGCGCGAGCGCCAACTCGGCCGTGCCGTCGGTGCTGTGGTCATCCACCAGGACCACCCGGGCCCGGCCTGGGTACTGCTGCGCCAGCAGCGTCGGAAGGGAGAGCGGCAGCACGCCGGCCTCGTCGCGGGCCGGCACCACGGCCACCACGTCAGGCCACCGCGACGGCTCCGGACCCCCGGGCGGCAACCGCTGATCGGTCCGCCAGAACCCGCCGTGACACACCGCCAGCCACACCCACGCCGCCAGCGCCACCACCGACACCCACCACAGGACGGTCACCCCGGCAGTCTGCCCCACCAGCGGCGGGGCGACCCCGAGGCGCGACGGGCTGCGACGGGCTGCCGCGAGGCCGCGGGGCGCGGGCGGGTGGGCGCGGGCGGGTGGGGTGCCCCGGTGGAGTGCGGGGATCGGCAGGTGGCAGCCGGGCGGCGATCAGCGCGGGCGCCGTCGTGGTCGGCGGCAGGGCCGGCAGCGCGATCGGTCGGTGGTGCGCGACGCCCGGAAGGTCAGACGCGGGCGCCGATCAGGATCTCGCCCTGCGGGTAGTTGAGGGCGGCGGTCTGCAGCGCGGCCGGGCGGCCGGAGTGCAGGACGGTGAGGGTGCCGGCGCCCGGGGCACCGGGGGAGACGCGGCGCAGCGCCTGGGCGGCGACGGCGTCGGCGGAGCCGTGGAAGCGGGCGGGGACGGCCAGCGCGGAGGCGATGCGGTCGTCGACGAGCTCGTAGTGGGTGCAGCCGAGGACGACGTCGGTGGTCGAGGCGGGGGTGCGGGCCGCGGCGTAGGCGATCGCGGCGGCAATGGCGTCCTCGTCGGCGTGCTCGACGGCCTCGGCCAGGCCGGGGCAGGCCACCTCGTGGACCTCGGTGGCGTCGCCGCCGAATTCGGCGATCAGGCCGCGCTGGTAGGCGCTGCCGGTGGTGGCGGGGGTGGCCCAGATGGCGACCACGCCGCCCGCCGCGGTGGCCGGCTTGATCGCGGGGACGGTGCCGATCACCGGCAGTTCGGGCTCGAACTCGGCGCGCAGCCGGGCGAGCGCGTGCACGGTCGCGGTGTTGCAGGCGACCACCAGAGCGTCGGGCCGGTGGGCGACGGCGGCGCGGGCGCAGGCGAGGGCGTGCTCGGTGATGTCCTCGGGGGTGCGGGGGCCCCACGGCATGCCGTCGGGGTCGCAGGAGATGACCAGGTCCGCGTCGGGCCGCAGGCGGCGCAGCGCGGCGGTGGCGGCGAGCAGTCCGATTCCGGAGTCCACGAGGGCGATCTTCACGAGCAACGACTCTACTCCCTGACCGGCACGGACCCCGGCCCGGCCAGTGGGGGGCCACCTGCACCGCGCACGGGGGCCGAGGCCCGCCCGCCGCCCGCGTTTGCGGCAGGCCGGAACCCGTCTGCACGATGGCCCGGCAGAGGAGGAGTGCGCCATGAGCAGCGAATCCGAGACCGGTGCCATCCCGGCCTACGTGTACGCCACCTACATCCGGGCCGCCCCGGAGCAGGTGTGGAAAGCGCTTACCGACCCCGAGCTGACGGCCCGCTTCTGGGGCCACGCCAACGTCTCCGACTGGCAGGCCGGATCCACCTGGGAGCACCGCCGCACCGACGGCTCCGGTACGGCCGACGTCACGGGCCATGTGCTGGTGGCCGAGCCGCCGACCCGGCTGGTGCTCACCTTCGAGGACCGGCCGGACCTGTTCATCGACCAGGCCGCCACCGTCACCTTCCTGATCGAGCCGGGCCGGGACATCGTCCGGCTGACCGTCACCCACGAGAAGCTGCGCGACCGCACCGCGCTGCGGGCGATCTCGCACGGCTGGCCGGCCGTCCTGGCGAACCTGAAGTCGCTGCTGGAGACGGGAGAGCCCCTGCCGCAGGAGCCGTGGGAGATGGCCCCGAGCGGGAGCTGAACCCGGATCTGCTCCGTCCGGCTGACGCGTGGGGCGGCGCGGCCGGGTCGGGTTCTCGCCGGATACACCGTGCTTGCCGCGCTGCTGCCGCGCGACCGCGCGTGACGGCCCGGTCGGTACCGAGGCGAACCGTTACGCCTGGGCGCCCAGCAGGCGCTGAACCGCCGGCTCCAGGCCCGACAGGATGGTGTCGAAACGGCGGGTCGAGGTGGTGGAGTCCACCTGGAGACGGCTGATCCGCAGCGGGTGGGCCGGCAGCCGGGGGCCCAGGCGGTGGTCGGACAGGAAGCCCAGCCGGTAGCCGAGCTGGCGCAGCACCGCGTCCGCCCGCTCGTCGAACCCGCCGTCCGGGTACGCGAACGCGGACGGGGCCTCGCCCAGCCAGTGGGTCAGCGCCCGGTGCGCGCCCGCGATCTCCGCGTGCACCGTCGCCTCGTCGCAGCGCCGCAGCGACGGGTGCCCGAGGGTGTGGTTGCCCACCGTGACGTCCGCCTCGCGCAGCGCCCGCAGGTCCTCCGGGTGCAGCTGCTCCTGGGCCGGCGGGCGGCGGGACGCGGAGACCCGCAGCTCGGCCAGGCTGCGGCGGCGGTCCGGGTCGGGCAGCGCCTTGAGCAGCGCCAGCACCCGAGCCGGGTCCCCGCCGCGGGGCAGCAGCCGGGCCCGGCCGCCGTGCCGGGCCAGGAACGCCGCCTCGTGCCACCAGAACGGCTGCTCGGTGCCGACCACCTCGGCGATCACGAACGCGGCCGCCGGGATCCGGCGCGCCACCAGCTCCGGCAGGGCGTGCCGCAGCACGGTGCGGTCCGGGTCGTCGAAGGTCACCAGCACCGAGCGCGGCGGCAGCGGCCGGCACTCGGCCAGCGAACGCTCCACGTCCTGCACCGACACCGGGGTGGCCAGCCGTCGGAGCCGGTCGAGCTGGGCGCCGAACGACCGTGGATCGGTGATGCCGTGATAGGCGAGCACGGCCAGCCGCTGCGCGGCCCTGGCCCGGAACAACGGCTGGGCCGGGCTGAACCGCAGCCAGCTGCTCCGGTCCCGGGGCTGGTCCGGTGCGACGGCGGGCGCGGCGACGGCGGGTACGGCGGGTACGGCGGCAGGCTGGGGCGGGGCGCAGACGGCGGCGGCGGTGGTGGCGGTGGCGGTGGCGTACGGCACGGTTCCCCCCTCGGTCGCCGGCATGCGGCGTGGCGGTACCGTCGGCAGGCGGAGCCCGGCCTCCGACCCCGGGAACGGCGGCTCCGCTCCCGAGTGATCTAGCCCGCGGCGGGTACTCCCAATCCCGCTCGTCGGACGGCTCCTGGATCGCTCAATGTAGTGGAGACCACCGAAGTGGCGGGATGGTTGTACGGCGGACGGCGAGATTTCGCGGGCGCCCCGGAACGGCCGACCGGAACCGTCCGAACGACCGCGCGGAACCGTCCGAACGACCGCGCGGAACCGTCCGAACGGCAGCGCGGAACCGTCCGGACGGCGGACGGGGGAGTCGGCCGCTCGACCCTTGCGGGACCGGGCCGTGCCTCCTGGCCAGGGCCCAAAGGCCGTGGCCCGGTGCGCGGGGCCGGGTTACCGTGGAGGGCATGGCAGACACCCCAAGTGATCGCGCCGCTACGCGCTGGTCCACCGTGTTCGGCGGCTGCGCCCTGCGCCGCCACCAGTTGCTGCTGTCCCTGGTCGGCGCGGGCTGCGTGGTGCTCGGCATCCTGGTCGCCGTGCTGGTCCCGGAGAGCGACGGCCCCGGCTGGGTGATGGCGGTGGCCGGCTGCCTGGCCACCGGGGTGCTGCTGCTCGCCCGGGTCGGCCTGGCGCTGCTGCGGCCCGGCCGCGACGCTGCGTCCTGACGCCCCGCGCCTGACGCCCCGCGCCGCGTGCTGACACCCCGCGCCTGACGCCCCGCGCCGCGTGCTGACACCCCGCGCCTGACGCCCCCGGCGACCGGCTCCCGGGAGGGGCGAACCGGCCGGGCGACCGGAAGGTGTCGGCCAAACGGACAGTGCCGGTCAGATCGACCGATTTTCGGCTTACCTACGCACTTCTTTCACGTTTCCCCAGCAGTGACACCACACTTCCCCCTACTGTGAAACCCATCGCCCGCGCAAGCCGCGGGCCGGGGGAGTTTCACCAGGGGTCGGTGCGGGGGCACCGCGAGGGGGGACGTCATGGCGAGCACCGCCGGCGACGCCACAGGCATCAGGACGAAGGTCAAACATCAGCTGGCCCGCGCGGCCGGCCGCGCTCCCGGCGAGGGCGCCACCGTCCTCATCTACCACCGGATCGGCGGCGGCACCACTGACGAGCTCGACCTCGCCACCGCCGACTTCACCGCCCAGGCCGACCTGCTCGCCGAGCTCCCGCCCGGCCGCGTGGTCCCGCTGGACACCGCCGCCGACCGGCTCGACGCCGGCCTGCGCACCCCCAGCACCGTCCTCACCTTCGACGACGGCTTCGCCGACACCTACGACACCGCCTGGCCGATCCTTCGGGAACGCGGCCTGCCGTTCACCGTCTACCTGGCCAGCGGCATGGTCGGAGGCCCGATGCGCTGGGAGGGCTCCACCGCCAAAGGCGCCCCCGCCACCGGGCTGAGCTGGGAGCAACTGCGCGAGATGGCCGCGTCCGGGCTGTGCACCGTCGCCAACCACACCCGCAGCCACGCCCGCCCCGCGCTGCTCACCACCAGCGAACTCGACGCCTGCGGCGACGACGTCGAGGAACACCTCGGCACCCGCCCGCGCCACTTCGCCTACACCTGGGGCACGCCCGTCCCGCACATGGAGGCCGCGCTGCGGGCCCGGTTCCGCACCAGCGCCACCGGGCGGGTCGGGCGCAACCTGCCCGGGGGCGACCCGGTCCGCTTCCACCGCGTCCCGGTCCGCCGCACCGACCCGATCGACTTCTTCCGGGCCAAGCTCTACGGCCGGCTGGTCCCCGAACGCGCCTACGCCCGGATCGTCGCCACCGCGAAGGCGGTGGGCGCCCGTGCCTGAGCCCTTGCGGTTCCGGGGCGAGGGCGGGCGGCCGCTGCGAGTCGCCCACCTCACCACCGTCGACATGTCGCTGCACCTGCTGCTGGCCACCGAACTGGCCGTCGACGTCGAACACGGCCTGGCGACGTACGGCCTCAGCGCCCCCGGCCCCTACCGGCAGCGGGTCGAGCAGCTCGGCGTCCAGTACCGGCCGTTGCGCTCGCTCACCCGCGCCTGGCAGCCCGCCGCCGACCTCGCCGCCGCCCGCGAACTGCTCGCCGCGCTGCGCGAGATCCGGCCCGACGTGCTGCACACCCACAACCCGAAGACCGGCGTCCTCGGCCGCGTCCTCGGGCGGCTCGCCCGGGTGCCGGTCGTCGTCAACACCTGCCACGGACTCTGGGCGCAGGCCCACGACCCGCTCGCCAAGCGGTTGCTGGTGCTCGGCGCCGAAGCGTTCGCCGCCCGGTTCTCGCACGCCGAGCTGTACCAGAACGCCGAGGACCACCGCACCCTCGCCCGCTGGGGCGTCCCCGCCCGGCGCGCCCGGGTGGTCGGCAACGGCGTCGACCTCGACCGCTTCCCCGCGCCCGGGCCGGAACGGGACGCGCTGCGCGCAGCAGTAAGGGAGCAGCTGGGCGTACGGGACGACGAACTGCTGGTCGGCGGAGTCGGCCGGCGGGTCGCAGAGAAGGGCATCCGCGAATACGCCGAAGCCGCCCGGGCACTGGCCGGCAAGGCCCGCTTCGTGTGGATCGGACCGGACGACCCCGACAAGCCCGACGCGCTGCGCGCCGCCGAAGCCGGACTCGAATTCCTCGGCAGCCGCGACGACATGCCCGCCGTGTACGCCGCGCTCGACGTCTTCGTCCTCCCCTCCTACCGGGAAGGGTTCTCCCGCTCCGGCATGGAAGCCGCCGCCAGCGGCCTGCCCATGGTGCTCAGCGACATCCGCGGCTGCCGCGAGATCGGCACCCACGACCAGCACCTGCTGCTCGCCCCCGCCGCCGACGCCGCCGCCCTCACCGACACGCTCGACCGGCTCCTCACCGAGCCGCACCTGCGGACCCGCCTGGGCACGGCGGCCCGCCGCCGCGCCCTCGAACAGTTCGACCAGCGCACCGTCGCCCGGATCTCCCTGGAGACCTACGCCGCCGTCGCCCACCGGCGCGGCCTGCCCTGGACCACCGACTGACCCGGCGCCACCCGCACCACGTTCACCGCCTTGCCCCGAGCGCCACCGTCACGCGCGCCAGCAGCCCGGCGCGCCCACCACCAGCCCCGGCAGGGGCCCACCACACCACCACGCAGCAACCCACTGGGGGAGAAATGAAGCGAGGGGGGGACCTCGCGGTCACCGCACTGGCCGGGATCATCGCCGTCCCGCTCGGCCTGGTGATCGCCCTCCTGATCCGCGCCACCATGGGCGGACCGGTGATCTTCCGGCAGACCCGCTCCGGCCGCCACGGCCAGGAGTTCCGCATCCTCAAGTTCCGCACCATGCGCGACAAGCGCCACCCGGACGAGCCCGATGCCCCGCGCATCACCCGCCTCGGCGCGCTGCTGCGGAAGACCAGCCTCGACGAACTCCCACAACTGTGGAACGTCGTCCGCGGCGACATGGGCGTCATCGGCCCCCGCCCCACCCTGCCCGAACAGGTCGTCCACTACTCACCCCGGCAACGCGGCCGCCTTGCGCTGCGCCCCGGCCTCACCGGCTGGGCGCAGATCCGCGGCCGCAACTCGATCAGCTGGCCCGAAAGGATCGAACTCGACCTCTGGTACATCGAACACCGCACCCTGCTGCTCGACCTGCGCATCCTGGTCGGCACCGCCAGGATGCTGCTGCGCCCCACCGGCATCACCGCGGCCGGCGGCGTCAACCCGGGCTTCCCGGTCCCCGCCGAGGCGCCTGCCCCGGCCGCGCCGCGGGTGGTGCTGCCGCGACAGGCCACCGCGGCCGCGCCCCGGCTGGCCCGGGAGGAGCTGCGCGGCTGACAAAAACGATTCGGCGTGTGCGGCCGGGCGGAAGCGGCTCACCCCGCGGCCGTCCGGTCTGCCGTATGGTCCGGGGCAGTCGGTGCGAGTGGAGGCGGGGCGGGATGCTGTGGATCGCTGGTGCGGGTGGGGTCGGCCGGGAGGCGCTGGACGTCGCGATCGCGGCGGGTGTGCCCGTCGCCGGGTTCCTGGACGACCGGCTGGCGGGGGAGCGGGTGCGCGGGCTGCCCGTTCGCAAGCCCGGTGAACTCCCCTCCGGGGCACCGTACTTGATCGGGATCGCCGATCCGGCGGTGCGGGCCCGGCTGGCCCTGCTGCTGGACGCGGCGGGCGGCAGCCCGGCCACCCTGGTGCACCCGCGGGCGATCGTCGCGCCGGAGACCGAACTCGCCGCCGGCTGTCTGGTGATGGGCGGCGCGCACGTCTCCAGCAGCGTCGTCCTCGGCGCGCACAGCCAGGTCCACTACAACGCCACCGTCGGCCACGACGCCCGCCTCGGCGCCCGCGTCACCGTCTACCCGGGCGCGAACGTCTCCGGCGCCGTCCTGCTGCACGACGACGCCACCGTCGGCTCGGGCGCCGTCGTCCTCCAGGGCCGCGCCGTCGGCCCCGCCGCGTTCGTCGGCGCGGGGGCCGTCGTCACCCGCGACGTGCCGGCGCGCACCACCGTGATCGGCGCCCCGGCCCGGCCGATGCCCTGATCGGCGCCGGTTAGGCTCCTGGGCATGGGAATTCCTGTGTTTCTGGCCGAGCTGCGCGAACTGGTGGGCCACCGGCCGCTGTGGCTGTCCGGTGTCGGTGTGGTGCCGGTGGACGAGGACGGGCGGGTGCTGCTCGGGCGGCGGGCGGACAACGGGGAGTGGTCGCTGGTCGGGGGGATCGTCGATCCGGGGGAGCAGCCCGCGGACGCGGCGGTGCGGGAGTGTCTGGAGGAGACGGGTGTGACGGTGCTGCCGGAGGCGCTGACCTCGGTGACCGTCTCGCCGGTGATCGAGTACCCGAACGGGGACCACGCCCAGTACCTGGAACTGACCTTCCGCTGCCGCCCGTTGGCGGGGGAGGCGCGGGTGAACGACGACGAATCGCTCGAGGTCGGCTGGTTCCACCCGGACGCGCTGCCCGAGCTGGACGCGTCCGCACGCAAACGGATCGAGCTGGCGCTGGCCGGAAACAGCACGGCGTACTTCGAACTGGGCGAAGCCTGACCGGCTGACCGCCGTGCCCCCGGAGCGCGCAACGGCGCACCCCGGGGCGGCAGTTCGCGCCGGGCGGCGGCTCAGGGCGTCCGGAACCAGGCCGCGGTGCGGTGCAGGCCCTCCGACAGCGGGACGGGCCGTATGTCGGGGAACAGCTCGCGCAGGCGGGAGTTGTCGGCCTGGGAATCCCGGACGTCCCCCGGCCGGGGATCGACGTGCTCGGCGGCGACCGGCTCGCCCAGCGCCTCACCGAGCAGGGCGATCAGCTCCAGCAGGGTGGTGCGGGTGCCGAACGCCAGGTTGACCGGATCGGCGCTGACCACCCGGCGCAGCACCGCCTCGGCGAGCACCTGCGCGACCGTGCCGACATAGGTGAAGTCGCGGCTCTGCAGACCGTCCCCATGGACCGTCACCGGCCGGCCGTGCAGCGCCGCGTCGAGGAAGGCCGGGACGACGGCGGCGTACGCGTGGCCGGCGGGCTGGAGCGGGCCGAAGACGTTGAAGAAACGCAGCGGGAGCACGCCCAGGCCGTAGCAGTGGTGGTAGGCCCCGAGATACGCCTCGGTGGCGAGCTTGGAGACCGCGTAGGGGCTCATCGGCGCGGTGCGCATCGACTCGCGCTTGGGCAACTCGCGGTTGGCGCCGTACACCGAGGACGAGGACGCCGCCGCCACGTACAGCCCGCCGGCCCGGCGGGCCGCCTCCAGCACCTCCAGCGTGCCGGTGGCATTGGCGTGGTGGCTGGCCAGCGGCGCCGCCACCGAGCGCGGCACCGAGGGCAGCGCCGCCAGGTGCACCACCGCGTCCGCCCCCGTGAACGCCGCGTCCAGCAGCGCCGGATCGAGGATGGTGCCCTCGAACAGCGTGACGTCCACCCCCGCCAGGTTGGCCTTGCTGCCGGTGGACAGGTCGTCCACCACCCGGACCTCCGACACCTCCGGACGGGCCGTCAACTCCCGGGCCAGATTGGCCCCGATGAACCCGGCCCCGCCGGTGATCACCACTCGCATCGCCGCACACCACCCCTCCGCCGGGCCCCGGGGATCCCCCCACCGGGCCGATGCGCCGACTCTAGCCGCGCGTCCGGGCCCACCGGGCCGAAAACCCGGTCAGTCGCACCCAAACCGTCCCATCGGCCACAATCCCGTACGACGACCGGCCGAGAACGGGCAGCCGCACGGCGGGTTTCAGCGCTTCGGGCGCCGCCCGGCCTCCTCCGCCGCGTTCAGCACCGCCGCCAGATCGCCGCCGGCCGTCGCGGTCGCCACCGCCGCCACCGCGCCCTCCACGAACGGCGCGTCCGCGAACCGCACCGGGAACGGCAGGAGGTGCTCGTCGGCCTCGCTCAGCAGCGCCAGCACCGTGTCGACCGCGCTCTCCAGGTCGCACAGCACCACCACGCCGTGGCCCTGGTCGACCCGCCGGGCCGCCGTCGCCACCAGCACCGCGCTGGTGCCCAGACCGTCCGCGATCGAGCCGCCGGTCGCCACCACCGGCGCCGGATCGCCCGACTCCGCCACCGCCAGGGCCAGCGCCCGCACCGCGTCCGCCACCTCGTGGCTGTGCGAGACCAGCACCACGCCGACCCGCCCGTGCCCGGCCGGCCGCGACGGCCGCGGCACCGTGGGCGTCGGGGCGGGCAGCGTGCCGGTCGCGGTGCCCGCCGCCGGGGCGGACGGCGCGGTGGTGATCGGGATGACGTCGGCGCGGCTGCCGTCCCGCTGGTCCATCGGCTGCTCCCCGGTGTGTGGCTGACTGATCGCCACCCATCCCTACCTCGAACGGGCCCCCGTGGCCTGCCTTTAGCACAGGTGTCGGCCGGACACGGCCGGATCGGACCATCTCGACCACCCGCGGGGCAGACCCGGCGCGATCCGCCGAACCCGCCGCCCGCGATGGCTAGGCTGGCCGCTCGAACACCGACAGAGACCGACACGGGTCGGCTGTCGGCACAGATCGGCAAGGGCCGGTACGGCAGCGGAGGGAGCACCACCATGGCGGCACAGGCGGCGGACCGGCGCAAGATCGAGCTGGATGTGAGCGGAGCCGAGTGGCAGTCCGCGAACGACGACCCGAACGGTGTGCAGATCGCCTTCGTCGACGGCTACATCGCGATGCGCAACGGCGCGGAGCCGGACGGCCCGGCGCTGATCTTCACCCCCGCCGAATGGCGGGCCTTCGTCCTCGGCGCGCGGGACGGCGAATTCGACCCCAACCGGCAGACCCAGGGCTGACCACGGCTGACGAGGGCGCCGGCACCCCGCGCGGTGGCCGAACTCGGCACCCACCGGGCCGAATTCGGCCCCCCCGGTGTCGAATTCGGCCGCACGCGGGCGGATTTCGGCCGTTTCGAAGGTGACCGGTACGCCCGGACTGCCCTGATCCGCACCCGTCGAAACCGCTCGCGAAGGTGACGAGCGGGCATACTCCGAGGTTACAAAAGAGTTCTGATGGGCCGAAACTTGTTGACTGTCCGACAAGCCTGCCAGAGAGTAAGAGCAGGCAGACGCCGTGCCGACCGCCCCCACGCGGTCTGGCACGGCGCCCGCTTGTGCTGCCCGTCACCGGCGCCGATGACGGGCCCTCCCACCCAGAACCGCACAGAGTGCGGCAGCCGTCGCGACGGGAGCGAGCCCGACCGGGAAGAGCTACTCCCCGGCAGGGCCAAAACCCGGATTCCGCACGCCCCCACGCGGCGGTGATCCGGGCAAGGTCCGCGAACGCGACGGCGGGAGGGCCCCCGCGGACCTGGCTCGGTGTTTCCTATGGCTCTTGTGTGCCGCTTCCTCCGGCCCGTCCACCGCTCCGACGCTTGCCGCGTCGCGCAGGCTCTCCGCGGCGGCGAAGAGTTGGAAGACCGATTGAATCAGCAAATGGTGCTTGTGAGTTCACACGACTGACGTTCACACGACCGCGTGCGCAGTGAGGGAATGCGCGCAAGGCACGCTGCGACAAGCCGCACCCTGTGGATCTCGCCCGGGGCGGCCGTCGTGCTGAACCGAACGTAGCCCGGACGGTTGCTCAGAGTCAACATTGGTCCCTGAGCGTAGATCCCGGCCTGATCGCGGACCCACTCACCTGCCCCCGCCCACCGGGCACGTACGATGGGCCCATGTCATTTCTCCGCCGTCGCTCCGGACAGCCCGCCGGCCCGGACTTCGACGTCCTGGCGATGGACCCGGGCGACTGGCCCGGCCTGTTCGGGGCCATGATCATGGCCGGTCCGGACGGATCCTGCCAAGGCATTTTCCTGCGCTACGACCTGCTCGGTGGCCGCGGCCCCGCGATGCTGATCGGCAACGTCCCGCAGGGGTCACCCGCCCGCGAGAGCGAGGACGGCGTGCCCTTCGAGGTCCGGCAGCTGCTCGCCGCCCTGGAGAACGACGAGCCGGTGGACTTCGTCTCCGCCGAGGACTTCCCGGTCATGCTCGGCGACGACCTGCTGATCGTCCGGAAGGTCAAGGTCAGCGAAGGGCGCCTGTACTGCTCCCAGTTCGGGCGCAGCGACGACGTCCAGGTCACCATCGCCTCCTGGGACCGGCCGATTTCGGACGACCTCTACCAGCTCCTGAAGCCGCTTCCGGCGGAGATGTTCCAGCAGGACTAGGCGCGCGATGCCCCGGCCACTGCTGCTCACCCGCCGCCTGCACGTGGACCTCCGGCGCACCGCCGGCGCGGCCTGTCCGGCGTCCTGACCCTTCCCGAGTCCAGGACCGCCCGACCGACCACGCCCGCCCGGAGGACCGCCGCCATGCCCCGCACCCCCGCGCACACCCCCGCCGTCGCCGCCGGAAGCCCGACCGACGCCGCACGCGGAACCGATTCTGCGAACAGCCGGGACGAGACCGCCCTCGAACGGGTCCTCGGCCGGCTGCCCCGGGTGGTCGACCTGCTCGCCGCCCGCGCCGCCGAACACGACCGCGACGGCACCTTCCCGTACCAGGGCATCGAAGCCGTCCACGAAGCCGGGCTGCTCACCCTGACCGTCGGCCACCGCTACGGCGGACCCGGCGCCGGACTCGCCGACACCGTACGGGTGTTGGCCCGGCTCGGCCGAGGCGACGCGTCCGTCGCGCTGCTCACCGCGCACACCCTGCTGCACCACGCCGAACAGGCCGCCGGCGCGCCCTGGCCCGCCGCGCTCTACCGGCGACTGCTCACCGAATCCCGCCGCGGCCCCGCCCTGGTCGGCACCCTGCGCGCCGCCCCCGGCCGGCCGCCCGCCGTCACCGCCCACTGGCACGGCGACGCCTGGCGACTCAGCGGCCGCGCCGCGCAGTGTCCCGGCGCCGAAGCGCTCGCCTGGCTCGCCGTCGAAGCCCGCACCGAGGAACAGCGGCCCCGCACCGGCCTGTTCCTGATCCGCGCCGACAGCCCCGGACTCGAGATAGACCCCGCCGCCGACCAACTCGGCCTGCGCGCCGCCGCCGGCCACGACGTCCTGCTGGACGGCGCCCGGGTCGGCACCGACGCCGTCCTGCTGCCCCGCACCCCCGCCCCGGCCGGCCACCCGCTGGCCGCCGCCCGGCGTCAACTCGCCCTCGCCGCCGTCCTGCTGGGCACCGCCCGGGCCGCCCTCGACTGGTCCGCCGGACACCTGCGCGGCAGCGCCGCCCACCGCCGCCCGATCGGCGAACTCGACGCCCGGCTCACCGGCGCCGAGGAACTCGTGCACGGCCTCGCCACCCGCATCGACGCCGACCCGGCCGCCGCCGGGCGCGCCCCCGCCGTCCAGCTGCTGGCGGCCCGCACCGCCGCCGACACCGTCCAGCAGGCACTCGCCCTCACCGGCTGCGCCGGCCTCGACCGCCGCCACCCGCTGGAGCGCCACCTGCGCGACACCCTCGGCCTGCGCACCCAACTGCCCGCCGAGGACGCCGTCCTGGACGCCCTCGGCGAAGCCCTGTTGGGGACGGCTTAGCGGGTGCCGACCGCCGCGCGGACCGCGCGGCGGGCCAGGGACGCGTCGTCGTAGAGCCGGCGGATCATGATCCGCTGCTCCTCGCCCGCGCCCGGGAGGTCGTGCATCCGGAGCTCCCGCATCAGTACCAGCGTCAGGTTGACCAGGAACGCGTCCCGGGCCAACGTGCCGCCGGACTGGGCGAGTTGGCTGATCTGGCGGCGGGCCGCGGTGTCGCCCGACAGGACGCTCCACAGCACCGCCAGGTCGTAGCCCGGCAGGTACCAGCCGGCCTGTTCCCAGTCGAGCAGGACCGGGCCGGACGGGGCCAGCAGCACGTTGCCCAGCAGCGCGTCGCCGTGGCAGAGCTGGCGCGGGACGGAGGACAGCCCGTGCAGCAGGCCGCGCAGGTCGCCCGCGTCGCGGTCGGTCAGCAGGCCGAGCGAGTGGAAGCGGGCGATCTCCGTCTGGTAGTCCAGCGGCTGGTCGAACACGTCCGTCGGCGGCCGCCACAGGTTCAGCGTGCGTACCGCGCCGAGCACCGCGCGCACCTCGCCCGGCGTCGGCGCGTTCGCCGGGTGCCGCTCGCGGGCCGCCGGACGGCCCGGGACCCGCTCCAGCACCAGTACGCAGCGGTCGTGGTCGGCCGCCACCAGGCGCGGCAGCCGGACCGGCGGGCGGTGTCGCACGAACGCCCGGTACACCGCCACCTCGTGGTGGAACCGGTCCATCAGCTGTGCCGCCTGCGGGCCGCGCAGCGCCCCCGGCGCCAGGCACTTGGCCACCACCGGGGCCCGGCCGATGGTGCCCGCGACCAGGATGTGCCGGCTGCCCTCCCGCAGCACCTGCCGGGGCAGGAACGCGGGACATATCCGCGCGACGTTGGCGAGCACCGCACGCACCGCCGGGGTCTGCAGCGCGGCCGGATCCACCCGGTCCACGAACGCCTCGACGCCCCGCCCGGGCATCGGACGGCCGATCCGGCCCGTCTGCTCCGGCATCGGACGGGTCACCAGGGTGGTGCGCCCGCGCGGGTCGCGCAGCTCCACGGTGCGCGGCACGGGACGGCCCGCACCGGCGGTCGGGGGGCGCAGACCGGAGCGTGGCGGGCGCGCGGCCGCGCCGTCCACCCCGATCGGGGCGGTCGGTCGAGTACCGGTGCTGGCTGTGGAGTACATGGGCGGGTGAGGGTCCTTCCTTGACCGGCGGCAAAGCTTCACGGGGCCCGGACACGACTGGGGTCGGGCCGCCGGGTGGGGAGCGGGCGCCGGGCACGGAGCCGGACCCGGCGAACCGGCCGCACCCTGGGGAAATGCGTCCGCTCCGACCGTCCGTGCCATGCCCGGTGCCCCCGCGCCACCCGGTTGCGCCACCCCCTGAACCACGCGGCTGGGACCGGCTCCTGACTGGCCGTCGGGTCGACATCCGGGCCGGTCGGGGGCCGTTCCGACGCGAAGTCGGGGTGGCGCATACCTACCTGACACCCGATCGGCACTGGCACGCCACATAGCGGACCCTGGCGAACCCTGGCGAATGGTCGCTTGGCATGTGACAGAGCCACTAGGGTCGTGAGCCAGCCGATGAACCTGGGGGCTCATTTGAGCAGGGGGCCGAACAGCAGACTGGCCGACCACTTCGCACTGACCGGCTGGTCGAAGGGCGAACTGGCACGGTTGGTCAACCGGCGGGGTGCCGCACTGGGCGAGCAGCAGCTGTCCACCGACACCTCCCGGGTCCGGCGCTGGATCGAGCAGGGCGAAATCCCGCGCGACCCGGTGCCGAGGGTGCTGGCGGCGGTGTTCACCGAGCGGCTCGGCCGTGTCGTCACCACTGAGGACTTAGGTCTCGAACGGCACCGATCCGCCAGGTCCGGCAGCACGGCACCACCGCCGACGGAACCCGGGGCACCGGATCGGACGGCCGCGGTCCTCACCGAGTTCACGGGAATGGACCTCATGCTGAACAGACGCGGACTGGTCGGCGCCTCCGCGGCCCTCGCGGCGGGCGCGGTCATCGCCGACAACCTGCACGACTGGCTCACCGGCGGCGCGGCCGCCGAAGCCGCCAGCGGCCCCCGCACCCGGGGCCCCGGCCCCGTGGCCGACGTCTACGAAGCCGGCCCGGTCGGCGAGGAGGAAGTCACCGCCCTCGAACGCTCGGTCGAGGTGTTCCGCGCCTGGGACGCCTCCCGCGGCGGCGGACTCCAGCGCAAGGCCGTGGTCGGCCAGCTCAACGAAGTCGGCGGCCTGCTCACCCACGGCCACCCCGCCGCCCTGGAACGCCGGCTCTGGACGGTCGCCGCCAACCTCGCCGTACTGGCCGGCTGGATGTCCCACGACGTCGGACTCGAACCCACCGCCCAGCGCTACTTCGTGATCGCCGCCCAGGCCGCCCGGGAGGCCGAAGACCGACCCCGGGCCGCCGAGGCCGTCTCCCGCGCCGCCCGCCAGATGCTCCACCTCGGCCGCGCCGACGAGGCACTCGAACTCATGCAGCTCGCCCGGGCCGGCACCCGCCCCGCCGACGGCGCACTGCCCCGCACCCGCGCCATGCTGTGCACCGTCGAAGCCTGGGCGCACGCCTCGCTCGGCCGCTCCGACGCCACCCGCCGGACCCTCGGCGAGGCCGAACACCTCTTCGTCCAGGAGGCCGACCGGCCCGCCCCCGGCTGGATGCAGCTGTTCGACGAGGCCGAAATGCACGGCATGCAGGCGCTCGTTCACCGCACCCTCGCCGAACACGACGCCGGCGCCGTCCCGTTGGCCGTCCACCACGCGCAAGAGGCCGTCCGGCTGCGGCAGAAGACCGGCCGGGAACGCTCCGCGCTGCTCGACCGGATCACGCTGGCCTCCGCGCACTGGATCGCCGGCGAACCCGAGGCGGCCGTGACGCAGGCGAACAGCGTCCTCGACGGGATCGACCAGACCTCCTCCAAGCGCACCTGGGACCGGCTCCGCGAGATGGACCGGCTCGCCGAACGCCACCAGGGCCTGCCGGCCGTCGCCGAACTGCGCGAACGGATCCGCGACGCACTGCCCGCGCCCCGGGACCCCCGGCCGATCTGAGCCGCCGGTGCGTGACGGGCGCGTGACAAGTGTGTGGCACGCGCCCGGCGCGCGGACCCGACGTCCGGAACCGGTCGATCCGGTACGGACGGAACCGGCTCGGACTGGCCGTACCTGCGGAAATCCGTTGCCCTGTGTGCGGATCGGCCCCCGAGCCGGTAACCTTCGGTGATTCCGGCGCCCGGGCGCCTGAGCTGTGCCAACCGACCCCGGCGACGGAAATCCCGTTGCCTTGACGACCGCCGCAACGGATGCTGACCTCATGTTCGAGCCAGTGATAGCGCCCAGCGCCAGCCTCCTCGGCCTCCTCCAGAGAGGCCGCGGGGACGGGCAGCTGCATGCGTTGGCCGCAGACCGCGACGAGGCGATCACCGCCGTCGAGAGCTGCGTGACCAACGACCCCCGCGCCGACTGGCAGGTCGAGAACCGCTCCTTGTACTACGCGCGGCTCTACATGGAGTTGGAGGCCCCCCTCACCGGCCTCGAACTCCACCTCACCTCCCCCGAGGACGCCACCGACACCGACGAGGCCCGCACCGGCCTCGCCCTGGCCGTACTCGGCCACCTCGCCGGTTACGGCCGCCGCGACGCCCTCGACCTGCTGCGCGCCTACACCACCACCGGGACCAACTGGGCCTGGGCCCTCGACGAACTCGCCCTGCGCGACACCGACGAGGCGCTGCTCGCCCTGGCTCCCGCCGTCCTGCGCCGCTTCCCGGCCGGTCCGGAGGGCGACGCCGAACTGCGCGAAGCCATCCGCGCCGCGTACGAGCCACGGGTCTGGCGGCTGTGGGCCGTCCACCACCCGCGGATCGCCACCGCGAGCGAGCAGTCCCCCTTCGACCTGTGGCAGCGGCAACTCAACCGCCCCGGCGTCACGCCCGGTTGGTCCACCGCCGACGTCCTCGCCTGGGCCGACCAGGGCGAAAGCCGCGAACCCGGCGCCCTCGCCCGGCGCGCCGCCGCGGCCGCCCGCTGCCTCACCGCCGTCGTCCGACCCGAGGACGCGGCACTGCTGCACGAGGCCGCCGCCGGTGGCCCCGCCGGCGCCCGCTGCGCCGCCCTCCGGCACCTGGTCGAACAACGCGACCCGGCCGCCGCCGAATACATCGAGACCGCCGCCGCCGACCTGGACCACCGGATCGTCGCCACCTCGCTGGAACTGCTCGGCCGGATGCGAGGTCCCGAGGCGCTCAAGCACGCCCGCCGCTGGGCCGACCCGGCGACCGGCAGTGCCGACAGCGCCCTCGGCCAGGCCGCCGTCCGCCTCCTCGCCGACGCCGGCGAAGCGTGCGACGCACCGCTGGTGGTCGCCGCGCTCCACCAATGGATCTCGCTGAACGGTGTCACCGGCACCGCCCTCGGCAGCCTCGTCGACGGCATCGGCCGACTGCGCGCCGCCGCGGCCGTGCCAGCCCTGCGGCACGTCTACGGCGAAGCGGCCTCCTCCGAACTGCGCGGCCGGGCCGCCCAGGCACTCGCCGTCACCGACCCGTACTTCGGGGAGGGCCCGGCCGTCGAATGCCTGTGGGACTGCGAGGAATCCACCCGGGAACTCGCCGCCACCCACGTCACCACCACCGGTGACGCCCGCGTCCTCGAACGTCTGCGCCGACTCGCCGCCGACCCCGCCGAGGAAGCCGAGGTCCATGCCGCCGTTCGCGGCCGTCTGACGGCCCGCGACCGGTAGAGTCACGCCCATGCAGCGATCGCGAGCTCCGCGCCACGCCCTGACAGCCCTCCTCACCGCAGGGATGCTCCTCGGGGCGGCCGGCGGCGCCGCCGCCCACGTCGAGGTCAACACCTCGACCGCGCAGGCGCTCAGCGTCGATGCCACCGTCACCTTCTCCGCCGAGGGCGAGTCCTCCACGGCGGGCATCACCGGCCTCAAGGTCACGCTGCCCGCCGGGCTCGCCCCCGCCGACATCACCTCCGTCAAGACCCCCGACGGCTGGGCATTCACCCCCACCGCCGACGGCTGGACGGTCGCCGGGCCGGCCCTCGCGCCCGGCGCGGCCGCGGAGTTCTCCGTGAAGGTCCGTCAACTCCCCGCCGCCACTTCGGTGGTGTTCAAGACCCTGGTCGACTACTCCGACGGTCACACCGACCGGTGGATCGAACTCCCGCAGGGCGACAGCAAGCCGGAACACCCGGCCCCCGTCCTCGCCCTCCGCCCGGCCGCCGCCGGAGCCACCCCGCTTCCCGCTGCCGCGACGCCTTCGGCCGCTGCCAGCGACTCCGCCGCGCCGTCCGCCACCGCGCCGTCCTCTGCCGCGCCGTCGGTGTCCGCCACCGCCTCGGGCACGCCCGTCGTGTCCGAGAAGGACACCGAAAGCATCACCACGATCGTCCTCGGCGGCCTCGCCGCGGTCGTGGTGCTCGGCACGCTGATCGCCTTCGCGGTGCGTCGCAGGTCCTCCCGCCGCGACAAGTAGCCGTCGCGCACGGCCGCACTGATGGACTGGTCACTGCTCACCGACGCCTGCGGACCGGCGGACCACCTACCGGCGCTACTCGAACGCTTCGCCGCCGACCCGGCCGCCCGCTGGCCGGAGTTGATGGACCACCTGTGCCCGCAGCTGGACACCGCGTACCCGGCGAGCTGGGCGGCGTTGCCCCGCCTGGCGCAGATCGCGGCTGCCCACGACGGGACGACGCATGCGGTGCCGGTGCGACCGGCCGAGACGGACCAACTCGACGGCCCCCAGCCCGGTTGTACGAGCGGGAGTTCAGCCTGTCCGGACTGCGGAGCGGGGTTCGGGGTTGTGGTCAGGCCGGTTTGAGGTGGGGGAGGGTGCGGACGTGGGGGGAGAGGAGGGGGAGGAGGGTCAGGGTGGCCTGGGTGAGGGCGGCTGTGGTGGCCAGCAGGTGGGGGCTGTAGTGGGTGGCGAGGGGGCCGCAGGCCAGCTGGCCGAGGGGGATGGCGAGGTAGGAGAAGACGTCGGCGTGGGAGGAGACGCGGGACAGGAGGTCGGGTGGGAGGTGTTCCTGGAGTGAGGTGTCCCAGGCGGTGGTGGCGAGGGCGCTGCCGAGGCCGGCGGTGAGGGCGGCGGCGAGGAGCCAGGGGGTGGGGGCGTGCAGGCCGAGGGCGAGGAGGGGCAACGGGAGGGTCAGGCCAGCGAGTTGGCCGGCGGCGAGCAGGCGGGGGAGGGCGAGCCGGTAGAGGGCGGCGCCCGCCAGCAGGAGGCCGGTGCCGCGGGCGGCGAGCAGGGTGCCCCAGAGGGCGGGGCCGGAGAGCTGTGGGCCGAGGATCTGCCACGGGCCGGTGAGCAGCAGGTTGGTCGCGCAGTAGGACCAGGTCGTCCACCAGATCCAGCGGGTGCGCCGGAAGGCCGTCCAGCCTTCGCGCAACTCCGGTAGCAGGGATGCCCGTTGGGCGCGGATCCGGCCGGCCGGGAGGCGGGCGAGGCAGAGCGCGGCGGGCAGGTAGCTGAGGGCGTCGCCCGCCACCGCCCAGCCGGCGCCCACGCCCGCCACGAGGAGTCCGGCCAGTGCCGGGCCGAGTACCTTGCTGCCGTTGGCGGCGATGCCCAACAGGGCGTTCGCGGGCCGCAGTTGCTCACGCGGGACGAGTTCGGGCAGCACGCCGACCAGCGCGGGCGAGGTGAACGCGGTGAGCAGGCCGTTGAGGAACTCGAGGGCGGCGATCGGGCCGAGCGCGTAGTGGCCGGTCAGCAGCAGTGCCGCAACCAGGCCCTGGGTGAGGCCGGCCCCGAGGTGGGTGGCGAGCAGGACGGTGCGGCGCGGGAGGCGGTCGGCGATCGCGCCGCCCAGCAGCAGGAACGCCAGCAGGGGGAGCGTCCGCAGCGCGAGGACGACGCCCAGGTCGGTGGCTCGGCCGGAGCCGTCGAGCACCGCGAACGCCAGTGCCACCGGCGCCATCGCGCTGCCGAGCAGGGAGATCGCGCGGCCGGCGAAGAACCAGCGGAAACCGGGGTGGTGAAGGAGTGGTGGAAGCACCCGCAGAGTGTGCGAGGCCGCACCGCCGGGCCTCTATCGTTTCGGCGACCGACGAAAGCTGAGGAAGGGGCGGACGTTCGCCATGGTGATGCTGCGACTGGACTCGCTGGCGCTGTCACGTTCCCGGTTCGCGCTGTCGCCGTTCGCCGAGACGCTCGCCGCGATCGTCCAACTCGCCCGCCCCGCAGCGGATTCGTGGCATCCGGAGTGGCATGCCCGGCATCGCGTCGAGTTCCACGCCCGGCTGCGGGCGGACCCGTACGCGCGGGGGCTGGTCGGGCTGATCTCGGCCACGAAGTGGCTTCCCGAGCATCTGGTGGTGCCGCCCGGCGGCGGGATGGAGACCACCCTGGAGTCCGAACTCGCCGAGGCGGCGCGGGTGCCGGACGAGGCGGTACGGGAGAGCCTGCGGCTGTCGCTGGCGCACAGCTGGGAGAGCGACCGGCACCTGGACTGGCTCACCGGACGCCAACACGGCGCGCGGGCCGCCGAGTTGTTCCGCGCGGTCTGGGACACCCACCTCGCCGCCGAGTGGCCGGCCCGCCGGGCCGTCCTGCAGCGCGACGTCACCCACCGGGCCGGACTGCTCGCCGCGCACGGCTGGCCGCGCGCCCTGCACCTGATGAGCCGACGCACCGCGTGGGTCGGCGCCGACGCCATCCGGTTCAGCGACCGGCCCGGCCCGGACCAGGTGGTCGGGCCGGACGGGATGCTGTTCGTCCCGGTCAGCTCCCGCAGCAGCTCCTGGCTGTGCCATGCACCCGGCCGCCCGCACGCCCTGGTCTACCCCGCCCGCGGAACGGGCGTACCCGGCCCCGCCGCCGCCGGTGACCAGGCCCTCGCCCGGCTGGTCGGCGCCGGCCGCGCGGCGATCCTCCGCCACCTCGACATTCCCGCCACCACCAGCGAACTCGCCACCCTGATGGGCCAGTCCGTCGGCACCGTCGGCGGCCACCTCGCCGTCCTGCGCGACACCGCCCTGGTCGACCGCACCCGCCTCGGCCGCCGCGTCCTCTACCACCGCACCCCGCTCGGCGACCACCTCGCGGACGGGCGGCCGGGGTTGTGACGGGCCGTCAGGGACTCTGTGTCCGATCCAGCCTGGCCAGGTGGGCCACCAGCAGGTGTTCCTTGCGGAGCAGCCGTTCGCGCTCCTCGGCGGGAAGGCCGGCGAGCGCATCGGTCAGCACGCGCCCGCGCGGGACGAAGACCAGCGCGGTGGAGTACACCCGGCAACCGGCACACCAGCCGAGCCGGACGCAGCGCTCGTAGCCGGACGACTCGGGCGGGTGGAGCCGGTACAGGTACGAGCGGACGGGGGCGTCGCAGTCACCGCACAGGTAGCGGTCCCCGTCGCGGCGGGGCTCCCAGGGGTGGACCTTCAGCCAGTACGGGCGGCGGCCGGGCGCTCTTCAAGTCGTCGTCATGGCGGGCATCTTCGCACAGCGCGAGGATGCCCGTCCGTGCCGGCCGGCCGCACCAGGGGCGGGGTGACGGGACGTCAGGCGACGCAGAACTCGTTGCCCTCGGGGTCGAGCATGATCCACCAGTGGCCGACCGGGCCCTGGTCGTGTTCCTTGACGCGCTTGGCGCCGAGGGACTCCAGGCGCTCGACCGTGGGTTCGAGTCGGCCGTCGGAGTGGATGTCGAGGTGGAGGCGGTTCTTGGTGGACTTGGCTTCGGGGACGTCCTGGAAGAGGATGCGCCGGCCCTTGCCGATGCCGCTGACGGGGTCGTGCGGGTCGTCGGGGTGGCGGACGGCGGAGAAGCCGCGGAACTGCTTGCGGCCGTCCGGGAGTTCGAGCACGGCGGCGGCGGGGAGGCGACCGGCGGCGAGCAGGGAGTCGATCAGCGCGGTGGGGTCCTCGACCTCGTACTCGAGGGCGGCGGCCCAGAACTCGGCGATGGCGGAGGCGTCGGCGCTGTCAACGACCAGTTTCCAAGCGAGTGTCATGGCACCGCATCAAATCGCACACCTGATCGAATCACAAGCAATGCAGGTGGCTGCGGCGTGTCGGGCGGGCAGTGTGCGCTGCTCAGGTGAATTGCCGTGGCCGATCAGGGCGACGCGGATCGTGGCGGGCGCGAACCGGTGGTGCGCGCTCTAGCTTCGCGACTGGGCGGACGGGCCCGGTCCGGGCCCCAGGTGTCCGCGAACAGCTCGGACAAGGAGAGGCAGTGCACATCACCAGGAAGGCCGCCGCCACCCTCGCGGCGGCGGTCTCACTCGCCGGCGTCGTCGTCCTCGGAGGCGGTCCGGCGAGGGCCGAGGGCGAGTCGTTCAGCAAGTCCGTCCAGGCCGCGAGCGACGGCACCAACCTGGACGAGTACCTCGGAGCCGCCTTCTTGACCCGGGACTCCGAACTCGGCTACCAGGACTGGACGTTCACCAAGGTCGCCGAGACGTCCGACGGCCTGGGCGTCTACACCATCAAGGGCGGCCACTACGGGAAGTGCATCGCGGACGCCGGCGACGGGCACTCCGTGACCCAACTGGTCTGCGACCCGGACGACGAGTACCAGAAGTGGGTGGTCGACACCGACCGGGAGCGCAGCACCATCGCCAGCAACGAGGACCCGGAGATGGTCCTTCAGGCCAACGGGGAGGACCAGTCCGTGACCATCGAGCCGGCCGACGGCCGACTGCACCAGTGGTGGATGCTCTACGACAAGTAGCGCGCACGAAAAAGGGGCGGGCCGCCCGGTCGTTCCGGGGCCCGCCCCTTCCGGGGTGGTGGCAGGTCAGTGCATCGCGCCCGCGTCCGGGGCGAGGACGCCCGCGGTGACCAGGCCGATGATGGTGATGCCGAGCAGGACGCGGTAGATCACGAACGGCATGAAGCTGTTGTGCGAGATGTACTTCAGGAACCAGGAGATCGCCGCGTAGCCGACCGCGAAGGCGATCACGGTGGCCAGAATGGTCGGCCCCCAGGCAGGTGCCGGGCCCTCGCCGATCTTGAAGAGTTCGAGCGTGCCGGAGGCCAGCACCGCCGGGATGGCCAGCAGGAACGAGTACCGGGCGGCGGCCTCGCGGCTGTAGCCGAGGAACAGACCGGCGCTGATCGTGCCGCCCGAGCGGGAGACGCCCGGGATCAGCGCCAGCGACTGCGCGGCGCCGTACATCAGCGCGTGCGGGAAGGTCAGCGAGCTGATCGGGCGGGCGTTGCGGACCGCGCGCGAGCGGTCGGCGACGGCGAGGATCAGACCGAACACGATCAGCGTGGTGCCGATCAGCCGCAGGTCGCGCAGCGTGGTCTCGATGGTGTCCTGGAACAGCTTGCCGATGATGCCGATCGGCAGCGTGCCGACGATCACGTACCAGCCGAGCTTCGCGTTCTGGTCCCGCCGCCACTCGGCCCGGAACAGCGACAGCGTCCACGCCTTGATGATCGCGCCGATGTCGCGGCGGAAGTAGATCAGCACCGCGGACTCGGTACCCAACTGCGTCACCGCCGTGAACGCCGCGCCCGGGTCGTCCCAGCCCGCGAGGGCCGAGAACACCCGCAGGTGCGCGCTGGAGGAGACCGGCAGGAACTCGGTCAGACCCTGTACGAGACCGAGCACGGCCCCGTGGAACCAGTCGATCACCGGACAAACCCCGCGGATATCGATCGGTGGTTCAGCATGGCGTCAGTCCTGTTCGCTCGTGAGATGGCCCGGCGGCGGCTCGGGGGCTCGGACCGGTGTGGCCCGGACAATAGGGGCTCCAGGTGTCGCGGACCTTTCCTCCGGGTGTCCGGAGGGGTTCGACGCTCAGAGGGTGAGGACGGGCGGGCGGCCGTCGTGGTGCCCAACCTCCGGGTGCGGAAGCGGAGTTCGAGGCCGGCGCATTTGATGGGGACTCATGCCGGGGGCAGAATGCTCCGAAACACGGGGGGATCGGATGGTCTGGACAACGCGCCGCAGCCTGGGCATCGCCCTGGCCGCGCTGCTGCTCACCGGCTCGACCGGCTGCACGCCGAAGCGGACGGGAACGCACCGTCTGGCCATTCTCTTCGACGACCGGAGAGCGCTCGCGGACCGGCCCGTGCGGCTGGTGGTGGCCGGAATGTCGTCGGGCCAGGTGGTGACCGTCACCGCGGAGGCCGAGGACCAGGCCGGCATCGGCTGGCGGTCCACCGCCGTCTACCTTGCCGACGGCCGGGGCGAGGTCCACCTCGAGGGCGACGCGCCCATCAGGGGCTCCTACCACCATGCCGACGGGATGGGCCTGTTCTGGTCGATGCTGCCGACCAACGGCAGCGCCAACACCGTGTTCAGCCCGCCGCCACCCGCCGCCGACGACGCGGCCGCCCTCCCGGTCCGGATCACCGCCGTCGCCGACGACGGAGCCACCGGCGAATTCACCGTGCTCCGCCGCTGGACCGCCGACGGCGTCACCCGCACCGAACTGAACCCCGCCACCGACCACGTGGCCGGCACCCTCTACCTGCCGCCCGCCGGAACGCCCGCCAAATCCCCCGTCCTGCTGCTCGGCGGCTCCGAGGGCGGCAACTCGGGCGTCGCCGCCGCCGCGCTGCTCGCCTCGCACGGCCACCCCGCGCTGGCCGTTGCCTACTTCGGCCTGCCCGGACTGCCGGACACCCTGCAGAACATCCCCGTCGAGTACGCCGTCGGCGCCGCCCGGCTGCTGGCCGAGCGGACCGGCAGCCGCGACATCACGGTGGAGGGCAACTCGCGCGGCAGCGAGCTCGCGCTGCTGGTGGCCGGCCAACTGCCCGACTTGGTACGGCGGGTGATGGTGTACGCGCCGTCCGCCGAGGTCAACGCCGGGCTGCCGGACGGGGCGGCCTGGACGCTGAACGGGGCGCCCGTTCCGGCCGGCCCGATCGCGCTGGACCGGACCCCCGCGTCCATCCTGGCCGTTGCCGGCGAGCGCGACCGGCTCTGGCCGTCGCCCCGGTGGGCGCTCCAACTCGGCACCCCGACCGCCGCCGCGCCGAACCGGCAGGCCGTGCTCCACGCCGGTGCCGGACACGCGGTCGCCGGCATCCCGTACCTGCCCACCGGGAGCACCGTGGCCCCCGTCGTCGGTTCGCCGATCGACCTCGGGGGCGACGCTGCCGCGAACCAGGCTGCGCACATGCAGGCCTGGCCGAACTTCCTGGCGTTCCTGGACTCCTGACGCCCGCCCGGTCAGGCCGGGTGGCTCGCCGCCCAGTCGGTGCGGGTCAGCTCGTAGACCACGTCGCCGTGCTCGCTGCCCGGGATCGGGTCCGGCCAGTCCTCGAAGAAGGTGCGGACGTGGCGCAGTCCGGCCCGCTCAAGTACCCGCCGGGAGGCGGAGTTCACCGCCATGGTGGTGCCCACCACCCGTTCCGCCTTCAGCTCGGTGAACGCTGCGCGCACCAGGGCGACGGCTGCCTCCGTCGCGTACCCCCGGCCCCAGGCGGCGGGCAGCAGGCGGTAGCCGATCTCCAGTCCGCCGGACGGGCCGGTCTCCAGCCCCACCGAGTGGGCCGGGCGCAGGGCCGCCCAGCCGAGGAAGCTCTCCGTGCCGGTGGCCAGCGCCCAGCAGCCGAGGCCGGCCGGCAGTCGGTCGTACTCGTCGAGCACCGCCGGGAGCACCTCCTCGGCGACCTGCGCTGCGGGCATCGGACGGCCGTCCTCCAGGTGCCGCATCACCTCCGGGTCGCCGCACAGCGCCGTGACGGCGGGGAGGTCGGCGGGGGAGAGGCGACGGAGGGTCAGTCGGTCGGTGCGCAGGCGGATGTCCATCGGGCGAGCAGATCACTCGGGCGCGGGCGCGGCAAGCGCTTTTCCGGGTGCGGGCGGGAACAGTCCGGATGGTTCCGCTCATCACACCAGCGACCGAAGGGGCCCAACGCAGCCAATTTTGTGCGCACGAAGAACACTTCGAAGGCACTTCCGGACAATCGTCGTTTACACGAACCCGTAAATTCTTCGCGTAAGGACCTATCCGCAGCCAGCGGCCCACAAGTTGTATCAAGGGAGTGAGTCATGAGTACTCAGGTGAAGGCATTCGGGTTCGGCATGCCGTGGGAATCGTTGTACGGATACAGCCAGGCCACTCAGGTCGGTGACACGGTTTATGTGTCGGGGCAGCTGTCCCATGACCGTCACGGCACTTTCGTGGGTGCCGACGACTTCGAACTGCAGGTCCGCACCACGCTGGAGAACCTGGACCTGGTACTGAAGCAGTTCGGGGCCGAGCGCAGCCAGATAGTAGAGACCACGGTTCTGGTGCGGAACCTGCGCGAGAACTTCGACACGACAGCACGCCTCCACGCCGAGTACTTCGGGGAGCACCGCCCCACCAGCACGGTCATGGGCGTTTCCGACTTGGCGCTGCCGGACCAACTCGTCGAGATCGGCGCGCTCGTGCGTCTCGATGTGAAGCCGTAGGTGAGGACTCCGGCTCGATTCATTCAGTGGGCTCTTGTCATCCTGACTGCTGAACACGAATGAGTGATGTCGGGGAGCGGTGAGCGTGGCGCCCCGGCTCGAAGGCGACTTCGCAACTCGCTGCATGGCGACCGGGGTGTGGAACCCCTCATGAGTTCGAATCTCGTATCCTCCGCCTTCGCCCGCCAGGGCAAACGAAAGGCCCCGACTCAGTGGTCGGGGCCTTCTTCGTGTTCCGGGCTCAGCTCGCGTTGGCGTGCTCGGGTTCGCCCATGGCCTGCAGCCTTCGTGCCCGCTTGGCCGCGGGGATGGTGAAGGCTGCTGTCGCCGACTGGTGGCTCCCGCAGCCGGACCGCAACGCACTGCGAGCCACCAGCTGAGCAGGAGTGCCTGAATGACTCGGCCTGCGACGGGCCGTTCGCCGCCGACCGTCGTCGGATTCGTCCAGCGCCTTCTGGAGTTCGGTGAGGCGGTGGCGGATGCGCAGGGCGTCCGGCCGGGGAATCCTGAGCGTGTCCCGCTGGGCATGTGCGGTGAACGGCGTGATGTGACACCCATTGGGATCACGCGTGGTGAGAACGGAGCAGGGTCGCCAGCTCCTCCAGGGAGACGAGGGCAGCGTCGGCGGCGCACGGTTCCGGGTCAGGGTGAGGGAGAAGAGCGATGAGGCGAACGGGCAGGTCGTCGTGATGACCGGGGGACAGAAGGCCGGTCGGGGTCGGGGCCGCGGTGCCGCGCTGACGTTCGTGGAGCACGTGGGCCCGAACGGGGTGCTCGTCCGCCGGGGATCGCGGCGCCACCGCAAGCACCAGGAGCCGGCCGCCGGATCGACGTGGTGGGCGCCCGCGGCGCGCGGATGGTGGATCGCCGTCCTGTTCGCCGTCGGGTCGCTGCTGTTCGCGGTCGGCTCGATCCCGGGGTACGCCAATGCGTTCGGGTCGTCGCGCGGCGACGCGATCACCTACTTCGTCGGTTCGCTGTTCTTCACCACGGCTTCGTTCCTCTGTTACCGGGAGGCAGTCGACGCCTCGTTACCGGCGCAGAATCCTCGCCGCCGACGTTTCTTCGTCGTCCAGCCCGGCCGGATCGACTGGTGGGCCACCGCGGTCCAACTTCTCGGGACCGTCTACTTCAACGTCAGCACCGCACTCGCCATGGCCGACAACCTCTCCGCGCAGGCGGCACACCGGCATGTGTGGCGGCCCGACGCGATCGGCTCGGTCTGCTTCCTGGTGGCCAGCGCGCTCGCCTGGTACGAGGCCTGCCACGGGTGGCTGGCCTGGCGCCCCCGAACCTGGGCCTGGTGGATCACGCTGGTCAATCTGATCGGTTCCATCGCGTTCGGAGTCTCCGCCGTGGCCGGCTGGGTCAGCCCGGTGACCGGCCAGGTTCACAACCTCGACCGGGCGAACACGCAGACACTGATCGGCGCGGTGTGCTTCTTGATCGGCGCGGTGCTGCTGTTGCCCGAGCGCACCGAGGAAGCCGCCTGAGTGTCCGTACCCGCCTCAGGGTTGAACCATCTGGGGGCGCACGAGTAACAGCGCCGGGTGAACAGGCCCTCGTCACGGACGGCCCGGCGGGCCGCCGCACGGCAACGCCGAGAGGATCGAACAATGCGCCTGAAGTGACGTGAACGGTGAAATGCCGCGAGAGAGAGGGTGTCCATGACCGGTACCAGCAGTCGAGCCGGACAGCCGGCCCGCCGGAGGATCACGAGTGGGCTCTCGAAAGTGTTCGCACTCAACCCGGCGGGCCTGAACTGGCCGCGGGCGGTGATGTTCCTCGATGTCGCGCTGGTGCCGCTGGTCGTCTTCTGGGCGATCGGGCACGAGCAGTACTTGCTCAGCGCGGTTTTCGGCCTGTTGTTCGCAGCGCTGGACGACCCGGGCGGCAGCTACCGGAGCCGGGTGTCGCACATCGCCGTCTTCGCCCTGCTCGGTGCGGGGGTGACCGCGCTCGGGTTCGGCATCGGCGGGGACGCCTGGGGCTGGCTGGTGCTCGCGGCCTTCGTGGTCACCCTCGTGGCCGGCCTGGCGGTCGCGTACGGGACGCGAAGGTTCGTCACCGCCATGCTCCTCAACCTCTGGTTCATCGTCACCCTCGGCGCCGCCTCCAGCTTCCATCAGCACGCGCGCATCACCAGCTACACCTGGGCCCAGACGGTTGCCTGGGCAGGTGGCTCGGCGTTGTGGATCGTCGTCACGTTCGCCGGATGGTTGATTCAGGGACGCGTGGACAGGCCCCAGCCGGTGACGGAACTCCCGGGCGACACCTCGCGCCGGAAACTGACCCGGCCGCTGATCATGTTCGCGGTGATCCGCGCCCTGGCCATCGCCGGCACTGTCGCGCTCGCCTTCGGGCTGGACCTGTCGCACGGCTACTGGATGCCGATCGCTGCCATGGTCGCGATGAAGCCGAATCTGGAGCAGGCCACGCTGGTCTCTGCGCAGCGGCTGACCGGCGCGTTGATCGGCGCGGTCGCGGCTGCGCTGCTGCTGTTGATTCCCACCAGCGAGCACGGGCTGCGATTCTTCGCCGTCCTACGCGGACTCGAAGTGGTCGCACTCGTACTGCTGGTGCACGGCGCGGCGATTCGCTTCTGGAACTACGCGCTCTACTGCGCGGCCATCGCCGCGGGCGTTCTCGTTCTGGTGGACCTCCCGCAGCCCTCCGACTACGCCGCCGAGGGCTACCGGGTGCTGTGGACGTTCTGCGGCGTCGGAATCAGCCTGCTCGTCATGCTGCTCGCGGGCCTGCTGGCCAAACGCACCCACAGAGCGACGTCCCGGTCGGCCGGTTGACGGGCGGCCGGGCGTGAAGGATCAAGGCGACTCGGCCGCCCTGAGCACAGGTGGTGGTGCGGCCGCCGCGCGGTTGAACAGGTAGGCGCAGAGGAAGACGCCGGTCACGACCAGCAGGGCGCCGGTGAGTTCGTAGAAGCCGGGCAGGCGGTGCTGCCACAGGAGGTTGAACACCACGCCGAAGACGGCCTCCATTCCGATGATCGGGCCCATGATCGTCGTGGGCAGGCGTTTCGTTGCCGCGCTCCAGAACCAGGTGGCGCACCAGGAGCCGAGGAGCGCCAGTGCGGCGCACCAGCCCAGGTACGGCCAGAAGGTGCCGGGGTCGGCGAATGGCGAGGGGCCGCTGCCGGATCGGGCCAGCGGGATCAGGAGGGTGGATCCGCAGAACGCGCCGAGGCCGATGCTGGCGGTCCACACCGCGTTGTCGACGGGCACCTTGGCGCGCTTGAGGATGATTCCGTTGACGATGACGAAGTAGGCCCAGGCCAGGCAGGCCGCGAAGCCGAGGGCGATCCCGATCAGGATGTGGTTCGCGGAGCCGTCGGCCCGGTCGGCCGCGGAGCCGCGGTCGACCAGGAGCAGACCGCCGGAGACGATGAGGGTCGGCAGCAGGAGCCGTCGCCAACTCAGCACCTTCTCGAAGACGTTGGAGGCCAGGGCGACCATCGCGGGGATCAGGCCCGTCAGGGTGGACGCGAGGACTCCGCCGCCGATCGTGGCGGACAGGGACAGCAGCAGGTAGAAGCCGATGTATCCGACCACGCCCAGGTGCATGGCCTTCAGGAAGCTCCGCGCCCCCATCCTCCGTGCCTTGCCGAGGTTGAGCGCCAGGACGGCCATCGACATCAGGCCGAAGACCGCGTACCTGCCCACCACCAGGTAGTAGATGTTGACCGGGGCGATGGCGGCGGGCCCGAGGAAGGTGAATCCCCACAGGGCGGTCGCGGCCAGTGCCGCCGGGAGGCCGATCGAGTAGTTGGGTGCCTTAACGGGAATCACCTGCGGGGGCCTTCGGCGGACGGTCGGTGAGCTGGTCGCCGATCGCCTGGATCCGGTCGACCAGGAATTCGATGTCGGCCACTGTCGTCCTGTGGTTGTTGTTGGCGACTCGGATGACGAACTTCCCGTCGATGACGGTGTGCGAGGGCATCGCCAAGCCACCGACCTGGAGCTGTGACAGTATCTCCCGGTTGACCCGGTCGAGTTGGTCCGCCTCGGCGTCCGGCCAGACGTAGCGCAGGCAGGCGATGTTCAGCAGGCTGCGGGAGACGACCTCCAGACTGCTTGAGGCGTCGGCCAGTTGGGTCAGGTGGGAGATCTGTGCGATGTTGCCCGAGATCGCGTCGGCAAAGGCGTCGAGGCCGTGTGTCCTGAGCGCGAACCAGACCTTCAGTGCCCGGAAACGCCTGGACTGCTCGATGCTCCGGTCGGAGAACGCGACTTCGTACGCCGCGGGGCCGCGGTCGGTCCGGCTGATGTAGTCCGCGTTCGAGCTGAAGGCCGCTTCGAGGCCGTCCGGCCGGTTGACCAGGACGCAGCTGACGTCGAACGGCAGATAGAGCCACTTGTGGAGATCGAAGACGAGCGAGTCCGCCTGGTTCAGGCATGCCAGCAGCCGTCGGTGGGTCGGCAGCAGATAGGCGAACGCGCCGAAGGCGCCGTCGAGATGGAGCCAGAGCCCCTCCTCGCGCGTGACGGCCACCAACTCTTCCAGGGGGTCGATGGCACCGGTGTTGACGGTGCCGACGTTTCCGACCACGCACAGCGGATGGAACCCCGCCTCGCGGTCGCGCCGGATCGCGTCGCGCAGCGCGGCCGGGTCGATCCTGAAGTCCCGGTCGACCGGAATCTGGCGGAAGAACTCCCGTCCGATTCCCAGGAGTTCGGCCGCCTTCTCGAACGAGTGGTGCGTCTCGACGGATCCGTAGACGGTGAGCTGCGGACCGCCGAGGTTGCCGTGGCGACGGATGTCCCAACTCCCGCCGGCCTGGCGCGCGGCGGCGAGGGCGATGATCTGACCCATCGAACAGCCGCTGGTCAGCACCCCGGAGGCTTCGGCGGGCCAGTCGAAGGCCTGCTTGAGCCATTCGATCACCTGCCGCTCGACCAGCATCGCCGCGTTCTCGCCCGAACCGAGCGTGCAGTTGATGACGGAGGCGAGCAGATCGGCGTAGGCGGCGATGGGCACGCCGGAGCCGTTGGCCCAGCCCCAGAAGCGCGGATGGATGTTGCCGCGCGGATACGGCAGGATCGACTCGCAGAACTCCTCGTACACGGTGGCCATCGGCGTACCGCTGCGCGGCAGTTCGGTGTCGAGGGCCGTGCGGACCTTGTCGGGGACGGGCTGCCAGACCGGGCGGTCACGGACGCCCTCGAGGTAGTCGGCCATGTCGTCGATCATCCGCTTGCCGAGGTCCCGGAACTCCTGCCAGTCGGCGGGATCGAGGTTGCCCATCAGTGGTTTCCTCCCTCGATGAAGGCAGTGAAGCGTTCCGGGTGGTAGAGCGCGTGCATCGGGTGCGGCTCGCCGCGGAGCGAGGCGAGGACGGCGCGGCCGATCGCGGGCGCCTGGGCGAAACCGCCGGTGTTGTGGCCGCCGTTGATGATGAACAGGCGCTCGTTCACCGTGGTTTCGGCGTGGTAGAGGCCCAGTGAGGTCGCGGTCCAGGGGCGGACGCAGAACTTGAAAGCGTAGTTCTCGGCCGGGTCGGAGGATTCAGGCAGTTCGGCCCGGTCGGGGAACAGCCGCTCGATGGTGTCGCGGATGCCCTCCCGCATCGCCGCGAGCTGCCGTTCGTCGATGCCGTCCGTCGTGGTGCCGACGTACCCGTAGCCGGAGCCGACGATCAGGATCTCCTGGCCGTCGCTGTCCACGGCGACCGTGACGTTGGCGTCCTCGGTCACGTGTCCCTTGCGGGCGACCTTGAGCGAGTGCGTCAGGTCGATGCCCTTGTTGCTGATCCGGATCCAACCGCCCAGCACACCGTGGATCCGCCCCTCGCACGGAGATCCGGCGAGCAATTCCTGTCCCTCGAATCCCGGCGAGGCCACGACGTGTGCGGTCTCGGGAACGGGTCGGTCGCAGGTGAATCCGGTGAGCCTCCCGGCGTCGTCCCGCCGTACGCCGCGGACCGGGGTGTCCCAGTGGAAGACGGCGCCCCGGGCTTCGAGCTGCGCGATGATCTTCCCGGCGAACTTGTGGACGTTCACCGTGAATCCGGGTACCAGCAGGCCACCGGCCAGCTCCCCGTCCTGGACGGGCCGGGCCAGACCGGGAAAGTCACGGGCGACCTCGGCAGGCGTCAACTCGCGGCGCACGGCGCCGATCCGGCGGTGGCGGGCCAGCGCGGCCTCGAGCCCGCGCGGGTCGGAGTAGAGCCGCAGGATGTCCTCGGCGAACACCGCGTCCTCGAAGAGGTCGGGGTGGTCGCCGCGTAACCGGTTCCAGCCGTGGAAGGCCTCCGCGGTGAAGGCGAAGATGTCCTCGTTGTAGGCCCGCGCGAGCCAGGCGGGAACGCGCTGGAACTCCTCGATCCAGGCCCGTTCCGAACTCGGCAGGGCGGAGCCGCTCTTGGCCAGCCAGCCGTTCTCGGTGACCGGTGCCCGGAACCAGGACGGGGCGCTGCCGTGGAAGTCCTGGTTGTTGTAGCTGTCCATCTCGGTGAAGGTGAACATCCGGGCATCGTCGCCCGCGTGGGTGCAGCCGTACTGCCGCCAGTCCTTGCTTCCGGGTGACGGGGACTTGTCGAGCACGGTGACGTGGTAGCCGTTGTCGGTCAGCTCCAGCGCGGTGACCAGGTTGACGATCCCGGCGCCGATCAGGACGACCTCACGGTTCTGCGGATCGCCGCCGACGGAAGGCCGGCCGAGGGCGAACTGCTGCTCGCAGCGTCGCAGAGCCGTGGCCAGGGCGTCCAAGTCGGTGTCGTTCTGCTGGAATTCGGTGATGCCGGGCAGCCGGGTCGCTCCCGGTATGCCGATCACATAGGAGAGGAACTTGGGGCCGGGAACGGACTCCGACCACAGGCGCAGTGCCGAGTCATCGGGCCGTCGAGGTGTGATCAGGGCATCGGCACCGTGCTGGATGGCGCAGTCGACCACCCGTTCGTCCGACGCGAGCGACAACTCCGGTGCGTGGACGATGTTTCCGGACTTCAGGAAGTCCGAACCCTCGAGCCCTGAAGTGACTGTGGCCATCAGGACCTTGGTCACGAGAAGAACCTTTCGTCGTTGGAGGGAAGAGACCACTTCTGCATGACAAGTCGGGGCCCGGAGTCGTCGATCGTGATGCCGGTGCCGATCCACCCGTCCTGGAAGGCGAGTTCCAGCTCTGTGGTGGACGCCAGCGCGACGGCCTGTGCCGGACCGGCGGCCTCGGGCCAGCCGGCCGGAGTGGACCGGTAGAACAGGAACCTGAGTTTTCCGCCGAACTTCTCCACCAGCCGGATCGGCCGGAAGCCCGTCTCGATCAGCGAACGGATCCCGTGCGGGTTGCGCGGTGAGCTGGTGGCGAAGAGATGGCGGACGTCGGTGGCCACCAGATCGGCCAGGGCCCGGGTGTTCAGCAGCCGGGCCAGTCGGTGTCCGCGCCAGTCGGGCAGGACGGCGATGGTGTCCCAGTGCGCGACCCGGTCGTACTCGGTGGCCGGGAGCGCGGTGTCCTTGGCGAGGTTGAACTCGCGATCACGCGGAAAATAGACCATCCGGTACGCGACCGTTTCGCCGTCGTGGGAGACGCCGTAGCAATGGCCGCCGTCCGCGAGGCAGTAGGAGATGAACTCCTCCGTACTGGGCTGGAAGATCGTCTGGTCGGCCAGGCCCGCGCGGATGCGTTCCTGCATATCGAGGATGAGCCCGAGATCCCCGGGGCCGAGCCGGTGGACCTCAAACATTCCGGCGCCCCGCAGCGGAGACGAAGGCGGAGATCAACGGGTCCGCACCGCCGGCCGGGTCCGGTGCCGCGGGCAGCTCCGGATGCCAGAGCACGCCCACCACCCAGCTGTCGCCCGTGAACTCGATGGCCTCGACGAGCGAGTCGTCGGAATGCGCGGTCGCCCGCCACCGCGGATCGGCCCGCTCGGGCATCGCCAGCCCTTGATGGTGGTAGGAGGTGACCAGCAGGGAGCGCTCCCCGTACGCCCGCGCCACCTCACCGTCGGCGACGAGCTCGACCCGGTGCCGCGAGGATTCGGAGACCGAGAGCCGGTGGGAGACGCTGCCGTCGGTCTCGTCGGGGATGTGCGGGATCAGCCGGTTCCCGGCCGCGACATGGAGGACCTGGCAGCCGCGGCAGATCCCGAGCGTCGGCATCCCGGCGTCGAGGGCCAACTCGACCAGCCGGAGCTCGAACACGTCGCGCTCGGGGTGGTAGTCGTACCCCTCCTGCCGGGGCGTTCCGGCAGCGTGGGCGGGATCGATGTCCTCGCCGCCGGTGAGCAGCAGACCGTCCAGCGCGGACAGGATCGGCTCGCACAGCTTCTCGTCGCCGAACGGGATGATGATCGGTACACCGCCTGCGCGCGCGACCTGTTCGACGTATGCCTGGTGGACAGCGTGGCTCTGTACCGACCTGCGTAAGCGCGCGGTGATGCCGATTCTGGGTCGCACGACCCGCCCCCATGAGCTCGCATAAATGACTGAACACGGTCACGAGGGATGCTAGCTGACGCCGACTCGGCCGCACCAGATCAACCGGACGGCTCCCGGTGCCGGCCGCGCATCCCGCCCGGGACGTCCGGGACGTCCGGGACGTCCGGGACGTCCGGGACGTCCGGGACGTCCGGGACGTCCAGCGGGAGGGTGCTCAACCCGCCGTCCGGCCCGACGCGACGAAGCAGCGCAGTGCGCTCGGTGACGTCTGCGGCTCCGCCCGGTTCAGCTGCCGCCGCCCAGTCGCCGGGCCAGCACCCGGCCGCGTTCGGCCTGCACTGCTCCGGCCTTCCCGGCCGCGTAGCGGAGCAGGCCGAACGGGGCGTGCAGCCGCAGTCGATCGAGCACCAGGGAGCCGTCGGCGCCTCGGGCGGTGACGGCGAAGCGGTAGTCCATCCGCACACCACCCGGGCTGACCACCTCGCCGCTGACCGTCGCCTCGTCCGGCAGCCCGGCGTCGTCGGTGCGCAGGGTGACCCGGATGACGTTGTCGTGCTGGATCAGTCCGAGGAACCGGAAGCGTTCAACGGCCACGTAGTGCGTGACCCCGTCCTCGTGCTGCACGTCCCGCACGTCCACGAGCAGAGGGGAGAGCCCGATGTAGTTCTCGGGATCCGCCAGATGGGCAAGCACGGCGGCGGGCGGCGCCGCGATGTCGTAGCTGTGGCTCAGTTCGGTGCTGGGCACGTCCACCCCCGTCCGGTCCGGGTCCGATGTTTCCGAGTCCGGCTCGTGGACCGGGAACGATCGGGCTCGGCAGTGTGCGACGCAGGTTGCTACAGACGTCGCGGCGGTCTCCACAGGGAGCACCCGCCCCACGATCATCCTCGACCGTGTACGCGACACGCCAGTTGCCGTCCGGAGGCACCGCCCCGGGACAAGCCAACGGGCCGACGGCGGGCGCGCGTTCATTGGTGAGCCCTGATGTCAGGGCTTGGTGCCGACCGCTCCCGGCAGGGTGACCATGAGCTCGACCGCCGCGTGGTCGGTGAGTCCTTGGGTTCTCCGACGGGCCGCCGGGGACGGAGGATGCGATTCCGGCGCTCGCCGCCAAGTACGGGCTCCGGTTCGGGCGGCCCGACTGGCTGCCCGACGTCATCTCGCGCTTCGGCCTGACGCCGCCGCCCGGCGTCTGACTCGTTCCGGCGTCGCCGAGCGGGGTGCCGTCGATCGGGCGTCAGTCGGAGTGGCTCCAGGTCGCCATCTGGTCCCGGAAGGTCGGGCAACTGACGATGTCCGACTGGCCGCACTGGAGGGCATGGGTCAGGAGTTGGTGGGCGTGGTCGAGATCGATCATGCGCTGTTCGATCTCGGCGACCTTGGCGCGGATCATCGCCTGCCGCCGCGGCTGGTCCTGCTGGAACTCTCTGACCTCGGCCAGGCTCAGGCCGGCTTGCTGGAACTTGCGCAGCAGCATGATTCGCTCTGCGGCCTGTGGCGGATAGCGTCGCTGCCCGCTCTGGCGTTCGGGTGCTGGCAGCAGGCCGTGGCGTTCCCAGAACCGGATGGCCGACGCGGGGACATCGGTGATCTCGGCAAGTTGACCGATCGTCATGCGCATGCTCCGCCGATCCTCTCTCTCCGCCGTCGCGCTGGTCCGGCGCTTGACTTGAACCTTAGTTCAAGTCGCAGAGTGGGCGGCACGTGCAGCGGTGGCGAACCGGCCACCGCCGAAAGGGAATTGGGAGATGGGAGAGAGATGGCACACGCGGCAGAGGTGAAGGACCGGGCTCACCAGCTCATTGAGGCTGCTCGACAGCTCTTTGTGGCGGGGGTGATGTCGTACTCCGGGCACGCCAACCTGAGCGTCAGGCTCGACGCCGACCGCTTTCTGCTGACCCCCGGCTTCGTCCGCGACCTGGAGCCCCACCAGCTGGCGACCGTCGGTCTCGACGGGCAGGTCCTGGAGGGAGAACTGCGGTCCGTCAGCGCCGAGATCATCACCATGCACAGCGTCGTCTACCGCGCTCGTCCGCAGGTGGGCGCGATCATCCACACCCACTCGCCCGCCGCGACGGCCTTCGCGGTGGCCCACCGGCCGCTGCCGTGCCGCACCGAACCGATGCTGCGCTTCGGACAGCCCGAGGACGTACCGGTGGTGCCCTGGGGGCCGCGCGGGTCGGACGTGTCGGTCCGGGGTATTGCCGAGGTCCTGGAACGGCGGCCGACGACAGCCGCAGTCCTGCTGGCCAACCACGGGCTGCTGGTGTTCGGCCCGGACGCGGTGGCGGCCGGCCACCTTGTGGTGGCGATCGAGGAGAGCGCACAGGCCGAGATCGCCGCGGCGGCGATCGGCGGGGCCGTGGACTTCCCCGCGGGCGCCCTGGAGGCTGTCCGGGCCTCGATCGCACGGGTCTCGTCATGACCGACCACACCTTCGCCGAACGTTCCGAAGCCCTGCGGGCTCGTTACCGCACGACGCTCGGAGCCGTCCCGCGCGCAGTGGAGGACCGTCTGCGGGTGGCCCAGGCCTTCGGCCGGCTAACGACGGAGGAGGCGTTCACGACCCTGCGCCACATCGTCCTGGCCGAGAGCCCACTCGGCGGTCGTGTGCAACAGCTGGTCCACTTCGGGCAGTTGCTGGCTCTCGGCCGACCCGAACCGGCCCGGATCCACGCCCGGGGAGCACTCCACGCGGGCGCCGGAATCGCCGACCTCATCGGAGTCGCCGAGACCGCGCTCATCACCTCGGGCACGCCGGCCTACGCGCTCGGTATCGAGATCGTCGTCGAACTCTTGCAGGAGGAGGGCGAGGGCGAGGGCGAGGGCGGCCAGGTCGTGCCGGGCCCCGTCTGATTTGCTGGTACCTCTCTGAACGGAGCACCACCACATGACACTTGTGCACCTGCACCCCGCCGTCGCCGAGGCCTTTCCCGGCGCTCGGATCGCGCTCATCACCGCGCGCGGCATTCGTGGGACGGAGCCGTGGCCCGGCACCGTCGCTGCGCTGGAGAGGTTGGAGGGTGAACTCGCCGGTGGCGACTGGCAGCCGGCCGGTGAGGGGGATGCGCGGATCGACGTCTGGCATGCCGCGTACCGGGCGTTCGGGACCAATCCGCGGCGGATTCGGCCGAGTGTGGATGCGCTGGGGCGGCGGATGGCCAAGCAGGGGGTGCTGCCTCGGATCAACCCCGCCGTGGACTCGTACAACGTGGTGTCCGTCCGGCACGGGCTGCCGGCGGGGGCGTTCGACCTGGCGGCGGTGGAGGGCGAGGTGGTGATCGGATTCGCCGACGGGAGCGAGGAGTTCACGCCGCTCGGGGAGCCGGAGACGGTGGAGCGACCGAAGGCCGGTGAGGTGATCTACCGGGATGCGGCGGGCGTGCTCACGCGCCACTGGAACCACCGCGACGCGCACCGGACCCGGGTCACGGAGCACGCGGTCGACGCGGTGTTCATGCTGGAGACGCTGCAGCCGGACGGGGAGCAGTTGGTGCTGGCGGCAGAGGAGTTGGAGGAGCTGCTGGCGGCGCACAGTGCGGCGGTGACGGTGCGGTACCTCGACCCGGGGGTGGCCCGGGTCGAGGTCTGAGGCGCCGGCAGGTGGCGTCAGCGGGCGGTCAAGGCGGCTGCCCGCTCCGGGTGTTGGTCCCGCCAGGTCTCCAGGGCGTGCTGGACGGCCTCGGCGACGCAGGTTCGGACCGGGGTGTTGCCGAGGACGTCGCGGCAGGCGCCTTCGAACTCGGGTGTGTCCAGCTTCACCGAGATGATCGCCGTCAGCCGGGCGTCGGCGCCGAGTACGGCCGTCACGGCGTCGCGGAAGCCCTCCAGGTGGGTGCCGCCGTGGGTGCGACGGGAGTTGGCGAACTGCGCGATCCGTGGTTCGCCGTCGCCGGCCGGGGCGAGGGCGATCTCCATCGACCCGCCCATGCGGTCGTCCTCGCGTTCGAAGACGATCGCCTCGGCCGGGTCGGCGCCGAGGTGGGCGAGGAACTCCCGGGCGCCGTCCGGGGCGTGGAAGCGTTCGGTGTGCGGTGCGTCGCCGCGTTCGTCGGTCAGGACCAGGTCCAAGGTGCGGTTCAGTGCGGCGAGTTCGCGAAAGTACTCGGCCACGGTGGAGCGGTCGAAGACGGCTGTCGTGAAGATCTCCGGGTCGGGCCGGAAGGTGATCGTCGTGCCGGTGCCGTCCGCCGGTTCGGTCGGGTGGGGCGGGGTGATCGGCTTGCCGCGGGAGTACTCCTGGCGGGCCGTCACCCCGTCGCGCCGCTCCTCCGCGACCAGCCGGTCGGACAGTGCGTTGACCACGAAGAGGCCGAGGTCGAACCGGCTGACCACGCGGCGATCGCTCCGGTACCTGCTGATCGTCTGCATGACCGTCAACTGCGCGTCGAGGGAGCGTTCGTACGTGCCGTCGTGGGTGACCCGCACGCTTCCGTCGGCCAGCAGGACGACCTCCACCCGGCCGGCGCGTCCGAGTAGCACTTCGTCCACGGCCGACTCGGCCACCTCGTACAGCAGGTGGTGAAGGCCCCGTTCGCCGGTCGAGCCGATGTACATTCCGGGCCGTTTCCGGACGGCCTCCACGCCCTCCAGCACCACGATCTGACTGGCGTCGTACGCATGCGTCACGGTGTCCCCTCCGATGTGCTCAGGCAGTGCCCCAACCCTAGGGGAAATCCGGGAAAACACCAGGTCAGGGGTGGTGTGGCGAAGGCTCGCAAGCGGCGCTGGAGGGGGGTTCGGCGGGCCCCGCCGCCACGGTCGCGGGTGGGGGCGGGAGGGGCGTGCGGGTGTCGCGGAGGGCGGGGAAGGGGTGTTCTCGGGCGGGCGCGGCGCGGCGAATTCGAGAATTTCTCGGCGGCGCCGGGCCGTCAGGTGAAGGCCTCCACCCGGACGCCTGCCGTGGCGAGCGCGCCCCTTACCCGCCAGGCGAGTTGTGCGGCGCCGGGGGTGTCGCCGTGGACGCAGAGCGAGCGGGCCTGGACGGCGATGGGCTCGCCGCCGACGGCGGTGACGGTGCCGTCGCGGGCGATGCCGACGGCGCGGGAGATGACGGCCTCAGGGTCGTGGACGACGGCGTCGGGGTCGCGGCGCGGGACGAGGGTGCCGGCCCAGGTGTAGGCGCGGTCGGCGAACGCCTCGGTGACGACGGGGAGGCCCACGCCCTCGGCGACGGCCAGCAGGCGGGAGCCGGGCAGGCCGAGCAGCGGCAGCGGGCCGTCGCAGATCGCGCCGGAGCGCAGGACGCCCGAAACCACCGCCTCCGCCTGCTCGTTGTCGTGGACGACCCGGTTGTAGAGGGCGCCGTGCGGCTTGACGTACGACACCCGGGAGCCGGCGGCGCGGGCGAACACCTGGAGGGCGCCGATCTGGTACGCGATCTCGTCGGCGAGTTCCTCCGGCGGGACGTCCATCGCGCGGCGGCCGAACCCGGCGAGGTCGCGGTAGGAGACCTGGGCGCCGATCCGCACCCCGCGTTCGGCGGCCAGGGCGCAGACCCGGCGCATGGTGGACGGGTCACCGGCGTGGAAGCCGCAGGCGACGTTGGCGCTGGTGACCACGGACAGCAGGGCCTCGTCGTCGGTGAGGCTCCAGCGGCCGAAGCCCTCGCCGAGGTCCGCATTGAGATCGATCGCCGTTTCGGCCACTTCGCCTCGTCCGCCCTTTCCCGCACGGTCCGACCCGGGGCCCCGGGTGTCCGCTCCTGGGGGTGATCGTAGGGCCTGACCGTTTCGGCGGTGGTGGCTGCCGGGCGTCGGGTGACAGGTTTTACCCGGCAGTTCCCGGGCCGTGCCGCGCTCGCCACCCACTCGGGTGCAACGCGGTCGGGGGAGCGTTCGGCGGCGCGAATTGACGCCGGGCTGGCAGAACGAACAGGGCCGGAGCGTCAGTCGCGCGGCCAGGGGCGGCCCTGGATCTTCTCGATGTCGCGGTTGAAGCGCTCCAGTACCTCGGCGAACCCGGCGAGGTCCTCGGTCGTCCACTCGTCGACCACCTTGGCCAGCCCTCGGATGGTCCAGTCGCGGTCGCGGTGGAGGCGGCGCAGCCCCTCCTCGGTGATGCGCAGTTTGCGGGCCATCCCGCCGTCCGGGTCGGGGATCCGGTCGACCAGGCCGGCCCGCAGCATGGCGGCGGTCTGCCGGTTGACGGTGGAGGTGTCCAGCCCGAACGCCTCGGCGAGTTGGCCGATGGTGAGCGGGCCCTCGGTCTCGATCCGGCTGAGCAGGGTGTACGCGCTGCGGTCGAGGCTTTCGGGGCTGCCGGAGGTGCGGGCGGTGGCGAGCACCTGGTGGCGGGCGAGCAGCATCATTTCCCGCTCGATCAGGGCGAGTTCCTTGGTGTGCGGCATGCTCCTCCGTCCGGTGCGTCGCTTTTCGGCAGCATATCCCGCGAGGGTCTTATGTGTATGGTACACATGATGTGCATCATGCATATGAAGCTAGTCGGAGAAACCGAAGAGATGAGAAGAACCCCATGAGTCAGGCACGCACCGGCCCCGTCGTCGGAGTGCTCGCCGGCGCGGGCATCGTGGTCTCGCTGATGCAGACCCTGGTCGTCCCGCTGATCCCCCAACTGCCGGACCTGCTCCACACCTCCGCCGCCAACGCGTCCTGGGCGATCACCGCCACCCTGCTGGCCGGTGCCGTCGCCACCCCGGTGCTCGGCCGACTCGGCGACATGTACGGTAAGCGCAAGGTGCTGCTGATCAGCCTCACCCTGCTCGTCATCGGCTCGCTGATCTGCGGCTTCAGCAACGCGCTCGCGCCGATGGTGATCGGCCGCGCCCTGCAGGGCATCGGCGCCGGCGTCATCCCGCTCGGCATCAGCATCATGCGCGACGAACTGCCGCCGCAGAAGCTCGGCTCGTCCATGGCGCTGATGAGCTCCTCGCTCGGCATCGGCGGCGCGTTCGGCCTGCCGCTGTCCGCCGTCATCGCCCAGCACGCCAGCTGGCACGCCCTGTTCTGGATCTCCGCCGCGCTCGGCGTGCTGATCGCCGGCGCCGTCGTCGCGCTCGTCCCCGAATCCCCGGTGCGCTCCGGCGGACGCTTCGACGTGGTCGGCGCGATCGGCCTCGCCATCGGCCTGGTCGCCCTGCTGCTCGCCGTCTCCAAGGGCAGCGACTGGGGCTGGGCGTCCGGCACCACCCTCGGCATGTTCGCCGTCGCGGCCGTCGTGCTCCCCGTCTGGGGCTGGTGGGAACTGCGCACCGAACAGCCGCTGGTCGACCTGCGCACCAGCGCCCGCCGCCAGGTGCTGATGACCAACCTCGCCTCCGTGGTGATCGGCTTCGCGATGTACGCGATGAGCCTGGTCTCCCCGCAGCTGCTCCAGCTGCCCACCAGCACCGGCTACGGCCTCGGCCAGTCGATGGTCGCCGCCGGCCTGTGGATGGCGCCCGCCGGCCTGGTGATGATGCTGCTGTCGCCGATCTCCGCGAAGCTCTCGCGGGCCAAGGGGCCCAAGGTCTCGCTGCTGGTCGGCGCCGTGATCATCACCGCGGGTTACCTCGCCGCGCTCGGACTGATGGGCCACGCCTGGGGCGTCCTGGTGTTCTCCTGCCTGATCAGCGGCGGCATCGCGTTCGCGTACGCGGCCATGCCCGCGCTGATCATGGGGGCCGTGCCGGCCTCGGAGACCGCCGCCGCGAACGGGCTCAACGCGCTGATGCGGTCGATCGGTACGTCCACGTCGTCCGCCGTCATCGGTGTGGTGCTGGCGCACATGACGACCAACTTCCACGGGCGCACGCTGCCGTCGGAGGGTGGCTTCCGGACCGCGTTCCTGATCGGCGCCGGGGCGGCCGTGCTGGCTGCGCTGGTCACCCTCGCCATCCCGGGCATGCGCAAGGCGGCGACGCTGAGGGCCGTACCTGCGGAGCCGGCCGTCGCGGAGGGTGCCACGAAGTAGGCGCGAAGCGCGACAGGCGTACGCTCCGTCCGCAAGGCCGTGATCGGGTGCAGGTCACTGCCCTGCGTCGCGGCCTTGCGATTGGGCGGAGCTTCTCGACGCCTCTGGAAACCCCAAACCCCGCCGCCCGGAATCCTGAGCTGCGGGGCTTCGTGGCGCGCGGGCGGTCACAGGTTGCCGAAGTGGCCGGTCCTGACGGCGTCGATGAAGGACGACCAGGTGTCGGCCGGGAAGACCAGGGCGGGGCCCTTTGCTGTTTCTGGGATCTTCCCGGCGTGCTGATCGACTGCGCAGCGGGTTTCCGGCGCCAGGCCCCCGATGCCAACGGCCGGGCGCGCCACGGGAGTTGCTCGCAATCGCCGCATCGGGAAAGCGAAGCCCCCGGCGAGCTTGTCGGGGGCTCAACTGCGGTGTGGGTTCGACAAGTTGGTGTCAGGCGATTCCGAACTTCCCGCTTCCCGCCGCTTCAGCGAAAGCAGCCCAGGCAGTGGGGGAGACCGTGAGGACGGGCCCGTTCGGGTCCTTGCTGTCCCGGACGAGAACCACGCCGTGCGACTCTGCCAGGTTGATGGCGGGTTGGACGCAGTCCCCGCCGTTGCTGTCGCTGTATGACGCGCTCTTGAAGTAGGCGAGGTGTCGAAGCGATGGAGCGCCAGTTCGCTGCATGGGATTGACCAGTCCTTCCATGACGCTACGGATCAGGGCGGCCGAGTCGGCAACGGAGAGTGCACTGCCGCGAAGCCGATCATAGGCCCGTGAGAAGCGGTTGATTTCCCTGGGATCGGTGGTGAAGTGCCCGCTGTTCAGGCTCTCCGAGTAGAGGTGTCGCTCGCCGTCCGACATGGTGAGGAGCGTGAACGACGAAGCGGCCGGAGTGCGTTCTCCGAGTTCGAGCGGAGCAATCTGAACGACAATGTTCGGGCGGCGCATCAGGTGCCGGAGATGTGCGAGCTGCCGGTGCATCACCTGTGGCCCGCCGACTGTCCTGCGGATCGCGGCCTCGTCCAGGATCATCACCAGGCGTGGCCCGTCATCGGCGAGGAACCGTTCTTGACGGGTCAGTCGCGCCGCCACCTTCTCCGCTATGACGGCGGGGTCGGGATCGACTTCCCCGCGCCGGAACAGGGCCTCCGCGTAGTCGCGGTGCTGGCCCGGACCTGGGACCAGCGCAATCGAGTACTTCAGCACTTCCACCGCCAGGCGTTCCCGTCCGGCGTACACCCGGAACCACTTGGGATGGATCTCTCCCTCCTGGTACCAGCTCACCCGGTGGTACGCGTCGATCAACAGGCGGTCGGCGCCGAGCAGCTGGCTGAGTCGCTCAACCATGTCGATGCTCGGTACGCGCTCGCCCTTCTCGAAGCGGGATACGAGTGACGCGTCACAGTTCACCTTCCGCGACAACTCCGCGATGCTCAGGCCGGCCTTGGCGCGGAAGTGCTCCAGGAGCCATCCGAAGCCGGCTTGGGTCATGTTGGGCTGGGGCGTGCTGGTGCTGCGCTCGAATGCCCGTCTGGCCAACTCGCTTCTCTTCCTCTGCTCCTGACAGTGCATCACTGTCACGGGTCCCACCCTGTTCACCGTACCTGTTCCTGTCGATGCTGGTTACACACCGACGACAGGACGGAGACAGGCGGTGACCATCATGCATACCTACAGGCTCGCGCTTGTTCCCAACCTGGCGATGCGGGAGCTGCGAGGCGACCTCTCGCCGAGGGAGTTCGCCACGAGGATTCGCAGGGCCGGTCGGGAGATCGGCGAGCAGGTGTCGTGCGACGCGCGCTACGTCGGGCGGGTGGAGGCCGGTGAGATCCGCTGTCCCTACTACGTCTACCGGCGGGTGTTCCGGCACATGTGGCCGGACAGGTCGCTGGCGGACCTCGGGTTCGTCCCGCGCGGGGCGGCTCGCCGCCGTCCGCCGATGAAGCCGGAGCCGGAGCCTCCTGTGACCCGGCCCCCTGTACAGCCCGCCCCAGCGCCCGCGCCACGGAGCTGAGGCGGGCGACCAGCCCACCCGATGAGTCGCCCGGGTGCCCGTCGCCGACCACTCCCGGTGCGCAGCGATGGGGCCGCTCACCCGGCTCGCTCCCGGGTGGGCGGCTGTGGAACGGTCGGCTGTCCGCGTGGTGCCCGTCCGTGCTGAGGGGCACGGGGCGACATGGCAGGAGCGGGCAGCCGACCGGCGCCGGTGGCTTCACACCATGGTGGTCACACCTGGCGCGAGCCCCGCCGCCGCGCGCCGGCCCGTGATGGCCGCGAACACCCGCGCGGCGTGATTGAACGGAAAGCTGCTCAGATGACGCATGACCCGAAGAGTGTCGAAGACCGCCGCTCGAAGAGTGTCCGTGACCGCGCGAGGTGGATCTCGGACGCGCTGCACAAGTTGTTCGGACGTCCCGCGCTCACCCTGGCGGTCAGGGGCGGGGGCCTCAAGGTCACGATCCGAATAGACCCGTCGGAGATGACGACTGACATGACGATGGCAGTCCTCCGCGTACTCGCCAGCGGCGACGCGTACGGCCACGACAAGGTCCCGCGCCGCAACGGCGTGTGGTCCGAAGTCCGCCCGCCCTCCGAAGAAGAAGCCGAGGTGCCACAGCGTTGAGCCGCCTACCCGTTCCCGTCCCGCACTTCTCGCCCGCCCACCGCGACCTGGTGTGGCGGGCGATCCGGCCCGATCCGGACGGCATCCTGGTCCCAGCCGGCGTGCTCATCGCCGAATCGACGGATGGCGTGGTCCTGACCGTGGCCGACGACCACCGGAACCGCGTGCTCGTGCTCGACCCGGACCACTGGGCCGACCTGTGCGACGCCGTCAAGTCCGGCCTGCTGGACGGGGTGCTCGGGGGCCGCATCATGTGCGAAGACCCGAACCGCCCCCTGAACCCCGCGACGGCGGCGCCCGTGAGCGGCCCTGCCATCAGCACGTCCGCCCTCGGGCTGCTCAGTGCCTGACACCGAGCAACCCGGGGCGCGGTTGCCCCAGTTGGGTGGGTCCGTCCCTGGTCGTGCTCTCACCGCGGCAGTAGGGTGCGCGGATGGTGACCCATGAGCGTGAGATCAAGGAACCCGTCGATCTGTGCCTCCCCGGCGGGGAGCTCAACCCCGGGGCGGTGGGCTGGTCGCGGACCCCGCTGCACCGGGGGAATCTGCGGGGGTGGGGGCGGACCAAGCGGTTCGAGTACTGGTGTGTGACCACGCCGACGCACCTGGTCGCGTTGACCGTCAGCGACCTGGACTTCCTCACGCTGGACGCCGTCCACTTCCTCGCCTGGGACGAGCACGGCGTGCTGGAGGACCACGAACGCACCGCGCTCGCCCCCGGTGTGCCGCTGCGCCGCACGGCCATGCCGGAGGGCATCGCGGGTTCCGGCGGGCCGTACGGGGCGGATCTCACGGTCGGCCCGGAGCGTCCCAGCCGTCGCCAGGTCCGGGTGGCGATCCGCCACGAACCCGGCGGCACGCGGCTGTTGGCTCGGGCGCTCACGGCCGATCTGCGGACGCTCGAGGTGGATCTGCTGGTGGCGATGCCCGACGGCCACGAGACGATGTCGGTGGTCGTTCCCTGGGACGGGAAGCGCTTTCAGTACACCTCGAAGCACACCGCCCGCCCGGCCACCGGCACCGTGCGGCTCGGGGGGCGCACGTACGCGTTCGACGAGGACGCCTGGGGTGTGCTCGACCACGGGCGGGGCCGCTGGCCGCGTTCGCTCGGCTGGAACTGGGGCGCCGCGTCCGGCCGTACGGACGGGCATGTGGTCGGGCTTCAGTTCGGCGGGCAGTGGACGGCGGGGACGGGCTCCACCGAGAACGCGCTGTGCGTGGACGGCCGGCTCAGCAAGATCGGCACCGAACTCGACTGGCAGTACGACCCGGCGGACCTGCTCGCGCCCTGGCGGATCAGCACCCCCGGCAGCGACCAGGTGGAGCTGACCTTCACGCCCTTCCATGACCGGCGGGTCCGCACCGAGGCCGGTCTGCTCGCCAACCGCACCGACCAGTGCTTCGGCCACTACAACGGCAGCATCCGCACCGACGACGGCCAACGAGTCGCGGTGGACGGCCTGTTGGGGTGGGCGGAGGACGTCCGGATGCGCTGGTGACGGCCGCGCCGCCGGGAAAACCACTGTTCGGCGGGCCGGCACGGGTGATAGACAACCGCGCGTGGAAAACAATCCTGACTTCGCCGGTCCCGCCTTCGCCGATGTGCTGCGCCTGATCGACGACCGCTCGGCGGCCTTCCGCGCCGCGATCGCCGCCGCGCCGTCCCTCGACGCGCCGGTGCCCTCCTGCCCGGGGTGGACGCTGCGCGACCTCGTCCAGCACATCGGTGAGGGCCGCCGCGCCTGGGCCGCGACGATCGCGGCCGGGCCGGCGGCCACCGCGAAGCTGGCGCCGCTCGGCGAGGCGACGGCGCCCGAGGAACGCGAGGCACTGGTCGGCTGGCTCGCCGAGTCCACCGAGCTGCTGCTGGACGCGCTGCGCGAGGCCGGCCCCGGCCGGGTCTGCTGGGGCTGGTGGGGCAAGTCGCAGACCCCGCTGACCAGTCGTGCCGTGGCCCGGCGCCAGCTGCACGAGATCACCGTGCACACCTGGGACGCGCAGTTCACCATCGGCGCGGCCGAGCCGCTGCCCGCCGAGGTCGCGGTCGACACGGTGGAGGAGTTCCTCTCCACCGTGTGCACCACGACGGAGGCCTGGCCGCACGAGCCCGCCACCGCCGACTACCACGCCACCGAGGGCCGCTCCTGGCGCAACCAGGTCTCCGCCGACGGCGCCGTGCTCGTGCCCGTCCCGGCGGACGCCACGGGCACCGCCACCGCCGAGGGCCCGGCGAGCGACATGGCGCTCATGCTCTACGGCCGCCTCCCGCTGGAGAGTGTGAAGCTCGGCGGCGAACGCCGGGTCTTCGACCAGCTGGTGGAGTGGGACCCGGAGCGCTGATGCCCGACGGCCCGCCCCCCACGTCACGCGGAGGGCGGGCCGACGGTTGCCGTTAGCCCTTCGACCGGACAGGCCTAGTCGCGGAGGGCGGCCCAGCCCGTGTCCGGGGCGGTGTCGAGCAGGGTCTCGCGGTGGATCGTTGCCATGAACGGGTGCTCCTCGCAGCGGAGTTGGTGGTCAGCTCGCGGCGGGGACCAGGCAGAACGGGTGGCCCTCGGGGTCGGTGAGGACCACCCATTCGCCGTCGCCGGGCTGGAACTCGGGGCGGGCGGCGCCGAGTTCGAGCAGTTCGGTGACGGCGCGGTCGAGGCCGGCGACGGTGAAGTCGAGGTGCAGGTACTTGGCGCCCTCGGGCCATTCCGGGGCGTGGTAGCCCGGGACGTGGACGAAGGCCAGTCCGGGACCGTCGGGGCCGGCCGAGAGGGCGGCGAACTCCGGGCCGTTGTCGGTGAGTTCCCAGCCGGTGGCGTGGCGGTAGAAGGCGGCGAGCGCCATCGGGTCGGCGCAGTCGATCGAGATGGTGGCGAGCTTGGTGAGGGTGGACATCGGGAGACTCCTCGGGGAAGGGACGAAGCCACTGCGGCTCCGGTGACGAGCCTCGCCCACCCCGTCCGTCCGAGTCTTGAAGATCCTTGCGGGCGACGGTCGTTGTCAGTACCGGCGAGTACGGTGCGGCAGTGCTCTCCCTCCAACCCGTCGCGGCCGGGCCCGACTTCGACATCAGCGCCGTCGCCTGCCGCAGCGACCACACCGGGTGGTCGCCGCCCGAGGTGCACGGCGGGCACCGGGTGGTGCTGGTCCGGCGCGGCCGGTTCCGGCGCCGGACCGACGGGACGGGCGCCGACCTCGACCCGAGCCTCGGCTACCTGGGCGTCCCCGGCGAGGAGGAGTCGTTCGCGCACCCGGCGGGCGGCGACGACTGCACGGCGATCAGCGTCACCCCCACGCTCTGGCACGCAACGGCGGGGGAGACCCGCGCGGGCGCGTTCTACGTAGACCCGCCGCTCGACCTCGCGCACCGGCGGGTACTGCTCGCCGCCCGCTCGGGGGACGTCGACTTCGCCGTCACCGAACAGCTGCTCGCCCTGCTGGCGAACGCCGTCACCCGGACGGCGACCGGGCCGGCGCCCTGCACGGACAGCCGGCCGGCCGCCGCGAAGGACCGGGCGCTGGTCGCGGCCGCCCGGGAGGCGATCGCCGCCGACCACCCGGCGTCCGGCACGCTGCTCGGACTGGCCGAGCTGCTCGGCGCGTCCCCGTACCGGCTGAGCCGGGCGTTCCCGCGCGAGCTCGGCGTCACCGTCACCCACTACCGTCACCGGGTCCGCCTGGCCCGCGCGCTCGACCGCCTGGAGGCCGGCGAGACCAGCCTCGGCACCCTCGCCGCCGACCTCGGCTACGCCGACCAGGCACACCTCACCCGCACCGCCCGCCACCACCTCGGCCACACCCCGACCGCGCTGCGCCGCCTGCTGGCGGCGCCGCCCAGCGGTTAGTCCTGGTCGGTGTCGTCCGGGTACAGGGCGATGTGGTCGGCGGCGAGGTCGGCGGCGACCCGGTGTTCCATGCCGAGGGCGGCGAGGAACTTGGCGGGGAGCTGGACGCGGCCGGTGCGGTCGAGCATGACGTA
>NZ_JBICXW010000020.1:0-143232 GCF_043200475.1 Kitasatospora sp. NPDC048407 | reverse complement strand
TTACATTCCGAACCCGGAAGCTAAGCCTCACAGCGCCGATGGTACTGCAGGGGGGACCCTGTGGGAGAGTAGGACGCCGCCGAACAATCATTCAGAAGAAGCCCCCTGACGGGATGTCAGGGGGCTTCTCTGTTGTAGGGTCAATTCCGCACACTTTGTCGTTGGTACCACAGGAGGCTCCGCACAGTGGAGGTTCAGGAGACGCGCGTCCAGACTGACCGGATCTTTACGATCCCCAATCTGCTGAGCATGGCTCGGCTGGTGGGCGTACCGATCTTCCTCTGGTTGGTGTTGTGGCCGGTCTTCGGGGGGCCGAAGAATGACGGGTGGGCGATCGTCATTCTGATGCTGAGTGGGGTCAGCGATTATCTGGACGGGAAGCTGGCTCGGCGGTGGGGGCAGATCAGCCGGCTGGGGCAGTTGCTGGATCCGGCGGCGGACCGGCTGTACATCGTGTCGACGCTGGTGGGGCTGACGTGGCGGGAGATTCTGCCGTGGTGGCTGACGGCGTTGCTGGTGGCCCGGGAGGCGTTCGTCGGGGTGGTGCTGTTGCGGCTCAACCGGGCGGGCTACGGGCCGTTGAACGTGAGTTTTCTGGGGAAGGCTGCCACGTTCAATCTGATGTACGCGTTTCCGCTTCTGCTGCTGGGTGTCGGTGACGGGTGGGTGCACCAGGTTGCGGAAGCGGTGAGTTGGGCGTTCATCTGGTGGGGGACGACGCTGTACTGGTGGGCCGGCGCGTTGTATGCCGTGCAGGCCCGGCAGATCCTGCAGGCGGAGCGTCCGGCTGCTGTTTGAGATCAGCCTGAGACGTTTCACACGGCCTCCACGGTGAGTCGGATCATTTCTTCCGGGTAGACATGCGTCGGACCGGTTTGATGGACCCGCAGGGGTTCACCACCGCGAAGGAGGACGCACCCGTAATGAAAGCCGTTGTGATGGCGGGCGGGGAGGGCACTCGACTCCGCCCGATGACTTCCAGCATGCCCAAGCCACTGTTGCCGGTCGCCAATCGGCCGATCATGGAGCACGTGCTGCGGTTGCTGAAGCGGCACGGGCTCAATGACACCGTGGTGACCGTGCAGTTCCTGGCGTCGCTGGTGAAGAACTACTTCGGCGACGGTGAGGAACTGGGGATGCACCTCACCTATGCCAACGAGGAAACACCACTGGGGACGGCCGGCAGCGTCAAGAACGCCGAGGACGCGTTGCGGGACGATTCGTTTCTGGTGATCTCCGGTGACGCGCTGACGGATTTTGATCTTTCCGAGCTGATTGCTTTTCACCGGGAGAAGGGCGCACTGGTGACGGTGTGCCTGACCCGGGTGCCGAACCCGTTGGAATTCGGTATCACCATCACGGACGACGAGGGCAGGGTCGAGCGCTTCCTGGAGAAGCCGACCTGGGGGCAGGTGTTCTCGGACACCGTGAACACCGGCATCTACGTGATGGAGCCGGAAGTCTTCGACTACGTGGCGGCGGGGGAGTCGGTCGACTGGTCGAGCGATGTGTTCCCGCGGTTGCTCAAGGAGGGCAAGCCGGTGTTCGGCTATGTCGCCGAGGGCTACTGGGAGGACGTGGGCACTCACGAGAGCTACCTGAAGGCACAGGCGGACGTGCTGGAGGGGAAGGTCCAGGTCGAGCTGGACGGGTTCGAGATCTCGCCGGGCGTGTGGGTGGCCGAAGGTGCGGAGGTGGACCCGGAGGCAGTGCTGCGGGGGCCGCTGTACATCGGTGACTACGCCAAGGTCGAGGCCGGCGTGGAGCTGCGTGAGCACACCGTGCTGGGCTCGAACGTGGTCGTGAAGCGCGGTGCGTTCCTGCACAAGGCGGTGGTGCACGACAACGTGTACGTGGGGCCGCAGTCGAATCTGCGCGGGTGCGTGGTCGGGAAGAACACCGACGTGATGCAGGCGGCGCGGATCGACGAGGGGGCGGTGATCGGTGACGAGTGTCTGATCGGCGAGGAGTCGATCATCGCGGGCAATGTCCGGGTCTATCCGTTCAAGACGATCGAGGCCGGCGCGTTCGTCAACACCTCGGTGATCTGGGAGTCCCGCGGCCAGGAGCACCTGTTCGGGGTGCGGGGCGTGTCGGGGATCCTGAACGTGGAGATCACGCCGGAGCTGGCGGTGCGGCTGGCGGGGGCATACGCGACGACGCTGAAGAAGGGGGCCACCGTCACCATCGCGCGTGATCACTCGCGGGGTGCGCGGGCGTTGAAGCGGGCGATGATCTCGGCGTTGCAGACCAGTGCGATCGACGTCCGGGACTTGGAGAACGTGCCGATGCCGGTGGCCCGGCAGGCGACGGCGCGGGGGAGTGCGGGCGGGATCTTCCTGCGGACCACGCCGGGAGTGCCGGACTCGCTGGACATCCTGTTCTTCGACGAGCGCGGCGCGGACCTGTCGCAGGCCGGGCAGCGGAAGCTGGACCGGGTGTACGCCCGGCAGGAGTTCCGGCGGGCGTTCCCGGGCGAGATCGGCGACCTGCTGCACCCGGCGAGCGTGTTCGACTCGTACGCGACGAACCTGCTGCGGGCGGTCGACACCAGCGGGGTGCGGGAGGCGGGGCTGAAGGTGGTGGTGGATGCCGCGCACGGCAGTGCGGGGCTGGTGCTGCCGAGCATCCTGGGCCGGCTCGGGGTGGAGACGCTGACGGTGGCCGGCGGCCTGGACGAGGCGCGGCCGACCGAGGGCGCGGACGAGCGGCGGGCGGCGCTGGCCAGGCTGGGTGAGCTGGTGGCGTCCTCGCGGGCCGCGTTCGGGGTGCGGTTCGACCCGGTCGGCGAGCGGGTGTCCTTCGTGGACGAGCAGGGCAGGGTGATCGAGGACGACCGGGCGCTGCTGGTGCTGCTGGACCTGGTCGCGGCGGAGCGCCGGGCCGGGCAGGTGGCGCTGCCGGTGACGACGACCCGGATCGCCGAGCAGGTGGCGGCGTACCACGGCACCCAGGTGATCTGGACCACGACCACGCCGGACGATCTGGCGAAGGCCGCAGCGGCGGACGGCACGATCTTCGGTGGTGACGGGCGCGGCGGTTTCGTGGTGCCCGAGTTCTCGGGGGTGCTGGACGGCGCGGCGGCGTTCGTGCGGCTGGTGGGTCTGGTGGCGCGGACGCAGCTGACGCTGAGCCAGATCGATGCGCGGATCCCGCAGGCGCACATCCAGAAGCGGGACATCGCGACGCCGTGGGCCGCGAAGGGCATGGTGATGCGCTCGGTGGTGGAGGCGGCGGGCAACCGCAAGCTGGACACCACGGACGGGGTGCGGGTGGTCGAGGCGGACGGCCGGTGGACGCTGGTGCTGCCGGACCCGGCGGAGGCCGTGACGCACCTGTGGGCGGAGGGCCCGGACGACGAGGCGACGGAGCGGTTGTTGGACGAATGGGCCGCAGTCGTGGACGGTGCCGGGAGGTAATGCGGAGATGTTCTGGTGGGGGCGGGCCTTCGGGTCCGTCCCCTCCGGGCGTTTGTCACGATCCTGTGCCGATACCGTCCTGCGGGCCCGGGGGCTGGTCGTGGGCCGCGTCATGGTCGTGAAACGATGTGGCGCATGCCAGCAACGTCGACGCCGAATGACCCGGACGGGCGATTCCGCCGTCCGGACGCATCGATGTCCCTGCTGACCACGGTGATGGACCACTCGCTGGACGACGGGTACGCGGAGGCGGCCCGGGCGCGCGGGGCGGAGGGCCGGTCGCGGCTGCCGGCGACGGCGAAGGGTCGGCTGGTGCTGGCCCTGGGGCTGGCGCTGGCGGCGACGGTGGTGACGGTCGGGGCGGTGAACACGCAGGAGGCGGCGCCGGTCCTGGCGAAGGAGCGGGACGCCCTGGTGAGCCGGGTGAACGACGCCAACAAGGCGGCGGACGCGTTGCAGCGGCAGGTCGAGCAGGACCGCGACAGGGTCGAGGACGCGCAGGCGCAGGCGCTGCAGTCCGGGGACGACGGCGGGCTGGCCCGGCTGGCGGCGCAGGCCGGGACCGGGGAGATAACCGGTCCGGGCGTGAAGCTGGTGATCGAGGAAGCGTCCGGCAGCGGTGGCGGCGGCAATGTGAGCGATCCGCGGAACGCGGAGGGCTTCGGCAACAAGGGCCGGGTCCAGGACCACGACCTGCAGTACGCGGTGAACGGCCTGTGGCTGGCGGGCGCGGAGGCGGTGTCCGTGAACGGGCAGCGGCTGACCGCGCTGTCGGCGATCCGGGCCGCCGGTGACGCGATCCTGGTGGACAACCGGCCGCTGGTGCCGCCGTACACGCTGCTGGCGATCGGGGACGGGCCGCGGCTGGCACAGGCGTTCCAGGACAACGAGGGCGGCCACTACCTGAAGGTCATCCAGGACAGCTACGGGATCCGTTCGACGGTGTCCGCGCAGAAGTCGTTGACGCTGCCGGCCGCGCTGGGCGTGACGCTGCGGGTGGCCGGGACGGAGTCTCCGACGCCGTCGCCCGCGCCGTCGTCCGCACCGCATTCGTCGTCGCAGCCGCCGTCGTCGCCGACCGCGAAGCCGAAGTCGCCGTCCTCGTCGGGGCCGTCCAGGCCGACGGGTTCGACCGTGAAGTCCACTCCCTCCGGAACAGGAGCAGCTACACCGTGATTGCCGTACTGGGACTCGTGATCGGCGTGGTCGTCGGCGTGTTCGTGCAGCCGGAGGTGCCGAACGCGGTGGTGCCGTATCTGCCGATCGCGGTGGTGGCGGCGCTGGACGCGGTGTTCGGCGGCGTGCGGGCGATGCTGGACGGGATCTTCGACGACAAGGTCTTCGTGGTGTCGTTCCTGTCGAACGTGGTGGTGGCGGCGCTGATCGTGTTCCTGGGCGACCAGCTGGGCGTGGGCTCGCAGCTGTCCACCGGCGTGGTGGTGGTGCTGGGCATCCGGATCTTCTCGAACGCGGCGGCGATCCGTCGGCACGTGTTCAGGGCCTAGGGGAGCGGTTGTGAGCGAGGAGAAGGAGCCGAAGGGCCCGGAGCAGCCGGCCGCGGCGGAAGAGCCGAAGGCGGAGCCGAAGAAGCCGAAGGAGCCGGTCGAGAAGCCGGAGTCGGAGGTCGAGGAGACCCCGGCGGCGGAGCCCGAGGTCGAGGTCGAGCCGGCGGCGGAGGAGCCGGTGGTGGCGCGGCAGGCCGCGCCGGTGCCGGTGGCGTTGCCGTCGGACGGGCGGACCCGGTTGAAGGCGGCGCTGTGGCCGCCGCGGGTGTCGCGCGGCCAGTTCGTGGTGGCGCTGCTGCTGTTCGCGCTGGGGCTGGCGCTGGCGATCCAGGTGCGGTCGACGAACGACCACAGCCAGCTGCGCGGGGCGCGGCAGGAGGACCTGGTGCGGATCCTGGACGAACTGGACGGCCGCCAGCAGCGTCTTCAGTTCGAGAAGACGCAGCTGGAGCAGTCCTTGGCGCAGTTGGAGAACTCGTCCAACCAGGCCAAGGAGGCGCAGGAGCAGACCAGGAAGAAGGCCGGCGAGCTGGGCGTGCTGGCGGGGACGGAGAAGGCGACCGGTCCGGGGATCGTGCTGACGATCGATGATCCCCAAGGGCAGGTGAAGGCGGATATGCTGCTGGACACCCTGCAGGAACTCCGAGCGGCGGGGGCGGAGGCGATTCAGATCAACGACGTGCGCGTGGTGGCCGGGACGTATTTCACCGACAACGCGTCGGGCGGCGGTGTGCGGATCGACGGGAAGAACGTGTCGCAGCCGTTTCGTTTCACCGTGGTGGGAAACCCGCAGGATCTGACTCCGGCACTGAACATTCCCGGCGGTGTGGTGCGCAGCTTGGAGAAGCAGCAGGCGCGGGCGACCATCGTCCCGCAGCCGAAGGTGGTGGTGGACGTGTTGGCCACCCCGCGGCCGTTGCAGTACGGCAAGCCGGCGGCGAAGTGACGGGGCGCGCTCCGTACGGTTCGTCAGCTGCGGGTCGCCCCCGGTGGTGGGTGCCCGCAGGGGGTCGGCGACACTTGGTTTTGTCGATCGTCAGTTTCCGGCCGGATGCCGGGCTTACCGCCACACCGAGCCCTGAACCCTGCCCCGCGGGCGGTTCTGTCACACGCAAGGGGATTCGCCCGTGAGTTTTTTCTCGAAGCTTTTCGGCCGTAACAAGCAGGCGGCGGCGGAGGCACCGACCGCCCGGTACCGGCAGGAGGACGGCGGGGTGCCGTCGGCCCGTCCGGCGCCGGACGGGCAGCGTCCGCTGTACCGGGAGGACGTGACCCAGGGGGCCGGCGTGCCGACCGGGCAGATTGACGCGGGCTACGGCGCGTCGGTTGATTCGTCGGGCGGGCCGCGCATAGGTTTCCCGGCAGGACCCTCAACCTCCGGTGGAGGGTTTGCCCCGGACACCTACGCCGGGCACCCCCAGTCGGGTGCGCCGCGCCAGGAGGCTGTGAACATGGCTGGCACCAGCCCGTGCCCGCGGTGCGGGAACCAGAACCCGGCGCAGGCCCGGTTCTGCTCGAACTGCGGTACTCAGCTGCGTGGCGGCGGTTTCCCGGAGGGCGCGGTGGAGACCACGTCGACCATTTCGATCTCCGGCATCGAGTCGTACGACCCGACGGCGACGTCGACGGGCGCCACTCCGGCGCTGTCGGCCGAGGTGATGGCGGCGATCGACGCGCTGCCGCCGGGCTCGGCACTGCTGATCGTGCAGCGCGGCCCGAACTCGGGGAGCCGGTTCCTGCTGGACTCGGACGTGACCACGGCGGGTCGCCACCCGCAGGGGGACATCTTCCTGGACGACGTGACGGTGTCGCGTCGGCACGTGGAGTTCCGCCGGCAGCCCGACGGTGGCTTCTCGGTCGCGGACGTGGGCAGCCTGAACGGCACCTACGTGAACCGGGAGCGGATCGACGAGGTGCTGCTGAACAACGGCGACGAGGTGCAGATCGGTAAGTACCGGCTGGTGTTCTTCGCCAGTCACCACCGGGGGTACTGACCACTTCTCCGTTTGGAGCCCGAGTGACCCCACAGACTCCGACCCCGTCCCTCGGGTCCTCGCCCGTGCCGGCTTCGCGCCGCGCGGGCGAGGCGCGCCGGCGGGGTGACGAACTGCTGTCCATCGGCGCGGTGCTGGCCTTCCTGCGGGACGACTTCCCGGAGGTGACGATCTCGAAGATCCGCTTCCTGGAGGCGGAGGGCCTGGTCGAGCCGCAGCGCACTCCGTCCGGCTACCGGAAGTTCTCGGCGGCGGACGTGGAGCGGCTGGCGTACGTGCTGCGGATGCAGCGCGACCACTATCTGCCGTTGCGGGTGATCCGCGAGCACCTGGACGCGATCGAGCGCGGCGAGCAGCCGCCGGCGCTTCCGGCGGCGGAGGCCCGTCCGGGGCCGCTGGAGGAGGCGGACCGGGAGCTGGCGGGGTCATCGGCGGTGGGCGGGGTGCGGCTGGGCCGGGCCGAGCTGATCGCGGCGGCGGAGGCCCAGGAGCGGGAGCTCGTCGAGTGGGAGTCGTACGGCCTGGTGCAGGCAGGGCCGGACGGCGGGTACGACGGGGAGGCGCTGCAGATCGCGCGGCTGGTGGCGGAGCTGGGCCGGTTCGGCCTGGAGCCTCGGCACCTGCGGGCGATGAAGGCGGCGGCGGACCGCGAGGTTTCGCTGGTGGAGCAGGTGGTGGCGCCGCTGAGGCGGCACCGCAATCCGCAGACCCGGGCGCACGCGGAGGCGACGGCCCGGGAGCTGGCGACGCTGTCGGTGCGGTTGCACGCGGCCATGGTTCAGGCCGGGCTGCGGGCCCGGTCCTGAGCGGGCGGGCGGTGGGCGGCGTCCGGATCACGGTGGCCGCTGCCTGCTGCGCTTTCCTATCGGGGGCTCGCGCCATAGGGTTGCTGGTGTGAATGAGCTCGACGTCGTGGGTGTCCGGGTGGAGATGCCCTCCAACCAGCCGATCGTGCTGCTGCGGGAGGTCGGCGGGGACCGCTACCTGCCGATCTGGATCGGGCCGGGGGAAGCCACCGCGATCGCTTTCGCCCAGCAGGGCATGACTCCGGTGCGGCCGTTGACGCACGACCTGTTCAAGGACGTGCTGGAGGCGCTCGGCCAGCAGCTGACCGAGGTGCGGATCAACGACCTGCGGGACGGGGTGTTCTACGCCGACCTGGTGTTCTCCGGGGGTGCCGAGGTGAGTGCGCGCCCCTCCGACGCGATAGCGCTGGCGCTGCGCACCGGCACGCCGATCTTCGGGACCGAGGAGGTGCTGGCCGAGGCCGGTATCTCGATCCCGGACGAGCAGGAGGACGAGGTCGAGAAGTTCCGGGAGTTCCTGGACCAGGTCTCGCCGGAGGACTTCGGCGGTGGTCCGCAGTAGGCCGTAATTGCGGCGGTTGATGGCGCTCTTCGGTGGCGGTCGGTCACCTGGGGCGGACGCTCTGCTAGCGGGGCGGGCCGTGGGCCGCAACTCGGCTGTGGTAGAAATCCATTTCGCTACCCGCGCATGGGGCACGAATAACCACTCGATGGGGTGAAGTTTGTGCGAGGCCCCGGCGTGGCGATCGTTGACGGTGCTTGGGCGACTGCCTACCGTCAGGTGATGGCCCGCCGGACGGGCCGCCCGCAGCCTGGGCCCGTCGGGTCCGTGCGGGGCCACGGGGGCCTTGAGGCGGAATGGACGGAGGTTGGCGATGAGCGGCACCGGCGACGAGACGCGTTCCGGAGCCCTGTGCGCGGTGCACGTGCCGCGCGCCGGCCGCGGTCCGATCGGGCGGCCCTGGCGGCCCGAACCGGACGGTGAGGAGCTGCCCCGACTCGGCCGGTTCCCGGCTGTCCAGCCCGGGCAGCCCGCGATCGAACGGCTCACCCCCACCTCGGCCCTGGTTGGCTACCGCGGCCCCACGGCCTGCGCCGCCGCCGGCATCACCTACCGCCAGCTCGACTACTGGGCCCGCACCGGGCTGCTGGAGCCCTCGGTGCGCTCCACTTATCCGGCCGGTGCGCAGCGGCTGTACAGCTTCCGGGACATCCTGCTGCTGAAGATCGTCAAGCGGCTGCTGGACGCCGGAGTCTCGCTGCAGAACATCCGGGTCGCCGTCACGCACCTGCAGTCCGCCGATCAGGCCGGCCTGACCGGGCTGACCCTGATGTGCGACGGCGCGACGGTCTACGAGTGCACCTCCCCGCAGCAGGTCGTCGATCTGCTGAACGGCGGCCAGGGCGTGTTCGGCATCGCGGTCGGCGCGGTGTGGCAGGAGCTGGAGGCCACCCTCGGCCGGCTGCACGGCGAGCGCACCGACACCGGCGAGACGCTGGTCGGCCACGACCCGGGGGACGAGCTGGCGCAGCGCCGCAACCGCGCCGTCTGACGATCTCCCCGCGGGAACCGGCCGGGCGGGCGTTTCGTCCACTCCCGTGTGCGAATGATCATGCAGGGGCTCGGGCGACGCGGGCGGTGGCTGCTGAAGCGGCGGCCGCCCGGGTGGGGCAGTCGGCGTGGGCAACGGCGCTGGTTCCAGGCGCTGTTGGCGTGCTCGGTGCTGGCGCTGACCCCGAACGCCTGGCTGTTCGTGACGCAGTCCCACAAGATCGGCACCGTGCAGAGCGTGCCGGCCGCGCCGGTCGCCATCGTGTTCGGAGCCGGTCTGATGAACGGCAAGCCCTCCCCGTACCTCGCGCACCGGCTGGACGCCGCGCTGGAGCTGTACCGGGCGAACAAGGTGCAGGCGATCCTGGTGACCGGCGACAACGGCACCGTCGAGTACGACGAGACCGACGCGATGCGTACCTACTTGATCGAGCGCGGCGTGCCGGAGATCCGGGTGGTCGGCGACTACGCGGGCTTCGACACCTGGGACTCCTGCACCCGCGCGCACCGGATCTTCGGCGTCGACAAGGCGGTGTTGATCAGCCAGACCTTCCATGTGCGGCGGGCGCTGGCGCTGTGCCGGGCCGCCGGGATCGAGTCGTCCGGGGTCGGCGTGGAGGAGTGGCACGACACCACCTGGCACTACGGCGAGGTGCGGGAGATCGGCAGCGCGGCGAAGGCGTTCCTGAACGTGCTGGTGCGGCCCGACCCGACGCTGCTCGGCCGGCACGAGGACGGGGTGGAGCGGGCGCTGGCCGACGCGGCGCGGGGGTGAGGGCTGCCGCGAGGCCCCCTGGGGGCGCGGGGGTGGGGGTGAGGGCTGTCTGCGGGTCCCCGGTAGGGGGAGTGGGGGTGAGGGCTGTTTGCGGGTCCCCCCGGTAGGGGGAGTGGGGTTTGTCGGTGGTGCGCGGGAAGATGGGGCGTGCGATCGGTGCCGAGCATCATTCACCTCGACATGGACGCCTTCTTCGCGGCGGTGGAGCAGGCGTCGAAGCCGAGCTTGCGCGGAAAGCCCGTCATCGTCGGCGGGCTCGGCGGGCGTGGGGTGGTCTCCACCGCGTCCTACGAGGCGCGGAAGTTCGGTGTGCACTCGGCGATGCCGATGGCGCAGGCGCGCCGGCTGTGCCCGAACGCGGCGTTCCTGACCGGCCGGTTCGAGGCGTACCGGGCCAACAGTGAGATCGTCATGGGTCTGCTGCGGGAACGCTCCCCACTGGTCGAACCGCTCAGCCTGGACGAGGCGTTCGTCGACCTGGAGGCCGGGCCGTACGGGCCGGCGCTGGCCGCCGCGACGCCCGCCGAAGGAGCGCAGCTGGTGCTGGCGCTCGCCGAGGACCTGCGGGCGGACATCGTGGAACGCACCGGGCTGACCGCGTCGGTGGGTGCCGCGGCTTCGAAGTTGATGGCGAAGATCGGCTCCGAGCAGGCCAAACCGGACGGGTTGGTGCTGATCGAACCAGGCTCGGAGCGGGCCGTGCTGGCGCCGATGCCGGTGCGGGCGCTGCCCGGCATCGGGCCCGCGACGGAGCAGGCGCTGCGACGGGCCGGGCTTACGAGTGTTGCGGATCTTGCGGAGGCCGGATTCGAGGAGCTGGTCGGGCTGCTCGGGAAGGCGCACGGCGCGGGCGTGTTCCAGATGGCGCTGGGGTGGGACGAGCGGCCCGTGGTGCCGGATCGGGATGCCAAATCGGTGTCGGTGGAGGACACGTTCGAGGTCGACCTGGCCGATCGGGAGCGCATTCTGCGTGAGGTCGACCAGCTGGCCGCGCGGTGCGTGCGGCGGTTGCGGGCGGCGGGGCGCTCGGGGCGGACGGTGGTGCTGAAGGTACGGCGGTTCGACTTTTCGACGCTGACCCGGTCCGAGACGTTGGGTGGGCCGACGGACGATCCTGCGGTGATCGCGGCGACGGCGCGGCGGCTGGCGCAGCAGGTGGACACCACGGGGGGTGTGCGGTTGCTGGGAGTGGGCGTTGCTCAGCTGGCCGACTACACGCAGGAGGATCTGTTCGCGCAGGCGGAGCGGGAGGCGGAGGAGGGGGAGTTTGGGGAGGGGGAGGGGGAGGGTGTGGTTGAGGCGGCTGAGGTGGCCGTTGAGCCGGTGGCTCGGCGGTGGTGGCCCGGGCAGGACGTGACGCACTCGGAGTTCGGGCCCGGGTGGGTGCAGGGCAGCGGGGTGGGGCGGGTCACGGTGCGGTTCGAGACGCCGTACTCGGGGCCCGGGCGGGTGCGGACGTTTTCGGTGGACGACGAGGGGTTGGTGGCTTCGGGGGCGCTCCCGCTCAGGCCTCCGGCGGTTGAGGGGTAGGCCACGCTGCTGGGGCGCGCTGGGTGAGGTGGGTTGGGCGCGGGGTGCGAGTTTGGGGGTGGGGGTGGTTGGGCGCGCAGTTCCTCGCGCCCCTGGCTGGGTGCCGTTTTGGCGCGGGGCGCCTTGTGGGGTGGGGGCTGGAGAGGGGCGCGAGCTTGGGGGTGGATGCCTTCCGTTTCGCGCAGTTCCTCGCGCCCCTGGCTGGGTGCCGTTTTAGCGCGGGGCGCCTTGTGGGGTGGGGGCTGGAGAGGGGCGCGAGCTTGGGGGTGGATGCCTTCCGCCTCGCGCAGTTCCTCGCGCCCCTGGGTTCGCACCCGCTTGGGTTCGCGCCCGCCTGGGTCAAATGACGGACACCCCCCGCCGATGCCCGTGGCGGGGGGTGTCCGGAGTGACTCGCGTGTGTCCAGTACGCGAGGGGGGACGCCGTTAGGCGTCGGTCTTGGTGCGGGCCGGCTGGGGGGCGGGCTGCTCGGTGGGGGTGGTGGGGGTCTTGGTGTGGCGGATGGCGAAGGGGACGACGGCGGCGACCAGGCACATGGCGCCGGCGACCCAGAAGGCGTGCTGGTAGGCGTTCAGGGTGGGGAGGTGGACCGGGATGGGGAGCTTGAGGGTGTCGCCGGTGAGGATCGCGGCCATCACGGCGGTGCCGATGGCGCCGCCGACGGTGCGCAGGACGGCGTTCATGCCGTTGGCGATGCCGGACTGCTCGGCGGGGACGGCGCCGTTGATGTAGGCGGGCATGGCGGCGTAGGCGAGGCCGACGCCGAGGCCGAAGACGGCGGAGGAGAGGTAGATGTCGAACTCGGCGTCGTGACGCAGCGCCAGGTAGGCCATGGCGACGGCGCCGAGCAGGCCGCCGAGGACCAGCGGGAGGCGGGGGCCGCGGCGGGCGATGAGCAGGGCGCCGACGGGGGCGGCGACCATGGAGCCGATCGCGGAGGGCAGCAGCATGATGCCGGCGTGCAGGACGGTGGCGGTGAAGCCGTAGTGGGTGAGCTTCTCCGGGGTCTGCGCGAAGTTGCTGATCACCATGAACGAGCCGTACATGCCGAAGCCGATGAGCAGGCCGGAGATGTTGGTGAAGGCGACGGCGGGGCGGGCCATCATCTTCAGGTCGACCAGCGGGTGGGCGACCTTGGACTCGACCAGCAGCCAGAGCAGGGCGACGACCGCGGCGACGGCGAACAGGCCGAGGGTACGGGTGGAGCCCCAGCCCCACTCGTTGCCGCGGCTGACGGCGATCAGCAGGGCGGAGAGCCAGCCGGCCAGGGTGAGCGCGCCGAGCGGGTCGGCGCCGCCGTTCTTGTCGACGACCGGGTCGCTGGGCACTCGCAGGATCACCAGCGCGACGGCGGCCAGGCCGAAGATCAGGCCCATCCAGAAGATCGACTTGTAGTCCCAGTGCTCCAACAGCAGGCCGGTGGCGACCAGGCCGAGGCCGGAGCCGACGCCCATCGAGGCGGAGATGGCGGCGACGCCGGCGGTGACCTTCTGCTTGGGCAGTTCGTCACGGACGATGGCGATCGCCAGCGGCAGCACGCCGCCGCCCGCGCCCTGGAGCACCCGGGCGACGACCAGCAGGCCGAAGGAGTGGGTGCACACCGCGAGGCCGGAGCCGAGCACCAGGCCGGCCAGCGAGATCAGCAGCACGGGCTTGCGGCCGCGCAGGTCGCCGAAGCGGCCCAGCAGCGGGGTGAGGACCGCTGCGGAGAGCAGGTTGGCGGTCATCAGCCAGGTGATGTCGGAGCCCGACACCTTCAGCTCGGCGGCCAGGCTCGGAAGGATCGGGACGACCGCGGTCTGCACCACGCTGTAGGCCAGCATGGCGAGGATCAGCGCGGGCAGAACCCTGGCGCTTGTGGGCTTGGCGGCCGCGGCGGTGGGCTGTGGTGCCTCACTCACGGGAATCCTCCGGGTTGCTTCAGGCGGGGCGATAGTGCAGGAACTGAAGTAACGATGTCGGGAGATGCTTCACTATGTCAAATATCGAAAGGTGAAGCTTTGGCAAAGTCGAAGCCCCGGTCCGCGGAGGCGGACCGGGGCCGGGAGTTGTCGGATCGTCAGACCGGAGAGGCGGCCGGGGACTGCGGATGAGAGTTCCACGGCTGCCGCTGCGAGGCCTCGCCGTCCGCGCCGGTGGTCGCGCCGTGCACCTCCACCTGCTCGCGGCGCAGCTCCTCGCGGACCACCTGCTCCTCGGTGTACTGCTCGACCACCAGCCGCACCCGCTCCACCGGTACCAGGTACTTGCGGACCACCGGGCGCTCCTCGCGCAGCGTGACCTCCTCCACCGCCTCGGTGATCTCCTGGTCGCTCAGCGCCGCCCGCTCCGCCTCCGACACCGGGATCCGCTCCACCCGCACGCGCTCGCGCACCACTGGCACCCGTCGCACGACCGCCTCGGTGGTCACGTACTTGCGCAGCCGGGTGGTGCCGATGTTGTGCCACTGGGTGGTGATGTCCAGGCGCTCCTCGCGGCAGGTGATCTCCACCGGCTTCTGCCGGTCCCCCCGGTCCGCCCGGTCTGCCCGGTCCGCCTGGTCTGCCCGGTCCGCCCGGGCGGTCGGCGGCTCGGCGGGGCGGGCCGGTGGCTCGGGGGCGGCCTGCGGGGCGGTGAAGCCCGGGGGCGCGGGGGCCGGGCCGTGGACGGGGCCGGAGGAGGGGGCGGGGGTGCCGAAGTCGTGGTCGATGGGTGGCTTGCTGCGCGCCGGGGTGCGTTCGGAGATGAACCGGACGGACTCGTCGGGGCTCGCCGTGTCGAGGCCGTAGTAGCGGTAGAGCTCGAGTTCCTGTTCGGGGGAGAGGTGCTGGCCCACCCCGAAGTCCGGGGACTCCTTGATCAGCGACTTGTCGTACGGGACGTGCAGCTCGTCGCCGGTGAAGTCGCTGGTGGTCAGCGGGACGAAGGCGTCCCGGCCGAAGATCCCGGTCCGGACGGCCGCCCACTCGGGTCTGCCGGTGGTGTCGTCCAGGTAAACCTCGTCGACCGTGCCGATCTTGTCACCGTTCCGGTCGACCGCCTTGTGTCCGATCAGGTCGCGCGGATCGATATCGGTCTGCACGCTGTCCTCCAGCTGCTGCTCCTGAGGGAACGTCGGGGGAGCGGTCGGAGGAGCGTGCCGGGCCGCTGTTTCACACCAAAAGGCACGTTCCGGACGGTGTCACTCCGGGTGCCTCCGTCCGGGGCGGATCGTGCGGCCGCAGCGGTGATCGTCCAGGTCGGCGCTGGTACCCTGGGCGGCGACCGCCGAGCCCGCTCGGGAGAGTCCCGGACCCGTTGGAAAGCGGGGATGCGGGACGCCGAAGGAGCAACCCCTCCCCGGAATCTCTCAGGCATCCGTACCGAACGGGATCAGGTCACTCTGGAAAGCAGGGCAGGACCGTCGGCACCGAAGCCGCCGGACGCTGTCCTCGCCGACGGTGCAAGCCGACCGGGAACCACCCCGGGCGCGCGAAGCTCTCAGGTACCGATGACAGAGGGGGAGGCTGACGGGTTCGTACGCCCGGACGCTTCCACAGCGGCCGGCCGGCGTGCGTCCCACCGCCGGTCCGCGACCAGGAGGCTTGACCCCCATGAACGCCCAGCCGACGCTCACCGAGCTTGAGCAGGCCAGCCCCTTCGAGCACCGCCACATCGGCCCCGACAGCGACGCCCAGCAGAAGATGCTGGCCCAGGTCGGCTACACCTCGCTGGACGAACTGTCCGACGCGGCCGTCCCCGACGCCATCCGCAGCCTCACCGCGCTCGGCCTGCCCGCCGGCCGCAGCGAGGCCCAGGTGCTCGCCGAACTGCGCGAGCTCGCCGGCCGCAACCAGGTCCTCACCTCGATGATCGGCCTCGGCTACTACGGCACCTTCACGCCGCCGGTCATCCTGCGCAACGTCCTCGAGAACCCCGCCTGGTACACCGCGTACACCCCGTACCAGCCGGAGATCTCCCAGGGCCGCCTGGAGGCCCTGCTCAACTTCCAGACCATGGTCGCCGACCTGACCGGCCTGGCCACCTCCGGATCCTCGCTGCTCGACGAGGGCACCGCCGCCGCCGAGGCGATGGCCCTGACGCGGCGCGTCACCAAGGTCAAGGGCGGCGTCTTCCTGGTCGACGCCGACACCCTGCCGCAGACCCTCGCCGTGATCGAGACCCGCGCCGAACCGACCGGCGTCGAGGTCGTCACCGCGGACCTGTCGAACGGCATCCCCGCCGAGATCGCCGAACGCGGCGTCTTCGGCATGCTGATCCAGTACCCCGGCGCGTCCGGCGCGGTGCGGGACATCAAGCCCGTCATCGAGCAGGCCCACCAGCTCGGCGCGGTCGTCGCCGTCGCCGCCGACCTGCTCGCCCTCACCCTGCTGCGCTCGCCCGGCGAGCTCGGCGCCGACATCGCCTGCGGCACCTCGCAGCGCTTCGGCGTCCCGATGGGCTTCGGCGGCCCGCACGCCGGCTACCTCGCCGTGCGCGCCGAGTACGCCCGCAACCTGCCCGGCCGCCTGGTCGGCGTCTCCGTCGACGCCGACGGCAACCGCGCGTACCGGCTGGCCCTGCAGACCCGCGAGCAGCACATCCGCCGCGAGAAGGCCACCTCCAACATCTGCACCGCCCAGGTGCTGCTCGCCGTGATGGCCTCCATGTACGCCGTCTACCACGGCCCCGACGGCCTCGCCGACATCGCCCGCCGCACCCACCGCTACGCCGCCGCGCTCGCCGCCGGCCTGCGCGCGGGCGGCGTCGAGCTCGCCCACGAGGCGTTCTTCGACACCGTGACCGCTGTTGTTCCGGGGCGTGCGGACGAGGTTGTCGCTGCGGCGCTGGCCGGTGGCGTGAACGTGTTCCGGGTGGACGCGGACCAGGTCTCGGTCTCTTGTGACGAGACGACGACCCGTGAGCACCTGGCGGCCGTGTTCGCGGCGTTCGGTGTGACGGCAGAGGTGGTCGAGGACGCGGACGCGCTGCCCGCCGGGCTGCTGCGTGAGGACGAGTACCTCACCCACCCGGTCTTCCACAGCCACCGCTCCGAGACCGCCATGCTGCGCTACCTGCGCCGCCTGTCGGACCGCGACTACGCGCTCGACCGCGGCATGATCCCGCTGGGCTCCTGCACCATGAAGCTCAACGCGACCACCGAGATGGAGCCGATCACCTGGCCCGAGTTCGGCCAGCTGCACCCGTTCGCGCCGGTCGACCAGGCCGAGGGCTTCCTGACGCTGATCCGCGGGCTGGAGCAGCAGCTGGTCGAGGTCACCGGCTACGACGCCGTGTCGATCCAGCCGAACGCGGGCTCGCAGGGCGAGCTGGCCGGTCTGCTGGCCGTCCGGGCGTACCACCGGGCGAACGGTGACACCCAGCGCGACGTGTGTCTGATCCCGTCCTCGGCGCACGGCACCAACGCGGCCTCGGCGGCGATGGCCGGCATGCGGGTCGTGGTCGTGAAGACCCTGGCCGACGGTGACGTGGACGTCGAAGACCTCAAGGCCAAGATCGAGCAGCACCGCGAGCAGCTGGCCGTGCTGATGGTCACCTACCCGTCCACCCACGGCGTGTTCGAGACCCAGATCACCGACATCTGCGCCCTCGTCCACGAGGCCGGCGGCCAGGTGTACGTCGACGGCGCCAACCTGAACGCGCTGGTCGGCCTCGCCAAGCCCGGCAAGTTCGGCGCGGACGTCTCGCACCTGAACCTGCACAAGACCTTCTGCATCCCGCACGGCGGCGGCGGCCCCGGCGTCGGCCCGGTCGCGGTGCGCGAGCACCTCGCGCCGTACCTGCCCAACCACCCGCTGCAGGCCGAGGCCGGCCCCGCGACCGGCGTCGGACCGATCTCGGCCGCGCCGTGGGGCTCCGCCGCGATCCTCCCGATCTCCTGGTCGTACGTCCGCCTGATGGGCGGCGAGGGCCTCAAGCGCGCCACCCAGGTGGCCGTGCTGAACGCCAACTACATCGCCAAGCGGCTCTCCCCGCACTTCCCCGTGCTCTACACCGGCCCCGGCGGGCTGGTCGCGCACGAGTGCATCATCGACCTGCGTCCGCTCAGCAAGGAGACGGGCGTCAGCGTCGACGACATCGCCAAGCGACTCATCGACTACGGCTTCCACGCACCGACCATGTCGTTCCCGGTCGCCGGCACGCTGATGATCGAGCCGACGGAGTCCGAGGACCTGCACGAGATCGACCGCTTCTGCGAGGCGATGATCGCTATCCGCCGGGAGATCGAGAAGGTCGGCGCGGGCGAGTGGGCGGCGGACGACAACCCGCTGCGCAACGCGCCGCACACCGCGGCGATGATGGCCGGGGAGTGGGCGCACCCCTACACCCGCGAAGAGGCGGTCTTCCCGGCGGGCGTCAACCCGGCGGACAAGTACTGGCCGGCGGTGCGACGCATCGACGGGGCGTACGGGGACCGGAACCTGGTGTGCTCGTGCCCGCCGCTGGACGAGTACGACGCGTAGTTTGCAGTTGCACGGCGAAGCCGCCCGTCGGGGGAGTTCTCCTCGGCGGGCGGCTTTTGCGTGGGCGCCTTCGGCAGGGGCCGGAGGCATAGCGAAGGCCGCTCGTCGGGGGGAGTTCCCTTGGTGGGCGGCTTTGGTGTTGGGGCCTTCCGCTGCGCGCAGTTCCTCGCGCCCCTGGTGGGGCGGGGGAGAGGGAGGAGAGGGTGCCTTCGGCGGGGGGCGTATAGCGAAGGCCGCTCGTCGGGGGAGTTCTCTTGGTGGGCGGCTTTGGTGTTGGGGTCTTCCGCTGCGCGCAGTTCCTCGCGCCCCTGGTGGGGCGGGGGAGAGGGAGGAGAGGGTGCCTTCGGCGGGGGGGGCGTATAGCGAAGGCCGCTCGTCGGGGGAGTTTTGTTGGTGGGCGGCTTTGGTGTTGGGGTCTTCCGCCTCGCGCAGTTCCTCGCGCCCCTGGCGGGGCGCGGGGAAGGGGCGGGAGGGAGAGGGGGGCGGGAGGAAGGCGAAGGCGCCTCCGGCAGGGGGTGCGGGAGGCGCCTTCGGGTGGGCCTGGGGTCAGGAGTAGACCGGGCCGGTGAACTTCTCGCCGGGGCCGGAGCCGGGGGCGTCGGGGATGAGGGAGGCTTCGCGGAAGGCGAGCTGGAGGGAGCGGAGGCCGTCGCGGAGGGGGGCGGCGTGGAAGTTGGAGATTTCGGGGGCTCCGGCGGTGACCAGGCCGGCCAGGGCGGTGATCAGCTTGCGGGCCTCGTCGAGGTCCTTGTCGGCCTCGCCGCCCTCGGCCAGGCCGCACTTGACGGCGGCGGCGCTCATCAGGTGGACGGCGACGGTGGTGATCACCTCGACGGCGGGGACCTCGGCGATGTCGCGGGTCAGGTCGTCGAAGCCGAGGGCCTCGTCGGACTCGGGCGAGTGGTCGGGCTGGGTGGTCACGGTGTCACTCCGGGATGCTGGTGCGAAAGCGCAGTACAAAGGGAGGGTACAAGGCGGGCGGAGGCGGACCGGAATACCGGTCGGCCCCGGAACGCTGGTATGCTTCGAGACTGACCGGCCAGGAACCCGATTCGGGAGCCAGGCCAGCAAGTGGAGGCTCCACTTCAGGAGGCCCGAGAGGGCAACCGCGACAGTCTCCCACCCGAGCGGCCGAAGGGCCGACGGGTCCGGTCCGTGGCGAGCGCCGCAAGGAATGCTTGCTGCCAGTGGTGTCCGACAGGGCATCCCGGAACGTGTGGAGCCCCGCCTGTACCGTGCGGGGCTTTTTTCGTGCGTTCGGTGCTTCTGCCAGACGGCAGAGGGGCAGCGAAGCATGAATGAAGCCCCGCCCAGTGGTCGAAAGCCACTACGTGCGACCGCCGTCCGACGGCCGCATCGAAGAAGGTGCAACCGAGGAGGCCCCATCAGCACCGAGCCCCGCATCAACGACCGGATTCGCGTCCCCGAGGTGCGACTCGTCGGTCCCAGCGGCGAGCAGGTCGGCATCGTCCCGCTCGCGAAGGCGCTGGAGCTTGCCCAGGAGTACGACCTGGACCTGGTCGAGGTCGCCGCCACGGCGCGTCCGCCGGTGTGCAAGCTCATGGACTACGGCAAGTTCAAGTACGAGTCGGCCATGAAGGCCCGTGAGGCGCGCAAGAACCAGGCGCACACGGTCATCAAGGAGATGAAGCTCCGGCCGAAGATCGACCCGCACGACTATGACACCAAGAAGGGTCACGTCGTCCGGTTCCTCAAGCAGGGCGACAAGGTCAAGATCACGATCATGTTCCGCGGTCGTGAGCAGTCCCGCCCCGAGCTGGGCTTCCGACTGCTGCAGCGGCTCGCGGAGGACGTCCAGGAGCTCGGCTTCGTGGAGTCCGCGGCCAAGCAGGACGGCCGAAACATGATCATGGTTCTCGGCCCGCACAAGAAGAAGACCGAGGCGATGGCCGAGGCCCGCGCCGCCGCTGACGCCCGCAAGGCGGAGCGGCTCGGTCGCGGCCCGGCCGCGGAGCAGGCGGACGACGAGGTCGACGAGGTGGAGCAGGTCGAGGAGACCGAGACCGCCGAGGTCGAGCCCGCTGCCGAGACCGCCGAGGTCGAGCAGCCCGCCGAGACCGCCCAGGACGCCTGAGCCTTCGGGTTCAGATTCCGGGCGGGATCGGCACCGGTTCCGGGGCGTCCGTCCCGGAGACGAGATCCATCCAGTTCCGGCCCGCACCCCCGGGGTGCGGGCCGCGAACGGACCGACGAGGAGATACGGCGACATGCCGAAGCAGAAGACGCACAGCGGCGCCAGCAAGCGCTTCAAGATCACTGGTTCCGGGAAGGTGCTGCGCGAGCGTGCCGGCCGTCGCCACCTGCTTGAGCACAAGCCCTCGACGCTGACCCGCAAGCTGGCCGGCAACGCCGAGATGGCTCCCGGCGACGCCAAGAAGATCAAGAAGCTTCTCGGCAAGTGATCGCCCGCCCGCGGCCAGGCTGCGGGCACAGCTGATCCTTTCCGACCGAATCGAATAACGGACCGGCGGCACGAACCGGGGGTCCGGAACCAAGGAGTAATGAAGTGGCACGCGTCAAGCGGGCAGTGAACGCCCACAAGAAGCGCCGGGTCATCCTGGAGCGCGCCTCCGGCTACCGTGGCCAGCGCTCGCGCCTGTACCGCAAGGCCAAGGAGCAGGTCACCCACTCGCTCGTTTACAACTTCAACGACCGCAAGAAGCGCAAGGGCGACTTCCGTCAGCTGTGGATCCAGCGCATCAACGCCGCTGCCCGCAACAACGGCATGACCTACAACCGCTTCGTGCAGGGCCTGAAGGCCGCCGGCGTCGAGATCGACCGCAAGATGCTCGCCGAGCTCGCGGTCAACGACACCGTCGCGTTCCGCGCGCTGGTCGAGGTTGCCCAGAAGGCGCTGCCGGAGGACGTCAACGCCCCCAAGGTCGCCGCCTGATCCAGGCCGTGCCCTGATGCTTTCCCGGACCCGCAGGCCGCCCGGCCTGCGGGTCCGTGCGTTGTGCCTCCGGACAGGCCCTTGTCCGCCCGCCCCTCCGTGACGAAGAACGTGAGCATGAGCACCGAGACCCCCCTGCTGACCTCCCTGCGCTCCCCGCGCGTCGTCGCCGCCCGCCGGCTGGCCAAGCGCAACCAGCGGAGCAAGGACCGGCGTTTCCTGGCCGAGGGCCCGCAGGCCGTGCGGGAGGCCGTGGCGTTCGGGCGGCTGCCCGGCGGGGAGCACGCCGTGGTGGAGGTGTACGTGACCCGGGAGGCCGCCGAGCGGCACGCCGAGATCGTGGCCTCCGCGCACGCCGAGGGCCTGCCGGTGCTGACCGCCACCGAGGAAGTGATCGCGGAGATCTGCGACACCGTCACCCCGCAGGGCATCGTCGCGCTGTGCCGGTTCATCGACACCCCGTTCGAGCAGGTGCTGGCGTCCCGGCCGAAGCTGGTCGCCGTGCTCGCGCACGTGCGCGACCCCGGGAACGCGGGCACCGTGCTGCGCACCGCCGACGCGGCGGGTGCGGACGCGGTGGTGCTGACCGACGCTTCGGTGGACCCGTACAACCCGAAGGCGGTGCGGGCGTCCGTGGGCAGCCTGTTCCACCTGCCGTTCGCGACCGGGGTGCCGGTGGAGGAGGCGGTGGCGCGGCTGCGGGAGGCCGGGGTGCGGGTGCTGGCCGCGGACGGGGCCGGGCAGCGCGACCTCGACCAGGAGCTGGACGAAGGCACCCTCGAGGGGCCGTGCGCCTGGGTGTTCGGCAACGAGGCGTGGGGGCTGCCGGAGGAGACCCGGGCGCTGGCGGACGAGGTGGTGCGCGTCCCGATCCACGGGCACGCGGAGAGCTTGAATCTCGCCACGGCCGCCGCCGTGTGCCTGTACGCCTCCGCGCGCGCCCAGCGCTCCCCCGGCGGGTGTCGCGGCACGGCCTGAGCGCGCTAGGGTCGATCCCCATAGCCGGTGCGGGGCGGGGGAGGACACCCATGGGCGGCGACGACGGCTTGGCGACCCTGGAACCGGACGACCTGCCGGACGGGTTGGTGGTCGCGGACGCACAGGGCCGGGTGGTGGTCTTCAACCGGGCCGCCGAACGGATCACCGGCCGCTCCGCGCACTGCGCGATCGGCGTGGCGCTGGAACAGGCGCTGCCGCTGGAGGACCTGGACGGCCGGCGCTGGTGGCAGCTGACCGACCCGTACGGGGGCCTGGCGGTGCGCAGCGGGCAGCCGGAGCGCAACCTGCTGCTGCCCGGGGGCCGCGAGGTGCTGGTGTGCGCCCGCTACCTGCGGGAGCGGCCGGGCGGGCCGGTGCGGCGGGTGGTGGTGACGCTGCGCGGCACCGAGGCGCGGCGGCGCACCGAACGCAGTCACGCCGAGCTGATCGCGACCGTCGCGCACGAGCTGCGGTCGCCGCTGACCAGCGTGAAGGGGTTCACGGCGACGCTGCTGGCGAAGTGGGAGCGCTTCAACGACGGCCAGAAGCGGGTGATGCTGGAGACCGTCGACGCGGACGCGGACCGGGTGACCCGGTTGATCGCGGAGCTGCTGGACATCTCGCGGATCGACGCCGGCCGGCTCGAGATCCGCCGCCAGCGCCTGGACCTGGCGGCGGCGGTGCGCCGGCACGTGGAGGGGAAGGTCGCGGCGGGCATCCCCGAGGAGCGGTTCGACATCCGGGTGGCGGCGCCGCTGGGCGAGCAGTGGGGCGACCCCGACAAGATCGACCAGGTGCTGGCGAACCTGCTGGAGAACGCGGTGCGGCACGGCGAGGGCACCGTGACGATCGAGCTGGGGCCGGCCAACGACGTGGTGGAGGCGGCCGGTTCGCCGCCGCGGATGATCGAGGGCACCGCCGTCACCGTCAGCGACCAGGGCGCGGGCATCGCGGAGGAGGCGATGCCGCGGGTGTTCACCCGGTTCTGGCGGGGCTCCAAGCGGGGCGGGACGGGCCTCGGGCTGTACATCGTGAAGGGCATCGTGGAGGCGCACGGCGGGGTGATCCGGATCAGCCGGGCGGAGGGCGGCGGGGCCAGGTTCCGGTTCGTGCTGCCCGCGGGGATTCCCGACTTCATGCTCTGACCCCGTTTTCCTGCGTCGAGGGGGCCCACCCCGTGGTCGCCCAGCGTAGTCGGTCGCGGCCTGCGACTACACTCGACCCTTGGCGTTCTCGCGGACGCCCGGCGAGGCAGCAGACCTGATCACGAGCAGGAGCACGGGAAGCATAGAGATGTCGGCACCCAACAAGTCGTACGACCCGGTCGAGGTCGAGGCCCTCAAGCCCGAGGTGGTGGAACAGGCCCGGGACGAGGCGATCGCCGCCTTCGCCGCCGCCGCCGACCTCGACGAGCTCAAGCAGGCGAAGGTCGCGCACACCGGCGACCGTTCCCCGCTCTCGCTCGCCAACCGTGAGATCGGCGCGCTGCCCCCGCAGGCCAAGGCCGCGGCGGGCAAGCTGATCGGCCAGGCCCGCGGAGCGGTCAACCAGGCCCTCGCCAAGCGGCAGGTCGAGCTGGAGGCGGAGCGCGACGCCCGGGTGCTGGTCGAGGAGGCAGTGGACGTCACGCTGCCCTACGGCCGCGTCCCGCGCGGTGCCCGGCACCCGCTGACCACGCTCGCCGAGCGCATCGAGGACACCTTCGTCGCGATGGGCTACCAGGTGGCGTCCGGCCCCGAGGTCGAGGCGGAGTGGCTGAACTTCGACGCCCTCAACCTGCACGCCGACCACCCGGCCCGCTCGATGCAGGACACCTTCTTCGTCGAGGCCCCCGACGGCACCGCCGACTCCGGCATGGTGCTGCGCACCCAGACCTCGCCGGTGCAGATCCGGGCGATGCTGGCCGGCGAGCCGCCGCTGTACGCGGTCAGCCCGGGCCGGGTGTACCGGACCGACGAGCTGGACGCCACGCACACCCCGGTGTTCCGCCAGGTCGAGGCGATCGCGGTGGACGAGGGCCTGACCTTCGGCCACCTGAAGGGCACCATCGAGGTGCTGGTGGAGAAGCTGATCGGCGGCGGCCTGGAGCTGCGCTGGCGGCCCTCGTACTTCCCGTTCACCGAGCCGAGCGCCGAGATCGACCTGCAGTGCTTCGTGTGCCGCGGCGCCTCGGTGGGCAACCCCGACCGTCCGTGCCGGACCTGCTCCTCGGAGGGCTGGATCGAGCTGGGCGGCTGCGGCGTGGTCAACCCCCGGGTGCTGGTCGCCGCGGGCATCGACCCGAACCGCTACAGCGGATTCGCGTTCGGCCTGGGCCTGGAGCGGATCCTGATGAACCGTCACAACGTCGCCGACATGCGCGACATGGTCGAGGGTGACGTCCGCTTCACCCTCCCGTTCGGGATGGAGATCTGATGCGCGTCCCGCTTTCCTGGCTGCGTGAGTACGTCGACCTGCCGGCGGGTGAGACCGGACGCGACGTCGCGGCCCGACTGGTCCGCGCGGGTCTCGAGGTCGAGACGGTCGAGCAGCTCGGCACCGACATCAAGGGCCCGCTGGTGGTCGGCGAGGTCCTCTCCATCGAGGAACTGTCCGGCTTCAAGAAGCCGATCCGGCACTGCTTCGTCAACGTGGGCAACGCCAACGGCACCGGCGAGCCGCAGGAGATCGTCTGCGGCGCGACCAACTTCCAGGTCGGCGACAAGGTCGTGGTGATCCTGCCCGGCGGCGTGCTGCCCGGCCCGTTCCCGATCTCCGCCCGGCAGACCTACGGCCACACCTCGGCCGGCATGATCTGCTCCGCCCGCGAGCTCGGCATGGGCGAGGACCACGACGGCATCATCGTGCTGCCGCCCGAGTACGAGGCCGGCACCGACGCGATCGAGCTCCTCCAGCTCGCCGACGAGGTCCTCGACATCGCCGTCACCCCGGACCGCGGCTACTGCCTGTCGATGCGCGGCGTGGCCCGTGAGGCCGCCGCCGCGTACGGCCTGCCGCTGGCCGACCCGGCGCTGCTGGACGTGCCGCCGGCCAACTCCTACGGCTACCTGGTGAAGGTCGCCGACCCGATCGGCTGCGACCGCTTCGTGGCGCGCACCGTCACCGGCGTCGACCCGGCCGCGAAGTCGCCGATCTGGCTGCAGCGCCGCCTGCAGAAGTCCGGGATCCGCCCGATCTCGCTGGCCGTGGACATCACCAACTACGTGATGCTGGAGGTCGGCCAGCCGCTGCACGCGTACGACCGCGAGCGGGTGGACGGGCCGATCCAGGTCCGCCGCGCCACCGAGGGCGAGACGCTGACCACGCTGGACGGCGTCAAGCGCAAGCTGTCCGCCGAGGACGTGCTGATCTGCGACAACTCCGGCCCGATCGGCCTGGCCGGTGTGATGGGCGGGGCGGCCACCGAGATCCTCGAGCCGGTCACCGACCCGGAGACCGGCGCCGTCACCGGCACCACCGAGATCATCATCGAGGCCGCGCACTTCGAGCCGGTCGCGATCGCCCGCGCCGCCAAGCGCCACAAGCTGCCCTCCGAGGCGTCCAAGCGCTTCGAGCGCGGCGTCGACCCCGAGGCCACCCGGGCCGCCGCGCAGCGCGCCGTGGACCTGCTGGTGCTGATCGCCGGCGGCACCGCCGAGGCCGGTGTCACCGACATCGCCGCCCCGCGCCCGGTGCGCACCATCACCATCGACGCCGACCTGCCCGACCGGGTGGCCGGCGCCGAGTACGGCCGCGAGACCGTCACCCGCCGCCTGCAGGAGGTCGGCTGCGGCGTCGCCGGAGCGGACGTCCTGGAGGTCACCCCGCCGTCCTGGCGGCCCGACCTGACCGACCCGTACGACCTGGTCGAGGAGGTCGTCCGGCTCGAGGGCTACGACAACGTCCCCGCCCGGATGCCGGTCGTCCCGCCGGGCCGCGGCCTGAGCGAGGCGCAGCGCTTCCACCGCCGGGTCGGCGTGGCACTGGCCGGCGCCGGCTACGTGGAGATCAACGCGTACCCGTTCGTCGGCGACGCCGCGTTCGACGGCCTCGGCCTGGACAAGGACGACGCGCGCCGTCGCACCGTCAAGCTGGTCAACCCGCTGAACGACGCCGAGCCGGCGCTGCGCACCACGCTGCTGCCGGGTCTGCTGGGCGCGCTGCGCCGCAACGTGGGCCGCGGCAACACCGACCTGGCGCTGTTCGAGACCGGCACGGTGTTCCTGCCGAAGGCCGAGCCGAAGGTCGCGCCGCGGCTGCCGGTGGACCGCCGTCCGACCGAGGAGCAGCTCGCCGAGCTGAACGCGGCGCTGCCGGACCAGCCGCGCCGGGTCGCCGTCGCGCTGACCGGTGAGCGGCTGCCGTCGGGCTGGTGGGGCAAGGGCGCGCCGTCCGGCTGGGCGGACGCCATCGAGGCGGCCCGCACGGTCGCCGCGGCGGCCGGTGTGGAGCTGACGGTCCGCCAGGCGCAGTACGCGCCGTGGCACCCGGGCCGCTGCGCCGAGCTGCTGGTCGGTGACGAGGTCGTCGGCCACGCCGGTGAGCTGCACCCGCGGGTCATCAAGGCGCTGCACCTGCCGGAGCGCACCAGCGCGATGGAGATCGACCTGGACCTGGTGTTCGAGGACGGCCGCCGGGTGTCCGGCCCGCCGGTCTCGGCGTACCCGGTGGCGACGCAGGATGTGGCGCTGATCGTGGACGCGGGCGTGCACGCGGCGGACGTGGAGTCGGCGCTGCGCGAGGGCGCGGGCGAACTGCTGGAGTCGCTGCGGCTGTTCGACGTGTTCACGGGCGAGCAGGCCGGTGCGGGCAAGAAGTCGCTGGCGTACACGCTGCGGTTCCGTGCCGCGGACCGGACGCTGACCGCGGACGAGGCGTCGGCGGCCCGCGAGTCGGCCGTCGCGGTGGCCGCGGAGCGCACCGGCGCGGTGCTGCGCGGGGCCTGACGGCTACCGCTACGGACGGGAGCCCCGCCGGGCCGGGACCTTCGGGTCGCGGCGCGGCGGGGCTCCGTCGTGTGTGCGCTACTTGCAGGTGGTGTCCTTCAGCACGGTGACGATCTTGTCGCCCTCGGCGGCGGTGAGGCCGCTCTTCGCCTCGGCGAACTTGGTGGCGGCGACCTGGCCGAGGCCGGCGTCGCTGCCCTTGGACTTCTTGATCTCCTTGCAGACCTCGCCGGCGGCGTCGATCGCCGTCTGCTGGTCCTTGATCAGGTCCGGGTCGAGATCCTTCAGCCCGTTGAGCATGTTGATCTCGGCGTCGACGGCCTGGTCCCAGTTGTCGTCCGAGGGGGACGCGGCGGCGGCGGGCTTCTTGTCGCTGCTCTTGGAGCCCGGGAAGTCGCACGAGGTGAGGGTGAGGGCGACGCCGAGGGCCAGGCAGCCAAGGGCGGTTCGGGTGATGACGGATCGCATGGGGGACACTGTGCCAGAACAGCGGCGCGGGGCGCGGCCGGTACCGAAAAGGTGTGCGGGACAACACGGTTGACGAACCGGCCGGCCGGGCTGCTATGTTCCCCCTGACAGCCTTCGAACGCGCCCCCGCGGCAGCGTCGGAGGCTTTTTTCATGACTTCTGACACGGTGTGGGGTACGGGGAGTGCCGCTGAATCGTCCGGCCCGGTGGGGTACTTGGCGCTGCTGCGGCAGCGCGAGTTTGCCGGGCTGTACGCGAGTTTCTCGCTGACGGCGGCGTCGGGGACGCTGTCGGGTTTCGCGCTGGGCTCGCTGGTGCAGGCGCGGACCGGGTCGCCGTTGCTGACGGCGCTGAGCATGTTCGGGTCGTCGTTCGCGGCGGTGGCGGGCGCGTTGACGCTGATGTCGGTCGCGGACGGCGGGCGGCCGCGGCGGACGCTGGTGGCGCTGCACGGCCTGTCGCTGGTGGCGGTGGCGGCGCAGGCCGTGCCCGGGCTGCCGCTGGTGGCGCGGTTCGGGCTGCTGCTGGTGGTGGGGTTCTTCCAGTCGCTGGGCACGGGAGCGCGGATGGGGCTGCTGGCGGAGATCGTGCCGGCCTCCGGCTACGCGCCGGCCCGGTCGCTGATGAACCTCACGGCGGGCGGCGCGTCGGTGCTCGGGTTCGCGCTCGGCGGGGCGTTGCTGGCGGCGCTGAGCCCGTCCCAAGTGTTCGTGCTGGCCGGGGTGTTGGCGGCGCTGGCGACCGCAGTGGTGGCGGCGACGGTGCGGGAGCGTTCGGTGCGGACGGCGCGCCGGCCGGGCCTGCGGGAGACCTGGCAGGGCAACGTGGCGCTGCTGGGCCGTCCGGGGCGGCGGGCGCTGCTGCTGAACCTGTGGGTGCCGAACGGGCTGGTGGTGGGCTGCGAGGCGCTGTTGCTGCCGTACGCGCCCGCCTCGGCCGGCCTGCTGCTGGCGGCGGGTTCGGCCGGGATGCTGCTGGGCGACCTGGTGGTGGGCCGGCTGCTGGACGAGGCCGGGCGGGCGCGGTGGGCGTATCCGCTGCGGCTGCTGCTGGCGGGGCCGTTCCTGCTGCTGGCGCCGCGCCCGCCGGTGGCGGTGGCGGTGCTCGCGGTGGGTGTGGCCGGGGTGGGGTTCGCGGCGACGCTGCCGTTGCAGGAACGGCTGCTGGCGTTGACGCCGGACGCGGAACGCGGGCAGGTGCAGGGCGTGGAGTCGGCCGGGCGGATCACCTGGCAGGGCATCGGCGCGGCCGTCGGGGGCGCGCTCGCACAGGTGGTGGAGCCGGGGTGGGCGATCGGGCTGCTGGCCGCGCTCTCGCTGGTGGTGACGGTGGCCTCCCGCCGGGCGGTGCGGCGGGAGGCGGCGGCTGCGGCGGGTGGGGTCAGAGCGGGCGGTGCATGATGTGCAGGCCGACGAGGCCGAGGGTGGGGTGGCGGAAGCCCTCGGGGACGGTGCCGAGGACGGTGAACCCGAGTGACTCGTACAGGTGCACGGCGGGGGCGTTGCTGGCGACGACGGCGTTGAACTGCATGGCGCGGTAGCCCTGTTGGCGGGCCCAGTCGAGGGTGTGCTCGCACAGGGCGCGGCCGGTGCCGCGGCCGGCGTGGTCGGGGTCGACCATGAAGCTGGCGCTGGCGATGTGCGCGCCGTTGCCCCACTGGTTGTTGTTCATCTTGGCGGTGCCGAGGACCGTGCCGTCGTCGTCGACGGCGACGACGGTGCGGTTCGGCGCGGTCAGCATCCACCAGTCGCGGGCGGTGTCGGCGGTGAGGTCGACCGGGTAGGTGAACGTCTCGCCGGCGCGGACGATGCGGTGGAAGAACGGCCAGATGGCCGGCCAGTCCTCGGAGTTGGCGTCGCGGATCATCATTCGGGCCAGCATGGCGGTGCTCGCCGGCGGTGGCGAGCGGTTTTCCGCCGCATTCTTTGGCGAGTACCCGTCAGATGCTGCCGGACGTCTTGCGGGGTCGCGAGGTGGACGCTTCAATCCCTGTTAGGAAACTTTCCTAACCCTCTCCTGTGGGTCCTCCCATGCCCGCAGCCGGCCGACGGAGTGTCAGATGCGTCAGATGCAGACCAAGCACCGCACCACCCGCGCCGCCCTCGCGGTCCTGTTCGCCGCCATCCCGCTCACCCTGGCCACCGCCGGGGCGGGCACCGCCGCCGCGGCGTCCGTGGGGCTGGACGACGCGCACAAGAAGGAGATCGCCATGCAGCTGGTCTCCTCGGCGGAGAACTCCTCGCTGGACTGGAAGGCCCAGTACCAGTACATCGAGGACATCGGCGACGGCCGCGGCTACACCGCCGGGATCATCGGCTTCTGCTCCGGCACCGGCGACATGCTGGAACTGGTGCAGCACTACACCGACCTGAAGTCCGGCAACGTGCTGGCGAAGTACCTGCCCGCGCTGAAGAAGGTCAACGGCAGCTCCTCGCACTCCGGCCTCGGCACCGCCTTCGTCAACGACTGGAAGACCGCCGCCAAGGACACCGTCTTCCAGACCGCGCAGAACGACGAGCGCGACCGGGTGTACTTCAACCCCTCGGTGAAGCAGGCCAAGTCCGACGGGCTGCGGGCGCTCGGCCAGTTCATCTACTACGACGCCATCGTGATGCACGGCCCCGGCAGCAGCTCCGACTCCTTCGGCGGGATCCGCGCCGCAGCCATGAAGAAGGCCAAGACGCCCGCCCAGGGCGGCGACGAGGCGACCTACCTGAACGCCTTCCTGGACGTCCGCAAGGTGATCATGAAGCAGGAGGAGGCGCACGCCGACACCAGCCGGGTCGACACCGAGCAGCGGGTGTTCCTGAACGCCAAGAACTTCGACCTCAACCCGCCGCTGAAGTGGAAGGTGTACGGCGACTCGTACCAGATCAACAGCTGATCGGGTTGTAGGGGCGGCTGTTGACGGCCCGGCTTCCGTGCGGTGCTGCGGGGGCCGGGCCGTCGGGTGCTGTCGACGGTGTTGTCGATGGTTCGTCAACACACTTGGTGCGCACGGTTATTACAACTCGGACACAACTGGGACGCCGTGCCCCGGCCGGTCGGTAGCGTCGGCCTCGACCCGCGCCCGTTTCCGAGGGGGAGCCATGCGCATCCGAGCGACCGTCACCGCCGCCTGCCTGGCCGTCGTTCTCGCGGCGAGCGGCTGCGCACCGGCCCGTGGCGGGCCCGGACTCGCTTACGAGATCGACCGGGGCACCGGCGACGTCGAGCTGACCGCCTGCGCCGTCGACGACGAACTGCACTGGCCCGCCGCCACCGTCCGGATCACCAATCACACCGCCACCATCAGCAACTACGTGGTGCAGATCGCCTTCCTGGACAACGCCGGCCGCCAGATCACCGAGGGCGTCGCCGCCGCCAGCTCCCTCGCCCCCGCGCAGGACGCCGTCGAGCAGGCCCAGGGAACCGCGGACCCGAAAGGCCCGGTCAGCTGCCGGGTCGTGGACATCGCCCGCTACGCCACGCCCTGAGAGCCGCGCACTGAAACGCCTTCGGCCGCCCCTGCTGGTTCGCGGAAGGGGCGGCCGAAGGGGGCGGTCGGAGTTATGCGGTGTAGTCGTAGAAGCCGCGGCCGGACTTGCGGCCCAGCAGGCCCGCGTCCACCATCCGCGACAGCAGCGGCGGGGCCGCGTACAGCGGCTCCTTGTATTCGTCGTACATCGACTCGGCGATCGAGACGATGGTGTCCAGGCCGATCAGGTCGCACAGGCGCAGCGGGCCCATCGGGTGGGCGCAGCCGGCCTCCATGCCCTTGTCGATGTCCGCCGCCGTGGCCACGCCGGACTCGAACATCCGCACCGCGGACAGCAGGTACGGCACCAGCAGTGCGTTGACCACGAAACCGGCCCGGTCGCGGGCGCGGATCGGCTCCTTGCCGAGCGCCTCGACGGCGAACTGCTCGGCCCGGGTGGTGGTCTCCGCCGAGGTGGTCAGCGTCGGGATGACCTCGACCAGCTTCTGCACCGGCGCCGGGTTGAAGAAGTGCAGGCCGATCACCTGCTCGGGGCGGCTGGTCGCCGCAGCAAGCTTCACGATCGGGATCGAGGAGGTGTTCGAAGCCAGGATCGCGTCCCGGCGGCTCACCACCTGGTCCAGCGTCTGGAAGATCTTGATCTTGATGTCCTCGCGCTCCGCGACCGCCTCGACCACCAGGTCCCGGTCGTGGAAGTCCGCCAGCTCGGTGGTGAACGCCAGCCGCGACAGCGCCTCGTCGCGCTGCTCCTCGGTCAGCTTGCCGCGCCGAACCGCGGTCTCCAGGGAGTTGGTCAGCCGGGTCCGGCCCAGCTCCAGCGCCTCGCCACTGGCCTCCGAGACCAGCACGTCCAGGCCCGAACGGGCGAAGACCTCGGCGATGCCCGACCCCATGAGGCCGCAGCCGACTACTCCGACACGCGCGATGTCACTCACTCAGATGCCCTTCACGTGGAGCTGGGGGTCACCCAGCCGGTGGTGTCACGGCCACCGCGCCCCGGTCGGGGCCCGGCGAGTCCGCCCGGACGACGGTACTACCTGGCTTAACGCTCGTTCACCCCGGACCTGTGCCCGGCTTCGCTCTTCCGAACGGGTGAGCATCGGCGGTGCGCCCGTTCGCGCTTCGCGGCCGGGCACCAGAATGCGAACGTTCAGCCGTAGGAGGGAGCAGGCAGATGGGAACCGGATCACTTGCCGGGCAGGTCGGGCTGGTCACCGGTGCCGGGCGCGGCATCGGACGGGAGATCGCCATCGGCCTCGCCGCCGAGGGCATGGCCGTCGGCCTGATCGGCCGCACCCAGGAGACGCTGATCGCCACGCTCAAGGAGTGCGTCCGGCACGGATCGCGCGGCGTCGCCGTCACCGCCGATGTCAGCCACCCCGGCGCCGTCCGCGAAGCCGTCCGCGCCGTCGAACACGACCTCGGCCCCGTCGACCTGCTGGTCAACAACGCCGGGCAGGTCGACCGCGACGAAGTGCCGATCTGGGAGACCGACCCCGCGCAGTGGTGGCAGGTCGTCGAGACCAACCTGCGTGGCCCCTACAACCTGCTGCGCCACGTCCTGCCCGGAATGGTGGAACGCGGCCGCGGCCGGGTCGTCAACCTCAACAGCGGATTCGCGCTGCGCCCCGACGGCAACTACACCGCCTACGCCACCTCCAAGGGCGCGCTGCTGCAACTGTCCGACAACATCGCCGACTCGGTCGGGCAGCACGGCATCGTGGTGCTGGACATCAGCCCCGGCGCCGTCCGGACGGACATGACCGCTGACATGCCGATGTTCCGGGACCGGAGCGAGTGGGGCTCCATTCCCTACATGGTGGCCGTCACGGTGGACGCCGCCCGCGGGCGCTTCGACGCGCTGCACGGACGCTTCCTGCACGCCGGGCGGGACAACCTGGAGACGCTGGTCGCGTCCGCCGAGGCGATGCGGGAGGCGGACGCGCGGACGCTGCGGCTGCGGCCGTACGGGCCCGATGATCCGATGGCGTGACGGTGTGCTGAGCGTTTTAGAGGAGGACGTTTTAGAGGAGGAGTGCGGCCAAGTCGGCGTCCGGGAGTGAGCCGGCCGGGCGGCCCTCGCGGGCGAAGGCGCCGGCGAGCTGCTGGAGGGCCGCGTTGACCGGGGTCGGGATGTTGTGCAGGCGGCCGAGCAGGACGATCTCGCCGTTCAGCCAGTCCGCCTCGATGTCGCCGGTGCCGCGCATCAGGCTCTGCCAGGAGGAGCCGCCGCCGCGCTGCTCGCCGTTGAGCGGCACCAGCGTCACGCGGTTGGCGCGGGTGGCCCGCTGTTCGTCCGAGGACGGGTGGGTGATCCCGGCGGCCGCCAGCACCGCCCGGCCCTCCGCCTGGACGCGCTGCCACACCTGCTCGCGCAGCTCGCCGTCGATCGGTCCGGCCACCGCCTCCAGTGCGTTGCCGAGATTGCCCAGCAGCTTCGCGTACTTCCACTCCATCACCCGGTCGGTCACCGGGGCGTCGAAGAACGAGGCGGTGAGATCGGCGGCGATCCGGTCGGCGAGGCCGTCGGTTCCCTGCGGGTAGCGGCCCAGGTGCAGCATGCCCGAGCGCGGCGAGCCCGCCGCCGAGACCCGGCCCGGCTCCAGGTGCGTGGACGGCAGCCACACGCACATCCCGTACACCCGGGCGAAGCGGCGCAGCGCGATCCGTTCGTTCTCCACCCCGTTCTGCGCGCACACCAGCGGCAGGCGCTCGCCCGCCGTGCCGCCGCCGGCGACCGGGCGGGGCGCCCACTGGTCGAGCAGCTCCGTCGAATGCTGGGTCTTCACCGCCAGCACCAGTACGTCGTCCGGCATCAGGTCGATCTCGTCCGGCCCGCCGATCGCCGGGACGGGCAGGTGGTGCGTGCCGTCCGGGGTGGTCAGGCGCAGGCCGTCCTTGCGCAGGGCGGTGAGGTGCGGGCCGCGGGCGACCAGGACCACGTCGTGGCCGCTCTGGTGCAGACGTCCGCCGATGGTGCCGCCGACCGCGCCGGCGCCGAGGAAGAGATAGCGCATGGGGTGAGCATCGCACGGGCGGGGAGCGGGAGTTGAGGCCCGGTGCTTTTTGGGGCGTCTGCTACGAGCAGAGTTCGGAGGCTGTCACCGCGTGCAGGCCCTTGGCGTCGAGTCCGTCGAGGATGGCGGGCAGAGCCGTCACGGTGCCCTGGTGGCCCATGTGCAGGGCGACCACCGAACCGGCCGCCGCCGACTTCAGGACGCGCTGGGTGACGACGTCCGAGCCCGGGTCGGTGTAGTCCAGCGGGTCGATGTCGAAGGACAGTATGTGCTGGTAGCCGACCTGCTGCGCCTGGTCCTTCACCATCTGCGTCGCGTACTGCGCCGCGGACGGCCGGAACCAGCGGCCTATCGACCCCGTCAGGCGCTGCAGGCGCTCGGCGCACTGGGCTATCTCGTCGCGGGCCTGGTCCGGGCGCATCGCGGATATGTCCAGGTGGTTCTGGGTGTGGTTGCCCAGTTCGTGGCCGCCGTCGAGGATCCGCTGCGCCATCTGCGGCTGCTCGTCCAGCCAACTGCCCACCACCAGGACGGTCAGCCGCGCCCCGCGCTGCTCGGCCGCCGTCAGCAGCGCCGTCGCGACCGCCGGGTCGCCCTGCCCGTGGAACGTCAGGGCGAGCTGCGGGCGGCTGTGCGGCCCCGTGACCACTTCCTGCGGGGTGTCCGGAGCCAGCGGGGGGAGGGCGGGGGCCTCTTCGGTCTCGGGGGCGGCGGACGGGGACGGGCTCGGGTCCTCCGCGAGGTGGGAGGGCTGCGGGCGGGCCGCGACGGAGGCGGCTCCGTTGCGGTTTCCGTCGGTGGCGGCGCTGCACGTGGCGGTGAGGCCGACGGTGGCGGTGAGAGCAGCCAGCCGGGCGGAGGAACGCAGAACACTGCGGCGGTCGAGTGTCATCGCGGCCCACCCTACGCAGAGCCCTCGGGGTGTGGCAGCGGCTGCCGTCCGGACGAGTGGGGTTTCGGTTTCGGGTGGCGGGTCAGGGAGTTGGGTGCTTGGGGTCCGGGTGCTCGGTGGTGGGCGAGTGCTTCGTGGGGCGGGGTGGGCCGAGGAGGAGCGCGGCGGTGACCAGGGTGGCGCCGAGCAGTTGGAGCGGGGTGGGGGCGGTGGCGGTGAGGACGGCGCCCGAGAGGGTGGCCGTGAGCGGGATCAGGCCGCCGAACAGGCCGGCGTGCTCCGGGGTGAGCCGGGTCAGGGCCGAGTACCAGAGCAGGAAGGCGACGCACGTCATCAGCAGCGACAGGTAGAGGAAGGCGAGCAGCTCGGTCCCGGTCGGCGGGCGCGGGGAGGTGGGGGAGAGGGCGGCCGTCGCGGCGAACAGCGGGACCGCGAGGGCGACGGTGTATGCCGAGACGCGTACCGGTCCGAGACGGGGCAGGAGCGGAACGGCGAGGAGGGAGAACGCGGCCTCGCAGAGCAAGGTGCCGGTGGCGCAGAGCAGTCCGAGGGTGTCGCCGGAGCCGAAACCCTGGGTGAGAGCCGCACCGACCACCACCAGGGCGGCCGCCGCGAGCAGCCGGGCGGCGGGGCGGCGGCGGGCGAGGAGCGGTCCGAGGACGCCCAGCAGCAGCGGGGTGCAGCCGACGATGCTGCCGACCACTGCCGGGTCGGTGTGGCGCAACGCGGTGACCATCAGGAGGTTGAAGGCGAAGAGGCCGGTGGCGGCGAGAGCGAGGAGGAGCGCCAGTTCGCGTGCCGTCAGCCGTCTGGTGAGGCGGCCCTGGCGGCGGGCGAGAGGGAGGAGGACGGCGGCGGCGAGGGCGTAGCGGAGGGCCTGGCCGGCGGCGAGCGGGTACGAGGAGAGGGCGGCGGTGACGCCGGTGGAGCAGCCGAGGAGGGTCATGGCGGCGGCGGCTTGGAGGGAACCCGGCAGTCGCGAGCTTGCGGTGTGCGGGGGTGTTGCGGCTGGGGCGGTGGTGGTGGGCATGGTGGTGACGCTAGGGGCGGGGTGGTCTGGTTCCCAGGGCCACCTGTGGGCTGGTGGAGAGGACCACTTTGGCGCGGGTCGGAGACGGGGACCAGAAACTTCGGGGCCTTTTCGCGCCCCGTTGATCGCCGGCAGACTTGGCCCCGCCGTTCTCCCCCGGCCCCTGGCGGGCCGGGAGGTGCCCCCACGGGCCCCTGGTGGGGCCTGTCGCATGATGGCGGGTATGGGTTATTCGGTGGGGTCGGGGGCGTCTTCCGGTGGGGTGCGGGAGTTGTTGGTCGAGTGGGGGGAGGGGGCGGGGGATCTGGCGGGGCGGTTGACGCGGGGGTTGCGGGCGGCGGTGCGGGACGGGCGGTTGGGGGCGGGGGAGCGGTTGCCGGCGAGTCGGGTGCTGGCGGCGGAGTTGGGGGTGTCGCGGGGGGTGGTGGTGGAGGCGTACGAGCAACTCGCGGCGGAGGGTTACCTGGTGGGGCGGCGCGGGTCGGGGACGCGGGTCGCGGCGGGGGTGGCGGCGGCCGGGCCGGGGTGGGTGGAGCGGGCGGCGCCGGCCGAGGTGCGGTACGACCTGAAGCCCGGGACGCCCGATCTCGGGGTGTTTCCGCGGGCGGCGTGGGCGGCGGCGGTGCGGCGGGCGTTGCTGGGGGCGGCGAACAGTGAGCTGGGGTACTCGGATCCGGCCGGACTTCCGCAGCTGCGTGGGGAGTTGGCGGCGTACCTGGGCCGGGTGCGGGCGGTGGTGGCGCGGCCGGAGCGGGTGGCGGTGGTGAGCGGGGTGGGGCAGGGGCTGGCGCTGCTGTTGCAGGTGCTGGCCGCCGGCGGGCGGCGGCGGATCGCGGTGGAGGATCCCGGTTCGCCCGGCACACTGGAGTTGCTGCGGGCGCACGGGGCGCGGCCGGTGGGCGTGCGGGTGGACGAAGAGGGTTTGGTGGTGCGGGAGTTGGCGTCCAGTGGTGCGGACGCGGTGCTGGTCACCCCGGCGCACCAGTATCCGACCGGGGTGGTGCTGTCGGCGCGTCGGCGGAGTGAACTCGCCGCGTGGGCGCGGGCCGGCGGGCTGGTGATCGAGGACGACTACGACGCGGAGTTCCGCTACGACCGTGAACCGCTGGGCGCCGTCCAGGGGTTGGCGCCGGAGCGGACGGTGTATCTGGGTTCGCTCAGCAAGACCTTGGCGCCCGGACTGCGGCTCGGCTGGGCGGTGCTGCCGGAGTACCTGGTGGAGGAGTTCGCGGACGCCAAGCGGTACGCGGATCTCGGGACCGGTGCGATCGACCAACTCGCTTTCGCCGCCCTGCTGGAGAGCGGCGGCTACGACCGTCACCTGCGCTCCGTCCGCCCCCGCTACCGGGCCCGCCGCGATGCCTTGGCGGCCGCGCTGAGGCAGCACCTTCCGCAGGCCGAACTGCGGGGCGTCGCGGCCGGGTTGCACCTGTACGCGGATCTGCCGGACGGCGTGGAGGAGGGTGCGGTGGCGGGTGCCGCGCTGCGGCGCGGGGTGCGGGTGGCGACGGTCGCGCCGGGGCGGCTGGGGCCCGGGCGGCCGGCAATTGCGTTGGGGTATGCGGGAGTTGCGGAGCAGCGGCTGTGGGAGGCGGCGGCGCTGCTCGGGGAGGCGGCGCGGGAGGCGGCGGCGCTGCTCGGGGAGGCTGCGCTGCTCGGGGAGGCGGTGCGGGAGGTGGGTTGACGGGGTGCCGCCGCCGGGTTGTACCTCGGCGGCGGCAAGGCTGACGGAGCGTCAGGTCGTGAGCAGCTGGTAGGTGTTGGCGACGGCGGCGAAGACGAGGACGAGCAGGACGACGGTCAGCAGGACGAGTTGGACCACGCCGCGTTGGTGGCGGGGGGCGTAGGCGATGGCGGCGCCGGAGGCGAGGCCGGTGAGGAGGCCGCCGAGGTGGCCCTGCCAGGAGGTGAAGCTCGCGGAGACGGCCATCCAGATCACCATGGTGATCAGCATCTGGTTGCCGCCGAGGGGGTCGTAGCCCTGGCGGCGGCTGAGGATCCAGTAGCCGCCGGCCAGGCCGAAGATCGCGCCGGAGGCGCCGATGGCGAGGCTGTTGGGGGCGATCAGGTAGACCAGGACGTCGCCGCCGAGGGCGGAGAGCAGGTACAGGGCGGTGAAGCGGAGGGCGCCGAGACGGTCCTCGATGACCGAGCCGAGTGACCAGAGCCAGTACATGTTGAAGACGATGTGGGCGATCGCGAACGGGCCGAAGGAGGAGTCCGCGGTCGGCGAGAGGTGCAGGAAGGCGCCGGTGAGGAGCCGGTACCACTCGCCGTGGGCCACGCCGGCCTGGTAGAACGCCGATATGTCGGTGGGGTCCTCGCCCGGGTTGCGCAGCATCAGCGCCGAGCCGAGCATGCCGAACCGCTGGATGGTCTCCGGGCGGACCAGTTCGAGGACGTACGCGGCGAGGTTGAGCGCGATCAACACCATGGTGGCGTAGGGCCGGGAGGTGATCCGGCCGCCGAACGCGGTGCGGGCCTGACGGACGCTCTGGTGGCCGGACTTGACGCATTCCACGCACTGGTAGCCGACCGCGGCGTCGCGTCGGCAGTCCGGGCAGACGTGGCGGTCGCAGCGGGTGCAGCGGACGTACGACTCGCGGTCGGCGTGCCGGAAGCAGGTCGGTGACGGCGCCTCGGGAGCGGGGGCTCCCGGGGCGGGTTCTGCGGCGTCCATGAACGGGCCTCCCCTGGGCGGTGGTGCTCGGCCGCGGGGCGTCCACGGCGATGATCCACGGCGAATCGGCGCTCACCCTAGAGCACGGCCCGGACGGGTGGGAGGTCAGCCCTGCCCGGGCTGCCGGCGGGGCGTGTCGGGAGCTAGCGGCGGGTTGCGCTGAGGATGGTGAACTTCGGACTGCCCGCCACCGTACGGCAGTTGCCGAACAGCTTGCGGAGCTTGACGTGGTAGCCCAGGTGCCGGTTGCCGACCACGCGCAGCTCGCCGCCCGGGCGCAGCACCCGGCGGGCGCCGGTGAACATCCGCCAGGCGATGGCGTCCGTGGTGGCCTGGTGGGAGTGGAACGGCGGGTTCAGCAGGACGACGTCCACCGAGGCGTCCGGGATGTCCGCGAGGGCGTCGCCGACCAGGAATTCGGCGCGGGCGTCCGGGCCGAGGGCGGTGCGGAAGGTCTCCTCGGCGGATGCCACCGCCTGGAACGACTCGTCCACGAAGAGGAGTTCGGCGTGCGGGGCGGTCAGTGCGGCCGCGGTGCCGACGATGCCGTTGCCGCAGCCGAGGTCGACGACCCGGCGGGCGTCCTGCAGGTCGGGCAGGTGCTGGAGGAAGAACCGGGTGCCGATGTCGAGGCGGTCCGCGCAGAACACGCCTGCCTGGTTGGCGACTTGGCGGCCCGAGAGCACGCCGATGCCGTCCGGCAGCCGGTAGCGCAGCGGCCACGGGTTGGCCGGGCGAGCAAGCTCCGGCTGCGGGGTGGTGTGGATCAGGCGGGCCTTGCGGACCGCCAGCGAGGTGCGGGTCGGGCCGAGGATCCGTTCGAACAGCTGGAGGGTGGAGGTGTGGATCTCGGTCACCATTCCGGTGCCGACCACCACGGTGCCCTCGTGCAGGGCGGGTGCCAGGCGGTGCAGCTGGTCCTCCAGCAGCGCCAGGCTCTTGGGCACCCGGACGAGCAGGACGTCGATGCGGGACGGGGGTGCGTCCTGGGTGGTGCGGACGTCCACCAGCGCCGGGTCCAGGCCGTTGCGGATCAGGTTCGCGGTGATCGCCCGGCCGGACAGGTACGAGTCGGTGATCGCCGTCAGCGTTCCGGCCGCTCCCGCGAGTGCCGTGGAGACGCCGCCCCAGCGGTCGCCGAGCACCACCACCGCGCCGTCCAGCGGCACCGGGCCGCCGTTCTCCGGCCCCTCCTTCAGGTACCGCAGCAGGTACTCGTCGGCGGCGTCCCAGGCGCGCAGCTGCTCACGCGGGTTCTCCGGGAATCGGGCCAGCTCGAAGGTGCCCCAGGCGGTGGTGAAAGAGTTGTTCATCGTGCCCCCAGGCTATCGGAGGCGCTGGGGGCGGCCGGACGGCGACGGCGGGGGAGGGGCGGTCGGGGCAGTAACGGCGGTGGACGGGGCGATCGCGAGGGCGAGGATGATCGTTAAGATCCCCCGCATGTCACCGACCCCGCCGCCGTCCATACCGGCCGCACCGCCCGCCCGGTCCCCGGAGTTCGACCGGCTCAAGGCCTTCCCCGAACTCGCGGCGCTGCGCGAATCCGTCCAGCAGCAGCGCTGGGAGCAGGTGGCGGCCTTCCTGGGCGGGCTGACCGACCCGGCCGACCGCGCCACCGCCGCGTACGTCGTCGCCGAGACGCCGGACGCGGGCGCGTTCCTGCAACGGATGACGGCCGAGCACCCCGGGAGCACACTGCCACGGGTGCTGCACGGCTGCTACTACGTCCACCAGGCCTGGGAGGCGCGCGGTGCGGCCCGGGCGAAGTACGTCGATGCCGAGTCCTTCGAGCTCTTCCACCGCCGCCTGAAGATCGCCGACAAGCTGCTCGCCGAGGTCGTCGCGGAGGAACCGGGCAACGCCGACGCGTGGCGGCTCCGGCTCACCACGGCCCGCGGCCTCGAACTCGGCATCGCCCGGGCCAGGACCCGCTACGAGCGGCTCGCCGCGCACCAGCCGCACGACTACGCCGGCCAGTCCCAGCTGCTCCAGCAGTTGCTGCCCAAGTGGGGCGGATCCTGGGACGCCGCGTTCGCCTTCGCCCGGGAGTGCCGCGGCGCCGCGGACCCCGGCGGCCTCGACCCGGTCCTGGTGGCGCAGGCGCACCTCGAACGCTGGCTCAACGTCGGCGGCGACAAGGACCCGGCCCACCTGCGCCGGCCCGAGGTCGTCGCCGAACTCGTCGACGCCGCACGGGCATCCGTCCTCCACCCCGAGTTCCGCGGCGGCTACTCGGCGATCGAGGCCCACGGCTTCTTCGCGGCCGTCTTCGGACTCGCCGAGGAACACGCCCTGGCCGCACCGCACTTCAGGGCGCTCAACGGCTACGCCAGCGAACATCCCTGGGCCTACCTCCGCTCCCTCACCAGCCTCGGCCGGGGCACCGCCTACAAGCGGCTGCGCCGCCGCGCCCTGCGGGCCGGATAGCCGGGCGGTTTCCGGCGCGGGCGGGCGGCTTTCGGGGCGGGTCGGGCCGGGCCGTTTCCGGCGTGGGCCGGGCCGGGCGTCAGGCCGTGGTGAAGATCAGGCTCGCGTTGTGGCCGCCGAAGCCGAAGGCGTTGGTGAGGGCGGCGGCGGTGGTGACGGGGCGGGCGGTGGTGGTGACCAGGTCGAGGTCGGCGGCGGGGTCGGGGGTGGTCAAGTTCCGGATGGGCGGGACGAGTTGGGTGCGGAGGGAGCGGGCGGTGGCGAGGGCGGCGAGGGCGCCGGCCGCGCCGAAGAGGTGGCCGGTCATGGACTTGGTGGCGGTGACGGCGGGGCGGTGGGGGCCGAAGACGCGGGCCAGGGTTTCGGCTTCGGTGAGGTCGCCCTTGGGGGTGGAGGTGGCGTGGGCGTGCACCATGCCGATCTGTTCCGGGGCGATGCGGGCCTCGGCGAGGGCGCGGCGGATGGCGCGGCTCTGGCCGTCGGGGTGGCCGGCGGTGATGTGGTGGGCGTCGGAGGTGACGGCGGCGCCGGCGAGGGTGGCGTAGGCGCGTCGGCCGGGGCGGAGTGAGGCGCGTTCCAGGATCAGGACGGCCGCGCCCTCGCCGATGACGAAGCCGTCCCGGTCGAGGTCGAAGGGGCGGGAGGCGTGGGCCGGGTCGTCGTTGCGCAGGGAGTGTGCGCGGGCCTGGGCGAAGCCGGCCAGCGGGAGGGGGTGCAGGCAGGCCTCGGTGCCGCCGGCGATCACCACGTCGGCGCGGCCGAGGCGGATCAGGTCCAGGCCGAGTGCGACGGCCTCCGCGCCGGACGCGCAGGCGCTGACGGGGGTGTGGGCGCCGGCCTTGGCGCCGAGGTCGATCGACACCCAGGCGGCCGGACCGTTGGCCATCAGCATCGGCACGGTGTGCGGCGAGACCTTGCGGACGCCGGAGCGCTCCAGCACGTCGTCCTGCTCCAGCATGGTGACCGCGCCGCCGGTGCCGGTGCCGATCACTACCGCCAGACGTTCCCCGTCCACTTCGGGCCGGCCCGCGTCCGCCCAGGCCTCGCGGGCCGCGATCAGCGCCAACTGCTCGCTGCGGTCGAGGCGTCGGGCCTCGATGCGGTCGAGCACCTCGGACGGTTCGACGGCGAGCTGCCCGGCGATCCGGATCGGCATCTCGGCCGTCCACTCCCGCTCGATGGCCCGGATGCCGTTGCGGCCCTCCAGCATGGCCTGCCAGGTGGCGGGGGCGGTGCCGCCGAGCGGGGTGGTGGCGCCCAAGCCGGTGACCAGAACGGGGTCGGTGACGCTGTCGGATTCCATGCGCACGGTGCAGCTCCATTTGTAGTGATGGCACAACAAGTTCCGCCCCGGCGTTCGGCCGGGTCGGTCGGTGATGGCCACTCTGCCAAGGGAGGATGGGGGGTTGGGGTACTGAACGGGACTGATTCGCGTCCGGCGAATTTGGAGGGAACGGACAGATTGAGTCGACGGTTCGCCGGGAAGGGCTCAGGGGCTCAGGGGAGCAGGGTGCGGGCCCGGGTGAGGAGGGCGGCGTGGGCCTACGGCGACGCCGAGGTGGTCGCCGCAGCCGCCCAGGACCCCGGCGGCCTGTTCTTCACCGCCATCGAGCAGTACGTCGGCGGCTGGGCCGCGGACCTGATGCCCGTACTGATCGTCACCAGCATCCTGGCCTCGCTGCTCGCCTGGAACCTCGACCACAACGTGTTCGGCGACCGGCCCGTGCACCGCGCCCTGATCGAGGACATGGTCGGCCCCGGCGTGCCGGTGTTCATCCGGCTCTACGACGGCCACTCCGCGCTCGTCACCGGCGCCGCCCTGCGCGCCGCCGGCGTCACCGGGCCGCGCGAGTTCGCCCAGCGCGCCACCGTGGTCTGTGACCCCGGCGGCACCCCCACCGGCCACCTGATCGAGTTCGCCGCGATGGAACTCGTCACCGCCGTCATGCCCAGCCGCCCGCTCGCCGAACGCCGGGACACGCTGCACTCGTTGCTGCTCGACATGGCCGCCCGCGGCCTGGCCGGCGCGCACGTGATGGACGCCGGCGGCGACATCCTCGAACTGGTCCGCGCCATCGAGTCCGACCGCCCCCTGCCGTTGCGGCTGCGCATCGTCCCCTGGTGCATGCCCGGCGCGAGCGCCGCCGACCTGCGCCAACTCGCCGACCTGCAAGGCGAGTCCGGCCGCAACTGGCTGGTCGGCGGGGTGAAGCTGTTCATGGACTGCACCGTCGAAGGCGGCTCCGTCTGGCTGGAACGCCCCGACTGCCACGGCGAGGGCGCCGCCGCGCTGTGGCTCGACCCCGCCGAATACACCTACGTGGTCCGGCAGTTGGACGCCTACGGGGTGCGCACCGCGACCCACGCGATCGGTGACGCGGGCGTGCGGCACGTCCTCGACACCATCGCCGCACTGCCGTACACCGCCCGGGGCCGGCGCCGGATTTAGCACATCGAGACGCTCAGCGACGAACAGGCGCTGCGCTTCGCCGAGTTGGGCGTCCCCCGTCCACGCAGCCCACCCACTCCGCGTACACCCGGGCCGACCACACCGACGCCTGGTCCACCCGCCTCGGCGTCGAACGCGCCGAACGCGCCGAACGCGCCTGGATCTGCCGCACCCTGCGCGACAGCGGCGCGACCCTCGCCCTCGGCTCCGACTGGCCCATCGCCCACCACGGCCCGCGCGGCGTCCTCGCCTACGCGCAGCTGCGCCGCCACGCCGGCACCGCGCCCGTCGCCCTGCGCCAGGGGCTCACCCCGCTGGTGGCGCTGGAGGGCTACACCACCCACGCGGCCCGCGCCGCAGGCGAGTTCGACCGCACCGGCCGTATCGTGCCCGGGCTGCGCGCCGACCTCACCGCCTTCGCACTCGACCCGCTGACCGCGCAGGCCGATGAGTTCGCAGGTCTGCCGTGCCGATGACCATGTCCGGTGGTTTGGTGACGAACCGTCAGATCTAAGGTTCTTGTGGTTGGTTGAGGTAGAGGTCCAGGGCGGCCGCGCCCGAGAGCAGGGCGCGGCCGCGGGCGGTGAGGCGGTCCTGCCAGGCGGCCAGGGTGGGGCGGACGGCATCCGGGTGGCCCGCCGAGCGCAGGCGGTGCAGGATCTCGGCCGTCCGGGCCAACCCGTGGCCGCCGCGCCGGAGTTGCTCGGCGATCAGCAGCTCGCGGACCTGGTCCGGCGTGTACGTCCGGTAGCCCGTGCGGGCGTCGCGGGACGGGGTGACCAGCCCCGCGCGTTCCCACTCGCGCAGCGTGGCCGGGCGCAGGCCGAGGCGGTGGGCGAGCGGGCCGATGTGGGTGAATTCGCTCTCGGCGACGGCCGGTTGGGCCGGTTGGGCCGGTTCGGTGGCGGCCGGTTGGGTGACGGTTGGTTGGGCCGGTTCGGTGGCGGCCGGTTGGCGCGGGGGCAGGTGATCGAGTGCGGTGCGCACCGCGTCCAGGGTGCGGCGGTCCTCGGCGAGGAGGGCGTGGCTGTCGTCGATCAGCCGCAGCGCCTCCTCCGACTCCCCGGTGTTGACGGCGCACAGGATGGCGCCGGCCGCGCGGTGGCCGTGCCCCGGCAGCAGGGCCAGGAACGCGCGGAGCGCGACGGCGTGCCGCTCCCCGTACTGCCGGTACCCGTACGGGGACCGCTCGGCGGGCGGCAGGATGCCCGCCTCCTCGTAGTTGCGCACCGCCTGGGTGGACAGGCCGTGCTCCCGGGCCAGATCGATCGGCCGCAGCGCCATGATTTGAAACTTTTCTACTGGATTCGCGGGCTGAGAGCAGAAAACTTTACAACGAGAATTCAGGGATACGGTGGAAGTCATGACTCTCTGGTCTTCGCTCCGGGACGCTTCCCGTCCCTTCTCCCCGTCCGCCGTCACCGACCTGATCCCGCCCGGCACCCGGGTGCTGGCACTGGGTGAACCCACCCACGGCGTCGAGGCGTTCCTCGACATCCGCAACGAACTCTTCCGGCACCTGGTCGCCGAACACGGCTACCGGTCGATCGCCGTGGAGAGCGACTGCCTGGCGGCGCTCGCCGTGGACGCCTACGTGGGCGGCGGCGGGGAGGGCGAGCTTGCGGACGTGGTGCGGGAGGGGTTCAGCCACGGTTTCGGCGAGTTCGCCGGGAACCTTGAACTGGTGCGCTGGATGCGGGAGTTCAACGATGGGCTGGGGGAGGGGGAGGAACGGCTGCGGTTCTACGGCGCGGACGGGCCGCTGGAGACGACGCGAGCGGCGGCGCCCGGGCCCTCGCTGGTCCGGTTGCGCGACTTCCTGGCCGCGCATCTTCCGGCCGAACTCGTGGTGCCGGAGGGCAAGTTGCGGCGGCTGTGCGGGCCGGACGAGAGGTGGACCGACCCGGCGGCGGCGTTCGAGCCCGAGCGGTCCGTCGGGCGGACGGCCGATGCCGAGCAACTACGGCTGGTCGCCGACGATCTGGCGGCGCTGCTCGCAGCGCACGGGCCGCAGTTCGCGGCCGAGGCGGACCCCGAGACGTACTGGCGGGCGCAGTTGGACGCGCGGACCGCGAGCGGGTTGCTGCGATTCCACGCCGCGATGGCGGACACCGGGCCGGACCGGTTCAACGCGCTGATGCGGCAACGGGGGCTGATGATGGCCGACAACCTCGAAGCGATCACACGCCGCGAGGCGCGGCGCGGTCCGACACTGGTCTTCGCCCACAACCTCCACCTCCAGCGCGAGGCCGCCCGCATCCCGCTCGGCACCCACCACCTGCTCAGCTGGAGCGCCGGTTCCCTCCTCGCCGCCCGCCTCGGCGAGGGTTACGCCTTCGTCGCCACTGCCTTCGGCCACCGCGCCGCCGACGACCACCCCGCCCCCGAGACTCTCGAGGGCCACCTCGCCACCCTGCCCGAGGCCCGTTCGGTCCTGGACCCCGGGCTGCTGGCCGCCGCGACGGCCGGTCGGGTGAAGCGGCGGGTTCCGGCTGATCACACGTACTTCGGGCTGGATCCGGAGGCGCTGGAGTTGCTGGACGGGGTGGTGTTCGTGCGGGAGATTCCGCGGCAGGCAGGGGTGTTCGGGGGCGGGTGAGGCGGGGCGATCGGCTTGCGGCGGGCAGGCTGCGGCTTGGTCGGGGGCGGGGCGTAATTCGCGGCGGGGTGCGGGCGATTCGGGGAGGATGCCGGGATGCGTCGTCATGTGTGGGCCGGGCTGGCCGAGAATCCGTTGCTGCCGGTCGAGGCGGTGGACCGGCTGCTGGCGATGGGCGAGCCGGACCTGTCGCTGGAGCTTGCGGAGCGCACTGATCTGACGGCGCCTCAGAGACTGGTCCTTGCCGAGCGGGGTGTCGCGGTCGCGGGGGGCCTCGTTGAGAGTGGGCAGTTGGCTGTGGAGCGGATCGACCCGGCGCAACAGCCGGTCGCCGCGCTCGCTCTGCTGCGGGCCGGGCTCGCGCCCGTCGAGTGGGCGCACGTGCTGGTCGAACGGGACGAGCTGCGTGAGGAGTTGGCCGGATGCCGCGCGCTGCCGCGCGAGGTGGCGCGGCGGCTGGCGGGCGACTCCGATCCTGCCGTCCCGCTCGCGCTCGCCGAGGAGACGGCCGACCCGGAGATTGCCGCGCTGCTGGCCGCGCACCCGTCGCAGCACATCCGGGCGGAACTCGGCTTCAACCGGGACGTGTCGCCCACCGTCCTCGCCGACCTGATCAACGACCGTCCGCCGCTGATCAGTTGTGACGTATGCGTGCGCCACGCCGTCCCATGGGTCCATCCGCCGGACTGCCCGGACCCGGAGTGCACCCTGCCTGGCGGGGCGGCCTGCGACGGGAGTCACCAGTACGCGCGGCACACGATTCTGCGGACCGCGCTCGGGAATCCGGCCGCGCCCGTCGCCGAGGTGATGCGGTACCTGGACGCCCCGTCGCCGTTCCTGCGCGAGCAACTCGCCTCGCGCACCGACCTCCCCGCGTCCGCGTACGCCGTGCTCGCCGCCGCTCCGGAGATCTGGGTGCGGGAGCCGCTGGCGAGCAACCCCGCGATCGGGGAGGAACTGCTCCGGCACCTCGCCGAGGACCCGTCCGTGGAGGTGCGACGCAGCGCCGCCCAGCACCCGCTGCTCCCGTTGGACGTCCTGGGCCGGCTGTGCGCCACCGACTGGCTCGGTTCGCTGCTGCTGCCGCGGATCGCCGCCGCCACGCCCGCCGAACTGGACGCGCTCGCCGGCTCCGCCAACCCCGAACTGCGCCGCCTGACCGCACTCCGCCGCGACCTGCCCGCCCCCGTCCGCGACCGGCTCGCCGACGACGCCGTGGCCAAGGTCGCTGCTGCCGTCGCGCCCCATCCCGGCCTGGGCGAAGGGCAGTTGAGAGCAATGCTTCGGCGCCACGGCCGCGCCGTCGGGGCCGGAATCGCGGCCAACCCCGACGCGAGTACGGCGCTGCTGGCCGAACTCGTCCGCGCCGACCACAACGTCGCCACCCTGCGCGCCCTGGCCGACCACCCCGCGGCCGACGGCCCCACCCTCACCGCCTGTCTGCGCGACCGACGAGCCCGCCGCAAGGCCGCCGCCCATCCGGCGCTGCCGCTCGCCCAACTCCTGCCCCTGCTGGACGACTCGGACCCGGCGACCGTCCAGGGCGCCGCCGCGAATCCGGCGCTGCCAGTGGCCGAGATGCTGCGGCTGATGCCGCCGGACGGGGTGAGCTGACGGGCCGTATTACTAGCCTCGCCCACGTGAACCACACCGATGGCCGACAGTTCCCCGCCGCTCTCGCCGCCGCGCTGGCACTCGTCCTCGACTGCGACTACGACGGTGACGGCGGGATCGACTTCGAGCCGCTCCCGGCTTTCGAGTGCGCCGACGACACCACGTCCTGGTTCCGGGCCTGGACCGGGAACGCCGAACTGGACGGTGACGGGTTCCAGGTGTTCGGCCAGGACGGCAGCGGCGGGTACGCGGCGTTCTGGCTGGTCCGGACGGGGCGTCCGGTCGTGGAGCAGCCCGTGGTGTTCCTCGGATCCGAGGGCGAAACCGGCGTCGTGGCCCGCGACTTGGGCGCGTTCCTGTGGCTGCTGGGCGGCTATGGCCCGGGCGAGGCCGCCGACCCGTGGCGGCGGCGCGAGTGGAAGGCCCGGCCGCGGCCCGAACTGCTGGCTGTCGCCGAGCAGTTCGCCGGGGAGCGGCGGCAGTCGCCCACCGCGGTGATCGAGGAAGCGGCCATGGAGTTCCCCGAGTTCGACGACACCGTGGCCGAGCTCTGCCGCTGAGGTCGCGCCCCGGGGAGCAGGTTGTCAGCGGTTGTGGACCGGCGGGTCGAGCAGGCGGGTCGCCAACTGGCCGGCGTCGGACGGGTCGTGGACCGGGCGGGGGAACGGGATGCGTGGGCCCTGGAGGTGCTTGTCGGGGATGGTCCGGCCGAGGGCGGACGTCCAGTCGGGGCGGTCCAGGACGACCACGTGGGCCTCGTGGTGGGCGGCGTCGTCGTTGTCGTCGTCGTGCGGGGCCAGGTGCACGCGCAGCCGGGTGTCGTCCAGCCACTCGGCGGTGATGACCTGGCGGCCCCAGGAGTGGGCGAACATCGACCGCCGGGTGTTGTTGAAGAGTCCCACCAGGAGCAGCTGGCCCTCGAAGAAGTAGCCGCCGTCTTACTCGCCGAGGCCCACCGCGAGCAGCGGGCTGCTCGGGTGGAACGCCAGCGCGTTGATGTGGTGCTCGCACTTGATCCGGCGCAGCAGCCGGGCCCGTTCGCCCGTCTCGAACAGGCCGAGCGTCAGGGCCTCGCCGTACTTGTCCGCGCACGCCACGGCGAGCAGCCGGCGGGCGGGGTCGGCGACGGCGAGGACGGGCTCGCCGAGGGCGGCGAGCTCGTGGATGGCGGTCATGCGGGTGAACTCCGTTGGCGGGACGGGTCAGTGGGGCGGGGCGCCGGTCCAGATGACGTCCTTGCGCTCCATCCGGGTGCCGTGGGTGAACTGGAGACTGAACGGGTTGGCCGAGGCGTTCGGCAGCCCGTACGTCTCCTGCCCGGTGGCCTCCTGGCCGGGGTCGAGGTTCTGCGGGAGAGCCTTGTACTGGCTGCCGCCGTACAGCGGGTGGAGCAGCGTGCCGTGTGAGTCCTTGACGATCAGCAGGCCCGAACCGTACAGCGACAGCTGGGCGTTGGTGGTGTTGACGACGGTGACCCGGACCTGGACGAACGTCGCGTCCTCCGGGAGCGGCGCGCCGCCGCTCCGGCTAGGAGTGACGAGGGTCGGCTCGGACATGGTGACCTTCAGGCCGTCCGGGTACGTGTAGGAACCGCCGAACGACAGACGGCGGGCCCGCTCGTCCGCGGCCTTCGTCTCCTGCTCGGTGGCGCGCTGCCTCGCCCGCTCGTCCGCGAGGCGCTGCCGCTCGGTGTCGTCGCGCCGCTGCTCCTGCACGCGGCGGTGTTCCTCGCGGACGCCGGCCTGCACGGCGACGATGGCGAGTCCGCCGACGCAGAGGGAGGCCACCACGCCGATGAGGCCGAGAATGGTGCCGGTGAGCGCCATCGCCCGGTTGGTGGCGAGGCCCTTGCGCGACAGGCTCAGGCCGATGAAGCCGAAGATCACCGCGAGTAGGGCGGGCAGCCAGGCGAGCCAGAACAGGATCAGCGGCAGGCTGAGCACGAGCCCGACGATTCCGAGCACCAGGGCCGTCACGCCCATGCCGTTCCGCGGCTGCGGGGCCGGAGGCGCGTACGGCGGCCAGTACGTGCCGGTGGCGCCGGGGGCCTGGGGCGGGCCGGGGGCCGGAATCGGAGTCGGTGTCGGTGTCGGTGCCGGATACGGCGTGGGCGGTGCCGTGTTGGGGTTCGGTGCGGCCCACGGGTTGGCGGATGGCGGGGTGTCCGCGGACGGGGGTGCGGGCTCGGCCATGGCCTCGGAGGCGGGCGCGGGCGTGGGCTCGGAGGCGGACTCGGGCATGGCCTCGGAGGCGGACTTGGGCATGGCCTCGGGCGTGGGCGCGGGCTCAGGCTCTGCCATCGACACGGGCGCGGGCTCGGCCTCGGGCTTCGCAATGGAGACGGGCTCGGACTTGGCTTCGGCGTCCGGCTCGGGCGCGGAGACAGGCTCGGCCTCGGCCTCGGGTTTCGCCATGGAGACGGGCGCGGGCGTGGCCTCGGACACCGGCCCGGCAGCAGCTTCGGGCGCCGGCCCGGAAGCGGTTTCGGGGCGGTCGGGCGGGGTGGGGACGGTCATGCGGCAGCACCTTGGGCTTCGGGACGGCGGTGATCGGGCGCGCCGATCGCGACCAGGCAGTTTCCCGTGAATCGCGGCCGGAAGGCGAACCGATTTTCGTATCGTCCCACGAGCGGTGGAGGGTGCTGAGCGAGGGTCAGGCCGGGCCGAGATAGGTGTGCACCACGGCGGGCTCCCCGGCGGGCGTCAGCCAGTTCGCGGTGGCGGTGCAGACGAACTGCCAGCCGGCCCGCTCGTACAGCGCGATCGCACCCGCGGCACCGGACTCCACCTCCAGCACCGGCCGCCGCCCGCCCTCGACCGCCGCCTGCGCCGCCCGTTCCAGCAGCGCGCCGGCCAGACCACCCCGCCGCGCCGGAACCCCGACGAACAGCCGTGCCACGGCGGCGAGTTGGTCCTCCGGGAGCCCGACCGCCGCCGCCAGGACGGGCCCGCTGTGTGTGAGGGCCACGTGGCCGAGCACCTCCGGCCCGTTGGCGGCGACCCACACGCCGAGCAACTCCGTTGGCGTCAGCCAGTGTTTCGGTTCGGTCGGCCAGTACGCCGGATACCCGTCCGACTCGTACACACCGGCCAACGCCCGTACGCAGGAAGGCAGATCGTCGTCACGTCGCGGGCGGATCACGGGCTCGGTCATGGTCCGATCATGGCACGGGCCGGCGCGGCGGAACGGCCCGCGTCAGGTGGTGCAGGCGAGCAGGCGGCCGTCCGCGGTGCCGATCAGCACGCGGCCGGGGCCGGGGACGGTGAGTGCCGTCGCGACCGCCGTGACCCGGCCGACGGTGAGCGGGGCGCGTCGCAGGACGGTGCCGTCGGTGGCCGAGAGGGTCACCAACTCGGCGTCGTCGTAGGCGACATGGACGAGGCCACGGTCGCAGTCGGCGTCCAGCGCGAGGGCCGGGCGGTCGGTGCGGAAGACCCAGCGCGGCGTGCCGTCGGACGGGTCACGGCGGACCACGAAGGAGCCGCCCGGTTGCAGGCCCTGGCCGTGGTGGACAGTTCCGGCGTGGAGCAGGTCGCCGTCGGGGAGTTCGACGCCGGGGCCGGGCAGGTGGGTTTCGGTCGGGTCCCAGGACAGCGGGAAGCGCTGTTCGAGCCGGCCGATCGTGCGGAAGGGCCGTTCGGCGGCGGGCAGGCGCGACGGGTCGGCCGTCGCCACCCACCGGTCGGGCCGGGGCGGGTGCGGCGAGGTGTACACCAGGCGGCTGTGCCGGATCCGCAGATCGCGGTGCCAGAACGGGGCGATCACCGGGAGGCCGTCCGCGCACGCCAACAGCCCGGTGTTGCGCCGGGGTTGATACTGCGCGAGCCGGGAGCCGTCCGCGAGGGAGAGCTCGGTGACCGACCACGGTTCGGCGCTGCGGACGAAGACCGACTGCCGCTCGGGGGCGACCGCGAACTCGCCTGCGCGGTCCACCCGTTCCGCCGACCAGGCGACGGCGTCCGATGGTGTGCGGCACTCCAGCACCCCGGGCAGCGCCACCAGCAGGCGCCCGTCCGGGAGTTCCTCGACAGCGCTGACCGGACCGCGCGGCGCCCATCCGCCGTGCAGGTCGTCCAGCAGGCGGCGGGCCGCCTCGGCGCCGTCCGGGCGGGGGACGGGAAGGCGCGGACCGGCCAGTTCGGCCGGCGTGACGGACCCGGGGGCGACGGTGCGCCAGTCGGGGCGGTGCAGTACGGCGCGGTGGCCGTCCTGCCACGCGGCGCGGTCCTGCCAGTCGTCCGGCGGGGCGAGCAGCAGCCGCAGCGACTGCCCGTCCAGCCACTCCAGGCCGAGCACCTCGCGACCCGTCCAGTCCTCGAACAGCGAGACGTGCGCGCCGGATTCGAGATCCAGCAGGAGCAGCTCGCCCTCGAAGGAGTGCCCGCCGTCGTACCGGCCGGTGCCGATCGCCAGCAGCGGCAGCTCGGGGTGGAACGCCAGCGCGTGCACGGGGTAGCCGGAGCGCAGCAGGGCGACGCAGGCCAGGTCGCCGGTGCGGTACACCGTCACCGGCGCCGGCCGCCCGTGGCGGGCCAGGCCCGCCACCGCGAGCAGGGCGCGGCGCTCGTCCGTCACCGCCACCGCAGGGTCGCCGGCCTCGGCGAACGGCCGGTCGGCGAAGCGGCGTTCGATGTGGAAAGTGCTGGTCACGGAGGTGATCCTAGAAGATCGTCCGGAACGGGAATCTTGGTGGGGGAACGGTAGTTGGGGACTCCGGGTCGACATGCGGCCGGATGACCGAAGTGGACGGGGGAGACGGCCATGGCGTACCAGGGCGGTGCGGTGCAGGGCACGGTGGCGGCGGGCTTCGAGGGCGTGCGGGACGAATTCGCCGCCGCGCTGGGCGAGATGAACGCCTCGCCGGAGGCGCAGCTGGTGGTGCACGTCGACGGGCGCCGGGTGGTCGACCTGTGGTCCGGCGACGGGACGGAGCCGGACACGCTGATGAACGTGTTCTCGATCTCGAAGGGCGCGGCGCACCTGGTCGTCGCCCTGCTGGTGCAGGACGGCGTGCTCGACCTGGACCGCGAAGTGTCCTCGTACTGGCCGGAGTTCGGCGCGCACGGCAAGGATCGGCTGACGCTGCGTGAGCTGCTCGCGCACCGCTCGGGCGTGCCCGGGGTGGACGGCGGCTTCACTGACGAGGAGCTCGCCGACGACCGGGTGATCGCGGCCCGGCTGGCGGCCCAACGGCCGTTCTGGGAGCCGGGATCGGCGTACGGCTACCACGCGTTCGTGATCGGCGCGCTGACCGGCGAGGTGGTGCGCCGGGTGACCGGCCGTTCGATCCAGCAGATCTTCGAGGAGCGGATCCGCGCCCCGTACGGGCTGGACCTCTACCTCGGCCTGCCCGAGGAGTTGGAGCCGCGCCGGGCCGGGACGCTGCCGCACCTGCCGACGCCGGAGGAGGCCGCGCGGCTCGCGGCCAGGAAGCTCGACCCGAACAGCATCCTCGCCGTCGCCGGCAACCAGAACGGGCCGCACAAGACGGAACTGGTGGACTTCGCCAACAACCCCACCGTGCGGGCCCTCGGGCCGGCCTCGTCCGGCGGCGTCGGCACCGCCCGCGGCGTGGCGGGCATGTACTCGGCGGCGATCGGCGAAGTGGACGGCCGGGCCCAGCTGTTGAAGCCGGAGACCATCACCGAGTTCGCCCGCCCGCAGTTCCACGGCACCGACGTGATCACCGGCAACGAGGACGTCTTTGGCCTCGGCTTCGAGGAACTCACCGCCCTATTTCTCCCGTTGGGCCCCGAAGCCTTCGGCCACAGCGGCGCCACCGGCTCCCTCGGCTTCGCCGACCCGGGCGCCGGCCTCGCCTACGCCTACACCCGCCGTCGCTTCGGCTTCCCGTCCCGCTACGGCGCGGGCCCGGAGAACCACAAGCTGATCGCGGCCGTTTACCGGGCGCTTCAGGCAAACTGACGCAACGTCAGAAGCGCAACGGGCCGGCTCCCGTGGGGTGGGGCCGGCCTGTCGCGGTTGCGGGGGAGTGTCAGGAGCGGCTCTCGACCTGGACGGCGGGCTCCAGCGGGGAGGCGATGTCCTGGGGCTTGCTGCGGGACGCCCAGTCGCGGATGCCCATCAGGACCATGACGAAGAAGATGCCGTAGACGATGCCGGAGAAGTACAGCTCCGAGTGGATGGCCAGCGGCACGCCGACCAGGTCCACGGCCAGCCAGACGAACCAGAACTCGATGTAGCGGCGGGCCTGGCTGTACATGGCGAGAATCGATCCGATGAAGATCCAGGCGTCGGCGAGGATCATCCACCACGGGGCGCCCGGGTAGAACGAGGCGTCCTTCCAGTTGAGCACCGCGCCGAACGCGGCAGTGCCGAGCACCATCGCGCCTATCAGCAGGGCGCGTTCGGTCCAGGTCGCCCAGCGGACGTTGATGACGCCTTCCTGCTCGCGGCTGCGCTTCCAGGTCGCCCAGCCCCAGGAGGCCGACACGATGATCACGACCTGCCGGGCGGCGTTGCCGCCGAGGTGCACGTTCAGGCTGGCGATCAACAGGAAGACCGAGCCGAGAATCTGGACGGGCCAGGCCACCAGCGAACGGCGCAGCGCCAGCCAGACGGTGGCGAGCGCGAGGATGTTGCCCAGGAAGTCGGACCAGTAGACGGGGAGTCCGAAGAAGCTGAACTGCTCGTTCAGCCAGTTGAATGCGCTCATTGCTCACACCTTTGTTCGTTCGGAGCGAGGAGGGGGAAGAGCGGCCGGGCCCTGCGAGGGGGGATGCGGGGCGGGGCCGGCCGGGCACGCGGGCGTTGGGCGCAGACGTGGGTGTGGGGGTGAGGGTGCGTGCCGTGCAATGGGAAAGGGGGAGGGGGCGTGCCGTGCAGCGGGAAGAGGGGGTGGTCGGCCCCGCATCGGGGGAAGCGGGGGCGGGGCCGACCGGCTTGTGGGGTACGGGCCGCGAGGCCGTGCGTACCTGCAAAATAACGAAGTTGACGAAACGTCAGCTGAGCACAGCGGCCCGAACGCGGCAGCCGTGCGCCGAGTCCAGCAGCGCCTCCGAGCGGCGGACGTCCGCCTTCACGGCGAGCAGTAGCTCGTCCACCGAGGCGAACCTGATGGTGTCCCGGATCCGGGCGACGAACCAGAGGGCGACGTGCTCGCCGTACAGGTCGTCGGAGGTGTCGTGGCAGTACACCTCGGTGTGGATTCGCGGGCCGTCCTCGAAGGTGGGGTTGGTGCCGATGCTGATCGTCGCGCGGTGCACGGCGCCGGTGGCCGGGCGGGCCAGCCAGCCGCTGTAGATGGCCGGTGGCGGGACGTCCGCGCCGGGGTCGGGGGAGATGTTGGCGGTGGGGAAGCCGAGGCCCCGGCCCCGTCCGGCACCGTGAACGACGGTGCCGGACAGGCGGGTTGGCGAGGGCGAGGGGTCAGGCATGGGGGGACAGCTCGCGGAACTGGCTGGTGTGGAAGACCAGCGGCTCCACGCCGGGGAACAGTTCGGCGGTGAGCAGCTCCATCAGGACGATCTCGTGGTCGCCGCCGTCGTACACCGCGCCGACCCGGGCGGTCAGCCACAGCGCGGCGCCCTCGATGAGCACCGCGCCGTCCGGCGTGGCTTGCCAGTCGGTGCCCTCGAAGCGGTCGCCCGAGCGGGCGGCCAGCCGGCGGCAGAGCGTGCCCTGGCCGTGGCTGAGCACGCTGAGCCCCAGCACCGGCAGGTCGGCGAGGCGCGGCCAGGTGGTCGAGGTGCGGGCCACGCTGACCGCGATCATCGGCGGTTCCAGCGATATCGACACGAACGAGCTCGCCGCGAACCCGTCCGGCGCACTGTCGCGCAGTGCGCCGATCGCGACCACGCCGGTGGGGTACGCCCCGAAGGCCTGGCGCAGCGTGGCCGCGCTCAGGTCGCCGGTCGGTCCGGGCAGCGTGGCCGCGCCCAGGTCGCCGGTCGTGCTCGGCCGAGCGGCCGTGCTCAAGTCACCGGCTGTCGTGGGGTGGTGGGCAGGAGTGGCCATGGCCGTCGTCGTCCTCTCGTCGCTAAATGGCGCGAATGGCGTGGGTGGCGTGGGTGTGCGGGCGGGGAGGGTCAGCGGCGGTAGCGGGCGGCCGGGTGGCTGGCCGGCAGGGCGCGGTCCTCGGCACCGGTCAGGCGCTCGCGCAGCGACTCGCCGTCCGTGTACTCGCCGCGGAACACGCCGCGCTTGCGCAGGATCGGCAGCACCGACTCGACGAACTCGACGGTGGAGGCCGGCTGCACGGGCGGCGACAGCAGGAAGCCGTCCAGGTCCGCGCCCTCGGCGAGCGCGCAGATCTCGTCGGCGATCTCCTCGGCGGTGCCGACCACGGGGCGGGCGCCGACGCCGTGGGTGTGCCAGTCGGCGAGCACGTCGCCGACCGTCTTGTCGGCGAACCGGGCGACCTGGGTCTGCGACATCTCGGTGGACAGCTCGCTCATCGGGGTGTCCGGCGCGTACGAGGACAGGTCCAGGCCGGTGAACATCGCGTACGAGGCGACGGTGACCTCCGGGCGCTGCGCGTCCAGGATCCGCTGCCAGCGGCGCTCGGCGTCCTGGGTGCTCGCGCCGACCACGCAGGAGAACGCCGACATGATCTTGACCTGGTCGGCGGCGCGGCCGGCCTTCACGGCCTCCTCGCGGATCGCCTTGGTGTGGCCCGCCAGCTGCGCGACGCTGCCGCTGCCGACGAACATGCACTCGCCGTGCCGTCCGCCGACCCGGCGGCCCGCCGGGGACGCGCCGGCCTGGAACAGCACCGGGGTGCCCTGCGGGGAGCGGGCGGTGTTGCCGTAGCCGTGCGAGCGGAAGTACGGGCCCGCGTGCTCGACCAGGTGCACCTTCGCCGGGTCGGCGAACCGGCCGGCCTTGTCCTTCTCCAGGGCGTCCGGCTCCCAGGAGCCCTCCCAGTACTTGTAGACCAGGTCGAGGAAGTCCTCGGCCATCGCGTACCGGTCGTCGTGCGCCACCATGTCCATCCCGAACGCCTTCACGGCGGTGTCGGCGGTGCCGGTGGTGACGATGTTCCAGCCCAGCCGGCCGCCGGACAGCTGGTCCAGGGTGGCCAGGCGGCGGGCGAACCCGTACGGCGGCTCCACCAGCACCGAACCCGTCACCACCAGGCCGAGGTCGGTGGTCGAGGCGAGCAGCGCCGAGGCGATCACGAACGGGTCCAGGCGCGGCAGGTCGAGGGTCTCCTCGGTGGCGATCGGCGGGCGCACCCCGTTGATCTCCGACCAGCCCCAGGCGTCCGCCAGGAACAGGAAGTCCAGCTTGGCGTCCTCGCAGAGCTGCGCGACCTCGCGCCAGTAGCCGAGAGTGTCGAACAGGTGTCGACGGCTGTCGGGGTGGCGCCAGGTGGCGGTGCCGCTCGCGTTGGTCTGGGCGTTCTCGAACAGTCCGAGCTTGAGGCTGCGCATGGGTGTTCTCCGTTGAACTGATGCTGCGGGTGACAGGAAAGTCTGTGGGAACTCAGTGAGGTGACGGTACGTCAGGGAGGCGTGGGGGAGTCAGGGTGCGGTGGGGGAGTCGAGCTGCGTCGCGTACGGCATCGAGGATTGCGCGCCGAGCCCGGTGACGGCCAACGAGGCCGCCCGGACGGCGCGTTCGGCGGCGGCGAGCAGGTCGGTGCCGCGGGCGAGGGAGTCGGCGAGCGCCCCGCAGAAGGTGTCGCCGGCTCCGACGGTGTCGACGGCTTCCACCTCGGGGGCGGGCAGGTGGACGGCGGGCCGGCCGGGCTGTTTGACCAGTGCCCCGTCCGCGCCGAGCGTCACCACCACGGCCCCGCAAGGCAGTTCGGCGTTCTCCAGCAGTTCGCGGGCGCCCTCGGGGCCGGTCGGACGCTCGACGCCCAGCAGCGAGGCGAGTTCGCCCAGGTTGGGGACCAGGACGTCCACCGCCGTCAGCACCTCACGCGTTACCGGGCGGGCCGGCGCCGGGTTGAGGACGACCGTGCCGCCCTGCTGTCGGGCCCGGAGTGCCGCGGCGGCGACCACCTCGGGGGCGATCTCGTGCTGGAGAAGCAGTACATCGCTTGCGGCGCTTGCCAGTTGCTCCGGCAGGTCGGCGATGGCGAGTGCCGCGTTCGCGCCCGGGTTGACCACGATGGTGTTCTCGCCCGCGCGGTCGACCACCACCGAGGCGATCCCGGTGCTGGCGTCCTCGGCCGGGAGCACCGCCGCGACGTCCACACCCTCGGCGGCCAGCGCCCGCAGGATCGGTTCCGCGTCCGCCCCGACCCGGGCCACCAGCCGCACCCGCGAACCGAGCCGGGCGGCCGCCACGGCCTGGTTGGCGCCCTTGCCGCCGACACCCTCCACGAACCCCTCTGCGAGCACGGTCTCGCCAGGTCGCGGCAGGTCCTGAACGGTCAGCACAAGATCGCGGTTGACCGAACCGACGACGGTGATGGACGGCATCTGCGCTCCTTGGGAGCTCCTTGGGAGATCGATTTCCCACACTCTGGCCCAGCCCTCGCCGACCGTCAAGTACCCTCGTGCTGCGCATTCCGCCAGCTCGGACATACCGGTCCGCGGCCGCCCGATCCGAGACCGCGCCGACATCGTTTCGACACCGAAATCGTCGGCGCCCACCGCCGACACCATTCCCGACCGGGGAGGACCCCCACGTGACAGCGCCCCGACTCCTCGATGTGGCCGCAGCCGCCGGCGTCTCCCGCGCGACCGCGTCACGCGTCCTGGCCGGCACCCCGCGCAACGTCGACCCCGAACTCGCCCGCCGCGTCGAGGACGCCGCCCGCGAACTCGGCTACCGCACCAACCACTCCGCGAGAGCGCTGCGCACCGGCACCACCGGCACCGTCGGCGTGGTCGTCCCCTCCCTCGCCAACCCCTACTTCGTCCAGCTCGCCGACGCCATCGCCCAGCAAGTCCGCGCCGCCGGCGGGCAGTTGGTCGTCTCCGACGCCGCGAACTCGACGCAGATCGAGGCCGAACAGATCGAAACCCTGCTCGGCGGACGGGTGGACGGCCTGGTCGTCGTCCCCGTCTCGGCCGCCGCCTCAGGCCCCGCCGTCCGGGCCGCCGCCAAGCGCGCACCCCTCGTCCTGTTCGACCGCTGGGCCAGCGGCTCCGGGACGGTCGCGGTCACCCTCGACAACGCCGCCGCGATGCGCCTGCTCCTCGACCACCTCGACACCCTCGGCCGCCACCGCATCGCCCTGGTCGCCGCCGACCAGGCCTCCTCCTCCGGCGCGGAACGCCTCGCCGCCTTCACCGCCGCCCGCGGCGACGACGCCACCACCGTCCTGCTCCCCAGCTTCACCACCGACGCCGGCCGCACCGCCGGGCGGCGGATCGCCGCGCAACGGGACGGCATCGACGCCGTCGTCTGCGGCGCGGACGTCCTCGCCGTCGGCCTGGTCTCCACCCTGCAGCGCTCGGCCGTGTCGGTGCCCGGCGAGATCGCCGTCACCGGCTTCGACGACACCGAGATACTCGAACTCCTCGACCCGCCGATCACCTCGATCCGCCACCCGCTCGCCGCGATGGCCGAACGCACCCTGACCCTCCTGCAGTCCCCCGCGAGGGAACGGGCCGAGGACGTCGAACGCTTCGCCCCCCAACTGGTCGTCCGGGCCTCCACCGACGCGAACGCCTGACGGCCTGCTCCGGCCCTGGGCAGGGGACTTGAGTATCCGTACTCAGGCAGGGCCGGTCGGGGGAGAATGAAACTGTTCGGGCACGTCGGGATTTCGGAACCCGACGGTGTCGGAGGGGAAAATCATGAAGCGTACGACTTTCGCGTGGGTCGCTGCAGTGGCGGCACTCGTGGTGGCGGCGGGCCCGGCGGCCGCCGGACAGGACGGGGAACCCGACCACGGCATGCCCGGCACGGGCGAGATCCTGCCGCACCCGGGGCCCGACGGCCTGATCTGGATCCCGGACTGGATCGGCAACGGCGGAGCCGTCACCGGCGGCGCCAGCCCCAACGGTCAGCCGGTCGTCGTCACGGTCGGCTGCCAGGGTGGCAGCGACGGCGCGGGCGAAGCGCAGGTCACCTACCGGCCGGAGTACGGCGACACCACCCCCGTGAAGTTCACCGTGCCCTGCCCCGCCGACACCGTCGGCCGCGGCTCGGTCGTGGTCACGGCCGAACAGGGCCGGGCCTTCTACGTCGGGGTCTTGACCTCGGCCCCCGACGTGCACTGGGGGCTGACGGTCGCACAGCCGGAGTCCTGACCGGCCACCCGGGCCGCACCGAACTCCAGCTTCGGCGCGGCCCGGCGCCCGGGCCGTCTGCTCCCGGCCGCCGGATCGTCGGGCCGACCGTCAACTGGCGTGCAGCCGAGTCGATGTGACGGCACGTCAGTTATGCGCCTTTGTCCGGCCGGCGGATCGGGCTCATAGCCGCATCGGGGCGGCGGGGGCGGCCTCGGTCACCACGTCCAGGGACTCGGTGTCCCAGCCGGCGGTGCCGTCGGTGAACACCAGGTTATCCTCCAACTCCCCTTCCGGTGACGCCTCTTCCGTCCCCGCCAGGAACACCGCGACGTCGTCGTTCGGAGCGGGCGCGGCGCCGACGGGGTGCACCGACAGGAGTGCCAACTCGCCGTTCGCGCGAGCGACCAGCAGTTCACCGCTCGCGGTGGCGGCCAGCGCGGACACCGGGACGCCGTCCGGGTGCGGGTGTTCGGTGGACTTCCGTGCCTCGACGTCGAGTTCGAGCAGCGAACCGGTGGGCGTGCCGATCCACAGCACACCGGGCCGGGCGTCCCAGGCGAGGTTGTGGTGCGGCCACGCCTCGGACGGGTCCTCGGCGAGCGTCGTCGTCAGGATGTTCCGCAGTGAGGGGAACGCGAACACGTCCAGCGACTCGACGTACGCGTTGCCCCGGACGGCGAGATGCCGCCCGTCCGCGCTGAACAGCGGCGTGTCGTAGCCGTCGACGTGCAGGATCAGCGCGTGCCGCTGCACCCGCATGCCGCCGTCGGTGCCGCCGGGCCGGGCGAACAGGCAGAAGGTGGCGGACTGGTCGCTGACCAGCGTGACGAGGAGCTCCCCGGACGGGTGCGCGCCGACCCCGGTGTCCCAGTACGGGCCCTTGGCGGTGGCGCCGTTGGCGAGATCGAGAACGTCCGAGGTGTCGCCGGACGGTTTCGCCCACAGAGCGCGGCCGTCCGGGCTGAACGCCAGGTGGTGGTAGACGGCCGTGACCTGCTCGGGTGCCGACGGCCCGTCGGGCGTCCAGCGCGTCAGGGTGGAGCCGTCGGCGACGACGAGCAGCGGCTGCTCGGGATGCCACGCCAGCGGGGGAGGGACGTTGGCGCGCCACCGGTCGGCCGGGTCGAGTTCGGGCGCCAACCCGAGGTCCACCGGCGTGAGTTCACGCAACCGCCCGCCGTCACAGTCCCAGATCCGGACCACCCGGCTCTCCCTGGCAGTACCGGCCACCAGTGGGAGCCGGGGGTGGCGGGCGAGCTGCTCGACGGGGCGCCGGCCGTCGGCCGACAGGTGGGCCAGCAGGGCGAGTTGGGTCATAGCGGCACCGTAGCGGCCGGGCGTGACACCAACACGGCGTGCTACGCGGGAAGGTCCTGGCCCATCGCCCGCAGGACATCGGCGAGCCACACCAAGTGGTGCCCCGTCGCGCGATCCTGGTCCGCCAGCAGGGCCGTCAGATGCTGCCACGACTCCGAGAGCTGCCCGATCGTCAGGATCTCCGGATCCCTGGCGACGTCGTACAGCGCGTCCGAGGGGACGGACCAGAAGTACTCCTTGTCCAGGAGGACGGAATCACCCGCCGCGGCGGCTTCCACGCGGCTCAGCAGCACGTCGAACGACTTGCGCAGGTCGGCGAGGGAGATGGACAAGGGCTCACCAGTCATGAGCGCCATTATGGCGGACCGGCGTCAGAGCGCCGCGGTCGGCCGGGTCGAACTCGGGCGCCAACCCGTTCTCCACGGGAGGGAGTTCGCGCAACGGGGTGATCCCGGCGGCGATGGCCAGCGGGAACAGCGGAGCGTCCAGCAGCGGCCGGTGCAGCACCGTGTTGATCACGAAGATGCCGGTGGTGAGGGCGGCGGCGACCTGGAGCAGGAGGACCGAGAACCGGCGCAGGCCGACCTGGAACGCGGTCTCCGGCTGCCGTTCGCCGAGGCCGAGCGCGATCCGGCCGAACTCGGCGCGCCCGCCGGTGGCGACGACCACCCCGGTGCCGCTGCCCGCGTGCACCACCGTGCCCATCAGCGCGCAGCACGACAGTTCCGCCGGCTCCGGTTCGCCGTCCACCGCGGCCAGGTCCTTGTCCACCGGGGCGGATTCGCCGGTGAGGATGCTCTCGTCGCACTGGAGGCCGGTGCGCTCCAGCACCCGCAGGTCGGCGGGCACGATCTGGCCGAGGGCCAGCCGCACCACGTCGCCGGGGACCAGGCCGGTGACGTCCACCTCCTGCTCGTGGCCGTCGCGCAGCACCACGGCGGTGCGCCGTACCTGCGAGTGCAGGGCCTGCGCGGCCCGCTCGGCCCGGTACTCGTTGGCGAACCCGAGGGCGACGCTCAGCAGCAGGATCACGCCGATGATCACCGCGTCGGTGCGCTCGCCGAAGAAGAACGACCCCACCGCGGCGGCCAGCAGCAGGAACAGCAGGGCGCTGCGCAGCTGGCGGCCGAACACCGCCAGGGCCCGCACCCGGTGGGTGCGGACCGCGTTGGGGCCGCCGGGGGCGAGCCGCCGCCCGGCCTCCGCGCCGGACAGCCCGGCGCGGGTGCTGCCCAGGCGGGCGAGCACCTGCTCGGCGTCCTGCGTGGCGGCCTGGCGGGCGGGTATCCCGGCGGCGGCGCCCTGCTGCCCGGCAGCCGGACGCACCGGGCCCGGCCGGGTGAGGGTCCGGTGCGTCCGGCTGGAACTCCTGTCAGCCGGGGCTGCGGGTCAGTGACCGGCGGTCGGCACGTCGGTGTGCTCGGCGCGGGCGGTGTCCCGGTGCTCGGTGTCGCGGGCGGTGTCCTGGTACTCGGTGTCCCGGACGACGACGACCGGGCAGGTGGCGTGGTGGACGCAGTGCTGGCCGACCGAGCCGAGCATCGCCCCGGTGAAGCCTCCGTGGCCCCGGCTGCCGATGACCAGGAGTTCGGCGCCCTTGGCGGCGTCCAGCAGGACGCGGGCCGCGTTGCCGCGCTCCACCCGGCGGCTGATCTCGACCGGGTGGGCCGGGTCCTTCTCCTCCTCGGTGACCTGGGCGAGCGTCTGCTCGGCGGCCGTGGTGAAGTCCGCGTCGGTCAGCGTCATTCCCCAGCCGTAGATGGCCGGGAACTCCCAGGTGATCACCGCTTCCACGGCGGCACCCGTCAGGGCCGCCTGCCGTACTGCCCAGCGCAGGGCGGCCCGGGACGACTCCGAGCCGTCCACTCCCACCACGATGCGCCGCTGCGCCGTGCTGCCGGTCCCGTTCATGCTGGTGTCCTTCCGATCGGTGGGTTGTCGGGTTGCGTGGTTGCGCGGTGCGGTTCAGCCGCGCAGGTCGAAGACGAGGCGGGCGGCGACCTTGCCGTCCAGGACCTCGGTGATGCAGGCGTTGACGTCCTCCAGACGGCGGCTCTCCCGGATCACCCGGGTGCGGCCGAGGGCGTGCAGGGCGAACACCTCGGCGAGGTCCTGGCGGGTGCCGACGATGGATCCGACCACCTTGGTGCCGTTCAGCACCGTCTCGAACACCGGCAGGGTCAGCTCGCCCTCGGCGGGCAGCGCGACCAGGACGAGGGTGCCGCCGCGCCGCAGCGCGCCGTACGCGGCGCGGAAGGAGTCGTTGCTGACGGCGAGGGCGATCGCCGCGTCCGCCCCGCCGAGCCGCTGCACCTCGGCGGCGACGTCCTGGACCCGGGCGTCGATCACGTGGTCGGCGCCGAGCTCGCGGGCGAGGGCCAGCTTGTCGTCGGTGACGTCGACCGCGACGGTCTCGGCGCCGAAGATCCGGGCGTACTGCAGCGCCAGGTGGCCGAGGCCGCCGATGCCGGAGACCAGGACGCGCGTGCCGGGCCGGGCGCCGGAGACCTTGAGCGCCTTGTAGGTGGTGACGCCGGCGCAGGTGAGCGGAGCGGCGTCCAGCGGGTCGACCCCGTCGGGGACGGGGACGACGTAGTCACCGTGGGCGACGGCGTACTCGGCGTAGCCACCGTCCACCGAGTACCCGCTGTTCTGCTGGCGGGTGCAGAGGGTCTCCCAGCCGTCCACGCAGTGGTCGCAGCGGCCGCAGGCCTCGGCGAGCCAGGGGATGGCGACCCGCTCGCCGACCCGGACGTGCCGGACGTCCACGCCGGTCGCCTCGACGATGCCGACTCCCTCGTGCCCGGGGACGAACGGCGGGTTCGGCTTGACCGGCCAGTCGCCGCGGGCGGCGTGGATGTCGGTGTGGCACAGCCCACAGGCCTCCAGCCGGACCAGCACCTGGTGCGGTGCCGGGGCCGGCACCGGCCGGTCCTCGATGACGAGCGGTGCGGTGAAGTCGCGGACGACGGCGGCCTTCATGGTGTTCCTGCCCTTCGTACGGAACGGCGGCGGTTTCCGGTCCGCGCCGGTTCTGCTGTGTCTCCATCCCACCGCCCGGGCCCGCCGTTCACAGGGGTCGAGCGGTGCACTCGCGGCGGGCTGAAGGTCCCCGGCCGCCGAGGCCGCTGGTCACCGGGGCTGCGCCGGGTCGTGCGGGACGACCGCCACCGGGCCGTGGGCGTGGTGGACGACCGCGTGTGCCAGATGCCCCAGGTGCGGCGCGGCCAGCGGATGCGCGGGGGCGCGCCGGCCCAGCACCACCAGGGCCGCGCCGCGCGAGGCCTCCAGCAGGGCCCGGGACGCGCCCCAGCCGGTCACCTCCGCCACCGTGCGCACCGCGGGGAACTTCTCCTGCCAGGGGGCCAGCGCGTCCTGCAGGCGGACGGTCTTCGCCTCCATCAGCGACCGCCGGATCTCCGCCGGTTCGATCGGGGCGTCGGTCCGCAGCGGCCCGTGCGGATCGGCCCCGCCCTCCAGGGCCCGCAGCACGGCCCCGCGCCGGGCGGCCTCCTCGAAGGCGAACCCGAGGACGGCGCCGGACGGCTGCTCGCCCCGCATGCCGACCACGACCTCGCCGGGGCCGTCCGGGTCCGCGGCGCCTCCTGGCACCAGGACGACCGGGCACCGCGCCTCCGCGGCCGTGCGCAGCGCGACGGAACCGAGGAGCCGCCCGGCGAGCTGGCCCGATCCCCTGGAACCGAGCACCAGCAGCCACTGCTTCTCACCGGCGGCGGCCAGCACGGACCACGGCTCGCCGGGTACTGCCTCGCAGGAGACGTCCAGCCCCGGCAGGGCGTGCACGAGCTCGGCCCGGAGCGTCGTCGCGAACTCCGGCAGGGCGTGCCCGGCCGGTTCGCGGTGCCCGAAGGCGCTGCCCGACGGTGACGCCACGTACAGCAGCCGGAGGGCGACGCCGCGCCGGAGCGCGTCGGCCGCCGCCCAGCGGGCCGCTGCGGCGCTCTCGGCAGAGCCGTCGACACCGGCCACGACGGAATCGCACATGGGAGGACCTCCAGGGGGTGCGGATGGTCCGGGCGGCGGTCCGCCCGGCCTCGTGCTCCCGTCAGCGTCGCCGCGGCCCCGGCCGTCCGGACAGGGGTCGGAAGCCCCCGGCGGGTCCCGAAGGTCCCGCAGGCCGTCGCCCGTCCGGGACGGCCTCGCCGGACCGCCCGCACCGGCCCCCGACCGGGCGGGACCATGGGCCCGGCCCGGGGGCCGGGCAGGCACTGGACTCGGAGGGTGCACCTCGGCCAGGATGATCATGGACCCCCGGCGACCACGCCCGGGGCCGCCCCGAGCAACGGAGAGCAGGGAAACCGCCATGGGCACGTTCGTTCTGGCCGGCACCGACGGTTCGGCCGAGAGCACCGCCGCAGCGCACTGGGCGGCCGACGAGGCGCTGCGCCGCGGCCTCGCCCTGCGCCTCGTCCACGCCTGGACCTGGGAGGACGACCTGCACGCCGACCCCAGCCAGCCGGAGTCCGTGCGCACCCTGGCGGAGCGGATGCTGGCCGACACCGCGCAGCAGGTGCGCGAGGCCCACCCGGGGCTGGAACTGCACACCGGCATGCTGACCGGCGGCGAGCCCGCCGCCGACCTGGCCGCCGCGGCGGCCGAGGCGGAGCTGCTCGCCGTCGGTTCGCTGGGCCTGGGCCGCTTCGAGGGCCTGCTGGTGGGGTCGATCGGCCTCGACGTCGCGGCGCGCTGCGAGGTGCCGGTCGTGCTGGTGCGGGCCGCGCAGCCGCAGCCGGGCGAGGCCCCCGGCGAGGTGGTCGTCGGGATCGACACCCACGCCCCGGCGGACGCCGTCGTCGAATTCGCCTTCCGCGCGGCCGAGGCCCGCGGCGCGGTGCTGCGCGCCGTCCACGGCTGGACTCCGCCCCCGGTCTGGGGCTACGCGGGCGGGGTGGCGCCGGCGACCGAGGCCGAGCAGTTCCGCGTCCTCGAGGCGGAGCTGCTCACCCAGGCGCTCGGCGTGTGGCGGGCCAAGTACCCGCAGGTCACGGTGGTCGAGGACAGCCGGATCGGCAGCGGTGCCGGGGCAGTGGTGGACGCCTCCGCCGGCGCCGCCCTGGTGGTGGTCGGCCGCCGCCGCCACCGCCTGGGCCGGGTCGCCCACGCGGTCAGCCACCACGCCAAGTCGCCGGTCGCCATCGTCCCCCACGACTGACCCGCCCCACCCGCCCGGCGGGTGTCCGGACAGCAGAACGCCCCGCTCGGCCAACCGCCGTGCGGGGCGCTGTCGCTGCCCGGCCGCCGGTCGGGCCCGGGCCTCGTTGACGATGACCATTATCGGCGCAAATGCCTGATTTGGCGTCAACTTGCTGTCCTCTGGCCCTTCCCCGGCCGACTCACGCCGCCGACCAACTCCTGCTCCTGATCGACGGAGCCCTGGCAGCCGCGGCCACCCGCGCGGACACCGACCCGGTCGCCTCCGCGCGGGAGCTGGCCGTCCAGATCCTCGACCGGCGCGGCGCGGCAGCCGGAACGCCCCGGCTTGCCCGGCAGCGGTAGGCGGAACGCGCACCCCGATCCGCGCGGTCGGATCTGTGCGGTCGGAGCGTGGCCGATTTCGGTGTCAGGTGGCCCGAGTGCTGCGGAAGCGGTTCATCGAGGCCTGGATCTGCAACCAGGTCGGGTCGTCGTCGGAGGTCTCGGTCACCGAGTCGAGATCGTCGTCCGTCCAGCTGCGGATGCCGTCGGTGACCTCCAGGTGTTCGTCCACCGCACCGTCCAGGGGCGCTTCTTCCGTCCCCGCGAGGAACACCGCGACGTCGTCGTTCGGCTCCGCGGCAGCGGAGGCGGGCCGTACCGACAGCAGGACGAGTTCGCCGTCGGTGCGGGCGAGCAGCAGGTCGCCGTTCGCGGTGGCGGCCAGGGCGGCGACCGGGACGTCGTCGGGGGAGGCGTGTTCGGCGGCTTCCCGGGCCTCGACGTCGAGTTCGAGGAGCGAGCCGGTCGGCGTGCCGATCCACAGCACGCCGGGCCGGGCGCTCCAGGCGAGGTTGCCGCGCGGCCATTCCTCGGAGCTGTCCTCGGCGAGCGTCGTCGACAGGACCTTCCGCAGCGAGGGGAAGGCGAAGACCTCCAGCATGTCGACGTACGCGTTGCCGCGGATCGCGAAGTGCCGCCCGTCGGCGCTGAACAGCGGGGCTCCGTAGCCGTCGCAGTCCAGGATCAGCGCCTGTCGCAGCGTCCGCATCGCCGCGGCGGGGCCGTCGCCGGGGCGGGCGAACAGGCAGTAGGTGGCGCCCTGGTCGCTGGCCAGGGTGGCGACCAGCTCGCCGGACGGGTGGACGGCGACGCCGGTGTCCCAGTGCCGGGCGGTGCCGGTGACCGCGCCGGTGGCGGGGTCGAGGACGTCCGATCCCGTCCAGCCGTCGTCGGCGGACGGCGTGGCCCACAGCCGGCCGCCGTCCGGGCTGAACGCCAGCGCGTCGTACTCGGCGCCGGCCGGGACGCGCACCGGGCCGGACGGGTCGTCAGCGGTCCACCGCAGCAGGAACTCCCCGTCGGCCACCAGCAGCAGCGGCCGGTGCGGGTGCCAGGCCACCGCCTGCGGGGCCGAGTCGCCCCAGGGCGAGGCGCCCGGCTCGGCGTCGAGCGCGGCGAGCTCGCGCAGCCGCCCCTCGGCGCAGTCGAAGACGCGGACGGTACGGCAGTCGGTCGAGGTGCCGGCGGCCAGCGGCAGCCGCGGATGGCAGGTCAGCTGCTCCACCGGGAAGTCGCTGTCGTCCAGAAGGCGGTCCAGTACGGCGAGTTCGGTCATGGCGGCAGGCTAGGACGCGTGTACGACAGCCGGTACGACAGTCGGCATTCTTGCATGATTTTGCCGAGCTGCGTATATTCATGCTGGGCTTCAGGAGGGAATGCCATGGTATTGCGAGTTGCCGTCGCCGGAGCGAGCGGGTATGCGGGCGGTGAGGTGCTGCGCCTGCTGCAAGGGCATCCGGAGGTGGAGATCGGGGCGCTGACCGGCGGCTCCAACGCGGGTCAGCGCTTCGGCGCGCTGCAGCCGCACCTGATCGGGCTGGCCGACCGGGTGCTGGAGCCGACGAACGCGCAGACGCTGGCGGGGCACGACATCGTGTTCCTCGGTCTGCCGCACGGCCAGTCCGCCGAGATCGCCGCCCAGCTCGGCGAGGACGTCCTGGTGGTCGACCTCGGCGCCGATCACCGGCTGAGGTCGTCGGCCGACTGGGAGCAGTTCTACGGCTCCCCGCACGCCGGCACCTGGCCCTACGGTCTGCCCGAACTGCCGGGCCACCGTGACGCGTTGAAGGGCAGCAAGCGGATCGCGGTGCCGGGTTGCTACCCGACCGCGGTGACGCTCGCGATGTTCCCGATGTTCGCCGCGGGCCTGGCCGAGCCGGAGGCGGTGATCACCGCCGCGTCCGGTACGTCCGGCGCGGGCAAGGCCGCCAAGACGCACCTGCTGGGCAGCGAGGTGATGGGTTCGATGAGCCCCTACGGCGTCGGCGGCGGCCACCGGCACACCCCGGAGATGGCGCAGAACCTGACGCCGCTCGCGGGCGAGCCGGTCACCGTCTCCTTCACGCCGACGCTCGCGCCGATGCCGCGCGGCATCCTCGCCACCTGCTCCGCCAAGGCGAAGCCCGGCACCACCGCCGCGAAAATCAGAGCCGCGTACCAGGAGGCGTACGGCGACGAGCCGTTCGTCCACCTGCTGCCCGAGGGACAGTGGCCGCACACCTCGTCCGTGTACGGGTCGAACGCGGCCGTGCTGCAGGTCGTGCTGGACGAACACGCCGGGCGGATCATCGCGATCAGCGCGATCGACAACCTGGTGAAGGGCACCGCCGGCGGCGCGGTGCAGAGCATGAACATCGCCCTCGGCCTCCCCGAGGAGCTCGGCCTCCCGCTGAACGGAGTCGCACCATGACGGACACCCAGAACATCGGCGTCACCGCGGCGAAGGGCTTCCGCGCGGCGGGCGTCACCGCCGGCATCAAGGCGTCCGGCACCCCAGACCTGGCGCTGGTCGTCAACGACGGCCCGCTGCACGCCGCCGCGGGCGTGTTCACCTCGAACCGGGTGCACGCCGCGCCGGTGAAGTGGTCGCGGCAGGTGCTGAAGGACGGCGAGCTGACCGCCGTCGTCCTCAACTCCGGTGGCGCGAACGCCTGCACCGGCCCGGAGGGCTTCCAGGACACCCACGCCACCGCCGAGAAGGTCGCCGCCGAACTCGGCGTCGGCGCGATTGACGTCGCGGTCTGCTCCACCGGCCTGATCGGCGTCCGGCTGCCGATGGACAAGCTGCTGCCCGGCATCGAGCAGGCCGCCGAGGCGCTCAGCCCCACCGGCGGCGAGAGCGCCGCGATCGCCATCAAGACCACCGACACCGTGCACAAGACCGCCCAGGTCACCAGCCCGGCCGGCTGGACGGTCGGCGGCATGGCCAAGGGCGCGGGCATGCTCGCCCCGGGCCTGGCCACCATGCTGGTCGTGCTCACCACCGACGCGGTGGTGAATGCGGAGGCCCTGGACGCCGCGCTGCGCGACGCCACCCGCACCACCTTCGACCGGGTCGACTCCGACGGCTGCATGTCCACCAACGACACGGTGCTGTTGCTCGCCTCCGGCGCCAGTGAACTCGCCCCGGAGCAGGCCGAGTTCGCCGAGGCCGTGCGCACCGTCTGCGCCGACCTGGCCCGCCAGCTGATCGGCGACGCCGAGGGCGCGTCCAAGGACATCCGGATCGACATCGTGAACGCCGCCACCGAGGACGAGGCCGTCGACGTCGCCCGCACCATCTCCCGCAGCAACCTGCTCAAGTGCGCCATCCACGGCGAGGACCCGAACTGGGGCCGGGTGCTGTCCGCGATCGGCACCACCTCCGCCGCCTTCGACCCGGACCAGCTGGACGTCGCCATCAACGGCGTCTGGGTGTGCCGGGGCGGCGGCGTCGGCGAGGACCGCGACCTGGTCTCGATGAAGGGCCGCGAGGTCGTCATCACCGCCGACCTGAAGGCCGGTCAGGCCTCCGCCAGCATCTGGACCAACGACCTGACCGCCGAATACGTGCACGAGAACAGCGCCTACTCCAGCTGACCCGGGGGAATCGACACACGCCATGCAGATCGCACCCAAGGGCGAACAGGCCCGCAGCAACGCCGCCCTGCCCAAGGCCCGCACCCTGATCGAGGCGCTGCCCTGGCTGGAGCGCTTCCACGGCAAGACCGTCGTCATCAAGTTCGGCGGCAACGCCATGGTCGACGAGGACCTGAAGGCCGCCTTCGCCCAGGACGTGGTCTTCCTCCGCTACGCCGGCCTGCACCCCGTCGTGGTGCACGGCGGCGGCCCGCAGATCAGCGCCCAGCTCGACAAGCTCGGCCTGGAGTCCTCGTTCACCGCCGGCCTGCGTGTCACCACCCCCGAGACCATGGACGTGGTCCGGATGGTGCTCGCCGGGCAGGTCCAGCGCGAACTGGTCGGTCTGCTCAACGCGCACGGCCCGTTCGCCGTCGGCATGACCGGCGAGGACGCCCACACCATGACCGCGGTCAAGCGCTACGCCGTGGTCGACGGCGAACAGGTCGACATCGGCCTGGTCGGTGACATCGTCAACATCGAGGCCGGCGCGGTCAAGGCACTGATCGCCGACGGCCGCATCCCGGTGATCTCCTCGATCGCCCGCGGCGCCGACGGCCACATCTACAACATCAACGCCGACACCGCCGCCGCCGCGATGGCCGTCGCGCTCGGCGCCGAAATGCTGGTCGTGCTCACCGACGTCGAGGGCCTCTACAAGGACTGGCCGAACTCCGACGACGTGATCAGCCAGCTCAACGCCTCCGAACTGGAGGAGATGCTGCCGACCCTGGCCAGCGGCATGCTCCCCAAGATGGAGGGCTGCCTGCGCGCCGTCCGCTCCGGCGTGGGCACCGCCCGCGTGCTGGACGGACGGGTCCAGCACAGCCTGCTGCTGGAGATCTTCACCGACGAGGGCATCGGCACCATGGTCGTGCCCGACGACGACACCACCGTCCTGGGGGGCCTGGCATGAGCGAGCACGAAGCCATCAGCAACGCGTCGATCACCGAGCGGTACCGGCACACCCTGATGCACAACTACGGCACCCCGCGCATCCCGCTGGTCCGCGGCGAGGGCGCCCTGCTGTGGGACGCCGACGGCAACGAGTACCTCGACCTGGTCGGCGGCATCGCCGTCAACGCGCTCGGCACCGCGCACCCCGCGATCGTCACCGCCGTCACCGAGCAGATCGCCACCCTCGGCCACGTCTCCAACCTGTTCATGGCCGAGCCGACCATCCAACTCGCCGAGAAGCTCGTCGAGTTGGCCGGCCGCCCGGCCCGGGTGTTCTTTTGCAACTCCGGCGCCGAGGCCAACGAGGCCGCCTTCAAGATCTCCCGGCTGACCGGCCGCACCCACCTGGTCTCCGTCCAGGGCGCCTTCCACGGCCGCACCATGGGCGCCCTCGCGCTCACCGCCCAGCCCGCCAAGCAGGAACCCTTCAAGCCGCTGCCCGGCGACGTCACGCACGTCCCGCTCGGCGACATCGAAGCCCTGCGCCAGGCCGTCACCACCGAGACCGCCGCCGTCTTCCTGGAGCCCGTCCAGGGCGAGAACGGCGCCGTCCCGCTGCCCGACGGCTACCTGCTGGCCGCCCGCGAGATCACCCGCGCCACCGGCACCCTGCTGGTCATGGACGAGATCCAGACCGGCATCGGCCGCACCGGCCACTGGTACGCCCACCAGGCCGAGGACGGCGCCGACCCGGACATCGTCACCCTCGCCAAGGGCCTCGGCGGCGGCCTGCCGATCGGCGCCGTGCTCGCCTTCGGCGACACCGCCGAACTGCTCGCCCCCGGCCAGCACGGCACCACCTTCGGCGGCAACCCCGTGGTCGCCGCCGCCGGCCTCGCCGTGCTGCGCACCATCGAGGAGCAGGGCCTGCTGGAGCACGTCACCAAGATCGGCGAGCGGCTGCGCCACGGCATCGAGGCGATCGGCGATCCGCTGGTCGCACAGGTGCGCGGGAAGGGCCTGCTGCTGGGTATCGTGCTGACGCAGCCCGTCGCCGCCCAGGTCCAGGCCGCCGCGCAGGACGCCGGTTTCCTGGTCAACGCGGCCGTCGCGGACGCCGTACGGCTGGTTCCGCCGCTGATCCTGACCGAGGAGCAGGCCGACCGGTTCCTTGCCGCACTGCCCGCGATCCTCCGAACGGTCCGCGAAACGGCCCCCGACGCGAACAGCTGAGCGTCTTTCAGGAGAATCTTCAGTTATGACCGAACCCCGCCCCGAGTCGACCACGGCGCCCACGCCGCAGGTCCCGCAGACCCGCACCGCGCGCCACCGCCGGATCGTGGACCTGCTGACCCGTCAGCCCGTCCGCTCGCAGAGCCAGCTGGCCAAGCTGCTCGCCGACGACGGCCTGGTGGTCACCCAGGCCACCCTCTCCCGGGACCTGGACGAACTCGGAGCGGTGAAGATCCGCAACCGGGACGGCGCGCTCATCTACGCCGTCCCGGCCGAGGGCGGCGACCGCACCCCGCGCGCCCCCATGGGCGAGTCCGCCAGCGAGGCCCGGATGGCCCGGCTGGCGGGCGAGCTGATGGTCTCCGCGACCGCCTCCGGCAACCTGGTCGTGCTGCGCACCCCGCCCGGCGCCGCCCAGTTCCTGGCCTCCGCGATCGACACCGCCGAGGTGTTCGAGATCATCGGCACCATCGCCGGCGACGACACCGTCCTGCTGATCAGCCGCGACGCGGCCGGCGGCCAGGCGCTCGCCGACCACCTGATGCAGCTCGCCCAGGCCAAGTCGCAGTAGCCCTCCACCCCTTATCCGTCTCACCGAGTGCCACCGGTTTGGCAATGCATACGCACTCGTGCATACTTATGCCTAACGCCGCATGAAACCTGTACTGAAGGAGAAAGCCGTGACTGAGCGCGTCGTACTCGCCTACTCGGGCGGTCTGGACACGTCCGTCTGCATCGGCTGGATCGCCGAGGAGACCGGCGCCGAGGTCATCGCCGTCGCGGTCGACGTCGGCCAGGGCGGCGAGGACCTCGACGTCATCCGCCAGCGCGCGCTCGACTGCGGCGCCGTCGAGGCCGAGGTTGCCGACGCCCGCGACGAGTTCGCGAACGAGTACTGCCTGCCCGCCCTCAAGGCCAACGCCCTGTACCAGGGCCAGTACCCGCTGGTCTCCGCGCTGTCCCGCCCGGTCATCGTCAAGCACCTGGTCGCCGCCGCGCAGAAGCACGGCGCCACCACCGTCGCCCACGGCTGCACCGGCAAGGGCAACGACCAGGTCCGCTTCGAGGTCGGCATCCAGTCGCTGGCCCCGAACCTGAAGTGCATCGCCCCGGTCCGCGACTACGCGATGACCCGCGACAAGGCGATCGCCTTCGCCGAGGCCAAGAACCTCCCGATCGTCACCACCAAGAAGAACCCGTACTCGATCGACCAGAACGTCTTCGGCCGCGCCGTCGAGACCGGCTTCCTCGAGGACATCTGGAACGCCCCGATCGAGGACGTCTACGAGTACACCCAGAACCCGGCCACCCCGCGCGAGGCCGACGAGGTCGTCATCACCTTCGAGGCGGGCGTCCCGGGCGCCATCGACGGCCGCAAGGTCACCGTCCTGCAGGCCATCGAGGAGCTGAACAAGCGGGCCGGCGCCCAGGGCATCGGCCGCCTCGACATGGTCGAGGACCGCCTGGTCGGCATCAAGTCCCGCGAGATCTACGAGGCCCCCGGCGCGATCGCCCTGATCACCGCCCACCAGGCCCTGGAGAACGTCACCGTCGAGCGCGAACTCGCCCGCTACAAGCGGCAGGTCGAGCAGCGCTGGGCCGAGCTGGTCTACGACGGCCTGTGGTTCTCCCCGCTCAAGCGCGCCCTGGACGGCTTCGTCAACGAGGCCAACCAGGCCGTCTCCGGCGAGATCCGGATGGTCCTGCACGGCGGCCGCGCCGTCGTCAACGGCCGCAAGTCGGACCAGTCGCTGTACGACTTCAACCTCGCCACCTACGACACCGGCGACACCTTCGACCAGTCCATGTCCAAGGGCTTCATCGAGATCTTCGGCATGTCCTCGAAGATCGCCGCCCGCCGCGACCTGGCCTGATCCACCCGCAGTACCTGCCCCGGCCCGCCGTATCCGCCACGGCGGCCGGGGCATCTCCACACTCAGACCCACCCTCGAAGGAGTCCACGCGATGACCGCGAACCAGCCCGCCGACGTCCGCCTCTGGGGCGCGCGCTTCGCCGACGGCCCCTCCGAGGCCCTCGCCAAGCTCTCCGCCTCCGTCCACTTCGACTGGCGGCTCGCCCCCTACGACATCGCCGGCTCCAAGGCCCACGCCCGGGTCCTGCACAAGGCGGGCCTGCTCAGCGACGACGAGCTCACCGGCATGCTCGGCGGGCTGGACCAGCTGCTGGCCGACGTCGAGTCCGGCGCGTTCGTCGGCACCGTCGCCGACGAGGACGTGCACACCGCCCTGGAGCGCGGCCTGCTGGAGCGCCTCGGCGCCGACCTCGGCGGCAAGCTGCGGGCCGGCCGCTCGCGCAACGACCAGATCGCCACCCTGTTCCGGATGTACCTGCGCGACCACGCCAAGACCATCGGCGCGCTGATCCTCGACCTCCAGCACGCCCTGGTGGGCCTCGCCGAGGCGCACCCGAACACCGCGATGCCCGGCCGCACCCACCTCCAGCACGCCCAGCCCGTGCTGTTCGCCCACCACGTGCTCGCCCACGTCCAGTCGCTGGGCCGGGACGCCGAGCGGCTGCGCCAGTGGGACACCCGCACCGCCGTCTCCCCGTACGGCTCGGGCGCGCTGGCCGGCTCCTCGCTGGGCCTCGACCCGCAGGCCGTCGCCGCCGAACTCGGCTTCGAGCGCGGCTCGGTGGGCAACTCCATCGACGGCACCGCCTCCCGCGACTTCGTCGCCGAGTTCGCCTTCGTCACCGCGATGATCGGCATCAACCTCTCGCGGATCGCGGAGGAGATCATCATCTGGAACACCAAGGAGTTCGGCTTCATCACGCTGCACGACGCCTTCTCCACCGGGTCGTCGATCATGCCGCAGAAGAAGAACCCCGACATCGCGGAGCTCGCCCGCGGCAAGTCCGGCCGCCTGATCGGCAACCTGACCGGCCTGCTCGCCACCCTCAAGGCGCTGCCGCTGGCCTACAACCGGGACCTCCAGGAGGACAAGGAGCCGGTCTTCGACTCCTGCGACACCCTCGAGGTCCTGCTCCCCGCCTTCACCGGCATGATCGCCACCCTCACCGTGCACCGCGAGCGCCTCGAGGAGCTCGCCCCGGCCGGCTTCTCGCTCGCCACCGACATCGCCGAGTGGCTGGTCAAGCAGGGCGTCCCGTTCCGCGTCGCGCACGAGGTGGCCGGCGCCTGCGTCAAGGTCTGCGAGGCCGAGGGCATCGAACTGTCCGACCTGACGGACGAGCAGTTCGCCGCCATCTCCTCCCACCTGACGCCGGACGTCCGCACCGTCCTGTCCGTCCACGGCGCGATCGCCTCCCGCAACGGCCGCGGCGGCACCGCCCCCTCGGCCGTCGCCGTGCAGCTCGCCGAGATCAAGCAGGACCTGGCCGTCCAGCAGGCCTGGCTCGGCTGAGACCGCGATCGACGAACGAGAGCGCCCCGAGCAGCAGGGCGGTGACCGGGAACGCGGGCAGCAGGCCGGGGTTCCCGTGCAGGATCGCGCGAATCATCGGTTCCGAGCATGCCGTCCGCCCGCGTCCGGCGGCCGGAATCGGCGGGAACTGCCGGTGACGTGCGTCACCCGATGGCCGGTCCGCGCCGGAGCGGGCGGCGGCCGGCCCGCCTAGGCTGGATCCATGGCCGACGCAGCCGTGGCGCTTGCCGAAGGGTTCCGGGGCGAGATCGTGGTGCCCGGGGACGTGGACTACGACCGGGCGCGGGGGGTGTGGAACGCGGCGGTGGACCGCCGGCCCGAGGTGATCGCCCGCTGCACCGGGGTCGCGGACGTGCTGCAGGCCGTCGCGGTGGCCCGCGAGCACGGCCTGCCGGTGGCCGTCCGCGGCGCCGGGCACAGCCTGGCGGGGCTCGGGACGGGCGAGGGCGCGATGCTGATCGACCTGTCCGGCCTGACGGGGGTGCGGGTGGACCCGGAGCGGCGGACCGCCCGGGCGCAGCCGGGCGCGACCTGGGGCGGCTTCGACCACGAGACGCAGGCGTTCGGCCTGGCCACGCCGGGCGCGCCGTACTCGGGGGCGGGCATCGCCGGGACGACGCTCGGTGGCGGCATCGGCTGGCTGACCCGGGCGTACGGGCTGACCTGCGACAACCTGGTCGAGGCGGACGTGGTGACCGCCGAGGGCCGGTTGCTGACGGCGAGCGCGGCCTCGCACCCGGAGCTGTTCGCGGGGCTGCGCGGCGGCGGCGGGAACTTCGGGGTGGTCACCTCGTTCACGTACCGGCTGCACCGGGTGGGCCCGCACGTGCTGTGCGGGGCGCTGTACCTGCCGGGGGAGGCGCTGGCGGAGACGGTGGCGGCGGTGCGGGACTTCATGGCGCAGGCCCCGGACGGGCTGACGGTGGCGTGCGAGTTCGGCCACCCGCGCGGGGTGCCGGAGCTGCCGGCGGGGGCGGCGGTGCGGATCGGCCTGTGCTGGGCCGGCCGGGCCGATCGGGGCCGGGAGGTGCTGGCGCCGTTGCGTGCTCTGCCGGGCGTGGTGGCGGACACCGTGCAGACCCGCCCGTACACGCTGTGGCAGCAGATGCTGGACACCGGCCGGGGCCCGGGTGCGGGCGTGTTCGGCCGGTCGGAGTTCCTGTCGGTGCTGGACGACGCGGCGATCGGCTGCCTGGCGGAGCAGACGGCCGCGCTGCCCTCGCCGGACGCGTACGCCCAGCTGGCGTTCCTGGGCGGCGCGGTGGCCCGGGTGGGCGCGGAGGACAGTGCGTACACCTACCGGCAGGCCCCGTACCTGCTGAGCGCGGTGGGCCGGTGGACCACCGGCCCGGCGGAGCCGCAGGTGGCGTGGGTGCGGCAGTGCTGGGAGGCGATGCGGCCGTTCTCCTCGGGCGGGGCGTACGTGAACCTGATGGGCATGGAGGGCCAGGGGCGGGTGGTGGAGGCGTACGGGCTGGCGAAGTACGAGCGGCTGGTGGCGCTGAAGGAGCGCTACGACCCGGGGAACCTGTTCCGGGTGAACCAGAACATCCGTCCGAACGGGTGACGGCCGGGGCCGGCGTGACGCTCGCCACGTCGGGGCGTCCAGGAGGTTGAGAACAGTGGTCGGCTGGGTAGAGCGGTGGCGAACGTCTCTCTTGACCGTAGTCCGACCGTCCGGATACTGAGCGTGAGCGCGTCAGTTCCGGTCCGTCGGGCCACCGTCCGGCGGGACGTGTCGCGCTTTTCCCGGGCCGGGCCGATCCCCGTCCGGGCACACCTCGGACAAGGCCGGTGCCAGACCCTCACTCGTGCGCGCCGGGCGATTGACGATGGAGGCCCCCGCACATGGGCATGAGTGTGATCATCGCAGCGGCACGACCTGATGAAGCGGAGCAGATCCTCAAGCTCCAGTACCTCGGCTACCAGAGCGAGGCGGAGCTGTACAGCGACTGGACCCTCGAGCCGCTGACCCAGAGCCTGGAGAGCCTGAAGGCCGAACTCGCCGGGCACCGCGTCCTGGTGGCCCGCCTGGGCGACGAGGTGGTCGGTTCGGTGCGCGGCTCGGTGGACGAGACCGGCACCGGCCGGATCGGCAAGCTGGTGGTGCACCCGCGGATGCAGCGGCACGGCCTCGGCCGCCGGCTGCTGACCGCCCTGGAGGCGCAGCTCGCCGAGGACGGCGCCGCCGGCTTCGAGCTGTTCACCGGCCATCGCAGCCTCGGCAACCTGCGGCTCTACCAGAGCCTCGGCTACCGCGAGACCGAGGTGCGCGAGGTCTCCCGCCGGCTGTCGATCGTCACCCTGGCCAAGCCCGGCGCGGCCTCGCTGGCGGCCTGAACCACCTACTGCGGCACCCGAACCGGACATCGGTCGGGTGCCGCAGTGCTTGTCCCGCAAGGGTCGTGTCCGCATGTCGGACAGTGAGTCCTGGAAGTTGGGACGTTCACCAATTGTCTGATTTACTGGGTTCCATGACCACGACGACGACATGCATCCCCACCGGCGCGACGCCGGCAGGTGAGCGACGCATGTGCCGTCGAATGTGTTGTCGCTGAGAGCTCTGCCCAGCGCCCGCTGACGTTCCGTCCTCCGATGTCCCGACAAGGCCGCGCCCGTGCGCGGTCCGTCCGGCCGGCGGCCGTGATCGACAAGACGTCAGCCCCCGATCTTCCTCCCGGCACCAGGTGCCGTTCCATTGGCGCGGATGCCCCAAGGGTCGTCCGCTGACGAACAAACGGAAGCAGCTGTGATCACCACCAAGGACCTGACCAAGGTCTACCGTTCCCGGGGCCGTGACGTCCTGGCGCTGGACAGCGTCGACCTGCACGTGCGGCAGGGCGAGGTGTTCGGAGTCGTCGGCACCAGCGGCGCCGGCAAGTCCACCCTGATCCGGTGCGTCAACCTGCTGGAGCGGCCCACCTCCGGCACCGTCACCGTGGACGGCGTCGAGCTGACCGCGCTGGCCGGCAGCGAACACCGGGCCGGCCGCGAACTCCGCGAGGCCCGCCGCCGGATCGGCATGGTGTTCCAGCACTTCAACCTGCTGTCCTCGCGCACCGTGCAGCAGAACGTCGAACTCCCGCTGGAGATCATCGGCCTCGACCGGCACGACCGCCGCCGCAAGGCCGCCGAACTGCTCGACCTGGTCGGCCTCGCCGACAAGGCGCGCAGCTACCCCGGCCAGCTCTCCGGCGGCCAGAAGCAGCGCGTCGGCATCGCCCGCGCCCTGGCCGGCGACCCCAAGGTGCTGCTCTCCGACGAGGCCACCAGCGCCCTCGACCCGGAGACCACCCGCTCGATCCTGGCGCTGCTGCGCGACCTCAACCAGCAGCTCGGCCTCACCGTGCTGCTGATCACCCACGAGATGGACGTCATCAAGTCGGTCTGCGACTCCGCGGCCCTGATGCGCGGCGGCAAGGTCGTGGAGAGCGGACAGCTCACCGACCTGCTCGCCGACGGCCACTCGCGGATCGCCCGCGACCTGTTCCCGCTCGGCGACTTCGGCTCCGGCGCTGCTCCGTTCGGTACTACGGGCGACCGCACCGTCCTGGAGATCACCTTCCAGGGCGACGCACCCGCCCAGCCGTTCGTCTCCCAGCTGGCCCGCACCTACCAGATCGACATCAACATCCTCGGCGCCGCCGTGGAGACCATCGCCGGCCGCCTGGTCGGCCGCATGCGGGTCGAACTGCCCGGCAGCCACACCGACAACGTGGTGCCGATCGGCTACCTGCGCCAACAGGGACTCCAGGTGGACGTCCTCGACCTGTCGAACGGAGTGGCGGCATGACCTGGGACCGGATGCAGGAACTGATGTGGCCCGCCACTTGGGAGACCCTCAGCATGGTCGGCCTCGCCGGCCTCGCCACCCTGGTGGTCGGACTGCCGATCGGGCTGCTGCTGGTGCTCACCGACAAGGGCGGCCTGCTGCAGAACCGCGCCGTCAGCCGGGTGCTCGGGGCGATCGTCAACGTCGGGCGCTCCATCCCGTTCGTCATCCTGATCGTCGCGGTGATCCCGTTCACCAAGGTGGTCGCGGGCGGCACCTCGCTCGGCTGGCAGGCCGCCACCGTCCCGCTCGCCATCGGCGCGATCCCGTTCTTCGCCCGCCTGGTGGAGACCGCCGTGCGCGAGGTGAACGGCGGACTCGTCGAGGCGCTCAAGGCGATGGGCGCCGGCACCGGCACCATCGTCCGCAAGACCCTGCTGCCGGAGAGCCTGCCCTCGCTGGTCTCCGCCTTCACCACCACGCTGATCGCCCTGATCGGATACTCCGCGATGGCCGGCGTGGTCGGCGGCGGCGGACTCGGCGACCTCGCCATCCGCTACGGCTACCAGCGCTTCGAGACCACCTTCATGTGGGTCATCGTCGCCGAAATCGTGATCATCGTCACCGCGCTGCAACTGCTCGGCGACCTGATCGCCCGCCGGCTCGGCCACCGCGGCAACTACCGCAGCGGACTGAGCCTGCTGCGCGCCGCGAAGGCCACGAAGGCCGCGCCGCGCGCCCAGAAGACCGCCGAGGCGGTCGAAGAGGACCTCGTCTCCTCCCACTGACCACCGCTCCCCACCCGGAGCGGTCCCCGGCCCACCCGGGCCGTTCGCACCCGCAGAAAGGCACTTTTCGTGCGTAAGTTTCTGAAGACCACCGTCCTGACCGCCACCGCCGCCGGACTCGTCGTCGGCCTCACCGCCTGCTCCAGCGGCGGCAGCTCCGACTCCGGCGCCTCGGCCGACCCCAACAAGCCCCTGGTGGTCGCCGCCAGCGCCACCCCGCACGCGCAGATCCTCAAGTTCGTGCAGGACAACCTGGCGGCCCAGGCCGGCCTCAAGCTGGACGTCAAGGAGGTCAGCGACTACGTGACCCCCAACACCACGGTCCAGGACGGATCCGCGGACGCGAACTTCTTCCAGCACCAGCCGTACCTCGACGACTTCAACAAGAAGAACGGCACCGACCTGGTCTCCGTCGGGACCGTCCACCTCGAGCCGCTCGGCGTCTACTCCAAGAAGGTCAAGAACCTCGCGGACCTCAAGGACGGCGCCGTGGTCTCCGTCCCCAGCGACGCCACCAACGAGGGCCGCGCCCTCAAGCTGCTGGCCGACAACAACATCATCACCCTCAAGGACGGCGCCGGAACCACCGCCACCGCCGACGACATCGCCTCCAACCCCAAGCACCTGAAGATCAAGGAGCTGGAGGCCGCCCAGCTGCCGCGCTCGCTCGACGACGTCGACGCCTCCGTCATCAACGGCAACTACGCGCTCGGCGCCGGCCTCAAGCCGTCCAGCGACGCGCTGCTGGTCGAGAAGGCCCAGGGCAACCCGTACGCCAACATCCTGGCCGTCAAGAAGGGCCACGAGAGCGACCCGCGGGTCAAGAAGCTCGCCGAGCTGCTGCACTCCGACGCCGTCAAGAAGTACATCGACGACAACTTCCAGGGCGCCGTCATCCCCGCGTTCTGAACCACCCGCTGACCCGATCGGCTCCCACGGTGCCCCCGGCCTCCCCGCCGGGGGCACCGTGCCGACCAGCTGTCAGGAGCGGAACAGGTACGCTGACACGCCCGACAAGGGCGGGGCGTACGGTGTGTCCACGACCCGGCGAGGAGAGACGGCATGGTTGCGAACTTCCCCGAGACAGCCATCAGCACCGAAAGGCTGCTGCTGCGCGCCCTTGAGGACCAGGACGCCCCCGGCCTGATCACCATGCTCTCCGACGAACTCGTCCAGATCTGGTCCGAGTACCCCCGGCCCTACACCCAGGCCGACGCCCACGACCTGATCACCCGCCAGGCACCCGAGCGCCGCACCGGGGGACGCGGAATCGTTTTCGCCGTCACCGAACACCTCACCCAGCGCCTGGTCGGACTCCTCGAACTCGACCACACCGACTGGCACTTGCGCGCCACCGAGGTCCGGTACATCACCGCCCCCTGGGCCCGCGGCGAGGGCTACGCCCCCGAAGCCGTCCTCGGCACCGCCCAGTGGCTGTTCGAGGACCGCGGCTTCCAACGCCTCGAACTGCGCACCGCCGCCGGCAACACCGCCGCCCAGCAGGTCGCCCAGAAAACCGGCGCGATCAGCGAAGGCGTCCTGCGCAACGCCGCGATAGTCCGCGGCGGCGAATGGGGCCCCGGCCCGGAGGAACACACCGACCTGATCGTGTGGAGCCTCCTCCCCGAGGACCTCGACCCGCCCGAACCCGCCCACCCCGCCGACCAGCACCACGCGCTGCGCCACTGACCCGCGCCGCGCCACCGACGCGTTCTGTGCCCTGCGCCACTGAACGCGCCCCCGGGCGCGTGCCCCTGCTCCGCACACCCCCGGCAGGCGGTAGCCTCTGCCCAGGGAACACCGACGGCGGAATCCGCCACCGGCGCACCCACCAGGGGCGGAACACGGCATAGGGAGAACAGCCGCAGATGGCTGACCGGATCACGGTCATCGGGTGGGACGGCACCCCACTGACCCAGGCAGCCGCCGGCGCACTCGCCGCCGCCACCCTGGTCGCCGGAGCGGGCTACCAGCTCGCCGCACTTCCCGTCCCCGAACGCGCCGAACGCATCGGCCTCGCCGACCTGCGGGCCGCCGCCCGCCGCCTCGCCGACCACCGCGGCACCGCCGTCGTCGTCGCCGAGGGCGACCCCGGCTTCTTCGGCGTCGTCCGCACCCTGCGCCGCCCCGAATACGGACTCGAACTCGAAGTGCTGCCCGCCGTCTCCTCGGTGGCCGCCGCCTTCGCCCGGGCCGGCATGCCCTGGGAGGACGCCCAGGTGGTCTCCGCCCACGGCGGACGACTGCGCCGCGCCGCCAACGTCTGCCGCGCCCACCCCAAGGTCGCCGTCCTCACCACCGCCGGTGCCGGACCCAGCGAACTCGCCCTGATGCTGCGCGGCGTCCCCCGCACCTTCGTGGTCTGCGAAGCCCTCGGCACCCCCGAGGAGGACGTCACCGTCCTCACCTCCGAACGCGTCCCCGACCACGACTGGCGCGACCCCTCCGTCGTCCTGGTCATCGGCAACGTCCCGCCCACCGAGGCCGCTTCGGGCTGGCTGGCCGGCAAACCCCTCGACCACCCCGGACCGCAGCGCGGCTGGGCGCTTCCCAACCGGGCGTACGCCGGCGCGGACGCCGACACCAGGCGCCCCCGCGCACTGCCCCCGCACGTCCGCGCGCTCGCCCTCGCCCGCCTCGCACCCACCCCCGGCGACCTGCTCTGGACCGTCGGCGCGGGCGACGGCGCACTCGCCGTCGAAGCCGCCCGGTTCGGCGCCGCCGTCGTCGCCGTCGAAGCCGAACCCTCCGACTGCGCCCGGATAGCCGCCAACGCCCGCAAGGCCGGCGTCGAGATCGAAACCGCCACCGGCACCGGACCCGACGTCCTCGGCGCCCTCCCCGAACCCGACGCCGTCGCCGTCGAACACGGCGGACCCGTCATGGTCCGCGCCGTCGTCGACCGCCGACCCGAACGCGTCGTCGCCGTCGCCCGCAGCCTCGCCGAAGCCGGCGAGACCCGGCAGATCCTCGACACCGCCGGCTACCGCACCGACGGACTGCTGCTCCAATCGGCCCCGCTGCGCGCCGAACCGGCCGGCGGCGCCGGACCCTCCTTCGGGCGCGGCGACTACACCCTGCTGATCTGGGCCGAACCGCGCGACTGACCGTCAGACCCGGACGGTACGGTGATCCCCGTCGCATCCGGACAAGGTTTCGAGAACGGTTCGGTCGCGGCCGGTAGGGTTTCCCCGGGGCGCAATTCGTCACGGCAGCACCGTGTCCGATCAGGCATGATTACCGCCGATTTGACGCACTGCAACCCGAACAGCCCGCTTCGCGGGCATTCGACGCGGTGCGCACCAGCCCGGAAGAATGCCGTGAGCGTCCGAAAGCGGCCGTGCCGTCGTGCCGGTTGCCCGGGGCTGTCGTTGTTTCTGATGGCACGCCACCCCTGAGGGTGACGACCGATGGAGTAAGGGACGGGTCGGTGCGGCTCCGCCCCGGCGAAGTGGGCGGGACCTCCGGGACACCCGCCAAGGACGCGCAAGCGGCCTGGAAGGAGCATTGACATGACCGACGGCGGCCACGCCCCCCACGCCGGTCCCCTCGCGCCCGAACCCGGGCCCGGCGGGTCCGCCCCGGAGCACCACCTCGGCGCGCCCCTTCCGCCTGCCGCCGCCGGATGGCACGGCGAGCAGCGGCCCGCCTACACCTTCCTCGACCAGCCCGACGGCGACGAGGACGACGACGTGCTGCTGATGCCCGGCCCCCAGACCGCCTGGGGCGACGCCGTGAACGGCACCGCCGAGGCGGCGGCCGGGCCCGCTGACGCCCCGGCAGCCGCCGAGGCCGCCGCCGCCGAGCCGGTCGCCGAGCAGCCGCCCGGCACCCCCGTCGCGCCGTCCTGGCCGCCGCTCGCCCCGCCGGTGCTCACCGCCGAGCCGGTGGCGGAGAGCGCTCCCGCAGCCGGTACCCCGCAGGCGCAGCCCGCCGCGGCCCCGCTGCTGACCCCCCCTCACCAGCGCCGCCCGCTGCACGCCGGCCCGCCGATCCCGGACCCGTCGCTGATGACCGGCCAGGTCCCGGTCCGCTCGCTGGCCGATCGGGGCCCGTCCACCCCCGGCGGCACGCCCGCCTTCGGGGTGCCCGTGGTCAACGCCGAAACGGTGCAGCAACCGGTTCAGCCGCAGGCCGTGCAGGCCCAGCCGGTGCCGGTGCCCGCCCAGGCGACCGCACCCGCGCCGACCGCTGCGCAGGTGCCCGCGTCCGTGCAGCCGCACGTGGTGGAGGCCGCAGCTGCCGCAGCCGTCGTCGAGCCGGTCGCCCCCGCCGAGGAAGCGCCCGCCGCCGAGCCGGAGGCCGCCGCCGCGCAGCCGATCGCCGTCGAGCCGGTGGCCGCCGAACCGATCGCGGTCGCCCCCGTCGCGGCCGAACCGGTCGTCACCGAGCCCGCGCCCGCCGCCGCCGAGGCCCCCGCACAGCCGGCGCCGGAGGCCGTGGCGATCCCCGCGCCCGCCGCCAACCTGACGCCCGTGTTCGTCGAGCCGGTCGAGCCCACCGCACCCGCGAACGCCCCGGCGCCCACCGCCGAGACCACCCCGGCCCCCGAGGCCCCGGCTGCCGCCGAGCAGCCCGCCGCCGAGCAGCCCGCCGCCGAGCCGGTCGCCGCTGAGCCGGTCGTGGCCGAGGCGCCCGCTGCCGAGGCGGCCCCGGCGGAGACGCCGACTGCCGAGGAACCGGCTGCCGAAGCACCGGCCGCGGACGCCCCGGCTGCGGAGGCGCCCGCCGCCGAGCCCGAGGCCCAGCCGGCTGCCGAGACTGTGTCCGCCGAGCCCGTTGCGGTCGAGCCGGTCGCCGTCGAGCCGGTCGCGGCCGAGGCGGCTGACGCGCCGTCGGAGCCGCAGGCCGAGGCCGCCGCTGCCGAAACCCCGTCGGCCGAGCAGCCGGAAGCCGCCACCACCGAGGAGCCCGCGCCGCAGGCCGCCCAGGCGGAGGCGGCCGATGGCGAGGCCGCGGAGCAGCCGATCCCCGCGCAGGCCACCAAGTCGGCCGGACGGGGTGCGCACCGCCGCATCTCGGCGTTCCTCGCCGCGCCCGCCGGTCTGCCGCTGCTGACGCCCGAGGCGCCGTCGGCCGAGCCGCAGCCCGCCGCCGAGGTTGCCGAGACCGCGGAGGCCACCGAGGCCGCGGAGGCCACCGGGGCCGCCGCGCCGACCGAGGGAGCGGTGCCTGCCGCGCCCGTTCAGGCGGCTGCGGAGGCCGAGACCCCGGCCGGTGCCGAGCAGCCGGCCGCCGAGACCCCGGAACCGGCCGCCGAGCCGACCCCCGAGGTCGAGGCCGAGCCCGCTACTGAGCCCGACCCCGCCGCCGAGGCCGAGCCCGTCGCCGAGCCTGCCGCCGAACCGGAGACCGCGCCGGAGCCCGCCGAGGCTCCCGAGGCCGCCAAGTCCGAGGAAGCCCCGGAGGCCGCCGAAGCCCCCGAGGCCCCGGCCGACGCCGAAGCAGCGGCCGAGCCCACCGCGGACCCCGTCCCCGTCTCCGCCCCCGACGCCGAATCCGCCGTCGAGGCCCCCGCCCCGGAAACCGACTCCACTCCCACCCCCGACGCCGATGTCACCCCCGTCCCCGAGGAGCCCCGCGGCCCCGCCGCCCCCGGCTTCGACGACGCGAGCCGCGAGGCCGTGCACCAGGTGATCCGCGAGCGCCGCGACATCCGCAACGGCTTCCGGCCGGACCCGATCCCGCACGAGGTGCTGATCCGGGTGCTGGAGGCGGCGCACACCGCGCCGAGCGTCGGCTACTCGCAGCCGTGGGACTTCGTGGTGATCCGGTCCGCGAAGACCCGCCGGAAGATGCACGAGCTGGCGGAGCGTCAGCGCGAGGCGTACGCGGATTCGCTGCCCAAGGGCCGGGCGAAGCAGTTCAAGGAAATCAAGATCGAGGCGATCCTCGAGACGCCGGTCAACATCGTGGTGACCGCCGACCGCACCCGCGGCGGCCGGCACACGCTGGGCCGCCACACCCAGCCGCAGATGGCCCCGTACTCGGCGGCCCTGGCGGTGGAGAACCTGTGGCTGGCGGCCCGCGCCGAGGGGCTGGGCGTCGGCTGGGTGAGCTTCTTCGACGACGAGGAGCTGGTCCGCGAGCTCGGCCTGCCCGAGCACCTGGAGGTCGTCGCCTACCTGTGCGTCGGCTTCGTGGACGCGTTCCCGGACGAGCCGGAACTGCAACAGCAGGGCTGGGCGAAGAAGCGCCCGCTGTCCTGGGTGGTGCACGAGGAGCAGTACGGCAACCGCGCGCTGCCCGGCGAGGAGCCGCACGACCTGCTGTCCGACACGCTGCGCAACATCCGTCCGCTGGACGCCAAGGCGCTCGGCGAGGCGTGGGACCGGCAGAAGCGGATGACCAAGCCCGCCGGGTCGCTCGGCGTGCTGGAGATCATCGCGGCGCAGCTGTCCGGCCTGGCCCGCCAGTGCCCGCCGCCGATCCCGGAGCCGGGTTGCGTGGCGATCTTCGCCGGTGACCACGGGGTGCACGCCCAGGGCGTGACGCCGTGGCCGCAGGAGGTCACCGCGCAGATGGTCGGGAACTTCCTGGCCGGGGGAGCGGTGGTCAACGCGTTCGCCGCGCAGGTCGGCACCGAGGTGTGCGTGGTGGACGTCGGCGTCGCGGCCGAACTCCCGGACGCCATCCAGCAGGGCCGCACCACCGGCCTGCTGCCGCGCAAGGTCAAGCCCGGCACCGACGACATGACGCAGGGCCCGGCGATGAGCCGGGACGAGGCGGTGCGTGCGATCGAGGTCGGCATCGAGACCGCCCGCGACCTGGTCGCGGCCGGCAACAAGGTGCTGATCACCGGCGACATGGGCATCGCCAACACCACCGCCTCCGCCGCGCTGATCTCGGTGTTCACCGACACCGACCCGGCCGAGGTGACCGGGCGCGGCACCGGCATCGACGACGCCACCCACGCCCGCAAGGTCGAGGTGGTCCGGCAGGCCCTGGAGCTGCACAAGCCGGACCCGGCCGACCCGATCGGCGTGCTCGCCGCCGTCGGCGGGCTGGAGCACGCCGCGCTGGCGGGCTTCCTGCTCGGCGCGGCCTCGCTGCGCATCCCGGTGATCCTGGACGGCGTGATCGCCGGCTCGGCCGCGCTGGTCGCCAAGGCCATCGCGCCGGAGGTGCTGTCCGCCTGCATCGCGGGCCACCGCTCCGCCGAGCCGGGCCACCAGACCGCGCTCGCCAGGCTCGGCCTGCGTCCGCTGATCGACCTGGACCTGCGTCTGGGCGAGGGCACCGGTGCCCTGCTCGCCCTGCCGCTGGTGCAGAGCGCCGCCCGGGCGATGCACGATGTAGCCACCTTCGACTCCGCCGGAGTCACCGAGAAGGCCTGACCCACCGGACTGGCCGCCCCTCGCACCCAGGGGGCGGCCCGTCGGCCCGTACCCCGGCCCGGTACGGGACTCGCACCGCCGCCCACCCAGGAGCTCCGCCGATGACCGCGCCGCACCCGCACCCGTCCACCCAGGGCCTCACCCCGTACCCCGTCGGGCTGCTACTGGCCGGCCGCCGCGTCGTCGTGATCGGCGGCGGCCAGGTCGCCCAGCGCCGCCTGCCCGCGCTGATCGCCGCCGGCGCCGACCTGCACCTGATATCCCCGGCCACCACCCCGGCCGTCTCCGCGATGGCCGACGCCGGTGAACTCACCTGGCACCAGCGCCCGTACGCGGACGGCGACCTCGCCGACACCTGGTACGTGCTGGTCGCCACCGACGACCCGGACGTCAACACCGCCGTCTCCGCCGAGGCCGAGCGCCTGCGGGTGTTCTGCTCCCGCAGCGACGACGCCTCCTCCGCCACCGCCTGGACGCCCGCCTCCGGCCACGACGCCGGCGCGACCGTCGCCGTCCTCACCGGCGACCCCCGGCACTCCGCCGCACTGCGCGACTCCATCGTCGCGGGCCTGCGCGACGGCTCCCTCGCCGCCCGCCAGTACCGCGCCCGTGGCGCCGGCGTCGCCCTGGTCGGCGGCGGCCCCGGCGACCCCGACCTGATCACGGTCCGCGGCCGCCGCCTCCTCGCCGACGCCGACGTCGTCGTCGCCGACCGGCTCGCCCCGCGCGAACTCCTCGCCGAACTCCCGCCGCACGTCGAGGTGATCGACGCCTCCAAGATCCCCTACGGCCGCTACATGGCCCAGGAGGCGATCAACGCGACGCTGATCGAACACGCCAAGGCCGGCAAGTTCGTGGTCCGCCTCAAGGGCGGCGACCCGTACGTCTTCGGCCGCGGCGGCGAAGAACTCCTCGCCTGCCTGGACGCCGGCGTGCCCGTCACCGTCGTCCCCGGCATCTCCTCCTCGATCAGCGTCCCCGCCGCCGCGGGCATCCCCGTCACCCACCGCGGCCTCACCCACGAGTTCACCGTCATCTCCGGCCACGTCGGCCCCGGCGAACGCTCCCTCACCAACTGGCAGGCCGTCGCCGGCATGACCGGCACCCTGGTCCTCCTGATGGCCGTCGACAAGATCGCCACGATCGCCGCGGAGCTGCTGAAGCACGGGCGCCCCGTAGACACCCCGGTCGCCGTCGTCCAGGAGGGCACCACCAGCGCCCAGCGCCGCATCGACGCCACCCTCGCCACCATCGGCGAAACCGTCCACACCGAGGGCATCAAGCCCCCGGCGGTCATCGTCATCGGCGACGTGGTCAACGTCCTGGGGGAGTGAGAGCCCCCTCAGGGGGCTGATGGGTGCGAAACCAGGGGCCCGGAGGGCCCTTCAGGGGCCCGGGGAACGGCGGGGCCAAGTCTGCGAGTGATCAACGGGGCGCGGAAAGGTCCTGCCGTTTCCGGTCCCCGTCCTTGACCAGCCGCAGTCACGACCTACCCCTGCCCCCCCACGGGCCCCTGAGTGCTCACCCCCTCGTGCGAAAATCATTCCGTGTCCGAGCCCATCACCGTCACCGACGCCGCCGACCCCCGGCTGAGCGACTACACCGACCTCACCGACGTCGAGCTGCGCCGCCGCCGCGAACCGGCCGAAGGCCTCTTCATCGCTGAAGGCGAGAAGGTGATCCGCCGCGCCCTTGCCGCGGGCTTCCGGATGCGGTCGATGCTGCTCACCGCGAAGTGGCTCGGCGTGATGGGCGACGTGATCGCCGAGACCGACGCACCCGTGCACCTCGTCGAACCCGCCCTCGCCGAGCAGGTGACCGGCTACCACGTGCACCGCGGCGCCCTCGCCTCGATGGAACGCAAGCCCCTCCCGACCGCCGCCGAAGTCCTCGACGGCGCACGCCGCGTCGCGGTGCTGGAGGGCCTGGTCGACCACACCAACCTCGGCGCGATCTTCCGCTCGGCGGCCGCTCTCGGCATGGACGCCGTGCTGCTCTCCCCGGACTGCGCCGACCCGCTCTACCGCCGCGCCGTGAAGACGTCCATGGGCGCGGTGTTCTCCGTCCCGTACGCCCGCCTCGACCCGTGGCCGGATTCTCTCGCTGCCGTCCGCGAGGCCGGCTTCGAACTGCTCGCGCTCACCCCGTCCGGCGCCGAGGACTTCACGGTCGCCAAGTCCCATCTCCTCCCCAGGGCGGCCCTGATGCTGGGCGCCGAGGGCGACGGCCTCACCCCGAAGGCCCTCGCCGCCGCCGATCAGCGGGTGCGCATCCCGATGGCACACGGCATCGACTCGCTCAACGTCGGCGCCGCCGCCGCGATCGCGTTCTACGCGGTGAACCACGGCTGACTCCCGCCCCTGCCAGGGGAGTTGAGACTCAGCACGGTTCTCCGGTAGACATGCCGCCATGATCACCGACCGCACCGTGGCGCTGCGCCGACTCACCCTCCCCGGCTACCGCGGCCCACTGCTGCTGGCGGCCCTGCTGGCCGCCCTCGTGGCGCTGCCCGAGGGAGGACTGCACCGCGCGATGAAACTCGCAGCGGTGGTGGGCGGAATGTTCCTGTCGGGGCTTGCGGTGGCTCCGCTGGCCGCACCCCTGGCCATGCTGCCGTTCGCGTTCCCGGTCCTACTGATCGCCGTCGTGGTGATCGGAGCGACGGTCGAAAGGCCGCTCACCCGCCCGCGCCGCCCCGGCGCCAGCGCGATGCTCGGCCTCGCGCTGGGCTGCACCGCCGTCGTGCTGGGCTTCACCCTCCCGGGCTGGGACTACGGCCTGCTCGGCGTCGGCGGGCTGACGCTGGTCGGCCTGCCGTTCGCCTGGCTGCTGTGGCAGCAGTGGCCCGTCGCCCGCAACGCCGAGTCCCCGTCCGGCCGTTGGCGCTGGGCGGTGGCGCCGCTGCTGCTCGCCGCCACCGTGCTGACGGTCACCCAGACCGACCCCGCCGAGGCCCGGTTCGCGCTGGCCCGCCCGGCACTCACCGACTGGGCCGAGCACGCCCTGGCCACCGGCACGGCCGACCGGGGCTGGATCGCGGGCTACCACGTCATCGGGACCGAGTTCACCGGCGGCGGCGTGAGGTTCGCCATCGGCGGCACCGGCGCGTTCGCCCCCCACGGCTACGCGTACTTCCCGCCCGGCACCACCCCGCCCGCCAAGAAGGGCTACTACATCCCGATGGGTGATGGCTGGTACGACTGGGAGGAGAACGACCGGTTCTAGAGAGCCGTCAGTACCGCCTCGTCGGCCCCGTCCAGCACGAACCCGTTGTCGAAGCGGACCCGGACCGACGAGCGCGGCCCCCGCACCTGGAACGCCTCCCAGTGCGGTACCAGCTTGGCGATCTCGTTCTCCAACTGCTTGAGGCTCTCCGTGGGCATGGTGTGCCCGTAGTCGTCGTGCAGCGCCCGCAGCCGCTCGTACTCGCGGACCTCCTCGGGCGCCGTCACCTCCCCGACCACGTGCTCGACGGTGCCCTCGACGCCCGCCCCCAGCAGGAGAAGTCCCACCGTCTCCCCGTCCCCGGACGCGTCTCCCAGCGCCAGCTCCGTCACCAACTTGACCCGCACACCTGCGACCAGCGCCATTGCTCCCGTACCTCCCGGTCTCGCCCGATTTCCGCGGATCATTATCCGCCGAGGCCGCCCGATGACCGGTCAGGCCGCACGACGCGCCGCCGGAGGCGATATCGGTTGCGGCGCGGGCCGCCGCGGGTTGTGGTGGCGGCGGCCCGTCAGGTCGCCGACCCGCAGCACCAGGTCGGGGGCCGGGGGAGCGGGCCAGACCGTCAGCCGGTGCTCCTCGACGGGGCGGGCGGCGGTGTCGGTCTCCCGGCCGCGGTCGCGGCCCCGGGTCTGCACCCGGACCCGGTACCAGCCGCGGCCGGCGTGCGCCAGGTTGCCGGCCTCGGCGATGTCCACGCCGTCCCAGGCCCGCAGCCGCAGCTCGCCGCTGCTGTACAGCGACAGCTCCACGGCGCTCTCCCACTCCGGCCCTGGCTCCGCGGGCCGTTCGACCGCGCGCTCCACGCCGAGCCGGATCAGCCCGGTGTGGGTGCCGCACAGCACCGTCAGGTGGTCAGGGCACCCGGCCGCCACCCCGTTGCCGTGGAACAGCCGGGCCAGCGCGTGCGCGTCCCAGCCGTCCGGCAGTTCCGGGCCGTACAGGAAATACTGGCAGTACGCGACGTGCATCGCGTCGGTCGTCCACATCATGCGGCACATGCTCCCGCCGGGCACTGACAGACCGTCACCGGCAGTTGAGCGGTGGCTTCAGTTCCCGGAGACGCCCGCGCCCGGGAAGGACTCCTCCAGGCTGCCGTCCGGGCGGACGGTGTACCGGGTCGAGGAGACCGCGCCGGTGCGGTCCACCCGCTCCTCGCGGATCAGCGCGCCGTTCTCCACCCGCCACACCGCCCCGGCCTCCGGGTTGGCGGCGGACGTCCGGCCGGCGATCAGCACCGGGGCGTCGCCGGTGAAGCCGTACAGCTGCACCAGGTCGGTCGGGACGGAGCCCTCGCCTCGGCGCAGCACCACCAGCGTCGCCTGGGCGTCCCGGAAGCGGGCCGGCAGCACGGCGGTCAGCGTGACGGGCGCTCCCGCGTCGGTCGAGTGGCCGTCGCGCAGCTGGATCCCGGGGCCGCCGGACGGGTCGTGGTAGCTGCGGTTGAGCCAGTCCACGGGCGGCGGGCTGCCGAGCGCCGGGCCCAGACCCGAGCCGCTGTGGCCGACGGTGTTCACGCCGTCCACCGACAGCGTCGCGCCCGAGGTCGGCTTCACGGGCGCGGTCGCGGTCGGCGTCGGCCCGAGGCTGTGGGTGGCACGGCTCTCGCAGCCCTGCGCGACCGCGATGGCCAGCGCGACCCCGAGCGTCACGGTGACGAACACCACCAGCCGCTGGCGCATCAGCCGTTGACGCGCGGTCGGCCGGGCGGGGCCCGCGGGGCGCCCGGGCGGGGGAGTGCGGTCGCGGCCGGGCACGGGGGTGCGCTCCCGCCCGGCGGGGGCGGCGGGCCGGCGCTCGCGCACCGTGTCGCCGTCCCGGACCGGGCGCCGCACCCGCTCGGTGCGGGCGTCCGGATGCACCTCCGGCCGGGGCATCGCGGCCGCTACTGCCGCACCGTCCGCATTCGGCGCCGGGGCGGGCGCCGGGCGGACGGGCGGCGCACCGGCCGAGGCACGTGCGGGGTCGGCGGGCCGCCGGCCCGCGCCGGGCACCGGGGCGCCCTGCGGACCGGCCGCGCGGCGCACCGGCGCACCGTCCGGCCGTCCGCCCGCCGGGTTTCCGGCCGGGGCGGCGGGCGCGGGCGCGGCCTGCTCCTCGGCCAGGGCCGCGGCCCTGGCGGCCCGGCCGCCGGGGCCGCGCGCGGCGAGTTCGCTCAGGCGCTCGTGCAGCGCGGCCGCCGGCGGGCGTTCGGACGGCTCCTTGGCCAGGCAGGCCCGCACCACCGGGGCCAGCACCGGCGGAATCCCGGTCAGGTCCGGTTCCTCGTGCACCACCCGGTACAGCATCACCTCGGAGGAGGCGCCCGATCCGAACGGCGACTCCCCGGTCAGCGCGAAGGCCAGCGTCGCCCCGAACGCGAACACGTCGGTGGCGGGTGTCACGGCCGCGCCGCGCACCTGCTCGGGCGCCAGGAAGCCCGGCGAGCCGACGGCGGTGCCGACATGCGTGAGGGTGGACGCGCCGCGCGACCAGGCGATGCCGAAGTCGATGATTCGCGGGCCCTTGGGGGAGAGCAGGATGTTCGACGGTTTGAGGTCGCGGTGCACCACCCCTGCCTCGTGCACCTTCACCAGCCCGTCGGCCAGCGCCGCGCCGATCCGCGCGGCGTCCGGCCAGGCCAGCGTGCCTTCTTCGGAGACCTGCTTGTACAGCGACGGCCCGGGCACGTACGCGGTGGCCAGCCACGGTCGGTCGGCCTCGATGTCGGAGCCCATCACCCGGGCCGTGCAGGCGCCGCGGATCCGGGAGGCCGCCGCGATCTCCCGGGCGAACCGGGTGCGGAACTCGGCGTCCTCCGCGAGTTCGGCGCGGATCAGCTTCAGCGCGACCCGCTGCCCCTTCCGGTCCGAACCGAGGAAGACCACGCCCATCCCGCCGGCACCCAGCCGCCGGTGCAGCCGGTACGGGCCGACGATGCGGGGGTCCTCACGCCGCAGCCGCATCATTGCCATTTGCCCGTACCCGTTCCCGTTCCGTCAGCCTGTGGGGTGAGGCCCCGTCGGATTTGGGGCATCGTCAGACAACTGTCTCGGCACAGCTTACGGACTGGTAGCGGCCCCGTGCCGACACGCAACACTGGAACCGCCGGTCGGATTGTCAGATCAGGGTCGCTGGCGCACCCCCAAATCCCTTGCTCCACCGGCAATCCGGCCGTCCCCCAAGGGACGCTGTCAGGGTCGCCTAAGGGGTCGGCGTACTCCCGTCTCCGCCTCCAGGCGTACACCGCCCCATCCCTCCTCCTACCAGCGGAGGCGATCGGAACAGTACGACGGCATGACGACCCGGAAAGCCGTCCCGCCTACCGTTGTTCACAGCGAGGACGGCCCCGCTCGTCCCCCGAGAATGACCGTCCTCGCTGCCAAGCAGCACCACCCGTCCCCGACCCGACCGCAGCACCGCAGCCCGGCAGGAGCACAGCAGACATGGCACCGCTCAACAGAGCCCCTCGCCGCCGGCCCCTGTCCCCGCACCCCGCGGAGACCCGGCACCCGATGGTCGCCCTTGCCATCGCCCTGCCCTGCGCGATCCTGCTGATGGCCCTGTTCGGGGCGTGGGACCAACTGGCGACGCAGACCCAAGCGGTCGCCGACCTGATCGGGCGCTGACCCCCAATGGGGTAGGGGTCTTCGCCGGCCGGAGCAACCCTCATCAAGTCGTGGACGGACGAAATGAGTGGCGCAGGCTGCAGCTCCGGCTCACCCGGTGGCCGGGAACAACACGTCGGTGAGGGCGTGTTGTTCCCGGCCATACCCATGTCCGCTTCCACGCCCGGCTGTTGCCGTACCTGCCTGCTGCCGCAAATGCCGAGAGCCGCCGTCCGAATATCGGACGGCGGCTCTCATGCCTGGTGCGCGATACTGGGATTGAACCAGTGACCCCTACCGTGTCAAGGTAGTGCTCTCCCGCTGAGCTAATCGCGCGGGGATGATCCGAAGATCAAAGATCCGAAGATCAGTGCGCGATACTGGGATTGAACCAGTGACCCCTACCGTGTCAAGGTAGTGCTCTCCCGCTGAGCTAATCGCGCGGGGGTGTCAGGCGCTCCGAGGAGCCTTGCCTGTGGTGCGCGATACTGGGATTGAACCAGTGACCCCTACCGTGTCAAGGTAGTGCTCTCCCGCTGAGCTAATCGCGCGGGGATGATCCGAAGATCAAAGATCCGAAGATCAGTGCGCGATACTGGGATTGAACCAGTGACCCCTACCGTGTCAAGGTAGTGCTCTCCCGCTGAGCTAATCGCGCAGGGAGGACCACCCGGTCGAAACCGGGCGGTACCTCTTGGAGGTGGAGACGGGATTTGAACCCGTGTACACGGCTTTGCAGGCCGTTGCCTCGCCTCTCGGCCACTCCACCAGGCAACATGCGAGGAACGATTTTACCTGTTCCTCTTGGAGAACGACCTTACCTGTTCTCCGTCGAGCGGACGACGAGATTCGAACTCGCGACCCTCACCTTGGCAAGGTGATGCTCTACCAACTGAGCCACGTCCGCCTGTCTCCCTGGAAGCTCTTCCGGTTTTTCCCGGCTGCGCTCCCTGGCGACGTGTTGAACTCTAGCGGATCCCCGGCCCAGCTGAAAAATCCGTTCCCGCAGCGTGGCGCGGGGGTGGCCGCCGGATGCCCAAGCGTCGGGCTCGGCCGGAACGTTCCAGCAGGCCTCCGACCTAGACTTTCGGTACCGGGGCGATCCCCCGGCGCCCACGCCCGCGCCCGCGCGGGCGCAACGGGCAGCACCGCAATCCGCGCAGGAGAACCGTGTCCGGCCGCACCGCCCCGCTCAGCCCCCACCAGCCGATGGCCCGCTTCGCCGGACGCCTCGCCACCGGCCTGCGGGAAGTCACCCACGACCCCACCGCCCTCGACCGCGGCGGATTCTGGGCCGTCGCCCACGACTTCGAGGGCCGGCTCACCTGCGCCCGGTTTGACGACGTCCGCCCCGACCCGGCCCCGCCGGCCACCCACAACTGGCACGGCCCCGCTCCGGACAGCTGGCACACCTCCCTCGACGCCGACGCCTACCGCGCCGGAGTGCGCCGCATCCGCGAACACATCGCCGCCGGCGAGGTCTACCAGGCCAACCTCTGCCGGGTGTTGAGCGCACCCCTGCCCGACCCCGGGCGCACCGACATCGACGCCCTCACCGGCCTGCTCGCCGCTCACAACCCCGCGCCGTACGCAGGAACGATCCGGCTCCCCGAGCACGGCATCGAAATCGCCACCGCCTCACCCGAGCTGTACCTGAGCCGGCACGGCCGCACCGTCCGCTCCGGCCCGATCAAGGGCACCGGCCGCACCGAACACGACCTGCTCGACAAGGACCACGCCGAGAACGTGATGATCGTCGACCTGGTCCGCAACGACCTCGGCCAGGTCTGCGACACCGGCACCGTCACCGTCCCCGACCTGTGCGCCGTCGAGAAGCACCCCGGCCTGGTCCACCTCGTCTCCACCGTCGAAGGACGTCTGCGCGCCGACGCGGGCTGGCCGCAACTGTTCGACGCCACCTTCCCGCCCGGCTCCGTCACCGGCGCCCCCAAGAGCAGCGCGCTGCGCATCATCCGAGACCTGGAGACCGCCCCCCGCGGCCCCTACTGCGGCGCCATCGGCTGGGTCGATGCCGACCGCGGCGAGGCCGAACTCGCCGTCGGCATCCGCTCGTTCTGGATCGAACGGGACAGCGGCCGGCCCGTCCTCAAATTCGGTACCGGCGCCGGAATCACCTGGGACTCCGACCCGGACCGCGAATGGCACGAAACCGAGCTCAAAGCCGCCAGGCTGGTGGCGATAGCCTCCACCGGCAGCCCCGCCTGAGCGCAAGGAGTACGACGCCGATGATCTGGGTCAACGGAACCCTCACCACCGAGGACGAGGCCACCCTCTCCGTCCTCGACCACGGACTCACCGTCGGCGACGGCGTCTTCGAAACCGTCAAGGCCGAGCACGGCCAACTCTTCGCACTCACCCGCCACCTCGACCGCCTCACCCGCTCCGCACGCGGCCTCGGCCTCCCCGACCCCGACCACGACCAGGTCCGCGAGGCCTGCGCCGCCGTCCTCGCCGCGAAGCCGCTCCCGCTCGGCCGCCTGCGCATCACCTACACCGGCGGCCGCGCCCCCCTCGGCTCCGAACGCGGCGACGGCGCACCGACGTTGGTCGTCGCCCTCGGCTCCGCCGAGCGCCGCCCCGACACCACCGCCGTCGTCACCGTCCCCTGGCGCCGCAACGAACACTCCGCCGTCACCGGCCTGAAGACCACCTCCTACGCCGAGAACGTCATCGCCCTCGCCGCCGCCCACCGCGCCGACGCCAGCGAAGCCCTCCTCGCCAACACCGCCGGCCAACTCTGCGAAGGCACCGGCTCCAACGTCTTCCTGGTCCTCGACGGTCGCCTCCTCACCCCCACCCTCTCCTCCGGCTGCCTGGCCGGCATCACCCGCCAACTCGTCATCGACTGGACCGGCGCCGAAGAGACCGACGTCCCCCTCGAGGCCCTCGCCGAGGCCGAAGAGGTCTTCCTCACCTCCACCCTCCGCGACGTCCAGGCCGTCACCCGCGTCGACTCCCGCACCCTCCCCGCCATCGGCCCGGTGACCCGCAAGGCGATGGAGATCTTCGCCGACCACGCGGCCCGGAACACCGACCCCGTCTGAAGCACATTCCCGGCGGGCAGTGTGGGACGGTAGAAGCCAGTGGGGGAGGGAAGGGGGCTGGTATGACAACCACGTTGCGACCGGACGGGGCCGAGGAGGCCGCGGCCAACGACGGGCGGACGCGGCGCTGGCACATCATGGTGAACGGACACCCGGTGGGCGGCCTGCGGACGACCGTCTGGCCCGGGGAAGGGTTCTGCCCGGGCGAGATCAGCGAACTCGAGGTCACCGAAGGACGGCGTCGCGGCCGCGGCACCGTCGCCGCGCTCGCCGCCGAAGAAGTGCTGCGCTCCTGGGGCTGCACCCGGGTCGACATCACGGTGCCCGCCGACGCGGAGGCCGGCCTGCGGCTGGCCCACGCCCTCGGCTACACCGAGCGGATGCGCAACATGATCAAGCCGCTCGACGAACTCCCGCAGCTGCCAGCAGGATTGACGGACCGCCGGATCGGCCCGGAACAGTACCCCGCCTGGGAGCAGGCCGCGGTCGCGGGCTACCGGCAGGACCTGATCGACTCCGGTCTCGGCGCCGCCGAAGCCACCGCGAAATCGGAGCACGACCACCAGCGCGCCCTGCCGGACGGCCCGGACACCCCGGACACCGCGCTGCGCCAACTCCTCGACGCCGACGGGAACGTGCTCGGCTGCCTCTGGGTCGCCCTCCGCCTGAACAGCCTGCCGGACGGCCGCCCGCTGGCCTGGGTGATGCTGGTCGAGGTCGCCCCCGAGCAGCGCGGCCACGGCCACGGCCGCACCCTGATGCGCCTCGCCGAACGCGAGTGCCTCGCCGCAGGCGTTCACGACCTGGGGCTCAACGTGTTCTCCGACAACGGCGTGGCGGTCGCGCTCTACGAATCGCTCGGCTACCGGGTCACCCTGCGCAGGCTCAGCAAGTCACTGCTCTGAGCCCGGCCGCTCCGGGAAAGCCCGACCGCCCCGCCGTCACGGACGCCGGGGCGGTCAGCCGCCCAGCAGCTCGACGATGCGCTCGCGCAGCCCGTCCTGGGACTTGCCGCCGTCCAGCCGCTTGCCGGCCACCACGTACGTCGGGGTGCCCGAAACACCGATCGCCCGGCCCTCGGCCACGTCCGAGTCGACCAGCAGCATGTGACGGCCGTCGATCAGCGCGGTGTCGACCTCGTCCGCGTCCAGCCCGACCGACCCGGCGATCTCCACCAGCACCTGCGCCCCGCCGCGCTCCACGTCCTCGATCCGGGCCAGCAGCGCCTCGACGAACTCCCAGCCGCGCCCCTGCTCGAACGCCTCGGTCGCGGCCTCCGCCGCCGGGTACGCGAACTTGTGCTTCTCCAGCGGGAAGTGCCGCAGCTCGACGGTCAGCGCGTCACCGAAGCGGTCACGCAGCACGCGGATGTCCGCCAGCGCGGTACGGCAGTCGGGGCACAGCAGGTCGCACCAGAATTCGACACGGGGCAGGGGGGAATCGCTCATGCCCCAAGTCTCCCAGGTCCACACCCCGACCCCGGCCCCGACCAGCCCGGGCGGACGTCAGCGTCCGGCCGCCGCCACCGCCCCGGCCTCCGCCGAGCGCTGCCGGGCCCGGTACGCGGCCACGTGCAGCCGGTTGCCACAGGTGCGGCTGTCGCAGTAGCGGCGGGAGCGGTTGCGGGACAGGTCGACGAACACCCGGGCGCAGTCCGGCGCCTCGCAGCGGCGCAGCCGCTCCAGCTCGCCCGCCATCACGATGAACGCCAGCGCCATGCCGAGCTCGGCGGCCAGGTGCCGGCCGACCGCGGCGTGCGGCGCGAAGTAGTGGATGTGCCAGCCGTGGTGGTCGTGGTTGGTCAGCCGCGGCGTCGTCCCGGCGTCGGCGACCAGCGCGTTGACCAGTTCCGCGGCCTGCTCGACCGTGCCGGCCGAGAACACCTCGCGCAGCCGGTCGCGCAGCTCGTGCACCGAGGCCAGGTCGGCCGGACCGAGCGAGTCGATCTCGCTGATCTCCTGCCGGACCACGAAGCCGCTCAGAGCCGCCACATCGGGTAGCTGCTCGCTGCCGCAGGCCTCCGGCGCGGTGTTCAGCAGCTCCACCAGGATGCTCAGCGCGCACTCGGTGTCATGGGTGATCAGCACGTGGGAACTCCTCACGCGGCGGCGGCCCGTGGACCGCCGCGTCGGTCAACGCGGGGCCCGACTCTACCGGCCCGGGCCGCCGTTCGGGCCCTGGACGCGGCTTAGCCCCGGACGTCCGCTCCGGTAGGAGGGAACGCCCGGGGCCGGGCCCCGAGGCCGCCGGCGGGCGGCAGTGAACTGCGACCGTGCCCCCGAGTAGGACGGTGCGCATCGAGGCGATCCCGCCGCCGCGCGACGGCGGGCCGTAACTCGTTCGGGTTCAGCTCTCGGCGAGGATGTGGGACAGCTCCCGGTCGAGGTCGAAGTGACGGTGTTCGGTGCCGGGCGGCACCGCGGCGTCCGTCCGCTTGAGGAAGGACTCAAGCGCCCGGGCCGGGGCCTCCAGCAGTGCCTCTCCTTCCGGAGAGCTCAGGGCGATGCAAACCACGCCTTGACCATGGCTGCGGGACGGCCACACCCGGACGTCGCCGGTACCGGTCGGTCGGTGCAGCCCCTCCGCGAGGAGGTCGCGGGCGAACACCCACTCCACGGTCTCGTCTGCTCCGGTGTGGAACGTCGCATGCACGGCATAGGGGTCGGCAGTGTCGTAGCGCAGGCCCGCGGGGACGGGCAGTGAGGACTCGCTGGACACGATGAGGCGCAGGTGCAGCTCGCAGCTGACCGTGGTGTTCATAAGCGCCAGGGCCTTTCGCTCAGTGTGCGCTCGGGGAATCGCACGTCGGCGAACGGACCATCCCACCTGAAAGCCCGGTGTAAACCCGTCTGTCCCGATTCCGGTGCGAGTCGTACCCCTTCCGGCGCATTGCGGAATCCCCCGAACGGCCCGACCGGCTGCCGACCGGCCCGGTAACGCCACGGATTACCGGCGGTCGCACCGGACCTGCGGCCGGACGGCTGGAGGAACACACGAAGCTGCTGCCGCCGGACCCGCCCGGAGCGTCGCCCCGTCCACGACCTTCACCGGCCGGCCCGCCGACTCCGCTGGTCGGGGCCCGGGACGCGGACCGGGCGCGACGGGAGGCGGGGTGGTCGGAGCACCCGCGCAGATGGGGTAATGTTCTTTCTGCACCCGGGCGATTAGCTCAGCGGGAGAGCACTTCGTTCACACCGAAGGGGTCACTGGTTCGATCCCAGTATCGCCCACCGGAATGCAAAGGCGTGGGGCTCCGACTTGTTTATCAGGTCGGGGCCCCGCGCCTTTTCCGCGTTCCCCGGCCCGAGTTCTGACGGGCATTCAACGGGCCCGCCCGGCACGGAAGCCATTCAACGGACGTGCCCGGCACGGGATCTGGGGGGCCGTCGGGGAACGGATTGGATGCCTGGGCCCAAGTGGTGCTACTGTTCATCTCGTTGCCCGGGCGATTAGCTCAGCGGGAGAGCACTTCGTTCACACCGAAGGGGTCACTGGTTCGATCCCAGTATCGCCCACCGAGCACAATGCGGAAGGCCCCGACCACCAGGTCGGGGCCTTCCGCGTTGCTGTCGTCCCGTCAGGCCGCCAACTCGCAGGCGTGGCCCGGCTCCAGGCGCTCGCCGCACCGGCATCGGGCCGGCCGCAACGGCCACGCCGTGTCCACCCGCTCCGGGGTACCCGCCCGCTCGAACCAGCGCTCCAGACCGCGGGCCTGCGACGCGTGCCACACTGCCTGCCGCAGATGCAGCTCCGCCGGGGACAGCCCGCCCAACCGCTCCGAGTGCCGGGACGCCACCGCCCGCACCAACTCCAGTGCCGCCAACGCGTCCGCCGCCGCGTCGTGCGCACCCACCAGCGAAACCCCGTAATGCCCGCACAGGTCAGTCAGCGTGCGCCGGCCCTTGCGGTAGCGGTCCACCTGCTTGTCCAGCACCCGCGGATCCAGCACCAGCAGCTCCGCGCCGCCCAGCACCTCCGTCAGCGAACCCGCCCCGTGCCGACGCAACTCCCGGTCCAGCAGCGTCAGGTCGTACGGGGCGTTCATCACCACCAGCGGCACCCCCGCGCGGGACTGCTCGGCCAGCGCGAGCGCCACCTCCACCGCCACCGTCCGCGGCGGACGGCCGTGCGCCCGTACCCGGTCGTCGGAAATGCCGTGCACGGCCCGGGCCTGCTCCGGGATGGGCACACCCGGATTCGCCAGCCAGCTGCGGACGGCGGCCGCCCCGCCCGGGGCGGACTGCACCACCAGGGCGGCCGAGACGATCCGATCCCGCTCGACATCCACACCCGTGGTCTCGGTGTCGAAGGACGCCAGCGGACCGTGAAACCAGGAACGGAGCTGTTGCATGACGCCCCCTCAGACGCCGCGCGAACCCTTGCCGGGCGGCGCTGCCACCGAGGACCAGCGGAGCGCCGCGCCGTGTCCAAGTGATACCGCAGTTGACGGAAAGTCAACCGTCCCGGACACCCCCTTCGTGGCAGAAAGTGATCGAACGATCACCGCGGCCGCCACGGGCCTCGGCGACAGGGACCCGGCCCGGCTCGGTACCATGCACAACGCAGCGGTTGTGCTGCGCCCCATAGCCAGAACGTCAGGAGAGACCGGTGACGGACGTCCGGATCATCATCAACCGCGAACCCGATCGGGAAGAGCGCGTGGTGACCACGGGCACTACGGCCGCCGAGCTCTTCGCCGACGACCGCGCCGTGATCGCCGCCCGCGTCGGCGGCCAGCTCAAGGACCTCGCCTACGCCGTCCAGGACGGCGACGAGGTCGAGCCCGTCGAGATCTCCAGCCCCGACGGCCTCGACATCCTGCGCCACTCCACCGCGCACGTCATGGCCCAGGCCGTCCAGCAGGTCTTCCCCGAGGCCAAGCTCGGCATCGGCCCGCCCGTCCGCGACGGCTTCTACTACGACTTCGACGTCGAGAAGCCGTTCCACCCGGACGACCTCAAGACCATCGAGAAGCGCATGCAGGAGATCATCAAGCGGGGACAGAAGTTCTCCCGCCGCGTGGTCACCGACGAGGCCGCCCGCGAGGAGCTCGCCAAGGAGCCCTACAAGCTCGAGCTGATCGGCCTCAAGGGCTCCGCCGCCACCGCCGGCGAGGGCGCCGACGTCGAGGTCGGCGCCGGCGAACTCACCATCTACGACAACCTCGACCCGAAGACCGGCGAGGTCTGCTGGGGCGACCTCTGCCGCGGCCCGCACCTGCCCAGCACCCGGCACATCCCGGCGTTCAAGCTGATGCGCTCCGCCGCCGCGTACTGGCGCGGCAGCGAGAAAAACCCCATGCTGCAGCGCCTCTACGGCACCGCGTGGCCCACCAAGGAAGAGCTGAAGGCCCACCTCGACTTCCTCGAGGAAGCCGCCAAGCGCGACCACCGCAAGCTCGGCACCGAGCTCGACCTGTTCTCCATCCCCGAGCAGATCGGCTCCGGCCTCGCCGTCTTCCACCCCAAGGGCGGCATCATCCGCCGCACCATGGAGGACTACTCGCGCAAGCGGCACGAGGAAGAGGGCTACGAGTTCGTCTACACCCCGCACGCCACCAAGGGGAAGCTGTTCGAGACCAGCGGCCACCTCGACTGGTACGCCGACGGCATGTACCCCCCCATGCAGCTCGACGAGGGCACGGACTACTACCTCAAGCCCATGAACTGCCCGATGCACAACCTGATCTTCGACGCGCGCGGCCGCTCGTACCGTGAACTGCCGCTGCGCCTCTTCGAGTTCGGCACCGTGTACCGGTACGAGAAGTCCGGCGTGGTGCACGGCCTGACCCGCGCCCGCGGCTTCACGCAGGACGACGCGCACATCTACTGCACCCGCGAGCAGATGGCCGACGAGCTGGACCGCACGCTGACCTTCGTGCTGGACCTGCTGCGCGACTACGGTCTGAACGACTTCTACCTGGAGCTGTCCACCAAGGACCCGGAGAAGTTCGTCGGCAGCGACGACGCGTGGGAAGAGGCCACCGCCGTGCTGGCGAGCGTGGCCGAGAAGCAGGGCCTGCCGCTGGTGCCGGACCCGGGTGGCGCGGCCTTCTACGGCCCGAAGATCTCGGTCCAGGCGCGGGACGCGATCGGCCGCACCTGGCAGATGTCGACCATCCAGTTGGACTTCAACCTGCCGGAGCGGTTCGAGCTCGAGTACACCTCGGCGGACGGCTCGCGGCAGCGGCCGGTGATGATCCACCGTGCGCTGTTCGGTTCGATCGAGCGCTTCTTCGCGGTGCTGCTGGAGCACTACGCGGGCGCCATGCCGCCGTGGCTGGCCCCCGTCACCGTGACCGGCATCCCGATCACCGACGAGCACGTGCCGTACCTGCTGGACGTGGCGGCCGAGTTGAAGAAGCACGGGATCCGGGTGGACGTCGACACCTCGGACGACCGGATGCAGAAGAAGATCCGCAACGCCCAGAAGTCGAAGGTCCCGTACATGCTGATCGCGGGCAACGACGACGTGGAGGCGGGCGCGGTGTCGTTCCGCTACCGCAACGGCGAGCAGAAGAACGGCGTACCCCGTGACGAAGCGATCGCCGAGATCGTTGAAGCGGTGCGGAGCCGGGTCCAGGTCTGATACCGGTAAGCCGATGTGACCTGCGGGGCAGTCTCCTTCGGGAGTCTGCCCCGTACTGCTTGGTTCGCGAGGTGCGGAGCATATGCTGGCGGGCATGACGAGTGAGCCGGAACTGCAGCGGGGCGTGGGGGAGCCGGACGGCTTCCGTCGCCTGTGGACACCCCATCGGATGGCGTACATCCAGGGGGAGAACAAGCCCACCGGGCCGGCTCCGGACGACGGTTGCCCGTTCTGTTCGATCCCGAAGCTGAGCGACGAGGACGGGCTGATCGTGCAGCGCGGCGAGTCGGTGTTCGCGGTGCTGAACCTGTACCCGTACAACGGTGGGCACTTGATGGTGGTGCCGTACCGGCACGTGGCGGACTACACCGAGTTGGACGGGCCGGAGACGGCGGAGCTCGGGGAGTTCACCAAGAAGGCGATGACGGCGCTGCGGGCGGCGTCGGGGGCGCACGGGTTCAACATCGGGATGAACCAGGGTGCGGCGGCGGGGGCCGGGATCGCGGCGCACCTGCACCAGCACGTGGTGCCGCGCTGGGGCGGGGACACCAACTTCATGCCGGTGGTGGGGCACACCAAGGTGCTGCCGCAACTGCTGGCGGACACCCGGAAGGTGCTGGCCGAGGTGTGGCCGGTTTGATGCGGTGACGGACGAACGGCAGGGGCCGTGCGGGAGCAACTCCCGCACGGCCCCTGCCGTCTGTGTGTCCGGGGTTATCCGGCGTCGTACTTGTCGGCGCGGAACGGGCGGGTGCCCTGCATTTCGGCGCGGATGATGTTGGAGCGGCCGGCGATCCGGTCGGTGGCGACGTCGTGCTCGTCGAGGAACTCGACGACGGCCGCGTGGATAAGGCCGACCACGGGGGTGGGGATGTACAGCGCGTCGTCGGACTTGAAGCGGCTGTTCCAGGCCGGGTCGGCCCAGGCCTGGCGCAGGCACAGGGGTTCGGGGAGGCCGATGGAGCCGCCGAGCCACTTCTGCAGGCTGGGGATCTTGTGGAACGGGGCGCGGACGGCCTGCCGGACGATCTCGTCGTCGGTGACGACGGGGAGCTGGACGGTGCGGTTCTCCCAGAACCGGAGGGTCTTGGGGACGTCCTTCTCGGGGGTCTTGGGCTTGGAGCCGAAGTAGCCGGCGATCGGGCCGAGCGCGTGCGCGGTGGCGGTGACCTGGAGGCTGTGCGAGAGGACCATGATGCTGACCACCACGGTGGTGACCAACTGGCCCTTGTGGAGCACGAATTGGACGGCGATGCGGTGCCGGGTGTCGTTGCCGACGCTCTGCTTGTTGGCGAGTTCGGAGACGGCGAAGTCGCGCATCCGGTCGCCGTCCATCTCGGCGCCGGAGGGGCGGCCGATCTCGTCGGCGCCCTCGCCGATGTCCAGCACCGCCCAGTGGCTGATCTGCGGCTTGGGCAGGCCGCCGTTGGGGACGTCGCTGCCGCTGAGGGCGCCGAGGCGGTCGGTGATCCGGCGGGCGAGGTCCCAGACGTGGAAGGTGCGGAAGTCGGGGTGGCCCTCGGCGGGGCGGAGGTCCTCGCGCAGCGACCACTCGCCCCAGCGGGCGCCGATGCCGAGGATGCCCTTGGTGTTGGCGTAGTGCTGGACGTTGGTGTTCTGTTCGCGGGAGAGGCGCTCGAGGCCGGCCCGGAGCTCGTTCGCCTTCTTGTCGAGGTCGTCCTTGGGGACGGCCTTGGGGACGATCGCGGCCACCGCGCTGCCGCCGACCAGGTCGCCCCAGCGGGCGCGCTGCTGCATCACGGAGGTGATCACGGTGCGCCTGGCGAGGTACCAGCCGAGGACCGGGCCGATCATCACCACACGGCAGTACAGGCCGAGCAGGCCGTGGGCCGGCGGGCGGATCGCCAGAAACACGGTGAGACCGGCGGCGACCAGCAGGGCGAGCGTGCCGATCAGCCCGTCTTTGGCAGCGGACTTCTTGGTGCCGAGCCAGGCGCGGGCCTGGTACGCGGCGAGCCAGACCAGCGTGCCGGGCAGGAAGAGCAGGCCGCAGACCGCGGTGAGGGTGGCGAGCCGGCGGTCGCGGGCCTCGCGCAGGTCCTGGGCGGCGAGGCAGTGCTCGACGACCATGCGGACATCGGTGCCGTGCGAGGGCACTATCGGTTTGCGGCCGCCACCGAGGGTGCGGTCGATCAGGGCGCGGCTGAACGCCTCGCCGGCACTTGGCCGGAACAGGGCGAACTTGCCCGGCTTGACCGAGACTCCGGCGAGCGCTTCCAGTTCGTTGTAGTCGCCGGTGCGGTAGGCGGCGGAGGAGAACGCCTGGGTGACCGCGGTCTGATGACCGACGTCCGTCCGTGGTACCTGTGCGCCCGGCGTCATGTCGAGCTGAGTCACCTGAGCAGCTCCTCCTCCCCTGATGGTCTGCGGCAGGTTACCGCGTAGCGGCCTGCCCGTGCGGATCATCAACTGATCCTGGGTCACATCTCGGCCGTGAAAGCCGGTTTCGGGGAGATGTTGCCCCGCGGCGGGGACTTCGACGCACGGGTTTAGGATCGCGCCATGACGAGTGCCTTCGCACCGGAGCCGGTGCTGGTTTTCGACGGTGACTGCGCGTTCTGCTCGAGCTGTGTGCGGTGGGCCGAGCGCTACCCGCGGCAGAGCCTGTCCTCGGCCGGGTGGGAGGCGGTGGCGTTCCAGTTCGCGGATCTGGACGCGCTGTCGGAGTTCACCGGCGGGCAGGTGACGGAGGAGCGGGCCGCCCGCGAGGTGTTGTGGATCACGCCGGACCGCAAGGTGTACGGCGGCGCGCAGGCGGTGGCGCGGCTGTTGATGCGGTCGGGCGGGCTGTGGGCCTGGGCGGGCGGCCTGCTGGCGCTGGCCCCGGTGCGGCCGCTCGCGGAGGTGGCGTACCGCTGGGTGGCGCGGCACCGGCACCAGATGCCCGGCGGCACCAAGGCGTGCGCGCTGCCGCGCCGTTCCTGAGTCGTCACCCCGTCGTGGCGAGCTGGGCCGCGAGGTGCGTGGGCATCGGGGCGTGGCGCAGGTAGCTGCGGGTGAACTGGCCGGTTCCGTGCGACAGCGAGCGCAGGTCGAGCGAGTAGCGGGTGAGTTCGAGTTCGGGGACTTCGGCGCGGACCAGGCTGAGTCCCGGTCCGCCGATCTCGGTGCCGAGGACGTGGCCGCGGCGGGCGGACAGGTCGGTGAGGACGGCGCCCTGGTACTCGTCGGGGAGCAGCACCCGGACTTCGTCGACGGGTTCCAGGACCCGTACGTCGGTGTGGTCGGCGGCTTCCTTGAGGGCGAGTGCGGCGGCGGTCTGGAAGGCGGCGTCGGAGGAGTCGACGGAGTGCGCCTTGCCGTCGGTGAGGGTGACCCGGACGTCGGTCATCGGGTGGCCGTGCAGGCCGTGGGCGAGTTGGGCGCGGACGCCTTTCTCGACGGACGGGATGAAGTTGCGCGGGACGGAGCCGCCGACGACCTGGTCGACGAATTCGAAGCCGCCGCCGGGCAGGGGTTCCACGGTGAGGTCGCAGATCGCGTACTGGCCGTGGCCGCCGGACTGTTTGACGTGCCGGCCGTGGCCGCTGGCGGGGGCGGCGAAGGTCTCGCGCAGGGCGACCTCGTAGGGGACGGTCTCGACGTGAACGCCGTGCCGGCCGGCGAGCCGGTCGAGGGTGACGGCGAGGTGGGCCTCGCCGGTGCACCACAGGACGAGCTGGTGGGTGTCGGGGTTCTGTTCGACGCGCAGTGCCGGGTCCTGGGCGGTGAGCCGGCCGAGGGCTTGGGAGAGCTTGTCCTCGTCGGCCTTGGAGCGGGCCTGGACGGCGGTGGGCAGCAGGGCTTCGGGCAGCGGCCAGGGCGGTAGCACGGTGTGGTCGGTGCCGAGGGTGTCGCCGGTGCGGGCGGTGCCGAGTTTCGCGACGGTGACGAGGTCGCCGGCGACGGCCTGCGGGACGGGGCGCAGCTGGTGGCCGAAGGGGCTGTGCAGGGCGGTGAGGCGCTCGTCGGTGCCGTCGGGGAGGTGGGCGGTGGTGTCGGGGCGCAGCGTGCCGGTGAAGATCCGCAGCAGGCTGAGGCGGCCGAGGTAGGGGTCCTCGCCGGTCTGGACGACCTGGGCGGTGAAGGGGGCGTCGGGGTCGGCGGCGGGGAGGCCGTCGGCGCGGTCGGCGGGGGTGGGGAAGGCGGTGGCGACCAGGTCGAGGAGGGCGTCGCAGCCGGTGCCGTCGGGGGCGGTGGCGAGGACGGGGTGCAGGGTGCCGGCGAGGAATTCGCGGCGGAGTCCGGCGGTGAGGGCGGCGGTGTCGAGGTCGGCGCCGTCGAGGTAGCGCTGCATCAGGGCGTCGTCCTCGCCGGCCAGGGCTTCGACCAGGCGGGCGCGTTCGGCGGTGAGGTCGCCGGGGTCGTCGGGGCGGCCGTAGGTGCGGCCGGTGAGCAGCTCGGTGGTGCCGTGCAGGTGGCCGTCGCGCAGGTCGGGGTGGTGGAGCGGGCGGACGGTGTCGGGGGTGCCGAGGGTGTCCTGGAGCATCCGCAGGACGTCGTCGAGGCGGACCCGGGTGGTGTTGAGGTGGGTGAGGGCGAGGGCGCGCGGCAGGTGGGCGGCCTCGCACTGCTGCCACAGGGCCTGGACGGGTCGGGCGACGGTCTCGTCGGCGGCGGAGTGGACGAACACGGCGGCTTCGGCGGCGCGCAGGGCGGCGTGGAGTTCGCCGGCGAAGTCGGCGTAGCCGGGGGTGTCGAGCACGTTGACGGTGAGGTCCTGCCAGGGCAGCGGGAGCAGCGCGAACTGGACGGAGCGCTGCTGTTGGTGCTCGATGTCCTCCCAGTCGGCGGCGGTGGTGCCGTCGGGGACGGTTCCGGGCCTGGTCAGGGCGCCGGCGGTGACGGCGAGGGCTTCTGCGAGGGTGGTCTTGCCGGCTCCGGCCGCCCCGACCAGGGCGAGGTTGCGGAGCCGGCCGGGTCGGTCGGCGGGCGTAGTGGAAGAGTGGGCTGTCCGGTCCGGCATGGCTGGCCTCCTGCCGCTCGATCAGCGTGGATACCATTGTCCAGCCGGGCGGGGCCATCCGCGCGGCCGCCCGGCGGGCAAGCGGCTCGCGGGTGCCAATCCGAAGAGCGGAGCGGACCGGAAGGCCATGCTCAACAAGTACGCGCGTGGCTTCTTCACACGTGTCCTCACCCCGTTCGCGGCGATGCTGCTGCGGTGGGGTGTCAGTCCGGATGCTGTCACGCTGATCGGAACGGCCGGTTCGGTGGCCGGCGCCTTGGTGTTCTTCCCGCGCGGGGAGTTCTTCTGGGGCACGGTCACCATCACACTTTTCATTTTCTCCGACCTGGTGGACGGCAACATGGCCCGCCAGGCGGGCCGGTCCAGCAAGTGGGGTGCGTTCCTGGACTCCACGCTCGACCGGGTCGCCGATGCGGCGATCTTCGGCGGTCTGGCGATGTGGTACGCCGGCAAGGGCGACAACAACGTGCTGTGCGCGGTGGCGATGTTCTGTCTGGCCAGTGGCCAGGTGGTGTCGTACACGAAGGCGCGCGGTGAGTCGCTGGGCTTCCCGGTGAACGTGTCGGGGCTGGTGGAGCGGGCCGAGCGGCTGGTGATCAGCCTGGTGGCGGCCGGTTTCGCGGGTCTGCACAAGTTCGGGGTGCCGTACATCGAGTGGCTGCTGCCGGTAGCCCTGTGGGTGGTCGCGGTGGGCAGCCTGGTGACGGTGGCGCAGCGGATGCTGACGGTGCGCCGGGAGTCGGCGGAGCTGGAGGCGGCGGGCGCCGTCAAGGGGGGCGAATGAAGGAGCGGTTGGTCGACGCGGCCTACGCGGCCGGCTGGGCGGGGCTGAAGCATCTGCCGGAGCCGATGGCCCGCGGCCTGTTCAACACCATTGCCGATGTGGCGTGGCGGCGGCAGGGCAAGGGGGTCCGGCAGTTGGAGGCCAACCTGGCCCGGGTCCGGCCGGGTGCGGACGCGGCCCTGCTGCGGGAGTTGTCCCGGGCCGGGATGCGGTCGTACATGCGGTACTGGATGGAGTCGTTCCGGCTGCCGACCTGGAGCCGGGAGCGGGTCTCGCAGGCGATAACGGTGAAGAACCTGGATCAGCTGAACGAGGCGATGGCGGCGGGGCGCGGCGCGGTGCTGGCGCTGCCGCACATGGCGAACTGGGACCTGGCGGGCGCGTGGATCGCGTCGGCGGGCGGGTTCCCGTTCACCACGGTCGCGGAGCGGTTGAAGCCGGAGTCGCTGTTCGACCGTTTCGTGGCGTACCGGGAGAGTCTCGGCATGGAGGTGCTGGCGCTGACCGGCTCCAGCGTGTCGGTGGTGGGGACGCTGGCGCGGCGGCTGCGCGAGGGCAAGTTGGTGTGCCTGGTCGGTGACCGGGATCTGTCGGATGCCGGGATCCAGGTGGACTTCTTCGGCGAGCCGACCCGGATGCCGGCCGGCCCGGCGGCGCTCGCGCAGCGCACGGGTGCGGCGCTGTTCCCGGTGACGCTCTGGTACGACGGGCCGATGCTGCGTGCGGAGGTGCACCCGGAGGTGGTGCCGTCCGGCGAGGGGGAGCGGCAGGAGCAGGTCGCGGTGATGACGCAGGCGATGGCCGATGTGTGGGCGGAGTCGATCCGTGAGCACGCGGTGGACTGGCACATGCTGCAGAAGCTGTGGCTGTCGGATCTGAGGCCGCGGAGGGCCGAGTCGTGAGGATCGGCGTGGTCTGCCCGTACGACTGGGACGTGCCGGGCGGTGTGCAGTTCCACATCCGGGACTTGGCGGAGCATCTGATCCGGCTCGGTCACGAGGTGTCGGTGCTGGCTCCGGCGGAGGACGAGGAGGCGCTGCCGCCGTACGTGGTGTCCGCGGGGCGGGCGGTCGCTGTGCCGTACAACGGGTCGGTGGCGCGGCTGAGTTTCGGCATTCTGTCGGCGGCGCGGGTGCGGCGCTGGCTGCGCGAGGGCCGGTTCGACGTGCTGCACGTGCACGAGCCGAACTCGCCGTCGCTGTCGATGCTGGCGGCCTGGGCGGCGTCCGGGCCGATGGTCGGGACGTTCCACACCTCGAACCCGCGCTCGCGGGCGATGCTGGCGGCCTCGCCGATCCTGCAGCCGGGCCTGGAGAAGATGTCGGGCCGGATCGCGGTGTCGGAGTACGCGCGGCGCACCCTGGTGGAGCACCTGGGCGGCGACGCGGTGGTGATTCCGAACGGTGTGGATGTGCGGTTCTTCGCGGACGCCGAGCCGGACCCGAAGTGGCAGGGCGGCGCGGCCGACGGCGGGCCGGGCACCATCGGCTTCATCGGCCGGATCAACGAGCCCCGCAAGGGCCTGCCGACGCTGCTGGCGGCGCTGCCGCGGATCCTCGCCGAGCGCCCCGGGGTGCGGCTGCTGGTGGCCGGCAAGGGCGACGAGGAGGAGGCGGTGGCCGGTCTGCCCGCCGAGGTGCGGGCCCAGATCGAGTTCCTCGGCATGGTCTCCGACCGGGACAAGGCCCGGCTGCTGCGCAGTGTCGACCTGTACGTGGCGCCGAACACCGGCGGCGAGTCGTTCGGCATCATCCTGGTCGAGGCGATGTCGGCGGGTGCGCCGGTGCTGGCCAGTGACCTGGACGCGTTCCGCCAGGTGCTGGACGGCGGCGCGGCCGGTGAACTGTTCCCGGTGGAGGACGCGGACGCGCTGGCCGCCGCCGCGGTCAAACTGCTCGGCAGTCCGGAACGGCTGGCGGCGCTGCGCGAGGCCGCGTCCCGGCACGTGCGGCGTTTCGACTGGGAGACCGTCGGCGCGGAGGTGCTGTCGGTGTACGAGACGGTCACCGACGGTCGTCCTCCGGTCGCCGAGGCCGAACCGTCCGGCTGGCGTACGCGTCTTGGTCGCTGAACCACCCTGCTCGCGAGAGGTACCACCATGCCGCTGATCACCGTCGACTACACCGACCGGCTCGCCGACTGCCTGGACCGGCGCGGCTTCGGGCTGGCCCTGAACCGGCTTGCGGTGAAGCTGATCGACGCCAAGCCGGAGGCCTGCAAGACCCGTTTCCGGCGGACCGAGGAGGCGGTGGTCGGCGCGGACGCCGAGACGTTCGCGCTGGTGGTGATCGAGTTCGAGATCTTCCCGGGGCGTTCGGCGCAGGCCAAGGCGGCGCTCGCCGAGGCGGCGGTGGCCGCGCTGCCCGAGTACCTGGGGGCGGATCCGGGGGCGGTGCAGGCGGCCGTGTCGGTCACCGAGACCGACTCGGACTCCTACCGCTCGGCGGTCTTCGGCGGCTGAGCCGGGTACCGTAACGCCCCGTGACTAACTGGATCTGGGGCCTCGCGGCCGTCGTACTGTTCGCCGTCTACCTGAGCTGGACGGCGGGCAGGCTCGACCGCCTGCATGCCCGGATCGACGCGGCCCGGGCCTCGCTGGACGCCCAGTTGCTGCGCCGGGCCTCGGTGGCCATGGAACTGGCCACCTCCTCGCTGCTCGACCCGGCCGCGTCGATCCTGCTGCTGGAGGCCGCGCACGGGGCGCGGCAGGCGCAGGACGAGCAGCGCGAGGTGGCCGAGAGCGAGCTGAGCATCGCGCTGCGCGCCGTGCTGGACGAGCCGGCGCAGGTGGCGGCGCTGCGGGCGGCGCCCGGCGGCGAGGAGGCGGTGCGCGACCTGGTGGAGGCGGTGCGCCGGGTGCCGATGGCGCGGCGTTTCCACAACGACGCGGTGCGGGCGGCCCGCGCGGTGCGCGAGCACCGGCTGGTGCGCTACTTCCGGCTGGCGGGCCGGGCGCCGTTCCCGATGGCCTTCGAGATGGACGACGAACCGCCGACCGCGCTCACCCCGGAGGGGGCTCCCGCGTAGGCTGGGTGGCGCTGATCCCCCCACTGTTACCCGCCCGTCGTGCTCTGGCCTGTTTGTCGTATGCCGTGTTTTGCGCTGGACCATGTGGCGTATGGGTCCGGACCCCCTCGGGCCTACGATAGGTCGATAGCACCGGTTCATCTCTGAGTGAGGTCTTACGTGTCCACCACCCCCACCACCGCAGACCAGCCGCAGATCGGTACCGCCCGGGTCAAGCGCGGCATGGCCGAGCAGCTCAAGGGCGGTGTGATCATGGACGTGGTCAACGCCGAGCAGGCGAAGATCGCCGAGGACGCCGGCGCGGTCGCCGTGATGGCCCTGGAGCGCGTGCCCGCCGACATCCGCAAGGACGGTGGCGTGGCCCGGATGTCCGACCCGAACATGATCGAAGAGATCATCGACGCGGTCTCCATCCCCGTGATGGCCAAGTCCCGCATCGGCCACTTCGTCGAGGCCCAGGTCCTGCAGTCGCTCGGCGTCGACTACATCGACGAGTCCGAGGTGCTGACCCCGGCCGACGAGATCAACCACTCCGACAAGTGGGCCTTCACGACCCCCTTCGTCTGCGGCGCCACCAACCTGGGCGAGGCCCTGCGCCGCATCGCCGAGGGCGCGGCCATGATCCGCTCCAAGGGCGAGGCCGGCACCGGCAACGTGGTCGAGGCCGTCCGCCACCTGCGCCAGATCAAGAACGAGATCGCCAAGCTGCGCGGCTTCGACAACAACGAGCTGTACGCCGCCGCCAAGGAGCTGCGCGCCCCGTACGAGCTGGTCCGCGAGGTCGCCGAGCTCGGCAAGCTGCCGGTCGTGCTGTTCTCCGCCGGTGGCGTCGCCACCCCGGCCGACGCCGCGCTGATGCGTCAGCTGGGCGCCGAGGGCGTGTTCGTCGGCTCCGGCATCTTCAAGTCGGGCGACCCGGCCAAGCGCGCCGCCGCCATCGTGAAGGCCACCACCTTCTTCGACGACCCGAAGATCATCGCGGACGCCTCCCGCAACCTGGGCGAGGCCATGGTCGGCATCAACTGCGACACCCTGCCGGAGTCCGAGCGCTACGCCAACCGCGGCTGGTAAGACTCGCGGGCCTGCCCGGCCCGTGCCTCCCGGCTCCGGCCCGCCGCGCGAGCAATCGGCGCGGCGGGCCGCTCCGTGGGCTTTTGCGGCCCGTAGTTCGAGATGAAGAGGTAGTGACAAACCGTGAGCACCCCCACCATCGGTGTCCTCGCCCTGCAGGGCGACGTCCGTGAGCACCTGGTGGCGCTGGCCGCCGCCGACGCGCTGGCCCGGCCGGTCCGCCGCCCCGAGGAGCTCGCCGAGGTCGACGCCCTGGTGATGCCCGGCGGAGAGTCCACCACCATCTCCAAGCTGGCCGTGCTGTTCGACGTGATGGACCCGCTGCGCGAGCGGGTCCGGGCCGGCATGCCGGTCTATGGCACCTGCGCCGGCATGATCATGCTGGCGGACAAGATCCTGGACGGCCGCGACGACCAGGAGACCGTCGGCGGCATCGACATGACGGTCCGCCGGAACGCCTTCGGCCGGCAGAACGAGTCCTTCGAGACCGCCATCCCGTTCGCCGGCATGGCCGAGCCGGTCACCGGCGTGTTCATCCGCGCCCCCTGGGTCGAGTCGGTCGGCGCGGGCGTCGAGGTGCTGGCCGAGGTGCCGGCCGCCGACGGTCCGGACGCCCGGATCGTGGCGGTCCGCCAGGGCAACCTGCTGGCCACCTCCTTCCACCCGGAGCTGACCGGCGACCACCGCGTCCACGAGTACTTCGTCCGCATGGTCGAGGCCGCCGCGCGCTAGGCGCGACGTGGTGACCGTGTGCCACCTCCCCGTGCGGCACCGGTAAGATCTCCCCTGTTCATTTCCCATTGGCGACGAAAAGGAGCTGGCGATGTCCGGCCACTCTAAGTGGGCTACCACCAAGCACAAGAAGGCCGCGATCGACGCCAAGCGCGGCAAGCTCTTCGCCAAGATGATCAAGAACATCGAGGTGGCGGCTCGTACCGGCGGCGGCGACCCCGCGGGCAACCCGACGCTCTACGACGCCATCCAGAAGGCGAAGAAGAGCTCCGTCCCGATCGACAACATCAACCGGGCCGTCAAGCGCGGCTCCGGTGCGGAGGCCGGCGGCGCCGACTACTCGACGATCATGTACGAGGGCTACGGCCCGAACGGCGTGGCCGTCCTGATCGAGTGCCTCACCGACAACCGCAACCGCGCGGCCTCCGACGTCCGCGTCGCGATGACCCGCAACGGCGGCAACATGGCGGACCCGGGCTCGGTGTCCTACCTGTTCAACCGCAAGGGCGTCGTCATCGTCCCCAAGGCCGACGGTGTGGACGAGGACAAGATCCTGGACGTCGTGCTGGACGCCGGCGCCGAAGAGGTCAACGACCTCGGCGAGGCCTTCGAGGTGATGTCCGAGGCCACCGACATGGTCGCGGTCCGCACCGCCCTGGTCGACGCGGGTATCGACTACGACTCCGCCGACGCCAACTTCGTTCCCAGCATGCAGGTCGAGCTGGACGCCGACGGCGCCCGCAAGATCTTCAAGCTGATCGACGCGCTGGAGGACAGCGACGACGTGCAGAACGTCTTCGCCAACTTCGACGTCTCGGACGAGATCATGGCCGAGCTGGACGCCTGAGTCCCGCTCCGCTTTCCCCGCCCGGTGGCTGCTCGCGGCCGCCGGGCGGAAGCGTGTCCGGGGACGGTTGTCCGTGGCCAGGGGTAGCCTTCCCGGGTCGGAGAGAGGTGGGGCAGGGCTCGTGCGAGTACTGGGTGTGGACCCTGGGCTGACCAGGTGCGGCGTCGGAGTCGTCGAGGGGCTGCCCGGGCGGCAGTTGACGATGCTCGGCGTCGGCGTCGTACGGACGCCGCCGGGGGACGACCTCGGGCCGCGACTGCTCGCCGTCGAACGCGGGCTGGAGGAGTGGCTCGACCGCTACTCGCCCGAACTTGTTGCCGTCGAGCGGGTCTTCGCGCAGCACAACGTCCGCACGGTGATGGGCACCGCGCAGGCCTCGGCCGTCGCCGTCCTGTGCGCGACCCGCCGCGGGATCCCGGTCACCCTGCACACCCCCAGCGAGGTCAAGGCCGCCGTCACCGGCTCCGGCCGGGCCGACAAGGCCCAGGTCACCGCCATGGTCACCCGCCTCCTCCGGCTCGACGCCCCACCCAAGCCCGCCGACGCGGCGGACGCCCTCGCCCTCGCCATCTGCCACATCTGGCGCGGCGGCACCACCAACCGCCTGACGGCGGCCATCCGCGCGCACGAGAGCGGAAAGTGGCACAGCGGCGGAGGGGTGCGCAGTCAGGGGCGCGGGGAGCTGCGCGAAGCGGAAGACGGCATCGGGCAAGATCCGCCCGAGCAGCAGCCAGTTGCACCCCGGGCGGCGTACGGCAGAGTGCCTGGCCGGTCGCGCACTTCCACGCGCCCCTGACGGGTGCTTAGTACAGCAAGGAAAGGAACGACGTCACGTGATCGCCTTTGTGCAGGGGCCCGTTGCCGTTGTGGGGGCCGGGGTGGCCGTGGTGGAGGTCGGGGGAGTGGGGATGGCGGTGCAGTGCACGCCGAACACGCTGGCGACCCTGCGGGTGGGGGAGGTGGCCCGGCTGGCGACGTCTCTCGTGGTCCGTGAGGACTCGCTGACGCTGTTCGGTTTCGCGGACGACGACGAGCGCGCGACGTTCGAGGTGCTGCAGGCGGCGCCGGGCGTGGGGCCGAAGCTGGCGCAGGCGATCCTGGGGGTGCACTCGCCGGAGGCGCTGCGGGTCGCGGTGGCGGGCGGTGACGAGAAGGCGCTGATCGCGGTGCCGGGGATCGGCAAGGCGAAGGCGGCGAAGCTGCTGCTGGAGTACAAGGACAAGCTGGGCGCCCCGCACGGGACGGTGCCGGCGCAGAAGCCGGTCGCGACCGGCCCGGCGCCGTGGCACGAGCAGCTGCATTCGGCGCTGGTGGGCCTGGGCTACGCTCCGCGGGAGGCGGACGAGGCGGTGGCCCGGGTGACGCCGGACGCCGACGCGCAGGGCACGCCGGACGTGGGCGCGCTGCTGCGCCTCGCGCTGCGCGGGCTGAACCGCGCCCGCTGACCGGCGTCAGAGCAATCTGACGATCCGTCACCAAGTCGACAATCGACACGACCGACGACCAGCCGATGGGGAGCCGTTTTCCGATGAATCCGTACGAGTCCGAGCCCGTTGACCGCCTGGTGACGGCGTCCGCCGACGGCGAGGACCAGGCGGTGGAGGCGGCGCTGCGGCCGAGGATGCTCGAGGAGTTCATCGGTCAGGAGCGGGTGCGTGAGCAGCTGTCGCTGGTGCTGCAGGCGGCCCGTCAGCGCGGCGCGGCGCCGGACCACGTGCTGCTGAGCGGCCCGCCCGGGCTGGGCAAGACCACGCTGTCGATGATCATCGCGGCGGAGCTGAACGCGCCGATCCGGATCACCTCCGGCCCGGCGATCCAGCACGCCGGCGACCTGGCGGCGATCCTGTCCTCGCTGACCGAGGGCGAGGTGCTGTTCCTCGACGAGATCCACCGGATGTCCCGGCCCGCCGAGGAAATGCTGTACATGGCGATGGAGGACTTCCGGGTCGACGTGATCGTCGGCAAGGGGCCGGGGGCGACCGCGATCCCGCTGGAGCTGCCGCCGTTCACGCTGGTCGGGGCGACCACCCGGGCCGGTCTGCTGCCGCCGCCGCTGCGCGACCGGTTCGGTTTCACCGGCCACATGGAGTTCTACGCGCCCGCCGAGCTGGAGCGGGTGGTCCACCGTTCGGCGGGTCTGCTGGACGTCGAGATCGACCCGGCGGGCGCGGCGGAGATCGCCGGCCGCTCCCGTGGCACGCCCCGCATCGCCAACCGGTTGTTGCGCCGGGTGAGGGATTTTGCCCAAGTCCGTCACGACGGTCTGATCACCCGGGAAATCGCCGCCCGGGCGCTCGAGGTGTACGAGGTTGACGCGCGCGGACTGGACCGGCTGGACCGCGCGGTGCTGGAGGCGCTGCTGAAGCTCTTCGGCGGCGGACCGGTCGGCCTGTCCACCCTGGCGGTCGCCGTCGGGGAGGAGTCCGAGACCGTCGAGGAGGTCGCCGAGCCTTTCCTGGTAAGGGAAGGGCTGCTCGCGCGCACCCCGCGCGGGCGGATCGCGACGGCGGCGGCCTGGCAGCACCTGGGTCTCACTCCGCCGCAGCCGGCCCGGGCGCCCCGCGGGGCGCAGCCCGAACTGTGGGCGGACGGCCAGGCCTGACCGGGCTGCCTTATCGGGGGTTTATGTCCATGCCAAGGCTCGCCACTTTCGGCGCCGCACTGGCATGCTTGGCGTTGTCCGTTGAGTGCGGGTCGCCTAGACTCCGCCGGACCGCCCCTCTCGCCCGACGGGCCGACGTACACGCACTGGCCACCTGACCGGTGACCGACTAAGGACCCTGGCTGTGTCTCAATACATCATTCTTGTCCTCCCGCTCCTCGCGATCTTCCTGATGTTCCGCTCGCAGAAGAAGCGGCAGGCGCAGATGCAGACCATGCAGTCCGCGCTGCAGCCGGGTTCGGGTGTCCGGACCATTGGCGGCATGTACGCGCTGGTCAAGGCGATCAACGATGAGACGGTCGAGCTCGAGGTCGCTCCCGGTGTGGTGGCGCACTACACCAAGGGCGCCATCGCCGCGGTCCTGGAGCCGCTCGAGTACGAGGCGATCATCAACGGCCGTCCCGCCGAGGACGAGTCGGAGGACGACGTGGTCGAGGCCGCCGAGGGCACGGACGCCGACGAGAAGCCGCTGAGCCTGTCCAAGGACGAGGCGAAGGTCGGCGCCGAGGCTCCCGAGAGCAAGTAGTACGGCCGGGGGGGCCTCTCTTCCCCGACCAGCGGCATCCGCCGCAAGCCCACAGGACCTCTTGGGCCGCCGTGCGTCCGTCTCTCCCGGGCCCCGCCCTGTGCGGGGTCCGGGGCCGGCCGCCGGGCGGCATGGACAGGGAGAAACGAACAAGGTGGCAACACCCAAGTCGCGGTCGCGCGACGGATACCCGGGGAGGGCGCTGGCGCTCATCCTGGTGGTCACCGTCGGCCTGGTGGCCCTCATGTTCGGGACGGGCTACACCAAGCCGCGTCTCGGTATCGACCTCGCCGGTGGCACCAGCGTCACGCTGACCGCCAAGTCGGACGATCCTTCCGCGATCAACAAGGCAAACCTTGACACCGCGGTCGGCATCATCCAGAAGCGCGTCAACGGCATGGGTGTCTCCGAGGCCGAGGTCCAGACCCAGGGCAACAGCAACATCATCGTCAACATCCCCGACGGTGGTAACACGCAGGAGTCCATCGACAAGGTCGGTGACACCGCGAAGCTGTACTTCCGCCCGGTCCTGGCCGCCGCGCCGAGCGGTGTGAGCGCCCAGCCGCAGCCGAGCGGGTCGCCGTCGTCGGCGCCCAGCGGCTCGGCCAGCCCGTCCGCCTCGGGCAGCGCCTCCGCGCCCGCCTCGCCGAGCTCCTCGGCGAGCAAGGCCGGCCGCGCCGTCTCCGGCGCCCTGCAGGCCGACCCGACCTCCGCCGCGAGCGGCTCCGCCTCGGCCCCGGCCACCGGCTCGGCCGCTCCGAGCGCCGGCGCCAGCGCCCCGGCCGACCAGCCCGACATGACTGCCGCGCTGACCCAGGGCACTGCCCCGGCCGAGCTGCAGAAGCAGTTCACCGCGCTGGACTGCTCGGTCAAGGAGCAGCGGAAGAACTACCAGTCCAGCGACCCGGCCCAGCCGACCGTGGCCTGCTCGTACGACGCCGAGCAGGGCCTCTGGTACAAGTTCGCGCTCGGTGGTGTCGCCGTGAACGGCCAGGACGTCACCAAGGCGCAGGCCGTGTACGACACCCAGAGCGCCAAGGGCTGGATGGTCGACCTGTCGTTCAACGACGCGGGCTCGAAGGCCTTCGCGGCCACCACCGGCAAGCTCGCCACCCAGCAGTCCCCGGGCAACCAGTTCGCCATCGTGCTGGACGGCGCGGTCGTCTCGCACCCGTACGTCTCCGAGTCGATCACCGGTGGCAGCGCGGTCATCTCCGGCACCTTCACCCAGGCCGACGCCAAGTCGCTGGGCAACGTGCTGAGCTACGGCGCGCTCCCGCTGGACTTCGTGAAGAGCGACGTCACCACCGTCTCCCCGCAGCTCGGCTCCGACCAGCTGAAGGCAGGCCTGATCGCCGGTCTGATCGGCATGGTCCTGGTGGTCGTCTACTCGCTGGTCTACTACCGCGGCCTGGGCCTGATCTCGATCGCCGGCCTGGTGGTCTCCGCGGTCCTGACCTGGTCGATCATGAGCCTGCTGGGCGCCGGCGTCGGCTTCGCGCTGAACCTGCCCGCGGTCTGTGGCGCGATCGTCGCGATCGGTATCACCGCCGACTCGTTCATCGTGTACTTCGAGCGCATCCGTGACGAGGTCCGCGAGGGCGCCCAGCTGCGTCCGGCCGTGCAGCGTGCCTGGCCGCGGGCCCGGCGCACCATCCTGGTGTCGGACTTCGTGTCCTTCCTGTGTGCCGCGGTGCTGTACCTGGTGTCGGTCGGCAAGGTGCAGGGCTTCGCCTTCACCCTGGGTCTGACCACCCTGCTGGACGTCGTGGTGATCTTCCTGTTCACCAAGCCGCTGATCACCCTGCTGGCCCGCACGAAGTTCTTCTCCAGCGGTCACCCGTGGTCCGGCCTGGACCCGAAGCGGCTCGGCGCCCGTCCGCCGATCCGCGGCTCGCGCCGCCGTCCCGCCCCCTCCCAGCAGACCCAGGAGGTCTGACCCATGTCGCTCCGCAACATCGGTCACCGCCTCTACCAGGGCGAGGTCTCGTTCGACTTCGTCGGCAAGCGGAAGATCTGGTACTCGATCTCCGCGGTGATCGTCCTGGTGGCCGCGATCGGCCTGGCCATGGGCCTGCACCTGGGCATCGAGTTCAAGGGCGGCTCGGTCTACACCGTGCACAAGCCCGGACTGACGGTGTCCCAGGCGAAGGACGTCGCGAACAAGATCACCGGCTCCAACACCGCGCTGGTGCAGACCACGGACAAGGGCGACGTCCGGGTCCAGATCAGCGCCGAGGAGTCGGTGCCGGCCGCGACCTTCACCAAGGAGTTCTCGAAGGCCGTCGGCGTCGAGGAGAAGGACATCAACGCCCAGGTGATCGGCCCCTCCTGGGGTTCGGACATCTCCAAGAAGGCGCTGACCGGCCTGGTCATCTTCATGGTCCTGGTCACCGTCTACCTGGCGATCGCCTTCGAGTGGCGGATGGCGCTGGCCGCGCTGGTCGCGCTGATCCACGACCTGCTGATCACCATCGGTGTCTACGCGCTGGTCGGCTTCGAGGTCACTCCGGGTACCGTGATCGGCTTCCTGACCATCCTCGGTTACTCGCTCTACGACACGGTCGTCGTCTTCGACACCGTGAAGGAGAACACCAACGGCCTGACCAAGCAGTCGCGCCGGACCTACAGCGAGGCCGCCAACCACGGCCTCAACCAGACCCTGGTGCGTTCCATCAACACCACGGTCGTCGCGCTGCTGCCGGTCTCCGCCCTGCTGTTCATCGGCGGCGGCCTGCTCGGCGCGGGCACCCTCAACGACATCTCGCTGGCGCTGTTCATCGGTCTCGCCGCCGGTGCCTACTCCTCGATCTGCGTCGCCACCCCGCTGCTCGCGCAGCTCAAGGAGCAGACCCCGGAGATGAAGGCGCTCGCCAAGCGCGTCCTGCAGCGCCGGGCGTCCGAGGCCAAGGCGGCCGAGGAGGCCGAGGCCCGGGGCGAGGACGGGATGATCGACGAGGAGCTCGCGGCAGGTATGGTCGGACAGCGCAACCAGCCGACCAGCCGCTCCCGGGGCAAGGGACGGCCGTCCGGCAAGCGCTGAACCCCGCTGTCAGTTAAGGAACCCCCGTGACCTCCACCACCGACCCCGCCCTGTCCGAGCTGCTCAACAGCCGGATCCGGGACGTGCAGGACTACCCGAAGCCGGGCGTCCTGTTCAAGGACATCGCCCCCCTGCTGGCCGACGCCGAGGCGTTCGGCGCGCTGACCCGGGCGCTGGCCGAGCGGGCGAAGGAACTCGGCGCCACCAAGGTGGTCGGCCTGGAGGCGCGGGGGTTCGTGCTGGCCGCGCCCGCCGCGGTCGCGGCCGGACTCGGGTTCGTCCCGATCCGCAAGAAGGGCAAGCTGCCCGGCGACGTGTTCTCCCGCTCGTACGACCTGGAGTACGGGTCGGCGACGCTGGAGGTGCAGTGCGACGCGTTCGCCCCCGGCGAGAAGGTGCTGGTGGTGGACGACGTGCTGGCCACCGGCGGCACCATCTCCGCCTCGCTGGACCTGGTCCAGGAGGCCGGCGCCGAGCTGGTGGGCGTCGTGGTGCTGATGGAACTCGGGTTCCTGACGGGGCGTGAGCGCCTGGAGCCGCACCTGCACGGTGCGCCGCTGGAGACCCTGGTCGTGGTCTGAGCGGGAAGACCGCTTTCGGAAGCCGCCCGGGAACAGATCCTGTTCCCGGGCGGCTTTCCGCACATGTGGGGTCGGCCGGGCGCGGAAGCCCGTCGCGCCGCCGGTACGATGAAGATTGATCCGTCTGCACGTAGGAGTGTCCTTGCCCGACGAGGTTGTGCCCACGGCTGCGACTGCCAGTTCCCGCCCTTCCCCCGGCGGGATGCGGGCTCGCCTCGCTCGGCTGGGCGGACAGCGCAGTTCGATGGTCAACCCGGTGCTGGAACCGCTGTTCCGGACCATCCGGGCCAACGACCCGAAGGCCGACCCGGCCCTGCTCAAGGACATCGAGCGGGCGTACGCGGTGGCCGAGAAGTGGCACCGCGGGCAGAAGCGCAAGAGCGGCGACCCGTACATCACGCACCCGCTGGCGGTGGCGACCATCCTGGCCGAGCTGGGGATGGACGCGCCGACGCTGATGGCGGGGCTGCTGCACGACACCGTCGAGGACACCGACTACGGCCTGGAGACGCTGCGGCACGACTTCGGTGACTCGGTGGCGCTGCTGGTCGACGGCGTCACCAAGCTGGACCGGGTGAAGTTCGGCGAGGCGGCGCAGGCGGAGACCGTCCGCAAGATGGTCGTCGCGATGGCCAAGGACCCGCGGGTCCTGGTGATCAAGCTCGCCGACCGGCTGCACAACATGCGCACCATGCGTTACCTGAAGCGGGAGAAGCAGGAGAAGAAGGCCCGCGAGACGCTGGAGATCTACGCCCCGCTGGCGCACCGGCTGGGCATGAACACCATCAAGTGGGAGCTGGAGGACCTGGCGTTCGCCATCCTCTACCCCAAGATGTACGACGAGATCGTCCGGCTGGTGGCCGAGCGCGCCCCGAAGCGCGACGAGTACCTGGCGACCGTGATCGACCAGGTGCAGGGCGACCTGCGCGGGGCGCGGATCACCGCGCAGGTGACGGGCCGCCCGAAGCACTACTACTCGGTCTACCAGAAGATGATCGTCCGGGGCCGGGACTTCGCCGAGATCTACGACCTGGTGGGCATCCGGGTCCTGGTCGACACCGTCCGCGACTGCTACGCGGCGCTGGGCACCATCCACGCGCGGTGGAACCCGGTGCCGGGGCGGTTCAAGGACTACATCGCGATGCCCAAGTTCAACATGTACCAGTCGCTGCACACCACGGTGATCGGTCCCGGCGGCAAGCCCGTCGAACTCCAGATCCGCACCTTCGACATGCACCGCCGCGCCGAGTACGGCATCGCCGCGCACTGGAAGTACAAGCAGCGGGCGGTGGCCGGCGCGTCCAAGGTGCGCACCGACACCCCGACCCACAAGCGGCAGCACGACAAGGCCGACGCGGTCAACGAGATGGCCTGGCTGCGGCAGCTGCTGGACTGGCAGAAGGAGACCGAGGACCCCAGCGAGTTCCTCGAGTCGCTGCGCTTCGACCTGTCCAGCAACGAGGTGTTCGTCTTCACCCCGAAGGGCGACGTGATAGCGCTGCCCGCGAAGGCCACCCCGGTGGACTTCGCGTTCGCGGTGCACACCGAGGTCGGCTGCCGGACCATCGGCGCCCGGGTGAACGGCCGGCTGGTGCCGCTGGAGTCGACGCTGGAGAACGGCGACACGGTCGAGGTGTTCACCTCGAAGGCGGAGAACGCCGGCCCGTCCCGGGACTGGCTGAACTTCGTCAAGTCGCCGCGGGCCCGGAACAAGATCCGCGCCTGGTTCTCCAAGGAGCGCCGCGAGGAGGCGATCGAGCAGGGCAAGGAGGCGATCGCCCGGACCATGCGCAAGCAGGGCCTGCCGATCCAGCGGATCCTCACCGGGGACTCGCTGGTCACGCTGGCCCACGAGATGCGCTACCCGGACATCTCCTCGCTGTACGCGGCGATCGGCGAGGGCCACGTCGCCGCGCCGGCCATCGTGCAGAAGCTGGTCCAGGCGATGGGCGGCGAGGAAGGCGCGGTCGAGGACCTCGTCGAGACCACCACCCCGTCCCACCAGCCGCGCTCGATGCGCCGCCGGGCCAAGGGCGACCCGGGCATCATCGTCAAGGGCGTCGACGACCTGTGGGTGAAGCTGGCGCGCTGCTGCACGCCGGTGCCCGGCGACCCGATCGTCGGCTTCATCACCCGCGGCAACGGCGTCTCGGTGCACCGCGCGGACTGCGTCAACGTCGAGTCGTTGCAGCAGCAGCCCGAGCGGATCATCGACGTCGAGTGGGCGGCCACCCAGTCCTCGGTGTTCCTGGTGGCCATCCAGGTGGAGGCGCTGGACCGCTCCCGACTGCTGTCGGACGTCACCCGGGTGCTCTCCGACCAGCACGTCAACATCCTGTCCGCGGCGGTGCAGACCTCCCGCGACCGGGTGGCGATGAGCCGGTTCACCTTCGAGATGGGCGACCCGAAGCACCTCGGCCACGTCCTGAAGGCCGTCCGCGGCGTCGAAGGCGTGTACGACGTCTACCGGGTCACCTCGGCCCGCAACAAGTAGCCCTCCGCGCCTGGCCCTCCGGGTGCAGGCCGCCCCCGCCCCGCCGACACTGGCCGGGTGGGGGCGGCCCGCTCATTCCCGGAGGCACCGTGCACGCGATTCGGACGACGACGGCGATGGCCGGCGCGGCGGCGGCCGTCGCGGCCCTGACGGCCGGCTGCGGCTCGGGCCACTCCACCGGACCGGGCGCCGCCGGCAGCCCGGCGGCGGCCACCGCGACCGCCACCGCCCCCGCACCCGGCACCGACAACGGGGTGGCCGGCCGACCGGCCGACGAGATCCTCCGGCAGTCCGTCCAGGCCCTCACCGACGCCCACGCGGTACGGGCGGTCGGCACGGTCGGCGGCGAGGGCCAGGCGATCACCATCGACCTGCGGCTGGACACCGCGGGCAACTGCACCGGCACGCTGGGCCAGAGCGGCGTGGGCAGCTTCCAGGTGGTGAAGGCCGGCCAGCAGCTGTGGGTCAAACCCGACCAGGCGTTCTGGCAGAGCCACGGCGGATCCGCGCTGGCCGACGCCGTCGGCGACCGCTACCTGAAGACCACCAGCGACGACCCCGACTTCGGCGACATCGCCGGCCTGTGCGACCTCGGCGCCCTCGCCGACCAGCTCGGCAGCGCGGCGAGCGACCTCGCCAAGGGCGCCACCAGCACCGTCCAGGGCCGCCCGGCGGTCGCCCTCACCCGCAGCACCGACAGCGGCACCGCCACCCTGTACGTGGCCACCTCCGGCCCGCCGGTGCCGCTGCGGCTGGAACAGTCCGTCGGCGCGGTCGACTTCAGCGACTTCGGCACCCCGGTGCCCTCCGCCACCCCCGGCCCCGACCAGAGCGTGGACATCGACCAGCTCCAGCCCGAGGCCAGCCCGACCACCGTCTGAGCGCCCGCACGCAGAAGGGCCCGGCCGCCGTGACGGCGACCGGGCCCCTTCCTCGACGAAGCGTCAGGAGCTGAACTCCTGCAGCGACTTCTGCGCCTGGTCGAGCAGCGCCTGACGGCCCGCCAGCTCGGCCTCCAGCTTGGCGGCCTTCGACGTGTTGCCGGCCGAGCGGGCCTTGTCCAGGTCGGACTGCAGCTTGTCGACGGCGGACTGCAGCAGCGCGGTCATGCCGGTGGCGCGGGCGCGGGCCTCCGGGTTGGAGCGCTGCCACTCGGCCTCCTCGGCCTCGCGGACGGCGCGCTCCACCGCGGCCAGCCGGCCGTCCAGCTTCGGACGGGCGTCGCGCGGGACGTGACCGATCGCCTCCCAGCGCTCGGAGACCTCGCGCAGCGCGGCCTTGGCGGCCTTCAGGTCGGTGATCGGCAGGATCGCCTCGGCCTCGACCAGCAGCGCCTCCTTGGCCTTCTGGTTCTCGCCCTGCTCGGCGTCACGCTCGGTGAACACCGCGGACCGGGCCTGGAAGAAGACGTCCTGGGCGCCGCGGAAGCGGGCCCACAGCTCCTCCTCCGCCTCGCGCTGGGCGCGGCCGGCGGCCTTCCAGCGGGTCATCAGGTCGCGGTAGGCGGCCGCGGTCGGGCCCCAGTCGGTGGAGTTCGCGAGCTGCTCGGCCTCGGCGACCAGCTTCTCCTTGACCACGCGGGCGTGGTCGCGCTCCGAGTCCAGGGCCGCGAAGTGCGCCTTGCGGTGCTTGGAGAACACCGAGCGGGCGTGCGAGAAACGGTGCCACAGCTCGTCGTCGCTCTTGCGGTCCAGGCGCGGCAGCGCCTTCCAGCTGTCGACCAGGGCGCGCAGCCGGTCGCCGGCCTCCCGCCACTGGTTGGAGTCGGCGAGCTGCTCGGCCTCGGCGACCAGCGCCTCCTTGGCGGTGCGGGTCTCCTCCTGGGCCTTCGCCCGGGCGGCCTTGCGCTCGGTCTGCCGGGTCTCGATCTCGCCGGCCAGCGTGTCCAGGCGCTTGGCCAGCGACTCCAGGTCGCCGACCGCGTGCGCCTCGACGACCTGCGCGCGCAGGTGCTCCAGCGCGGCCTGCGCCTCCTTGGCGGCCAGGTCGGTCTTGCGCACCCGGTGCTCCAGGAGGGCGGTCTCCGCCTCCAGGCCCTGGAACTTGCGCTCGAAGTAGGCGAGGGCCTCCTCGGGAGAGCCGGCCTGCCAGGAGCCGACCTGGCGTTCGCCGTCGGCCGTCCTCACGTAGACGTTCCCCTGCTCGTCGACACGGCCCCACGGGTCGCTGCTCACAGCGCCTCCTCCACATGACGCCACGCCCACGGGCGGGAGCGTCGTCCACAGTTGATGTGCGGCGGACCGATGGAGTCCGCCGTCCCGAGCCGTCGTTGTCGTGCCGAGGGTGACGGCCGACGGTCTGGGCACCCTATACAACAGCAACATAGGCGACCAGCGCCGGTGCTGTCCGCATCCGGCGCCGGTCGATTTTCGCGGCGGGTCAGCCCTTGGTCGCGGTGACGGCCTTGAGGTCGACCGGGGTGGCCGGCGGGCCGTCTGTCGCGCCGCCCTTGACGCCGGCCTCGGCGACCTTCTGGAGCACGTCCAGGCCGCCGGTGATCTTGCCGAACGGGGTGTACTGGGGCGGCAGTTGGGTGTCCTTGTAGACCAGGAAGAACTGGCTGCCGTTGGTGTTGGCGCCGGCGTTGGCCATCGCCACGGTGCCCGCCGGGTAGGTCGCGCCGGTCAGGTTCTCGTCCTGGAACTGGTAGCCGGGGCCGCCGCGGCCGGTGCCGGTCGGGTCGCCGCACTGGAGGACGAAGATGCCGTCGGTGGTGAGCCGGTGGCAGGTGGAGCCGTCGAAGTACTGCTGACCCGCCAGGAAAACGAAGGAGTTGACGGTGTGCGGCGCCTTCTTCGCGTCCAGCGAGAGGGTCACCTTGCCCACCGAGGTGTCCAGCGTCGCGGTGTACGGGGACGCGGCGTCGATCGACATGGCCGGCTCGGCCGCCCACTTCTTGCCGCTCTCGGACGGAGTCGGCGCGGCGGACGCCTTCTTGTCGTCCTTCTTGTCCGAGCTGAACACACCGGCCGCGGTCGCTCCGATGCCCGCCAGCACCACCAGGGCCGCCACCGAGGCCACCACGACGTTGCGCTTCTTGCGCTTGGTCGCCGCTTCGGCGCGCGCCTGCATCTGGCGCTCGTACTTCTCGCGGGCGAGCTGTCGCCGACGCTGTTCGCTGCTGACCACCGGACGTGTCTCCTAATGCGCTGTGGGGCGAGGGACTTGTGACTGTCGTGTGCGCATCGTCGCACCCGTCGGCGGCCAAGTGTAGGGACCCCGCGCGTCAGCAGGGGATCAGTGCCACATGAGAAAGGCCTGAACGCGCGCGGGAACCGGTTCGCCCGCGGCCCGGTGCCGCCGGTAGGCTGCGGGGGAAACAAGACCGCCACCGTTACGAAACGAAGGACTCGCGTGTTCGTCGCCGGATTCCCCGCCGGGGCCTGGGGCACCAACTGTTACCTGGTCGCTCCCGCCGCAGGTGAGGAGTGCGTGATCGTCGATCCCGGGCACGAAGCGGCAAGCGGCGTCGAGGAGTTGATCCGCGAGCACCGGCTCAAGCCGGTCGCGGTGCTGCTCACCCACGGGCACATCGACCACATCGCCTCGGTGGTCCCGGTCTGCGGCGCGCAGGGTGTCCCGGCCTGGATCCACCCCGAGGACCGGTACATGATGGCCGACCCCGAGAAGGGCCTCGGGCGCTCCCTCGGGCAGCAGTTGATGGGCTCGATCACCGTCGGCGAACCGGACGAGGTCCGCGAGTTGACCGACGGCAGCGTGCTGGAACTCGCGGGCATGCAGCTCACCGTCGACCACGCCCCCGGCCATACCAAGGGGTCGGTGACGTTCAGGACGCCCGCCACACCGGACATCCCGCCGGTGTTGTTCTCGGGCGACCTGCTGTTCGCCGGCTCCATCGGGCGTACCGACCTCCCGGGCGGAGACAGCGGCGCGATCATGCGCTCACTGGCCCGGGTGTGCCTGCCCCTCGACGACGCGACCGTGGTGCTCTCCGGCCACGGCTCGCAGACCACCATCGGCCGAGAGCGCGCCACCAACCCCTACCTCCAGCAGGCAGCAGGGGCGGTCGGCGCCCAGGCTTTCCCGCGACGAGGAATGTGACGGAAGAGAAGTTGAGCACCTTCACCGCCCCCAAGGGCACCTACGACCTGCTGCCCACGGTCAACTCCGCGGCCTACCTGGCGATCCGCGAGCGGCTGTCCGCGCCGCTGCGCCGCGCCGGGTACGGCTACGTCGAGACCCCCGTGTTCGAGGACGTCAAGCTGTTCTCCCGCGGCGTCGGCGAGTCCACCGACATCGTCACCAAGGAGATGTTCACCCTCGCCAAGCGCCCCGAGAGCAGCGAGGACCTCGCGCTGCGCCCCGAGGGCACCGCGTCGGTGGTCCGCGCCACGCTGGAAGCCAACCTGCACAAGCTCGGCAACCTGCCGGTCAAGCTCTGGTACTCCGGCAACTTCTACCGCTACGAGCGCCCGCAGAAGGGCCGCTACCGGCAGTTCTCGCAGGTCGGCGCGGAGGCGCTGGGCGCCGAGGACCCGGCGCTGGACGCCGAGCTGATCATCCTCGCCGACGACGCCTTCCGCTCGCTCGGCCTGCGCGAGTACAAGCTGCTGCTGAACTCGCTCGGCGACCAGCAGTGCCGCCCGGTCTACCGCACCGCGCTGGTGGACTTCCTCTCCGGCCTCGAGCTGGACGCGGACACCCGCCGCCGCGCCGAGATCAACCCGCTGCGCGTCCTCGACGACAAGCGCCCGGAGGTGCAGGCCCAGCTGGTGGACGCGCCCATGCTGCGCGACTACCTGTGCGAGGACTGCAAGGCGTACGACGAGAAGGTCCGCGAGCTGCTCACCGCCGCCGGGGTCGCGTTCGTCGACGACCCCAAGCTGGTGCGCGGCCTGGACTACTACACCCGCACCACCTTCGAGTTCGTGCACGGCGGCCTCGGCTCGCAGTCCGCGATCGGCGGCGGCGGCCGCTACGACGGCCTGTCCGAGATGCTGGGCGGCCCGGCGCTGCCCTCGGTCGGCTGGGGCCTGGGTGTGGACCGCACCTTCCTCGCGCTGGAGGCCGAAGGCATCGAGCTCGACCTGCCCGTCACCACCGAGGTGTACGCGGTCGCGCTCGGCGAGGAAGCCAAGAACGTGCTGTTCGCGAAGACCGTCGAGCTGCGCCGGGCCGGCGTCGCCACCGACCTCGCGTTCGGCGTCAAGAGCATCAAGAACGCCATGAAGTCCGCGAACAGGTCCGGAGCACGCTTCGCCCTGATCGCGGGCGACCGGGACCTCGCCGAGGGCGTGGTCCAGCTCAAGGACATGGAGTCCGGCGAGCAGACCCCCGTCGCCCTCGAGGCGCTCGTCACCACCCTGAAGGAGAAGCAGCTGTGATCCGCACGCACGACGCGGGCACGCTCCGACCGGAGCACGCCGGCACCACCGTCACCCTGGCCGGCTGGGTGGCCCGCCGCCGTGACCACGGCGGCGTGGCCTTCATCGATCTGCGGGACGCCTCCGGCACCGTGCAGGTCGTGGTTCGCGACCTGGAGTCGGTGCACGGGCTGCGCTCCGAGTACTGCGTGAAGGTGATCGGCGACGTCCGGGTCCGCCCCGAGGGCAACGAGAACCCGGACATCCCGACCGGCGCCGTCGAGGTCGTCGTCGAGTCCATCGAGGTGCTGTCCGAGGCCGCGCCGCTGCCGTTCCAGGTCGCCGAGTACGAGCCCGGTTCGGTCAACGAGGAGGTGCGGCTCCGCTACCGCTACCTCGACCTGCGCCGCGAGGGCCCGGCCCGCGCGCTGCGGCTGCGCTCGAAGGTCAACCACATCATCCGCACGGTGATGGAGGAGAACGACTACCTCGACATCGAGACCCCGTACCTGACCCGCTCCACCCCCGAGGGCGCCCGCGACTTCCTGGTCCCGGTCCGCCTCCAGCCCGGCCACTGGTACGCCCTGCCGCAGTCCCCGCAGCTGTTCAAGCAGCTGCTGATGGTGGCCGGCATGGAGCGCTACTACCAGATCGCCCGCTGCTTCCGCGACGAGGACTTCCGCGCCGACCGGCAGCCGGAGTTCACCCAGCTGGACATCGAGGCGTCGTTCGTCGACCAGGAGGACATCCTGGCCCTCGGCGAGAAGGTCATCGCCGCGATCTGGCGCGAGGTGCACGGCTACGAGATCCCCAACCCGCTGCCGCGGATGACGTACGTCGACGCCATGTCGCGCTACGGCTCCGACAAGCCGGACGTCCGCTTCGGCCAGGAACTCACCGACCTGACCGAGTACTTCAAGGGCACCGAGTTCCGGGTCTTCCAGGCGCCGTACGTCGGCGCGGTCGTGATGCCCGGCGGCGCCTCGCAGCCCCGCAAGCAGCTCGACGCCTGGCAGGACTGGGCGAAGGCCCGCGGCGCCCGCGGCCTCGCGTACGTCCTGGTGGACGCCGAGACCGGCGAGCTGCGCGGCCCGGTCGCCAAGAACCTGTCCGAGGAGCACCTGGCCGGCCTGGCCGCCGCCGCCGGCGCCAAGCCCGGCGACGCGGTGTTCTTCGCGGCCGGCAACAAGACCGCCTCGCAGGAGCTGCTCGGCGCCGCCCGCCTGGAGATCGGCCGCCGCTGCAACCTGATCGACGAGTCCCAGTGGGCCTTCCTCTGGGTCGTGGACTTCCCGATGTTCGAGCCGATCGAGGACGACAAGGGCGAGTTCCAGGGCTGGCACGCGGTGCACCACCCGTTCACCGCGCCCACCGCCGAGTCGCTCGCCACCTTCGACACCGACCCGGGCAGCGCGCTCTCCAACGCGTACGACCTGGTGCTCAACGGCTCGGAGCTGGGCGGCGGTTCGATCCGTATCCACCAGCGCGACGTGCAGAAGCGGGCGTTCGACGCGATCGGCCTGTCCGAGGAGGAGGCCGCCTCGCAGTTCGGCTTCCTGCTGGACGCCTTCAACTACGGCCCGCCGCCGCACGGCGGCATCGCGCTCGGCCTGGACCGCGTGGTCACCCTGCTGGGCGGCTACGACACCATCCGGGACGTCATCGCCTTCCCGAAGACCTCCACCGGCGGCGACCCGCTGACCGGCGCCCCCACCCCGATCACCCCGGCCCAGCGCCGGGAGGCCGGCGTGGACGCCAAGCCGAAGGCCAAGGACGGCGCCAAGGCGGAGGCCGAGCCCACCGCCTGACCCACCGTCTGACGCATCGTCTGACGCACCGTCGAAAACTGACGGCACATCACAAAGATCACGATTCGTTCCGGCCCCGGCCGGTGCCCGCCTACCAGGAGTAGGCTCGCACCGCCCGGGGCCGGAACGCTGCACGACGGGGTGCAGGGCGCAAGAGGGGTCAAGGATGACCGTACGAACCAGAGTTGAACTCCCCACCGACACCGCCGAGACCCGGCGCGTGCACATGGCGGCCTTCCCAGGCCCCGAAGAGGCGGACCTGGTGGACGCGCTGCGCCGTGACCCCGCCTGGCTGCCGGAACTCTCCCTGGTCGCCGTCGACGACCGCGAGGTCGTCATCGGCCACGCCCTGCTCACCCGGCTGAAGATCGGCAACGGCAAGGGACTCGCCCTCGCCCCCGTCGCCGTCGCCCCCGAATGGCAGCGCAAGGGCGTCGGCACCGCCGTGGTCCGGGCCGCGCTGACCGCCGCCGCGGAAGCCGGCGAGCGCGTCGTGGTGGTCCTCGGCGACCCCGGCTACTACGGGCGGTTCGGCTTCGCGCCCGCCTCCGGACACCGCATCAGCGGCCCGTACGACGTCCCTGACGTGTACTTCCAGGCACTCCTGCTGTCCGGCGCGGACAGCGCCCCGCACGGCGTCTGCCGCTACGCGGCGCCGTTCGACGAAGTCTGACCGACGCCCGCCACTGGCCGTCGGCCGACCTGCGTCGACCACCGGCGGCCCGTAGCGTGAGTGCTCGTCGGCGGCACGGTGAGAAAGGCACATGAAGTGGCGGACCCCAAGCGAGGCAGGAAGCCCCGCGGCGCCAAGAGCGCCCCGCGCATCCCCAAGCGGATCTACGAACCCGAACTGCTCCGGCTCCAGCAGGAGCTGGTCAAGATGCAGGAGTGGGTGCGCAGCGAGGGCATCCGGATGGTCGTGATCTTCGAGGGCCGGGACGCCGCCGGCAAGGGCGGCGCGATCAAACGCGTCACCGAATACCTCAACCCCCGCATCGCCCGGATCGTCGCCCTCCCCGCCCCCACCGAACGCCAGCGCGGTCAGTGGTACTTCCAGCGCTACGTCGAGCAGCTCCCGGCGGCCGGCGAGATGGTGCTGTTCGACCGGTCCTGGTACAACCGGGCCGGCGTCGAGAAGGTGATGGGATTCTGCACCGAGGAGGAGTACTGGCAGTTCCTCCACCAGTGCCCCACCTTCGAACGGATGCTCATCGAAGCGGGCATCGTGCTGCGCAAGTACTGGTTCTCGGTCAGTGACATCGAACAGGAACGCCGCTTCCGCGACCGCCTCGACGACCCCATGCGGCAGTGGAAGCTCTCCCCGATGGACGTCGAATCCATCACCCGCTGGGAGGACTACTCGCGGGCCAAGGACGAGATGTTCGTCTACACCGACATCCCCGAATCCCCGTGGAACGTCGTCGACAGCGACGACAAGCGCCGCGCCCGGCTCAACATGATCGCCCACCTGCTGTCCTCCGTCCCGTACCACGAGGTGGTCCGCCCGGCGATCACACTTCCGGCCCGGCCCGAACCGCGCGGGTACCAGCGGCCGCCGCGCGACCTCCAGAAGTACGTCTTCGACCACACCGCGACACTGCTCGCCCGGTGACCGCCCCCGGTTGACCCGGCCGACGTGGCGGGCGTGCGATGGAGGGGATCCCGCAACGGCTGGAGGCACTCCCATGTATGTCCGTACCGTCTACGCCACCGGAGACCCCGCCCTGTTGGAGGACAGCCTCGACGCGCTGCGCGGCGAGGCTGTCGAACTCCTCTCCACCCAGCCCGGCTACCGCGGCTACGGGCTGTTCGCCAACCGGGCGCTCGGCACGCTCACCATGGGCTCCTGGTGGGACAGCCCCGAACACGAAGCCGCGAGTGACACTGCGTTGGCCGACCGGCGGGACACCTTGCTGGTGCCGTTCGCCGCGACCGTTGCCGTCAACCGCTGGGACGTTGTCGCGGCGGAACCCGGGCCCGCGGTGGAGAACGGGGGCTTCCGGCTGACTCGCTTCGCGTACGACGCGGCCGGGCTGGACGGGGTGGTGAAGGGCTTCGAGGAGAGCGGCCTCCCGGCGATCAGGGAGATCGACGGGTATGTGGGCGCCGCCATGCTCATCGACCGCGGGCGGTCGGTAGGGGTGGTCGGGACGATCTTCGCGGACCGGGGGGCGTTCGAGGCCTCGCGCGGGGCGCAGGCGGCGGTGCGCGCGGCGGCGAGCAAGGCTTCGGGGACAGTGATCTACGGGATGGAGGAGTTCGACGTCGTCCTGCTTCACCGGCCGCCGGAGGGCTGAGAGCAGGCGGGCGCGGGGAGACCGGCGCGATCCGGAGGGGCGCGAGAACAGGGGCGCGTGGGGGTACCTCCCGGCCCGCTAGGGCTGGGGGAGAACTGCGCGACAAGCGCACATCACGTCCGCGAGGTCGCGATCACGTGCAAGTGGCTGTCCTGCGTCGCGATCTGGCTGGTGGGCGCGTTCCCCTTCGCGCAGTTCCCCGCGCCCCTGATTTCGCACCGTATAGGGTTGCGTTCCGTGGACGAGCCCGACCTTTTCACGCATGCAGCCGAGGAACGCCAGAGTGCCGAGCCGGGGCGCGCCCCACTGGCGGTGCGGATGCGGCCGCGGACGTTGGACGAGGTGGCGGGGCAGCAGCAGCTGTTGAAGGACGGGTCGCCGTTGCGGCGGCTGGTGGCGGGTGCCAAGGGGCCGGCGGCGACGAGTTCGGTGATTCTGTGGGGGCCGCCGGGGACGGGGAAGACCACGCTGGCACATGTGATCAGCCAGGCGGTGGAGGGGCGGTTCGTCGAGCTTTCGGCGATCACGCACGGGGTCAAGGAAGTCCGGGCGGTGATCGAGGGGGCGCGTCGGGCGGTCGGGATGACCGGGCGGGAGACGGTGCTGTTCCTGGACGAGATCCACCGGTTCTCGAAGGCGCAGCAGGATTCCTTGCTCCCGGCGGTGGAGAACCGGTGGGTGACGCTGATCGCGGCGACCACCGAGAACCCGTACTTCTCGATCATTTCGCCGCTGCTGTCGCGGTCGTTGCTGCTGACCCTGGAGTCGCTGACCGACGAGGACATTCGCGTCCTGCTGCGCCGGGCGACCACCGACGAGCGCGGGCTCGGCGGGAGCGTGGAGCTGGCGGAGGAGGCGGAGGACCACCTGGTGCGGTTGGCCGGGGGTGATGCCCGGCGGGCGTTGACCATGCTGGAGGCGGCGGCGGGGGCGGCGCTGGAGCAGGGCGGGGGCGTGCTGACGCTGGCGGCGACCGAGACGGCCGTGAACAAGGCGGCCGTGCGGTACGACCGGGACGGCGATCAGCACTACGACGTGGCGAGTGCGCTGATCAAGTCGATCCGGGGCAGTGATGTGGATGCCACGCTGCACTACCTGGCGCGGATGATCGAGGCGGGGGAGGACCCGCGGTTCATCGCGCGCCGGTTGATGATCTCGGCGAGCGAGGACATCGGGCTGGCCGATCCGACCGCGCTGTCGACGGCGGTCGCGGCGGCGCAGGCGGTGGCGCTGATCGGGTTCCCGGAGGCGCGGATCATCCTGTCGCAGGCGGCGATCGCGCTCGCGCTGGCGCCGAAGTCGAACGCCGCGTACCTGGCGATCGACGCCGCGCTGGCGGACGTCCGGCAGGGGCTGGCGGGCGCGGTGCCGCCGCATCTGCGGGACGCGCACTACGGCGGGGCGAAGAAGCTCGGGCACGGCAAGGGGTACCAGTACCCGCACGACCTGGCGGAGGGCATCGCGGCGCAGCAGTACGCGCCGGACGCGGTGCACGGCAAGGAGTACTACAAGCCGACCAGGCGGGGTGGCGAGGCCCGGTACGCGGAGATCGCGGAGTGGACCAGGGCCCGGCTCAAGGGCGAGTGAACAGCCTGTAGACTGTCCGCAGTGTGTCCCGGGCCCGGGGTTCCGCGAGGAACGACCGGCCGCACCAGCGGGGCAACCAACGGAGGCCTCCCGCAAGGGAGTTCTCCAGGAGCGGCGCGCACCGGTTTTCGGTGTCGCGGGCAGCCCACCACCTTTCCCGGTCGGTGGGCGTCTCGTGTGCAAGCACATAGTGCCCGGTCGCGGAGAGCGGCTGACCATCCGGCGACGGACGGTTTTTCTCCGGGCCGCGAGAAGCGTCCTCCGTCAACACCTGGTGACAGCCGTATCTGAACAGGAAAAGGAAACATGGCGAACCAGAAGCGCCCCAAGGTCAAGATCGCCCGTGCTCTCGGCGTTCCGCTGACCCCGAAGTCCGTCAAGTACTTCGAGGCCCGCCCGTACCCGCCCGGCCAGCACGGCCGTGGCCGCAAGCAGAACTCTGACTACAAGGTCCGTCTGACCGAGAAGCAGCGTCTGCGCGCGCAGTACGACCTCAGCGAGAAGCAGATGGCGCGTGCCTTCGAGGCCGCCAAGAAGGTCGAGGGCAAGACCGGTGAGGCGCTCGTCGCCCTGCTGGAGGTCCGCCTCGACGCCCTGGTTCTGCGTTCGGGCATCGCCCGCACCATCTACCAGGCCCGCCAGATGGTCGTGCACGGTCACATCGAGGTCAACGGCTCGAAGGTCAACAAGCCGTCGTTCCAGATGAAGCCGGGCTACGTCGTCACGGTGAAGGAAAAGTCCAAGGAGAAGGTCCCCTTCCAGGTGGCTCGCGAGGGTGGCAACGCCGGCGAGGGCCAGACCCCGAAGTACCTCGAGGTCAACCTGAAGGCCCTGGCCTTCCGCCTGGACCGCGCGCCGCAGCGCCGCGAGGTTCCGGTTGTCTGCGACGAGCAGCTGGTCGTCGAGTACTACTCGCGCTGACCCGCGAGCGGAACGCCCCCTCGGTCTTCGGACCGCGGGGGCGTTTCCCGTTTCCGGTCAGGTGTTCAGGGCGCGGTGGACGGCGGTGTCCAGGTCGAGGCGGGTGCCGAGCCGGAACGCTTCCTCGTACTGCTGCGCGGTGAGGGCGGCGCGGGCGCGCTGCTCGCAGGTGCGGTGCGGGCCGCGGAAGGTGCGGGAGCCGAGGAACGGGGTGCCGAGGGCCGTCCAGAGCCGGTGGGCGGCGCCCTGCAGGACGCGCGCCTCGTACGGGTCGGGGGCGGGGTCCTCGGTGGTGAGCAGGGCCAGCAGGTCCATCGCGAGGGCGAGGCCGAGCGGGTCGCCCAGCGGGTGGGTGAGGCGGATCGAGTCGCGGGCGAAGCCCCGGGCGGCCCGCGGTTCGCCGGACTGCCGGCGGGCGTGGGCCAGCGTGTACAGGCCGTAGGCGTGCGCCCACTGCTCGCCGTGCGCCTCGCAGGTCTGCCGGACGCGCTCCGCCCAGGCGGCGGCGCCCGGGCCGTCGCCGAGGAACAGGTGGGCCAGGGCGAGTTCGGCCATGGCCATCAGGACGTGGGTGTCGAGCTCGCCGAGGGCGGTGTAGTGCCGCAGTGCCTCGTCGAGGAGTTCGGCGGCGCGGGCCGGGTCGTCGCCGATCAGGGCGGCGCAGCCCTGGCGGTGGACGGCGTGGGCGAGGGCCCGGCGGTCGCCGGTGGCCAGGGCCTGGCGGTGGCACCGGTCGAGGGCGGGGCGGGCGCGGGCCGGGTCGCCCTGGAGGGTGGCGAGGTGGCCGGTGACCCAGAGGGCCTTGGCGCGGGCGTCGGTGGGTTCGGGGGCGCGGGCGAGGGCGCGGTCGAGCCAGTGGCGGCCCTCGCCGAGCAGGCCGGTGCCGAGCCAGAAGTACCAGAGGGCGCCGGCCAGGGTGAGGGCGGGCTGTTCCTCGCCGGGTTCGGCGAGCGAGAACTCCAGGGCGGCGCGCAGGTTCGGGTGGGCGAGCCGGGTGCGTTCGGCGGTCTCGGCCTGCCGGGGGCCGAACCACTCGACCTCGCCCCAGGTGGCGACGCCCAGGTACCAGTCGCGGTGGCGGCGCAGCAGCCGCCGGTGGTCGTCGCCGGCCCGCAGCCAGTGGCCGCCGTAGTCGCGCAGGGTGTCGAGCATCCGGAACCGGGCGGGTTCGCCGTCGTGGCGTTCGAGGACGGACTTGTCGGCCAGCGAGTCGAGCAGGGCGAGGACGTCGTCGAGGTCGAGCCCGTGGCCGCCGCAGACGTATTCGGCGGCGTCCAGGTCGAAGTCGCCGGCGAAGACCGACAGGCGGGCCCAGAGTAAACGTTCCTGCATGGTGCAGAGTTCGTGGCTCCAGCCGATCGCTGTGCGCATCGTCCGGTGCCGGGACGGGGCGGTGCGGCCGCCGCCGGTGAGCAGCCGGAAGCGGTCGTCGAGCCGGGCCAGCAGCTGCTCCACGGACAGCGCGCGCAACCGGCCGGCGGCCAGCTCCAGGGCCAGCGGGAGGCCGTCCAGGCGGCGGCAGAGCAGCGCCACCTCGGCGCGGTTGGCGCCCGCCAGGCGGAAGCCGGGCCGGGCGGCGGCGGCCCGGTCGGCGAACAGCCGCATCGCCTCCGAGTCGGCCCCGCCGCCTCCCGGCTCGACCGGCAGCGGGGCCAGCGGCAGCAGGTGCTCGCCGGCCGCCCGCAGCGACTGGCGGGAGGTGGCCAGCACCCGCAGCCCGGGCGCGGCGCGCAGCAGCGAGTCGACCAGTTCGGCACAGGCGTCGACCAGGTGCTCGCAGCCGTCCAGCACCAGCAGCACGCGGCGCTCGGCGAGCGGCAACCGGCCGGTGGGGTCCAGGGCGGCCCGTACGGCGGGGCCGAGCAGCAGCGGATCACGGACCGGCGCGAGGTCGGCGAGGCGCGTGCCGTCCGGGAAATCGGGGGCGAGCCGGGCGGCGGCCCGCAGCGCCAGCCGGGACTTGCCGACCCCGCCCGGGCCGGTCACGGTGACCAGCCGGGAGCGGCCCAACAGGGCGGTCAGGGACTCGAGTTCGGCGGCCCGGCCGATGAACGCGGTGGCTTCGGCGGGCAGTCGGCCCGGTTCTCTCGGCGCTGCCGCCATGCCATCCATAGGGACGCCCCCGTCGCTAGGAACCCGTTCACCGGTGGGCGCGCGCTTCCGCGAGCCAACTCACCAACGAGGTGACCGGGCGGTAGGTTACGCGCGGTGTTCGCACATCCGACCGGTTCGGGGGCGGGCGTACCTGCCGATATCCGGTCGGGGAGCGGTCGGCCGCCACGGTAGGGTTCAGCTCTGGGATTGTGATAGTTGCGCAACCCCGGATTGCAAGAGTGTCGCAGCGACAGGCGAGGGAGCGCGCGAAGGTGTCCGTGGGAGAGCTGGCCGGGCTGCTGGTCGCCGTCTTCTGGGCGGTCCTGGTCACCCTGCTCGCCGTGGTCCTGGTCCGGCTGTCCAAGGTGCTGCGGGAGGCGACCGTCCTGGTCTCCGCCGTCACCGAGCAGGCCGTGCCGCTGCTGCAGGACGCGAACGCCGCCGTCCGCAGCGCGCACGAGCAGCTGGAGCGGGTCGACGAGATCACCGCCAACGTCCAGGACGCGGCGGCCGACGCCAAGGCGCTGTCCTCGACGGTGGCCGCCACCGTCGGCGGGCCGCTGGTGAAGCTGGCCGCGTTCAGCTACGGCGTGCGCCGGGCCGTGAACCGGCAGCAGGCCGGGCCCGTGGTGCCGCAGCAGAGCGGTGAGCGCGAGGAGCTGGCCCGGCTGATCCGGGCCGAGGTCCGGGCCGCGACCGCGCCGCGCGGCGGGCTGCTGGCCCGGGTCCGCCGGGCCGTGAGGGGCTGAGCGGCGATGGTGCGCAGAATCTTCTGGATGGCGGTCGGCGCGGGCGCCACCGTCTGGGCCATGAACAAGGCCAACGAGGCGGTGCACCGCCTCACGCCCGACTCGCTGTCCGGCACCGCCGCCCGCGGCGCGCTCCAACTCGGCGATGCCGCCCGGCAGTTCGCCCGCGACGTGAAGGCCGGCATGGCCGAGCGCGAGCAGCAGCTGCGCGCCGACCTCGGCCTGGACGGCACCGCGGTCGTCGAGCCGCCCCGCCGCCGCACGCTCAGCGGCGCGGCCGGGTCGAGCGGTGGCCGAGCTATCTCGGCGGCCCCGGGCTCCCCGGCCGCCGCCCTGCCCACGTCCCGCGGCACCCGCCGCACCACCCCCCAGACAATCGTTGCCAAGCCCCGTCAGCGCGAGCTGCCGGGCAGCACGACCGATCGGAAGGACCCCCACTGATGGAGTCGGCAGAGATCCGCCGCCGCTGGCTGCGCTTCTTCGAGGAGCGCGGCCACACCGTCGTACCGTCGGCCTCGCTGGTCGCCGACGACCCCACCCTGCTGCTGGTCAACGCCGGCATGGTGCCCTTCAAGCCGTACTTCCTCGGCGAGGTCAAGCCGCAGTTCTCGCGCGCCACCAGCGTGCAGAAGTGCGTCCGCACCCTGGACATCGAGGAGGTCGGGAAGACCACCCGGCACGGCTCGTTCTTCCAGATGTGCGGCAACTTCTCGTTCGGCGACTACTTCAAGGAAGGCGCCATCAAGTTCGCCTGGGAGCTGCTCACCAGCTCCGTCGCGGACGGCGGCTACGGCCTGGACCCCGAGAAGCTCTGGATCACCGTCTACAAGGACGATGACGAGGCCGAGCAGATCTGGCGTGACGTCATCGGCGTCCCGTCCGAGCGGATCCAGCGCCTGGGCATGAAGGACAACTTCTGGTCGATGGGCGTTCCCGGCCCGTGCGGCCCGTGCTCGGAGATCAACTACGACCGCGGCCCCGCGTACGGCGAGGAGGGCGGCCCGGCGGTCAACGGCGAGCGCTACCTGGAGATCTGGAACCTGGTCTTCATGCAGTACGAGCGCGGCCACGGCGACGGCAAGGACGGGTTCGAGATCCTCGGCGACCTGCCGAGCAAGAACATCGACACCGGCCTCGGCCTGGAGCGCCTCGCCGCCGTCCTGCAGGACGTCGACAACCTGTTCGAGATCGACACCAGCCGGATGATCCTCGACCGCGCCGCCGAGCTCACCGGCCACACCTACGGCGCCGACCACAAGTCGGACGTCTCGCTGCGCGTGGTCACCGACCACTTCCGCACCGCGCTGATGCTGGTCGGTGACGGCGTCACCCCCGGCAACGAGGGCCGCGGTTACGTGCTGCGCCGCATCCTGCGCCGCGCGATCCGCAACATGCGCCTGCTCGGCGCCACCGGGCCGGTCGCCAAGGACCTGATCGACATCTCGATCAAGGCGATGGCCCCGCAGTACCCGGAGCTGGAGACCGACCGCAAGCGCATCGAGACGGTCGTGGTCGCCGAGGAGAACGCCTTCCTGCAGACCCTGCGCTCCGGCACCAACCTGCTGGACGCCGCCGTCACCGAGACCAAGGCCGGCGGCAGCGTGGTGCTCTCCGGCGAGCAGGCGTTCAAGCTGCACGACACCTACGGCTTCCCGATCGACCTGACCCTGGAGATGGCCGAGGAGCAGGGCCTCCAGGTCGACGAGGCCGGCTTCCGCCGCCTGATGCAGGAGCAGCGGGACCGCGCCAAGGCCGACGCCAAGGCGAAGAAGATGGGCCACGCCGACGTCGCCGCGTACCGCGAGGTCGCCGACAGCGCCGGCGCGTCCGTCTTCACCGGCTACAACCACACCGAGGGCGAGGCCACCGTGGTCGGCCTGCTGGTGGACGGCGTCCCGTCGCCGGCCGCCAGTGAGGGCGACGAGGTCGAGCTGATCCTCGACCGCACCCCGTTCTACGCCGAGGGCGGCGGCCAGCTCGCCGACCACGGCCGGATCCGGCTGGACTCCGGCGCGGTCGTCGAGATCCGCGACGTGCAGCAGCCGGTGCCGGGCGTCATCGTGCACTCCGGCGGGGTGCTGTTCGGCGAGGTGGTGCTCGGCGCGTCCGCGTACGCCACCATCGACACCGAGCGCCGCCGGGCCATCGCCCGCGCCCACTCGGCGACCCACCTGACCCACCAGGCGCTGCGCGACGCGCTCGGCCCGACGGCCGCCCAGGCCGGCTCCGAGAACGCGCCGGGCCGCTTCCGCTTCGACTTCGGCTCGCCCGCCGCCGTGCCCGGCAGCGTGCTGGTCGACGTCGAGCAGAAGATCAACGACGTGCTGACCCGCGAGCTGGACGTCACCGCCGAGGTCATGACGATGGACCAGGCCCGCAAGCAGGGCGCCATCGCGATGTTCGGCGAGAAGTACGGCGACTCGGTCCGCGTGGTCACCATCGGCGACTTCTCCAAGGAGCTGTGCGGTGGCACGCACGTCGGCAACACCGCCCAGCTGGGCCTGGTGAAGCTGCTCGGCGAGTCCTCGATCGGCTCCGGCGTGCGCCGCGTGGAGGCGCTGGTCGGCGTCGACGCGTACAAGTTCCTGGCCCGCGAGCACACCGTGGTCTCCCAGCTCACCGAGCTGGTCAAGGGCCGTCCGGAGGAGCTCCCGGAGAAGATCTCCGGCATGCTCGCCAAGCTCAAGGACGCCGAGAAGGAGATCGAGAAGTTCCGCGCCGAGAAGGTGCTGCAGGCCGCCGCGGGCCTCGCCGAGGGCGCGGAGGACGTCAAGGGCGTGGCCCTGGTCGCCGCCCGCGTCGGTGACGGCACCGGTGCGGACGAGCTGCGCAAGCTGGTGCTGGACGTCCGCGCCCGGCTCGGCAACCGCCCGGCCGTGGTCGCGGCGTTCACCGTCGCCAATGACCGCCCGCTGACCGTCATCGCCACCAGCGAGGACGCCCGCGCCCGCGGCATCAAGGCCGGCGAGCTGGTCCGCACCGCGGCGAAGACGCTCGGCGGCGGCGGTGGCGGCAAGGACGACGTGGCGCAGGGCGGCGGCACCAACCCGGCCGCCGTCGGCGAGGCGATCGAGGCCGTCCGGGCACTGGTGGCCGAGCGCGCGTGAGCGAGGAGCACACCGAAGAGAAGGTCTTCCGGCGCGGCCGGCGGATCGCCGTCGATGTGGGTGACGCCCGGATCGGGGTCGCGGTCTGCGACCCCGACGGGCTGATCGCCACACCCGTGGAGACCGTCCCCGCCGGGGGCCGCTCGCAGGCCCGGCTCAAGGCGATCGTCGAGGAGTACGACGCGATCGAGGTCGTCGTCGGCCTGCCGCGCTCACTGAGCGGCAAGGAAGGCCCGGCCGCCGCCAAGGTCCGCGAGTACGCGGGCCGGCTGGCCATGCTGACCTACCCGGTCGGCGTGCGGCTGGTGGACGAGCGGATGACCACCGTCACCGCCGCCGCCGGGCTGCGCGCCTCCGGCCGGTCCTCGAAGAAGGGCCGCTCGGTGATCGACCAGGCCGCGGCCGTGGTGATCCTCCAGTCCGCGCTTGAGACCGAACGGGTGAGCGGACGCGCACCCGGCGAGAGTGTCGAGCCGGTGGCCTGACCGGCCAGGTCTAGGTTCCCGATCGGGGCCCGGGCGGGCGCGCCGCCGCCCCGGCCCCCGACGTTTGCCCCCCCCCGGGGGCCCCACCCAGACCCCCCCCAACAACGCCCCCCCACACCCCCCCCGCCCCCACAGCGCCCCC
>NZ_JBICXW010000019.1:102400-145636 GCF_043200475.1 Kitasatospora sp. NPDC048407 | reverse complement strand
GCGCCCCGGCCGCCCCGCGGGGGGGGGGCGGCCGCCGCCGCCCCCCCCCCCCCCCCCCCCCCCCCCCCCCCCCCCCCCCCCCCCCCCCCCCCCCCCCGCCCCTGTTTTCCCAGCCACCTGCCTTCGCGATAGCCTGTCTCGGGTCTCTCGACATCGAGAGATCATCCTCGGCTCCGGCGCCGATGTGCCTGGGGCGCCTGGCGACAGCTGGAGAAGGTAGATATGACTCGCACCCCCGTCAACGTCACCGTTACCGGAGCGGCCGGCCAGATCGGCTACGCGCTGCTCTTCCGCATCGCCTCCGGTCACCTGCTGGGTGCCGACGTGCCGGTGAACCTGCGCCTGCTGGAGATCCCGCAGGGCGTGAAGGCCGCCGAGGGTGTCGCCATGGAGCTGGACGACTGCGCGTTCCCGCTGCTGCGTGACATCACCATCACCGACCAGGCGAACGTCGCGTTCGACGGCGCCAACGTCGCGCTGCTGGTCGGCGCCCGTCCGCGCACCGCGGGCATGGAGCGTGCCGACCTGCTGTCCGCCAACGGCGGCATCTTCGGCCCGCAGGGCAAGGCGATCAACGACAACGCCGCGGACGACATCAAGGTCCTGGTGGTCGGCAACCCGGCCAACACCAACGCCCTGATCGCCCAGCGCAACGCCCCGGACGTTCCGGCCGAGCGCTTCACCGCGATGACCCGCCTGGACCACAACCGCGCCGTCGCCCAGCTGGCGAAGAAGGCCGGCGTGACGGTCGAGGACATCAAGAAGGTCACCATCTGGGGCAACCACTCCGCCTCCCAGTACCCGGACCTGTTCCACGCCGAGATCTCCGGCAAGTCCGCGTTCGACGCCGTCGGCGCCGACCAGGAGTGGGTGGAGAACTTCTTCATCCCCAAGGTCGCCAAGCGCGGCGCCGAGATCATCGAGGTCCGCGGCGCGTCCTCGGCCGCCTCGGCCGCGAACGCCGCCATCGACCACGTCCACACCTGGGTCAACGGCACCCCGGCCGGCGACTGGACCTCGATGGGCATCGTCTCCGACGGCTCGTACGGCGTGCCGGAGGGCCTGATCTCCTCGTTCCCGGTCACCACCAAGGACGGCAAGTTCGAGATCGTCCAGGGCCTGGACCTCTCCGAGTTCGACCGCGCCCGGATCGACGCCTCCGTCCAGGAGCTCGCCGAGGAGCGCGACGCGGTCAAGGAGCTCGGCCTCATCTGAGCGCCGCTCCGCCGCGTGTGAACGGCCGGGTGCCCACGGGGCGCCCGGCCGTTCTCCTACACTCGGGCCGTGAGCGAAACCCTGCAGGACGCCGCGCTCGTCCTGGTGTTCATCATGCTGGGCGGTCTGTTCAACGTCGCCGAGATCGCGCTGATCTCGCTGCGCGAGGGGCAGATCCGCACCCTGGAGTCGGCCGGCTCGCGCCGCGCCGCCCGGGCCGCGCACCTGGCGGCCGATCCGAACCGGTTCCTGGCCGCCGTGCAGGTCGGCGTGACGTGCATGGGCTTCCTGTCGGCGGCGTTCGGCGCCGACACGCTGGCCGGCAAGCTCGCCCCGGTGTTCGTGAAGGCAGGCCTCTCGGACGGCGTCGCGGACGCGGTGGCGCTGGTCGGCCTGACCCTGGTGATCTCCTACGCCTCCCTGGTGCTGGGCGAGTTGACGCCCAAGCGGATCGGTCTGCAGCGCGCCGAGTCGATCGCCCTGCTGGCCGCCCCGGTGGTGGACGTGATGTCGGTGGCGCTGCGCCCGGTGATCTGGCTGCTCGGCCACTCCACCAACCTGATGGTGCGCCTGCTGGGCGGCGACCCGTCCGCCGGCCGCGGCGTGATGAGCCCCGAGGAACTCCGCGGCCTGGTCGCCGCCAACACCGAACTCGGCTCGGACGAACGCGAGTTGATCAACGAGGTGTTCGCGGCGGGGGAGCGCCAGCTGCGCGAGGTGATGGTGCCGCGCACCGAGGTGACCTTCCTGGACGCCGACCGGCTGGTGCGCGAGGTGCGGTCCGAGACCGACTCCTCCCCGCACTCCCGCTACCCGGTGGTGGAGGGCTCCTACGACGCCGTCACCGGCTTCGTGCACGTCCGCGACCTGTACGGGGTGCGCGGCGAGCAGGCCGCCCGGGTCCGCGACCTGGCCCGACCCGTCAAGCTGCTGCCCGCCACCAAGCGGGTGCTGGAGGCGATGAGCGAGATGCGCCGCGAGGGCCACCACCTGGCCATCGTGGTCGACGAGTACGGCGGCACCGCCGGCATCGTCACCCTGGAGGACCTGGTCGAGGAGGTGATCGGCGAGATCCGCGACGAGTACGACGCCCAGGACACCACGGCGACCCGCCGGCTGGCCGGCGGCGGCGTCGAACTCGACGGCCTGCTCAATCTCGCCGACTTCGCCGAGGAGACCGGCTTCACCCTCCCCGAGGGCCCGTACGAGACGGTCGCCGGCTTCGTGGTGCGCGAGCTCGGCCGGCTGCCGCAGAAGGGCGACCAGGTGCTCACCGAGTCCGGCGCCCGGCTCACCGTCGCCCGCCTCGACGGGCGCCGGATCGAACGGCTGCGGGTGAGTGCCGTCACACTGCCCAACCCGGGTGCTCAGGACGTTTCCTGAGCGGCCCGGGGAACTGGAACAATGGGCGCATGGTCAACGCAGCGGTCACCGGTCCGGTGAAGGACCGTCCCCGGGTGCTCTCCGGCATCCAGCCCACCTCAGGCTCATTCCACCTGGGCAACTACCTCGGCGCGGTGCGTCAGTGGGTCGACATGCAGGAGGCCAACGACGCCTTCTACATGGTCGTCGACCTGCACGCGATCACCGTCGAGCAGGATCCGGCGACGCTGCGGCAGAACACCCGGGTCTCCGTCGCGCAGCTCCTCGGCGCCGGCCTCGACCCGGAGCGCTGCACCCTGTTCGTGCAGTCCCAGGTGCCCGAGCACGCGCAGCTGGCCTGGGTGATGAACTGCCTCACCGGCTTCGGCGAGGCCTCCCGGATGACGCAGTTCAAGGACAAGTCCCTCAAGCAGGGCGCCGACCGCACCACCGTCGGCCTGTTCACCTACCCCGTGCTGATGGTCGCCGACGTCCTGCTCTACCAGACCCAGACCGTCCCGGTCGGCGAGGACCAGCGCCAGCACCTGGAGCTCACCCGCGACCTCGCGGAGCGCTTCAACACCCGCTACGGCAAGACCTTCACCGTCCCCGAGCCGTACATCCTGAAGGCCACCGCCAAGATCCAGGACCTGCAGGACCCGGCGGCGAAGATGAGCAAGTCCGCGGTCAGCGACAAGGGCCTGATCAGCCTGCTCGACCCGCCGAAGACCAGCGCCAAGAAGTTCAAGAGCGCCGTCACCGACACCGACACCGTCGTCACCTACGACGAGGCCGGCAAGCCCGGCGTCTCCAACCTGCTGCGCATCCACTCCGCGCTCAGCGGGATGAGCATCGAGCAGCTGGTCGCGCACTTCGACGGCAAGATGTACGGCGCCCTGAAGACCGAACTGGCCGACCTGTTCACCGACTGGGTCACCCCGTTCCAGACCCGCGTCCAGGGCTACCTGGACGACCCGGCCGAGCTGGACCGGGTGCTCGCGCTCGGCGCCGAGAAGGCCCGCGCGGTGGCGTCCGAGACGCTCGCCGAGGTGTACGACCGCGTCGGCTTCCTGGCGCCGAAGCGCTGATGCCGACGGCTGCCGCCCCCGATGGTGACGGTCTCCCCGAGACCGTCACCATCGGCGTGTCCATACACGTCCCGGAACCGTACGGCAGCCAGGTGCAGGACGCCCGGGCCGGCCACGGCGACCCGCAGGCCCGGTCGATACCCACCCACGTCACCCTGCTGCCCCCCACCGAGACCAGCGCCGACCGGCTCCCCGGCATCGAACACCACCTGCGCTCGGTGGCCGCCGCCCACCGCCCGTTCCGGATGCTCCTCCAGGGCAGCGGAACCTTCCGCCCGGTCTCCCCCGTGGTCTTCGTCCGGGTCGAGGAGGGCGCCCAGGAGTGCCGCGCCCTGGAAGCCGAAGTCCGTTCCGGCCCCCTGGCCCGCGAACTCGCCTTCCCCTACCACCCCCACGTCACCGTCGCCCACGGCCTCCCCGACCCCGTCCTCGACCAGGCCCACGAACAGGCCCGCACCTTCCGCGCGGTCTTCGACGTCACCGAATTCGTCCTCTCGACGTTCGGCGCCGACGCCGTGTGGCGGCCGTGGCGCAGCTACGCGTTCGGTCGATCCTGAGCGTTTCGGCCGGGGATTCCTGGAGTTGTCTGGGAGTCCTTTGCCATTCCTTCACCCGGGCTTTCTCCGTTGTTACCGTCGAATCGGACCATCGCGGAGCGGGAGAAGAATGGCTGGCAGGTCGATGCGGAAACTGGCGCGGCGTTTTGCGGGCCGGGTGCTCCGCCGGCTCGGCGTCCTGCCGGCGCCCGTTCCCGCAGCTGTCCCGGCCCCGCCGCCGGACCCGCAGCGGGTTCGCGAGGACGAGCTGCTGGCCGCCGACCGCCGGCTGGTGCGGCACCACGACCGGCTGGCCGAGCTCCGTGACGACCTGCTCGCCCCGCAGGCCCACCAGGCCAACCTGACCGCCGCCGCCGAGGCGCTGGACGCCGCGGACGTGCGCTACACGCTGATCCCCGACCGCGGCCCGCGCCACCGGCTGGCCGTTCCCCCCGGCGGCCGGGACCGGGTGCTGGACATCATCGCCGACACCTTCCGCGGCGCCCCCGTGTACGCCGCGCTGCTCGGCCACGGCAGTGTGCACCGCACGGTGCTCGCCGAGGAGCTGCCGCAGGCCGTCGCGGAGCACGAACTGCCGCCGCCGGCGGAGGAGACCGCGCAGGACACGGGCGAAGCACCGGACGGCGCGACCGACCCGGTGGAGCCCGGCGAGCTGCCCGAGCGGGTCAAAGGTGTGCGCCTGTTCCGGCCGGTGGTGACCGGCACCCGCACCCTTTACTACGGCGAGGACTACGGCTGCGACCTGGAGTTCTGGGACACCGACGGCTCGGCGCGCGGCGCCGTCGCCTCGATCGACGAGACCCCGTTCGGCTGGTGGCTGCCCTCGCTGGAGGTGGCCGGCACCGTCCGGGTCGGCGGCCACGACTACCCCGTCGCGGAACCGTTCCTGCACGCCCTGCCCGAGGACGTCCGCTTCCCGGTGGACGCCGTGATCACCTGGGTCGACGACCGCGACCCCGCCTGGCGCGAACGCCGCGACGCCGCCCGCGCCCGGCTGTACGGAGACGCCGCGCCGTCCGCCGACGACACCGACCACGACGACGGCGACCACCGCTACCGCAACCGCGACGAACTGCGCCACTGCCTGCGCTCGATCGCCATGTACGCCCCCTGGATCCGGCGGATCTTCCTGCTCACCGACGACCAGACGCCGTCCTGGCTGGACACCTCGGTGCCCGGGCTGACCGTGGTGTCGCACCGCGAACTGCTGGACGGCGGGCCGGTGTTCAACTCGCACGCGATCGAGACCGGACTGCACCGGATCCCCGGCCTGGCCGAGCACTTCCTGTACTTCAACGACGACATGTTCCTCGGCGGGCCGGTCCGCCCCGAGCACTTCTTCCTCGGCAACGGGCTGCCCAGGGTCTTCCGCGACACCCGGATCGTCCCGCCGTCCGCCGGGGCCGGCACCGCCGATGTCTACACGGCCGCCCAGCAGAACACCCGGCGGGCGCTGGAACGCGACCACGGCCGGGCCTTCACCCGGGTGCTCGCGCACGTCCCGTACGCGCTGCGGCGCACCCTGCTGGAGGACTCCGCGCGGCGCTGGCGGACCGAGCTGGAGGCCACCGGCAGCTCGGCGTTCCGCTCCGCCACCGACGTCGCCCCCGTCACCCTGGCGCTGTACCACGCGCTGCTGCGCGGCGCCGCGGTCGACGGCGCCCTCGCCCACGGGTACCTGGCGGTGGACTGCGTCGAGGACCGGGACCGGATGGCCCGGCTGCTCGACGAACGCGACCTGCTGGCGTTCTGTCTGGCCGACGGGACCGGCGACGGCAGCCCCGCGGAGGAGCAGGACCGGGCGATGGCCGCGTTCCTGGCCGCGTACTTCCCGGTGCCCGGCCCCTACGAGCTGCCCGCCGACTCAGCCGGCGGCGCCGAGGGCGAGCATCCGGTCGACCAGCCGGACCGCCGCCGCGCCGTCGTCCAGCGGGCAGAACCGCTCGCGGAACGCGCGATAGCTCTCCCGGTACCGCGCCGGGTCGAGGTCGCGTAGCGCGGCCACCACCTGATCGGAGCCGGTCAGCAACGGGCCCGGGGCCTGGGCCTCGAAGTCGAAGGTGAAGCCGCGCAGCCGGTCGCGGTAGTGCTCCAGGTCGTAGGTGAAGAACAGCATCGGACGGCCGGTCACCGCGAAGTCGAACATCACCGAGGAGTAGTCGGTGACCAGCACGTCGGCGATCAGCAGCAGGTCCTGGACGTCCGGGTAGTCGGCGACGTCGCGGACGAAGTCGTCGTTCGGCAGCGCGCCGCCGCAGTGCACGTGCGGGCGCAGCAGCAGCACGTGGTCGTGGCCGAGGGCGGCCCGGGCGGCGGCCAGGTCGAGCTGGAGGTCCACCTCGAAGCGGTCGCCGGGGCCGCGCCGGTCGTCCCGCCAGGTCGGTGCGTACAGCACCACCCGGCGGTCGGGCGGCACCCGCAGCCGGCGGCGGACGGCGGCCACCTCGTCCGGGTCGGGCCGGACCAGCCGGTCGTTGCGCGGGTATCCGCCCTCCAGCACCTCGCCGCGGTGGCCGAAGGAGGCGACCAGCTCCGGGGTGGCGAACGGGCTGGGCGACAGCAGCAGGCTCCACTGCCGCACCTCGCGGTCCAGCCGTTCCAGGTAGCCGTCGGCGGTGGTGCGGTTCTCCGGCATGCGGTGGCCGATCCGCTTCAGCGGGGTGCCGTGCCACAGCTGGACCACCACCTGGCCGTCGCGGCGGTGCAGGAAGTCCGGGAAGTGCGTGTTGCCGACCAGGTAGCGGCAGGTGGCGAGCGCCTCGTACCACTCGGGGCTCCACTGGCGGACCGTACGGACCGGCCCGGGCGGCTGCTCCTGGCCGTCGTCGATCACCCACAGGTGTTCCAACGGGAGCTTCCGGCGGGCCAGTTCGGCGTGCACGGCGCGCGGGTTGCAGGCGTAGCCGCGGCCACCGAAGACGTCGTACAGCACGGCGTCGCGCAGCGGGCGGCGGCGGGCGGCGGGGTAGCTCCCGGTGCGCAGCCGGTGCTGGCTCAGGGCGCTGCGTTCGAGGGCGGCGAGTACCGGGAGGCTGTCCACGATCAGGGTGTCGTGCCAGCGGCGCTGCAGCAGGAAGGACTTGTCGCCGGCCCGGCCCGGGGCCGGGAGCAGTGGCAGTACGGCCGGGTGCAGCCGCAGCGGGTGGCCGGGGTGCCGCCCGGGGCCGACGGGGGACAGCAGGGCCTCCCAGATGCCTTTGCCGAGCGGGCGGGGCACGCCGTCCGGCCCGTCGGGGGTGAGCGGCAGCCGTACGGTGAAGCGGTCGCCGTCGGCGGGGTGGACGGCCGTGCGCCGTTCCCGGCCGTCGCCGCAGTGTCGCAGCACCAGCTCCAGTGGGGCGTCCGGGCGGCCGGGGAACTCGCCGGCCAGGTCGAAGCCGCCGTCGGCGGGGGTGATCCGGTCGATCAGCGGTTCGCCCGGCTGGACGCAGAACTGCAGTCGGTCGTCGGCGAGTTGCTTGGCGTACAGCACCTGGCCGGCGGGCATCGGCAGCTGGCAGCTGCCGGTGGGAGGGTGGCGCAGGACGAGCGGGGCGTCGCCGTCGGGGAGTGTCAGCGAGGGCTCCCAGTGGCCCTCGGCGAGACGCGGGAGGGTGCCGGCGAAGGCGGTGAACTCGTGGCCCTGCCAGTGCACCAGGCTCTGCACGACGGCGCCGGTGTCGCGGTGCCGCAGGACCAGGGCCCCGCTGGTGCCGGTGGCGGTGCCGCGCAGTTCGAAGCCGTCGGGGCGGGAGCGGCAGGAGTCGACCCGGGCGCGGGCCGGGCGCACCGTCAGATTCAGCGCGCCGTCCTCGACGGTCGGCACCAGTTGGAGCGCCGGGCCGGTCCATCCGGCGGGCGGGTACTCGCCGCTGCCGCACCAGTGGCCGGCCAGCGGGGCGCGGGCCCGGCGCGGGCCGCTGCCGACCACCGCTTCGACCCGCCAGCCGGGGACCGGCCGCAGCGCGGGGGCGTGCAGCAGCACCGGGTCGAGGCGGGCGGTGAACCCGGTCCAGTCGAGGCTGTGCCGGGTCTGCGCGCTGTCGTCGGTCGCCTCGGGCAGGTAGTGCGGGACGGTGCGCAGCCGCAGCGGGCGCCGGCTCCGGTCGGTGGGGTGCAGTTCCAGCACGATGCGGGTCTGCCCGGGGCGTTCGCCGGGTGCGTCGAGGAGCAGGCCCTCGCCGGTCAGGACGAGTTCGCCGCCCTCCCAGACGGCGCGGCGCAGCGCGGCGGCGGCGGCGGCCGGTTCGGTGGGGCGCGCGGGCCGGGCGGTGGTGGGGCGCCGTACGAGGTGGGACATTCCCGATATCCCAGTGCACAATGCCGGGGAAAGTCAATTCCCCCCCTTTGTTAAAAAAGGAGGGGAATTGATTTATTTACATACGATATTCGTTTTTCCCGGGGCTGTTCCCGCTCACTTGCCTTCGGCGAGCAGCGCGTCCGTCACCCGTCCGGCGGCACCGCCGTCGTCCAGGTCGCAGTACGCCTCGCGGAACGCCGCGTACTTGTCGGCGTACTCGGCGGTGACCTCCGGCAGGTTGCCGAGCGCGGCGACCACCTCGGCGGAGGTGGTGAGCAGCGGGCCCGGGGCCTTGTTCTCCAGGTCGAGGCTGAAGCCGCGCAGGTTGTCGCGGTAGTGCTCCAGGTCGTAGGTGAAGAACAGCACCGGACGGCCGGTGTTCATGAAGTCGAACACCGAGGAGGAGTAGTCGGTGACGAGCACGTCGGCGACCAGCAGGAGCTCCGCCATGTCGGGGTAGGTGCTGACGTCCCAGACGTAGCCGTTGCCGGCCTCGGGGAGGCGGCCGCGGACGACCTCGTGGGCGCGGACCAGCAGGACCTGGTCGTCGCCGAGGGCGGTGCGGGCCGCTTCGAGGTCGAGCTGCAGGTTGAGCTGGTAGCCGCCGTCGGGCAGGCGACGGTCCTCGCGGTAGGTGGGTGCGTAGAGCACCACCTGCTTGCCCTCGGGCAGGCCGAGCTGCTCGCGGACCCGCTCGGCGGTCTTCTCCCGGTCGGGGGCGAAGAGCAGGTCGTTGCGCGGGTAGCCGGTCTCCAGCAGCGTGCCCTGGAAGTCGAAGGCGCGGCGCAGCACGGGCGCGGCCCAGCGGCTGCCCGCCACCAGCAGGCTCCACTGCGGCACCTCCTCCTTGAGGTGCTCGAGGTAGCCGGAGTCGGTGAACCAGACCTTTTCGAAGTCGGTGCCGATCCGCTTCAGCGGGCTGCCCTGCCAGGTCTGCAGGACGACCTGGCCGGGGCGGCGGCGGAAGTACGTCGGCAGGTGGGTGGAGGTGACGATGTACTTGGCGGTGGACAGCGCCTCGAACCACTCGGGGGAGCGGTGCCGGACGCACTCGGCGGTCTGCGGCAGCTCGGCCTGCAGGTCGACGGAGGTCCACAGGTGGCGCAGCGGCAGGCCGCGGCGGACCAGTTCCTCGTGCACGGCGCGCGGCGAGTCCGCGTACAGGCCGCCGTCGGCGGCCCACCAGTCCTCGCGGACGGTGTGGTAGAGCACGGTGTCGGTGAGCGGACGGCGCTGGCCCTCGGTGTACGCGTGGCGCAGCTGCCGCTGGCGGTAGCCGCTGCGTTCGGCGGGGGAAAGCGCGTCGGGGGAGTCCAGCGACAGGCTGTCGTAGACGCGGCGCTCCAGGGTGACCCGCTTGCCGCGGGCCTCCAGCTCCAGCGGCAGGGTGTCGAAGGTGGACGCGGCGAGCACCGCGGCCGGCCACTCGCTGTCGACGGGGGCGCCGACCGGGCGGAACAGCACCGTCCAGGTGCCCTTGTGCAGCGGGACCTCGCCGGCGAAGGACGCGTTCGGCACGGCGGGCAGCGCGGCCCGGAAGCGGCCGTCGGCGATCTCCACCGGGTAGGCGTGCTCCTCGCGGCGCTTGGCGTGCAGGATCACCAGTTCGTAGCGGTGGGTGCCGGGCAGCGGGAAGGAGCCGCTGAGCACGAAGCCCTCGCCGCCCTTGGCCCGGGTGATCTCCTCGACGACCGGCTGCAGCACCTGGTCGCACAGCTGCAGGTAGCCGCTGGGGGAGGGCTTGGCGTACAGCGCGCGGGCGCCGTCGCCGATCGGCAGGTGCAGGCTGACGGGGGCGCGGCGGTCGTCCAGGACGACCGGCAGGCCGGTGCCGTCGGTGAGCTTGAGTTCGAGGTCCCAGCGGTCGCGGGTGCGCTTCTCCGCGGTCGGGTCGAGGGCGTTCCAGGCCTCGCGGACGGCGGTCAGCTTGGCGACCCGGACGTGCGCGGTGAACGGCAGGTCGCGGCCGGCCGGGACGCCCAGGTCCAGCGGGACGAACACGTCGCGCTCGGACTCGACGTGCTTCAGCCGCAGTTCCGCGCCGGCCAGGTCGGCGCCGGAGCGGACCAGGCCGCGCAGTTCGAGGGTGCCGCCCTCGGCGGACACCGAGGTGGCGCGGGCGCGCACCCGCTCCACCCGCAGCAGCAGGTGGCCGTCACGCTGCCACGGCACCACCCGGACGTCGTCCTCGACCCAGTGCACGGGCGCGTACTCGGCGCGGTCGTGCCAGCCGACCGACACCCGGCCCTTGTAGACGCCGCCCTTGCCGGCGCCGGCCACCAGCACCCGCCAGGAGCCGTCCTTCCACTCGCCGCGGTGCTTGAGCCGCTGCGGGTCGATGGTGGCGGAGAAGCCCGCCCAGTCGCAGCTGTACAGGTCGTGCGGCGAGCTGGCGGTGGCCTCCGGGCTGAACTCGGCCCGGGTCGGCACCGCCACCACGCGACGGCCCTTGGCCTCGCGCAGCACCAGCGCCTTGACCATGTCGTGCTTGTTCTCGGCGCCCAGGTGCTCGGGGAAGGCGTGCCCGGTCAGCTGGAGCCGGCCGCCGGACCAGCGGGCCTCGTACACCCGGGAGCGCATCACCAGGGCGTTGCTCAGCCGCAGCACGTCCGCGGGGACGCTCTTGCGGCCGCCGCGCAGGAACGGGTAGTCGGCGTACGGGCGGAGCAGGCCGCGGGCCGGGGCGGCGCCGTTGCTGTCCTTCTCGAAGCGCAGCTGCTCGATCAGCTCGGCGAGCCGGCCCTGCAGGGTCAGGTGGTACTTGAGCTTCAGCGGGGCGCGCAGCTTGCGGACCTGGTCCGGGCCGATGGCACGGAGCAGGCGGCCGACGGACTCCAGGTAGGCGGCGTTGTACTCCGGGTCGCCCTCCAGCACCGAGCCGAAGAACATCGGGATCTCCTCGACGAGGTTGTTCTCGTCGTAGAAGTGCAGGTACTTGCGGAACTTCGGGTCGCTCTGCTTGCCCAGCCAGTCGCGGACCAGCTCCATCGACTTGACCCGGTCGATGACGCCCTTGGGGTTGGTCTTCATCTGGGTGATCGACATCTCGCCGACCTCCCGCTCGCGCCAGTGGTAGATCGGCTCGGCGAGCACGTCCACCCGGCGGGCCAGGTAGTGGTGCGGCACGCTGACCGGGGCGTCCTCGTACAGGATGCCCTCGGGGTAGAGCACGCCCGCCTGGTCGAAGAACGAGCGGCGGTACACCTTGTTCCACGCGGTGCGGTCGGTGACCAGCGCCGGGATCTCGGTGATGTGGGTGCGCAGCCGGGTGGCCGCGAACGGCTTGCGGTGGCCGCCCGACTGGTAGTGGCCGACGGCGCGGAAACGCAGCACGTTGCCGGTGCAGAAGTCCGAGCCGGTCTCGTCCAGCGTGCCGATCATCAGCTCGTACGCGGACGGCGGCATGGTGTCGTCGCTGTCGACGAACGCGAGGAACTCGGTGCCCTCGGAGATGTGGCGGTAGCCGGTGTTGCGCGCCGCACCGAGGCCCTTGTTCACCTGCTGGACCAGCCGGAAGCGCGAGTCCTTCGCGGCGTAGGCCTTGGCGATGTCGGCGCTGGAGTCCTTGGAGCCGTCGTCGACCATGACGCATTCGAAGTCGTCGAAGGTCTGGGCGGCGATCGAGTCGAGGCACTCCTCGAGATAGCGCTCGACGTTGTAGATCGGGACGACGACGGACAGACGGGGGGCCATCGGGAGCGCAGAGCCTTTCCTCAGGGAGTGCTGCCGGGTGGGCCCGGCAGATGTGTCGAAACCCGGACCGGCACCAGCCGCGATCCTACCTCTCCGGGCTTGCTAGTCTGCGCCTGGCCAGGCCAGGTGAGGAGAGTGAAGAGATGCCGCGGTTCAGCGTGATCGTGCCCGTCCACGCCGTCGAGGAGTACCTCCCCGCCTGCCTGGAGTCCGTCCTCGGACAGACCTTCACCGATTTCGAACTGATCGCCGTCGACGACCGCTCGCCCGACGGCTGCGGCGCGATCCTCGACGAAGTCGCCTACCGGGACAAGCGGGTGACGGTCCGTCACCTGGAGCAGAACGTCGGCCTCGGCCTCGCCCGGAACGCCGGAATGGAACTCGCCACCGGTGACTACCTGTTGTTCCTGGACAGCGACGACACCCTCACCCCCGACCTGCTGGCCGCCACCGACGCCCGGCTCCGCGCCACCGGCGATCCCGACCTGCTGGTGTACGACTACGCCCGCAGCTACTGGGACGGCCGCGTGGTGCGCTCCGCCTCCGCCCCCGTGTTCGCCAAGCCCGGCGCCGACACCTTCACCCTGGACGAGCGCCGCGACCTGCTCGACCTGCTCCAGGTGGTGTGGAACAAGGCCTACCGCCGCGAATTCGTCCAGCAGCAGGGCCTGACCTTCCCGCCCGGGTACTACGAGGACACCCCCTGGACCTACCCGGCGCTGCTCGCCGCCGAGTCCATCACCCTGCTCGACCAGGTCGGCGTGCACTACCGGCAGCGCCGCGAGGGCGGCAACATCCTCGCCACCGCCTCCCGCAAGCACTTCGACGTCTTCGAGCAGTACGACCGGGTGTTCGCCTTCCTCGACGCCCGCCCCGACCTGGAGCGCTGGCGGCCGGTCATCTACCGGATGATGCTCGGCCACCTCGCCACCGTGGTCACCAAGCCCGGACGTGTCCCCGCCGCCGACCGCCGCGAGTTCTTCCGCCGCGCCGCCGAGCACTGCGCCCGGCACCGCCCGGCCGGCTACCGGCCGCCCGCCGGACCGGAGGGCGTCCGCGGCGAACTGCTCAGCCGCGGCAGCTACCTGGGCTTCCAGAGCCTGCGGGTGCTGGCCAAGGCCCGCCGCGCGGTGCGCCGCTGAGCGGCCGAGCCACTGAGCCGTCCGGACGACGGCGCGTCACCCGGACGTGGGAGCGCGCGGCCGGTATACAGCGGAGGATGGACTTCCCTGCCGGCCTGCCCCTGATCGGTCCACTGGTGGCCCGGGTCATGCGCAGCCGCCCGTACCTGGTCTACCGGCTGTTCGCCGACGTGGACGGCAATCGGCTCGCCGGGGCGGTCACCTTCTTCGGCTTCCTGGCGCTGTTCCCGCTGCTCACCGTGGCCCTGGCGATCGCCCTGGCCACGCTCTCCGACTCCCGGGTGCACCAGCTCCAGGAGAAGATCACCGAGCAGCTCCCGGGCCTGGCCGACGCGCTCGACCTGAACGCGATGGTCGCCAACGCCGGCACCGTCGGCCTGCTCTCCGGCGCCCTGCTGCTGGCCTCCGGCCTCGGCTGGGTGGACACCATGCGCGGCGCCGTGCGCACGGTGTGGCGGCTGCCCGACGACGCCGGGAACCTCGTTCAGGTGAAAATCCGGGACAGCGTGGTGCTGCTCGGGCTCGGTCTGGTCTGCCTCGCCTCGCTGGCCGCGTCCGCGGTCGCCACCACGCTCGCGCACCGGCTGGCCGACTGGCTGGGCCTGGACGGCGGGGCCGCCCGCTGGCTGCTGGCCGGGCTCGGCTTCCTGATCGCCGTCTGTGCCGATCTGCTGCTGTTCGTCTACCTGCTCGGCCCGTTCCCGCGGATCGTCGTCCAGCGCCGCCGGGCCCTGCTCCAGGGGGCGCTGATCGGCGCGGTCGGTTTCGAACTGCTCAAGTTGGCACTTTCTTCGTACCTGGGTTCGGTTGCCGGCCGCAGCCTCTACGGGGCGTTCGGGGTACCCGTGGCACTGCTGCTGTGGATCAACTTCGTGTCCAGACTGCTGATGTACTGCGCGGCCTGGACGGCACTCGCGGACCCGGAGGCCGCCCGCCGGCGGGCCGTCCGACAGGCCGAGGCGGCGCTGGAACGGGCCGGTGAAACGCCTGGTTCACCCCCTGTCCGACATCCGGACAACTGACTATGATCCCGGTCACAACCACAGCGTGGCCGTTCCCCCGGCCGACCGTTCCGCCGGTGCGTCCTCGCGTTCCGGCCGCTTCCCAGGAGGCCGTGTGTCACTCACCGACACCACCGCCGCTCCGCCCGTTCCCGCCACCCCCGACGACGTCCCCGGGTGGTTCTTCCGCGTCGACCGTGAGGTCTTCGCCTGGCTGCTCAGCCGCCAGAGCGAGGCCGGAGTCACCGGCGACCTGCTGGAGATGGGCGCCTACCTGGGCCGCTCCGCGATCCTGCTCGGCGACCACCTGCGCCCCGGGGAGAAGTTCACCGTCTGCGACCTGTTCGACATGGACGCGCCCGACGACGAGAACTCCGCCGAGATGTCGATGTCCTACCGCTCGACCCTCACCCGGCGCGCCTTCGAGACCAACTACCTGGCCTTCCACGCCGAACTCCCGACGATCGTGCAGGCCCCCACCTCGGTACTCGCCGACGGCCGGATCACCGCCGACAGCTGCCGCTTCGTCCACATCGACGCCTCGCACCTGTACGAGCACGTCGCCGGCGACATCCTGGTGGCCCGCGACGCCCTGGCCGGCAACGGCATCGTCTCCCTCGACGACTACCGCGCCCCGCACACCCCCGGCGTGCACGCCGCCGTCTGGGAGGCCGTGTTCACCCTCGGCCTGAAGCCGGTACTGCTCACCCCCGAGAAGTTCTACGGCACCTGGGGCGACGCGGACGCCGTCCGCGCCGACCTGCTCGCCCGCGACTGGCGCGGCGAAGGCTTCCGCCTCGACGAGGAACACCTCGCCGGGCAGATCTGCCACCGCCTCGCCTGGGACGGCGCCGACGGCCGCCCGGAGACCGCGGCCGGAGCACAGGCCGGCAGCCCGTCCGCGCCCGCCCGTCCGAGCTCCCAGCGCTCGCTCGCCCGCCGGGTCGCGCTCGACGTGATCCCCCCGGTCGCCACCCGCGCCGTCCGCCGCGCCCTGGCCGCCGGCCGCGCCCGCAAGTCCGATTAGTGCCGCGACGGGGCAAAGGTTGCCTGTTGCGGCACTAGGACCTAACGCCACTCGGACGGTCTGCCGCCGGACCGGGCCTCCCGCAGGGCGGCCCGGCGGCGCAGCGCGCGCAGCCGCAGCATCCCGGACGCCGCCACCGCCGCGCACAGGCCGACCGCCGTCCAGGTCGCCGCGCCCGGACCGTCCGCCGCGGTGTGCGCGGCCCGCACCGGGTCGGCCCGCTTCGCGTCCGGTGCGGCGGACGGCTTCGCCGGCGGCGCGGTGGACGGCGCGGCCGGTGCGGACGGGGCCTCGGTGACCGGCCGGGCCGACGCCTCCGCCGGCGCCTGGTCCTCGGCCAGCGCACCCACCGGGGTGACCTTGCCGGCTGCGGCGAAGCCCCAGTCCAGCAGCGCCGCCGCCTCGTCGTACACCTTCGGGCTGCTGTCCGGGTGCATCACCGTCACCAGCATGGTGCGGCCGCCGCGCACCGCGGCGCCCGTGTAGGTCGCGCCCGCGTTGGTGGTGTAACCGTTCTTCACGCCGATCAGCCCCGGGTACTTGCCGAGCAGCCGGTCGGTGTTGGCGATGCCGAAACTGCCGCGCTGCCCGTTCTTGTCGAACGCGCCGGGAAACTGCGCCCAGCGGGTGCCGCAGTACCCGCGGAACTCCTCGTTGCGCAGGCCCGCCCGGGCGAACAGCGTCAGGTCGTACGCCGAGGTGACCTGCCCGTCCATGTCGTAGCCGTCCGGGCTGACCACGTGGGTGTCGCGGGCCTGCAACTGGTCCGCGCGGGCCTGCATGTCGGTGACGGTCTTCGCCACCCCGCCGTTCATGCTCGCCAGCACGTGCACCGCGTCGTTGCCGGAGGACAGGAACACCCCGCGCCACAGGTCCTCGACCTTGTAGTCCAGGTCCTCCTTGATGCCGACCAGGCTGCTGCCCGCGCCCATCCCCTGCAACTCCGTCCAGCCCACCCGGTGCACCTCGTCCGCCGGGAAGCGCGGCAGCACGGTGTCCGCGAACAGCATCTTCAGGGTGGACGCCGGCGGCAGCTGCGCGTGCGCGTTGAACGCGGCCAGCACCGCGCCGCTGTCCGCGTCCGCCACCACCCAGGACTTCCCGGTCAGACCGGACGGCAGCGCCGGCGCCCCCGCGCCCGGCGCGACCTGCACGCCCGCCGCGCCCAGCCGGTCACCGCCCACCACGGGCGGCGGCGGGGCGTCGCCGGGCGTCACGGCACGCGCGGCCGGCGGGCCGACCGGGAGCAGCACCAGCGCGGCCGCGGACGAACCGTGGACGATCCGGCGGATTGTCTGCATTCACGGAAGCTAACCCGCCCCTCCGCCGCCCCGCCGTCGAAGTCGGCCCCGACGCCACGAACGAGTACCGCCCGCTGCTCCGTTCGGCGGGCCACGCATACTGGACGGGCCACCCGTCTGCCGCGAAGGACCCGTCATGAAGCTCAGCCGCCCGGTCTCCTGGTTCCTCACCGCCTTCGGCGTCTGGTCGATCTTCATCTGGACCACGTTCGCCAAGAACCTCTGGAAGGACTCCGGCGGCCAGGCCTTCGTGAACGGCGACCACGGGCAGCCGACCGCCTTCTTCTGGGTCCACCTGCTGCTCGCCGTCACCTCCCTGACGCTCGGCCTCGCCATCGGCTGGATCGGCGTCCGCGGCCTGCGCGCGCTGCGCAAGCCGGCCGTCGCGGAGTAGCGCCCGACGCACCCTTGCGGGCGGATCTTGGGGCTGCCAGGATGCGCGGCTGGGCGATCGATCGATCGTCCGCGCATCGTTTCCTGGGGGGGAATCCCGATGTCCCGCACCACCTCTCCGCGGCTGCTCGCGGCCTGCGCCACCACCGTCCTCGCGGCCGGACTGTTCGCCGCGCCCGCCGCGCAGGCGGTGCCCGGCGCCAAGGTCACCGGCCCGAGCGTCCGGGCGACGCCGACCCTGACCGGTGACGGCTGCTGGGCCACCGGCACGCCCGGCTGGGTCACCACCGCCGACCCGGTGCTCACCGCGCACACCACCGCGCCTTCCGCCCGCTTCAAGGTGTGGGACGCCACCGGCACGAAGGTCTTCGACGGCACCTCCGCCACCGCCGCCGACGGCAGCGTCCAGGTCACCGTCACCGGCCTCGCCGACGGCCCCGGCTACACCTGGCAGGTCTGGCCCGAGTACCAGCCGGGCTCCGGCGAGCCCACCGAGACCTGCCGCTTCGGCGTCGACACCGCCGCACCCACCGGCCTCGCCGTGGCCTCCACGGACTTCCCGGCGGCCGGCGGTGGCAAGTACGCGGGTGAGAAGGGCGTCTTCACCTTCTCCGCGACGGACGCAGGCTCCGGCGTGGCCGGCTTCCAGTACGTGCTGAAGGGCCCCCCGAGCAGCCGCCCGGTGGCGGGCACCGTCGCGGCCGGGCCCGACGGCACCGCCTCGGTGACCCTCAAGACCGCCGACTGGGGCAACTACGACCTGCGCGTCGAGGCCGTCGACGGAGCCGGCTTGGTCTCCGCGACCCTCACCTACAGCTTCTACGCACGGTCGAACCCGAACCCGCCGCACGCGCTCGGCGACGTCGACAACGACGGCGTCCCCGACATCCTGCTGCCCGACTCGCAGGGCAACCTGCTGGTGATCAGCGGCAACGCCGACAGCACCGCCCCGAGCGCCGTGGTGCCGGCTAGGTGGGCGCCCGTCGGCGGCAGATGGACCGACCTGCAGGTCGTCCACAAGGGCGGGGGCCCGCTCATGGCCGACACGATCTACGTCCGGGACGTGAGCGCCGGCAACACCGGCTACCTGTACCAGTACCTCAACCAGGGCGAGCTTCCGCTCGGAATCCACCCGGCGACGCTGCGGTCGCACCCCACCAGCTGCGTCACCACCCTGTTCGACCCGGCGGTCTGCCCGGCCGACATGCTGCACAGCTACTCCGAGGTGCAGCAGCTGGTCGCGCTGGGGTCGAGCGACTGGACGCACCCCGACAGCGTCACCCTGATGGACGTCGAGCACGGCGACCTGTGGCTGATCAACGACCCGTCCCAGCCCAACGACGCCACCCGGCTCACCACCACCGGCCTGTGGAACGGCTACGACCTGATCGCCCCCGGCCCCGACGCGAACGGCAGCCTCGTGCTGTGGTCCCGCGAGCAGGCCACCGGCACCCTGCGTGCGTACACCGCGCCGAAGCTCGCCAGCGGAACCTATGACTTCGCCACGTTCGCCGACCCGGCCGGCGGCACCGTGATCGGCACCTTCCCGGTGGCCGAGTACCCGACCCTGGGCAGCTCCGGCGACTTGGACGGGGACGGACAGGCCGACCTGTACGCCGTCACCGCCGAGCGGCACCTGGTGACGTTCAAGGGCGTGGGCAGCCCGAAGGACCTGGGCGTTCTGGCCTGATGGAGCGTCAGGACCCGTTCCGGCCACGGTCGGTGCGGGCCTTTGGCGTGTCCGGACCCCTGGAGGTGGCCGAATCCGGCTGCTAGCCTGCCCGGCACGACTCCCGGGCGGATGGGCGGCGAGGGGCCGGTGGCCGGGCCGGGGAGCAGGGGATGTGGGAGGCTCCGCGATGAGCACCAGCACCACCCTCGGCGACGCCCGCCCCGAGTGGGCGCAGCGCCAGGAACGGGAACGCCGGCACCGGCGCGCCAAGTCCCGGCTGCGGCTGCCGTTCGCGGTGGCGGCGGCCTGTCAGGCGGTGCTGCTGCTGTGGTGGGCGGCCGGGTACCCGGCGTTCACCGGCACCGCCACGGGCGGCGGGGCGCCGCTGTACGACGCCGCCGTGCGGGTCCTGCACCCGGCGGGGGCGACGCTGGCGCAGACCGTGGTGGTGGCGTTCGCGCTCGGGCACCTGGTGGCCGCGCTGGCCCGGTTCGGGGTGCGCGGCCGCTGGTCGGGGCCGGTGGCGGTGGCGCTGGCCGCGCTGCCGCCGACCGGCAGCCTGGTGGTCTCGCTCAGCCCCGAAGTGCCGTCCACCGCAGGGGCGTTGCTGCTCACCGCGGCGGGCCTGCGGCTGCTCGCCCGGCGGGCGGAGGGGACGCTGCACCGGGGCGGACCGGCGCAGCGGCTGGATCTGGCCGTACTGTTCTCGGCCATCGCGCTGCTCGCCCTGACCGGCCCCCGGGGCGCGGGCACCGCGCTGATCGCCGCCCTGGTGCTGCTGCCGGCGCTGCCCCGGGTACGGGGTCGGCTCGCGCTGCTCACCGCCCTCGCGCTGGCCGTGCCGATCGCCCTCGCGCTGCTCGGCCACCCGACGGTCCGCGCCGGGGACCTGCACCCGCTGCGCGCCGCAGACCTGGCGCTCGCCCAGCACCGCGACCCCGGCCGCGAGGACCGGGCGCTGACGGCGCTCGCCCCGGCCGCCGACTGGGACGCGGCCGGCGCGGACTGCTCGGCGACCGCCGCCCTCACCGACCGCTGGGACACCGCAGCCGCCCGCCGCGAGCAGGACGAACTGGCCAGGGAATGGCGGAAGTTGCTGCGCGACCACCCGGACCGGGTGCTGGACGCCCGGCTCTGCCGAGGCCGCCTCGCCTGGGCGGTGTGGGCGGGCACCGGCGGCCCGCACGCCGCCACCGAGGTGCCGGACCCGTCCCCGTCCTCGCACGGCCTGCTGCGGCCGCTGCACTCCGCAGCCGCCTGGAGCCGCACCCTGCTGCGCGCCCCGCAGCTGGACTGGCTGCTGTGGCGCGGCGCCCTGTGGGCGTACCTGGGCCTGGCAGCGGCCCTGCTGTACGCCTGGCGGCACCGGCTGCCCGCGCTCGTCCCGGTGGCCGGAGCGGCCGTCCTGGGCACCCAGCTGGCGCTCACCGCGTCCGCCGCCGGGCAGGACTACCGGACGATGGCCGTGGCACTGTTCCTCGGCCCGCTGCTGCTCACCCTGGCCACCGTCAGGCGCGCACCCGAGTCCTGAGCGACGCCGAAGGGCCCGCCCGGAGCGAACTCCGGACGGGCCCTTCGAACAGCGTGGGACTAGAAGCGACGCGTGACGAGCGCGCGCTTCACCTCCTGGATCGCCTTGGTGACCTCGATGCCACGCGGGCAGGCCTCCGAGCAGTTGAAGGTGGTGCGGCAACGCCACACACCCTCACGGTCGTTGAGGACCTCCAGGCGCTGCTCGGCGCCCTCGTCGCGGGAGTCGAAGATGAAGCGGTGCGCGTTGACGATCGCCGCCGGGCCGAAGTACTGGCCGTCGTTCCAGAACACCGGGCACGAGGAGGTGCACGCGGCGCACAGGATGCACTTGGTGGTGTCGTCGAAGCGCTCGCGGTCGGCCTGCGACTGCAGACGCTCGCGGGTCGGCTCGTTCCCCGAGGTGATCAGGAACGGCATGACGTCCTTGTACGCCTGGAAGAACGGGTCCATGTCCACGATCAGGTCCTTGAGGACCGCGAGGCCCTTGATGGCCTCGATCGTGATCGGCTTCTCCGGGTTGACGTCCTTGATCAGGGTCTTGCACGCCAGCCGGTTGCGCCCGTTGATCCGCATGGCGTCCGAACCGCAGATGCCGTGCGCGCAGGAGCGGCGGTACGTGAGCGTGCCGTCCTGCTCCCACTTGATCTTGTTGAGCGCGTCCAGGACGCGCTCCTTCGGGTCCATCTCGAGCTGGTAGTCCACCCACACCGGCTCCGGGTGCTCCTCCGGGTTGAACCGGCGGATCCGGAAGGTGACGTTGACCAGCTTGGTGCTGCCCGCCTCGACCGCGTCCAGCGCGGCCGAGTGCTTCTCGACGGTCGGAGTGGACATCAGTACTTACGCTCCATCGGCTGGTAGCGGGTCTGCACGACCGGCTTGTAGTCGAGGCGGATGGAGGTGGTGCCGTCCTCGGCCACCTCGCGGTACGCCATGGTGTGCTGCATGAACTTCACGTCGTCGCGGGTCGGGAAGTCCTCGCGGTAGTGACCGCCGCGGGATTCCTCGCGAGCCAGCGCGGAGACCACCAGCACCTCGGCCAGGTCGAGCAGGTTGCCCAGCTCGATGGCCTCCAGCAGGTCGGTGTTGTAACGCGAGCCCTTGTCCTGGATCGAGACGTTCTTGAAGCGCTCCTTGAGCGCCGCGACGTCCTCGACGGCCTGCTGCAGCGTCTTGCCGGTGCGGTAGACGGACACGTTGGTGTCCATCGACTCCTGCAGCTCCTTGCGGATCTGCGCGACCGACTCGGTGCCGGTGGACTCGCGCAGGCCCTCGACCATGGCCTCGACCAGCGCGCCCGGGTTCGCCGGCAGCTCGACGAAGTCGTGCTTGTCGGCGTAGGCGGCGGCGGCGATGCCCGCGCGGCGGCCGAACACGTTGATGTCCAGCAGCGAGTTGGTGCCCAGGCGGTTGGCGCCGTGCACCGACACGCACGCGACCTCGCCCGCGGCGTACAGGCCCGGGACGATGTCGGTGTTGTTGCTCAGGACCTCACCCTCGACGTTGGTCGGGATGCCGCCCATCGCGTAGTGCGCGGTGGGCTGGATCGGAATCGGGTCCGTGTAGGGCTCGATGCCGAGGTAGGTGCGCGCGAACTCGGTGATGTCCGGCAGCTTGGCGTCCAGCTGCTCCGGCGGGAGGTGCGTCAGGTCCAGGTAGACGTGGTCGCCGTCGGGGCCGCAGCCGCGGCCGGCCCGGATCTCCGAGTAGATCGCGCGGGAGCACACGTCACGGGACGCGAGGTCCTTCATGACGGGGGCGTAGCGCTCCATGAAGCGCTCGCCGTCCTTGTTGCGCAGGATGCCGCCCTCGCCGCGGGCGCCCTCGGTGAGCAGGATGCCCATCCGCCAGATGCCCGTCGGGTGGAACTGGAAGAACTCCATGTCCTCCAGCGGCAGGCCACGGCGCAGCGCCACGGCCTGGCCGTCACCGGTCAGGGTGTGCGCGTTCGAGGTGACCTTGAACATCTTGCCGGTGCCGCCGGAGGCGAACACCACGGCCTTGGCCTGGAAGACGTGGATCTCGCCGGTGGCGAGCTCGTAGGCCACCACACCGGCGGTCTTGCCCTCGTTGATCAGCAGGTCGAGGACGTAGAACTCGTTGAAGAACTCCACACCGTGCTTGACGCAGTTCTGGAACAGCGTCTGCAGGATCATGTGACCGGTGCGGTCCGCGGCGTAGCAGGACCGGCGGACCGGGGCCTCGCCGTGGTTGCGGGAGTGACCGCCGAAGCGGCGCTGGTCGATCCGGCCCTGGTCGGTGCGGGAGAAGGGCAGGCCCATCTTCTCGAGGTCGAGGACCGCGTCGATGGCCTCCTTGCACATGATCTCGGCGGCGTCCTGGTCGACCAGGTAGTCACCACCCTTGACCGTGTCGAAGGTGTGCCACTCCCAGTTGTCCTCCTCGACGTTGGCGAGGGCGGCACACATGCCGCCCTGCGCCGCGCCGGTGTGCGACCGGGTGGGGTAGAGCTTGGTCAGGACCGCGGTGCGGCTGCGCTGCGTCGACTCGATGGCCGCGCGCATGCCGGCGCCGCCGGCGCCGACGATGACGGTGTCGTACTGGTGAATCTGCATGGGGTCAGTCGCCTCTGGTGGCTCGTCAGATGTTCGGGTCGAAGGTGAAGATCACCAGGGTGCCGAGGACGACCGTGAAGACGGTCGCGACACCGAGGAGACCCTTCAGCCACAGACGAGTGGCGTCCTTCTCCGCGTAGTCGTTGATGACGGTGCGCATGCCGTTCGAGCCGTGCAGCATCGCCAGCCACAGCATCAGCAGGTCCCACATCTGCCAGAACGGCGAGGCCCAGCGGCCCGCCACGAAGGCGAAGCTGATCTTCGAGACGCCGCCGTCCAGCATCAGGTTGATCAGCAGGTGGCCGAGGACCAGCACCACCAGGACGACACCCGACAGGCGCATGAACAGCCAGGCGAGCATCTCGAAGTTGGTGCGGGTGCGGCGCGGGGTCTTCTTCGTGCGTGCCCGGGCGGGCTCCACCACGAAGGCGTCGGCCGGGTTGCCGGTGCCCAGGCCCTGGCCCGTGTGGGCCTGGAGCGAGGGGACCACCAGGTCCTTGGTCTCAGTGGACATGCGGATCAGCCCCCGAACCAGGAACGAAGGGTGTGCTGCAGAACGGGGTAGAAGGCGCCGCCCATCAGGACGATCCAGATGCCGACCACACTCCACAGCATCTGCTTCTGGTACTTCGGGCCCTTGGCCCAGAAGTCGACCGCCACGACCCGCAGGCCGTTCAGGGCGTGGAACAGGATGGCGGCCACCAGGCCGTACTCCATCAGGTTCACAAGCCAGAACTTGTAGGTGGCGATCACCGAGTCGTACGCCTCGGGCGACACCCGCACCAGGGCGGTGTCAAGGACATGTGCGAACAGGAAGAAGAAGATCAGGACGCCGGTGACTCGGTGAGCCACCCAGCTCCACATGCCTTCCCGGCCGCGGTACAGCGTTCCAGCCGGCACGGAAAACCCTCCGGAAGCGGTTTGGGGGCTCGGCCGGCTTTCTGTCGGTCAGCCCGGCCGGATACGGTCCACCGGCCGCGAGCATCCTATCGACGCGCCGGGCCCCGCTGTCGTCCGGGGCCCCTGCTGTGATCAATCAGGCACGCACGGGCTAATCGGAACGGGAACTCTGACGCTGTGCGACCATCCGGTCGCGCCGTGCGGCCGGTCCGGAGCGGTCAGCTCCGGACCGCCACCAGGTGCTCCAGGCGGGTCAGCGCTATCCGGCGCAACTCCTCGGCCGAGATGAGCCGTTCCTCGTCCAGATCGTTGGCCAGCCGGGTGCGGATCGAGGTCAGCACCGCGTCCAGCATCTCCTCCTGGTCCACCCCGTCCAGGCAGACCACGAAGACGTGGCCGAACCGTGCCTCGTACGCGGCGTGCGCGGCGCGCAGCGCGGTGCGGGCCGCCTGGCTGCCCGGGGCGCGCATGCCGAGCAGCGGCTGCGGCATCCAGCTCTCGTCGGCCAGCGCCTCGGCGAGGTCCGCCGGGCGCAGGTCGTAGCTGGCTTCGCTGGCCGCCGCGAGCAGCGAACCGATGTCGGGGTACGGGCGGTGGGCGGTCAGGCGCAGCGCCCAGCGGTGGCTGCCGCAGCAGGCGAGCAGCGCCTCCTCGACCGCGCCGGAGTCGGCTTCGTTGAACCTGTGCAGTCCCAGGAGGGACGGGTCCGTCCGCACGTCGAGACGCTGCGGCGGGATGTCGCTGGTCAGCGGATCCTCCTCGTGAGGGCGGGAAGGGGGGATGCTGCAGAGACAGAGGGGGTGCGGCAGTGCCTCCGCACGGGGCCTTGACGGCTCGGCGGGGCAGCGCCTCCACGGTAGTTGAGGGTTCATCAGTTGGGGAGGCGGCGGGCCGATTTCATTCGATCGAGCTATCAAGTTGTGACCCGCCGCCGCTCCCGTTCACACAGAACCGCTCAGCCGGTCCGGTGCACCTTGTGGTTGGCGGCCTGCGCCCGGGGCCGGACCACCAGCAGATCGATGTTGACGTGCGCCGGACGGGTCACCGCCCAGGAGACGGTGTCGGCGACGTCCTCCGAGGTCAGCGGCGCGTCGACGCCCGCGTACACCGCGTCCGCCTTCGCCTGGTCGCCGCGGAACCGGGTCAGCGCGAAGCCCTCCGACTTCACCATGCCGGGCGCGATCTCGATCACCCGGATCGGCTCGCCCACGAGTTCGAGGCGGAGGGTCTGTGCCACCGAGTGGACGGCGTGCTTGGCCGCCACGTAGCCGCCGCCGCCCTCGTACGCGGCCAGCGCCGCCGTCGAGGACATGATCAGCACGGTGCCGTCGCCGGTGGCGCGCAGCGCGGGCAGCAGCGCCTGGGTCAGGTGCAGCACGCCCAGCACGTTCACCTCGAACATGGTGCGCCAGTCCTCCGGGTCGCCGGCCTCGACGCTGTCCGCGCCGAGCGCGCCGCCCGCGTTGTTCACCAGCACGTCCACCCGGCCGACCTCGGCGGCGAACGCGTCCACCGCGGCCCGGTCGGTGACGTCCAGCGTGAAGGCGCGGCCGCCCAGCTCCTTCGCCAGCACCTCGATCCGCTCGGTGCGGCGGGCGGTCAGCACCACCTGGAAACCGTCCGCGGCCAGCCGTCGGGCGGTCGCCGCCCCGATGCCGCTGCTGGCGCCGGTGACCACGGCCACCTTCTGCTCGCTCATGTCCACTCCTCGTAGGTCCGACCAGGTGTTCGGTGTCGGGATCATCCCAAGGATCGCCCCGGGGGTGTTGTGAGCAAGCTCCCAGCCGTGGCATCTGTCTGCCCGTGAGGGGCACGGCTACATTGCGTATCCAGCCGAGACGTTGATCGGCGCTAACCCCCCACCATCTTCCGCGGAGGACACCCATGGCAGCCGAGCCCCGCCGCACCGAGTCGGGCCTGCCGATCGAGCCGGTGTACGGCCCCGAGACCCTGGCCGGCTTCGACGCCGCGAGCCGGCTCGGCACCCCCGGCCAGTACCCGTTCACCCGCGGCGTGTACCCGACCATGTACACCGGCAAGCCGTGGACGATGCGCCAGTACGCCGGCTTCGGCACCGCCGCCGAGTCCAACGCCCGCTACAAGCAGCTCATCGCCAACGGCACCATGGGCCTGTCCGTCGCCTTCGACCTGCCCACCCAGATGGGGTACGACTCCGACGCCGCGATCTCCTCCGGCGAGGTCGGCAAGGTCGGTGTCGCCATCGACAGCGTCGAGGACATGAGCGTCCTGTTCGGCGGCATCCCGCTCGGCGAGGTCTCCACCTCGATGACCATCAACGCGCCCGGCTCGCTGCTGCTGCTGCTCTACCAGTTGGTCGGCGAGGCCCAGGGCGTGCCCAGCAACAAGCTCACCGGCACCATTCAGAACGACGTGCTCAAGGAGTACATCGCCCGCGGCACCTACATCTTCCCGCCCAAGCCCTCGCTGCGGCTGATCGCCGACGTGTTCCAGTACTGCCGGGCCGAGATCCCCAAGTGGAACACCATCTCCATCTCCGGCTACCACATGGCCGAGGCCGGGGCGAACCCCGCGCAGGAGATCGCCTTCACCCTCGCCAACGGCATCGAGTACGTGCGCACCGCCGTCGCCGCCGGCATGGACGTCGACGACTTCGCCCCCCGGCTCTCCTTCTTCTTCGTCTCCCGCACCACCCTGCTGGAGGAAGTCGCCAAGTTCCGTGCCGCGCGCCGGATCTGGGCCCGCGTCATGAAGGAGGAGTTCGGCGCGAAGAACCCCAAGTCGCAGATGCTGCGCTTCCACACCCAGACCGCGGGCGTCCAACTCACGGCCCAGCAGCCCGAGGTCAACCTGGTCCGGGTCTCCGTGCAGGCGCTCGCAGCCGTGTTCGGCGGGACGCAGTCGCTGCACACCAACTCCTTCGACGAGGCGATCGCGCTGCCGACGGAGAAGTCCGCGCGGCTCGCGCTGCGCACCCAGCAGGTGCTGGCCTTCGAGACCGACGTCACCGCGACCGTCGACCCGTTCGCGGGCTCCTACGTGGTCGAGGCGATGACGGACGAACTGGAGGCCGCGGCGCTGGAGTTGATGGCCAAGGTCGAGGACATGGGCGGCGCGGTCGCGGCGATCGAGCAGGGGTACCAGAAGGGCGAGATCGAACGCACCGCGTACCGCATTCAGCAGGAGCAGGACTCCGGCGCGCGGACCGTGGTCGGCGTCAACCGCTTCCAGCTCGCCGAGGAGGAGCCCTACGAGCCGCTGCGGGTCGACCCGGCGATCGAGGCGCAGCAGGCGCAGCGGCTCGCGCGACTGCGTTCCGAGCGGGACTCGTCGGCGGTGGACCGGTCGCTCACGTCGCTGCGCAAGGCGGCGGAGGGGACGGACAACGTGCTGTACCCGATGAAGGAGGCCCTCGCGGCCCGCGCCACCGTCGGCGAGGTCTGTGACGCGCTGCGCGGGGTGTGGGGGACGTATACGCCGGTGGACCGTTTCTGAGGGTCGCGCCCAGGTGCAGGTCGCTGTTCGTGGCGCGATCTTGCCGGCGTGAACCTTCCGCCCCGCGCAGCGCCCGCGCCCCTGACGGGACGCGGGCGCCGGGGGGAGACGGGAAAGCGAAGAGGGGCGCTGGGGGAGACCCCCAGCGCCCCTCAACTGCTTTGCGGTGATTACTTCTTGATGGCGAAGGACTTGAAGAAGCCCCTGCCCGGGGAGCCCAGGCCGGTGGCCGTGTCGTAGCCGCTGGAGGCCGAGAGGCCGTAGTCGGCGCCGATCTTGTAGAGGCGGACGCGGAGGGTGTTGTTGATGACGCCGAGGTCGACGACGTTGCCGCGCTTGGTGTTGACGGCGTTGTCGTTCACGTCGTGGAAGGCGTTGGTGTCGGCGCGGTCGTAGAGGGCCGGGTTGGCAAAGCCGAGGGCGCGGCCGCCGCGGGTCTCGAAGGCGTTGGCGAACATGGCGGCGGTCTCGGGGGCGGAGACCGAGGTGCCGCCGAAGCCGCCCTCGCTGTAGGCGCCGCCGGAGGTGAAGCCGACCAGGGTGGCGGCGACCAGGTCACCGCTCATGGCGATGTCGGGGGTGGCGCGCAGCGGGGTCTTGGACTGGGTGCCGTCGGCCGCGGTCTTGCTGATGCTGTCCGGGACGACGCCCTGCTGGTACCACGGCTGGGCGAAGTCCTTGGAGACACCGCCGCCGCCGCCGAAGTAGAACTTGCCCGGCATCGGGCTCCAGGACTTCTGGTCGGCGGAGAGCACCGAGCGCTGGTCGCCCATGGAGACCTCGTGGCCGTACTTGCCTTCCTTGTCGGCCAGTTCGAGGGCGGTGCCGCCGACCGAGGTGACCCACGGGGAGGAGGACGGCCACTGGGCCTGGGCCTGGTTGGTGTCGGCTTCGCAGTTGACGCCGGTGGCGGCGGCACCCGGGGAGTCGTCGCCGCAGTCGCCGGAGGAGAAGGTGAAGCCGATGCCGGTGAGGGCGCCGAGCTGGAAGATCTGGTTGTCGGCGGCGACCACGGCGGGGTCGATGTCGCCGGACTTGCCGTGCATGATCTCGCCCCACGAGTTGGAGACGACGTCGGCGAGGTGCCCGTCCACGACCTTGGCCATGGCGTCGTAGAGGTCCTCGTCGAAGCAGGAGTTGCCGCCGACGTAGACGACGTTGGCGTCCGGCGCGAGGCCGTGCACCATCTCGACGTCGAGGGCTTCCTCGCCGGCCCAGCCGTCGGGGCCGCCGCACTCGGCCTGGTGGGTCCACTGCGCGGGCGTGACGTACTCGGTGTACTGGCCCGGCTTGAACGGCTGGTCGCCGTGCAGGGTGGAGAAGTGGTTGGCGTCCTGCTCCATGGTGGACAGGCCGTAGGCGTCGATGACGGCGACGCGGGCGCCCTTGCCGGTGACCTTGGCGTCGGTGACGCTGTAGGCCTTGCGGAGCTGGGACGGTATGTACGAGCAGGGGGCGAACGGCTCGTTCTTCTCGTAGCCCTCGGGGGCGCCCTTGGCGGTCTTCGAGCCGTAGCCGTCCTCGGAGCAGGTCGGGACGGTCGGCAGGGTTGCCGGGTCCTTCTTGTCCGGGCCGGCCTGCTTGGCGGAGGCGTTCAGACGCTGCTCGGCCTCGCGGACCGAGGTGGCGGAGGAGCTGTTCTTGTGGATCGCGTCGGCCAGGCCGGAGACCGCGAGGACGGCGTCGGAGACGGAGGCCGGCACCTTGGCGTCGGCGGTCGGGGCCCGGTGGGTGCCGTCCGCGGTGCGGTAGTTGTGGAAACCGGTGCCGAACGCCTTGGACAGCGCGGCGGTGGAGCCGGCGACCTGCACGTAGTGGGCGGTGCTGGCGGAGACGGTGAGGCCCGCGGCGGACACCCAGTCGGTGACGGCCTTGACCTGCTCCGGGGTGGCGCCGAACTTTGCCTGGGCCTGGGCGGACGTCAGGTACTTGCCGTAGTCGGGCGAGTGGGGGTCGGAGACGGCCTGGGCGAGGGCGGCGAGGCCACTGGCGTCGCGTCCGGCCAGGTAGATGCGGGCGGTCGCCGGGGCGGCGGCGTCGGCCGCGCCCGCGTCGGCCTGCGGGGTGGCCCACTCCGGGTGGGTGCCCGGCAGGGTGCGGGCGGTGTCGCCCACGGGGGTGGCGGCGGTGGCCGGGACGGCCGCGCCGAGGGTGGTGATGATCAGTGCGGCCGCGACGGTGGCCGGAGCGATGCTCTTGGCGAGCCGATTGCGCGTGATGGGCACGTCGGTCCCCCCTTCTCGGTTCGATGGAGCGTCAACTGCCCTTGTGAGGGCGTGACGAGGCGCGCCGCAGGCGGACTGTCCCACCCCACTGCGGCACCGGAGTTGACTGTGCGAAAGCTGTCTATTCGGACTGATGTGCCCTGCTCAAGAGCGGGTCCGAAAGCTTTACCGCGCCATGACCCGATCGGGGGGAAGGGTTGGCTCCGAGGTGCGGGAGTGGCCGCCGGTGCAGGTCGTTGCACATGGCAGGCGGCGGAGGAGCCGAACACAGGAGCGGGCCGAATCGAAGAGTCATACCCATCATGGGGGGCGGTATGCATCCAAACGGTGAGATCTTTGGTGGAAGTCGGGCCAAAAGCCCGCCACCGGCCTACTCTTGTCAAGGTGAACGATCCTCAGCCAGCAGCCGCTGCCACCGTCACCGCCGTCCGCCCGCTCGCCGACCTCCGGGCCCGAGTAGCGGCCCACCAGGCCGAGTTGATCGACCTCCGCCGTGATCTCCACCGGCACCCGGAGCTCGGCCGCCAGGAGTTCCGCACCACCAAGCTGCTGCGCGAGCGCCTGATCGCCGCCGGGCTGGAGCCGCGGGTGCTCCCGGGCGGCACCGGTCTGCTGGTGGACCTGGTCCCGTCGGGCACCGCGCCCGGCACCCCGCTGCTGGCGTTCCGCGCCGACATCGACGCGCTGCCGATCGACGACGCCAAGAAGGACGTCCCGTACCGCTCCACGGTGGCCGGCCGGGCGCACGCCTGCGGGCACGACGTGCACACCGCGGTGGTGCTCGGCACCGCGCTGGTGCTGGCCGAGGCGCTGGCCGCGGGGGAGCTGACCCGTCCGGTGCGGCTGATCTTCCAGCCGGCCGAGGAGATGATGCCGGGCGGCGCGCTGGACGTGATCGCGGCCGGCGGGATGGAAGGGGTCGGGCGGATTTTCGCGGTGCACTGCGACCCCAAGGTGCAGGTCGGCCGGATCGCCCTGAAGACCGGGGCGATCACCTCGGCCTGCGACAAGGTGGTGATCAGCGTGGACGGCCCCGGCGGGCACACCGCCCGTCCGCACCTGACCACCGACCTGGTCACCGCGGTCGCCAAGCTGGCCGCCGAGACGCCGTCCGCGCTGGCCCGCCGGATGGACCCGCGCTGGGGCGTCTCGCTGGTGTGGGGGCGGATCGCGGCCGGCTCGGCGCCGAACGTGATCCCGCAGCACGCCGAGCTGGAGGGCACCGTCCGCTGCCTGGAGCTGGCGGGCTGGCGGCAGGCTCCGGAGGTGCTGGAGGACCTGGTCGCGCACCTGGCCGAGACGCACCGCGCCAAGTGGACGCTGGACTACCACCGGGGCGTCCCGCCGGTGGTCAACGAGGCCGATTCGATCGACCAGTTGGAGCGCGCGATGAACGCCCGGTTCGCCGAGGGCCGCGGCCCGGTGGTGGAGCCGACCGAACAGAGCCTGGGCGGCGAGGACTTCTCCTGGTACCTGGAGCACGCCCCGGGCGCACTGGCCCGCCTCGGGGTGCGCGGCCCGGACGAGAAGGGCGCCCGCGATCTGCACCAGGGCGACTTCGACGCGGACGAGCGGGCGATCGCCGTCGGCGTCGAACTGTTCGCCTCGCTCGCGCTGGAGTACGCCCGGATCTGACACCGTGTCCAGCGCCGGGTGCCCCTTCCCGAGTCAAGTCGTTCCGTGGTCGAATCGTCCGCGCAACGATCACTTAGGGGAGGGGACCCGATCATGGACAGCACGCGCCGCAGACTCCTGTTCGCCGCCGGAGCCGCCGGAGCCACCGTCACCGCCGGACTGGCCGCCGCACCGTCGGCGGGCGCCGCCGGCCCGACCGTCCCGAAGCCGGACGAGCCGCTGCTCGACTGGTACAACGTCAGGCGGTACGGGGCTCTCGGCGACAACAGCAACGACGACTGGCAGCCCATCACCGACGCCATCGCGGCCTGCCCGCCCGGCGGCGTGGTGTACTTCCCGGCCGGGCAGTACCTGGTCAGGAAGCCCCTGGTGGTGCCCGCCCACGTCACGCTGGCCGGTACGGTCGGCAGCCGCTGGTTCAGCTACTTCCCGAAGAACGCCGACGGCGGCCCGGTGCCGCCGGTGTACATCAAGCCCAAGTGGGGCGAATTCACCGGCGGCGCGCTGATCCAACTGGCCGGTACCGGCGCCCGGTTGCGCGACCTCGTGCTCGCCTCCGGCCGCGCCACCGACAACTCGACCGGCGGCGGCCCCGTGCACGGCCTGACCGCGACGGGCCAGATCAAGGCCGTCCGGCTGAACAACGTCGGGATCTTCAACTTCAGCGGCTACGGCGTGTTCACCGACTCCGGTACGGATGGCTTCCCCGGCGGCTGGGAGGTCTCCCACCTGAGCATGGAGGCCAACAAGCTCGGCGGCTGGCGCTCCGACAACTCCAAGGACGCGGCGTTCGCCTTCGGCGACGGGGTGATCGACTCCTGTGAGGCCGGCGCCAACGGCGGCGACGGCTGGTACTTCGCGGGCACGGGTGCCCTCGGCTTCGTCGGCGTCCGGGCGACCTGGAACAGCGGCAACGGCTTCCACCTGACCGGCAAGTGCGGGACCACCGGCTTCACCGAGTGCCAGACCGACCGCAACGCCTACAACGGCTGGCTGCTGGAGAGCCCGCAGACCACCCCCGCCTCCGCCCCGTCGCCGCACTCCATCACTCTGACGGGCTGCCAGGCCAGCCGCGACGGACGGAACAACAACGTCACGCCGGGCGGCTACGCGGGCTTCCGGATCACCGCCTCCGCCGGTGACCCCGCCGTCCCGGTCACCCTGACCGGCTGCGCCACCCACGTCTCCGGCGACGACAAGCCCGGCGGGCTGCTGGCCCCCGACTACGGCGTGTACGTCGACCACGCGCTGCGGGTGCTGCTCACCGGCTGCATGCTCACCGGCACCAAGGCGAGCGTGCGCGACGACGCGGGCGCCGTGCTGGACAACGGCACCACCATGCACAACGTGACCACCACCGCGGGCGTGTCCTACAACGTGCCGTCGCCCGCGATCACCCCGACCGGCAACGCCCCACAGCCCGCCGACTCGGGCTTCGGGACCTGGTCCTTCGACCCGGCCACGGCGTCCGACCAGAGCGCCCGGCTGGCCTCGGGCAACGTCTACCTGGTGCGGGTGGAGACGCATCAGCCGGTCACCGTCTCGGCGGTCTCCGTGCTGCTGGCGGGGACCGGCGGCGGGTTCACCACCGGCAACGTGGCCGGCGTGTACGACCGCACCGGCAAGCTGCTGGCCGGCACCGCGGAGCAGGCGACGGCCTGGTCGGGCGGGGTGAACACGCTGTGCCGGATGCCGCTGTCCAAGCCGGTCACCCTGGGTCCCGGCTTCCACTGGGTGGCGCTGCTGGCCAACGCCACCACCCCGCCGAGCTTCGCGCGCGGGTCGACGTTCCCGAACCCGGGCGCCTTCCTGAACGCCGGGCTCACCCCGGCCACCTACCGGGTCGCCGCGCTGAAGGACAGCGCCACCGCGCTGCCGTCCACCTTCGATCCGGCGCAGAACAGGAACGCCGACGGCACGGTGCAGATGTTCTGGGTCGGGCTGAGCTGATTCCGGTCCGGTACCACGAGGCCGCGTCGCCGAGTGCGACGCGGCCTCTTCGCGGGTATGGGCCGGAGGCGTACCGTGGTGGCGCGCTACCAGCCAGTAGCGGAACGGGAGTTGAACAAGTGTGCGGCTATGTCCGGATTTGCCCGGGCGTACGACCACATTTTGATAACAACCGCGAGGCCCGTGCAGGCCGTAACACAACTGTGTTCTACGCGCGTTACGGTGGCGCTCGACCACGCCATTCGGGTGTGTGAGAAGGAGAAACTCCCTTGCGCCGTTCACTCAAGCTCGCCGCGGCAGTGCTCTCGGGTTCCCTGGGCATCGCCTCGCTCGCCGCCTGCGGCGCAAAGAGCACCGACACCACCAACGCCAACGCCGGTGCCGGCGGCTCGGGTCTCAAGGTCGGCATGGCCTACGACATCGGCGGCCGCGGCGACCAGTCCTTCAACGACTCCGCCGCGCGTGGTCTGGACCAGGCCAAGTCCGAGCTGGGCGCCACCATCAACGAGGCCGAGGCCAAGTCCGGTGAGTCCGAGGGTGACAAGGAGCAGCGCCTCAAGTCCCTGGTGACCGGTGGCTTCAACCCGGTCATCGCGGTCGGCTTCGTCTACCAGGACGCGGTCAACAAGGTCGCCAAGGAGAACCCGAACGTCAAGTTCGCGATCGTCGACTCCTTCTCGCCCGAGCAGCCGAGCAACGTCACCTCGCTGACCTTCTCGGAGGAGCAGGGCTCCTACCTGGCGGGCGTGGCCGCGGCCCTCAAGTCGAAGACCAAGCACGTCGGCTTCATCGGCGGTGTGCAGTCCGAGCTGATCAAGAAGTTCGAGGCCGGCTACGTGGCGGGCGCCAAGTCCGTCGACCCGAACATCGCGATCGAGGTCACCTACCTGAGCACCCCGCCGGACAACACCGGCTTCGCCGACCCGGGCAAGGGCAAGCAGGCCGCGCAGGGCCAGATGGACAAGGGCGCGGACGTCATCTACTCCGCCGCCGGCTCCTCCGGCAGCGGCGCCATCGAGGCCGTCTACAGCGCCTCGGGCAGCAAGTGGGCCATCGGCGTCGACTCGGACCAGGCCAGCCAGCCGGCCCTGTCGAAGTACAAGGACCACATCCTCACCTCGATGGTGAAGAACGTGAACACCGGCGTGTTCACCTTCATCAAGTCGGCCAAGGACGGCAGCGCCCAGTCCGGCAAGAAGAACTTCGACCTGAAGGACGGCGGCGTGTCGCTGGCCACCACCGGTGGCTTCATCGACGACATCAAGGCCAAGCTCGACGCCGCCACCGCGCAGATCGTCAGCGGCGCCACCAAGGTTCCGACCGCTCCGCAGGGCTGATCCCCTGCCACGGCGCCGCCCGCCCGCCGGGCGGCGCAGTGGTCTGACGCATCACAAGGAGGGGCTCGGAAGGGGTGCGTCACGCGCATCCCCCGGGCCCCTGCCTGTGCCTCCACCGCCGCTCCGGTGTCCGTCCAGCGGCTGCCCCACCCCGGCCCCCCTGAGCCTCCAGCGCGACGAAGCGCCCGACGACCAGCAGGAGATCGCCATCACTCCCTCCGACTCCGCCCCTCCCGGCGGCACCCCCAGCGCGGGGACGGCGACACCGGCCGTCGAACTGCGTGGCATCACCAAGCGCTTCCCCGGTGTGGTGGCCAACCACGACATCGACATCACCGTGCAGCGCGGCACCGTGCACGCCCTGATGGGCGAGAACGGCGCCGGCAAGTCCACCCTGATGAAGATCCTCTACGGGATGCAGAAGCCGGACGAGGGCACCATCGCCATCAACGGCGAGCAGGTGGCCTTCGCCACCCCCGGTGACGCGATCGCCCGCGGCATCGGCATGGTGCACCAGCACTTCATGCTGGCCGACAACCTCACCGTCTGGGAGAACATCGTCCTGGGCAGCGAGAAGCTGTACGGCATCGGCGCCAAGGCGAAGGCGAAGATCCGCGAGATCTCCGACCAGTACGGCCTGGGCGTGAAGCCGGACGTGCTGGTCGAGGACCTCGGCGTCGCCGACCGCCAGCGGGTGGAGATCCTCAAGGTGCTGTACCGCGGCGCCCGGATCCTGATCCTGGACGAGCCGACCGCGGTGCTGGTCCCGCAGGAGGTCGACGCGCTGTTCGACAACCTGCGCGACCTCAAGTCCGAGGGCGTCACCGTCATCTTCATCTCGCACAAGCTGCACGAGGTGCTGTCGGTCGCCGACGCGATCAGCGTGATCCGCCGCGGCACCACGGTCGGCGACGCCGACCCGAAGGTCGTGACGGCCCGCGAGCTCGCCGAGCTGATGGTCGGCGCCGAACTGCCGTCCCCGGAGAGCCGTGAGTCCACCGTCACCGACGTGGAGATGCTCCGGGTCGAGGGCCTGCGGATCGCCAAGCCGGACGCCGAGGGCGTCGAGCGGGTGGTGCTGGACGACATCTCGCTGCGCATCCGCAAGGGCGAGATCCTCGGCATCGCCGGCGTCGAGGGCAACGGCCAGGCCGAACTGGTCGAGGCGATCATGGGCATGCTGCCGCTGGACGCCGGCACCGTCACGCTGGACGGCACCGACCTGAGCGGCTCCCGGACCCGGGCCCGCCGGGAGGCCGGCATCGGCTACATCCCGGAGGACCGGCACCGGCACGGCCTGCTGCTGGAGGCCCCGCTCTGGGAGAACCGGATCCTCGGCCACGTCACCGAGCGGCCCAACTCCAAGGGCGTGCTGCTCGACCCGTCCGGCGCCCGCGCCGACACCCAGCGGATCGTCGAGCAGTACGACGTCCGCACCCCCGGCATCGAGGTCACCGCGGCGTCGCTGTCCGGCGGCAACCAGCAGAAGCTGATCATCGGCCGCGAGATGAGCCACCACCCGAAGCTGCTGATCGCCGCCCACCCGACCCGCGGCGTGGACGTGGGCGCGCAGGCGCAGATCTGGGACCAGATCCGCTCCGCCCAGCGCGAGGGCCTGGCGGTGCTGCTGATCTCCGCCGACCTGGACGAGCTGATCGGCCTGTCCGACACCATCCGGGTGATCTACCGCGGCGCGCTGGTCGCCGACGCCGACCCGGCCACCGTCACCGCCGAGGACCTGGGCACCGCGATGACCGGTGCCGCGACCGGCCACATAGTCTCCGACCGGGTTCCGCCCACCGACACCGCCGAGCACGTGCAGGCGGGGGAGTAGCCACATGACCAGTCCCAACCCCCCGGCTGCGGGAACGGCCGACCGGCCGCGTCCGCAGCGGTTCGACCTGGAACGGATCGGCCTCGGCCTGGCCGCCCCCGTGCTGGCCGTGCTGCTGTCGGTGATCATCGCCGGCTCGCTGCTGGCGGTCTCCGGCCGCGACCCGTTCAGCGCCTTCAAGATCATGTGGGACTACGGCACCGCGTCGGACGGCCAGGTCGCCGTCCTGAACAAGGCGACCGTGTACTACCTGGCCGCGGCCGCCGCCGCGTTCGGGTTCCGGATGAACCTCTTCAACATCGGCATCGAGGGCCAGTACAAGCTGGCCATGATGATGGCCGCGTTCGTCGGCTCCCAGATGAACCTGCCGGCCTTCCTGCAGATCCCGCTGATGCTGATCGTCGCGATGTTCGTCGGTGGCCTGTGGGCGTCGATCGCCGGTCTGCTGAAGGTCTACCGGGGCGTCAGCGAGGTCATCTCGACCATCATGCTGAACGCCATCGCCACCGCCGTGATCGGCGTCATGCTGGTGCCGGGCATCCTGGCCCCGAAGACCAGCGGCGTCACCAACTCGATCCAGACCGCGAAGATCTCCGAGTCCAGCCACTTCTTCGCGATCGAGACCCAGGGCGGCACCCTGTGGGGCTTCATCGTGATCGCGGTGCTGGTCGGCGTGGTCTTCCACTTCACCCTGAACCGCACCCGGTTCGGCTTCGACCTGCGCGCCACCGGCCGCTCGGAGACCGCCGCCAAGGCGTCCGGCGTCAACGTCAAGCGCATGGTGATCACCTCGATCGTGGTCTCCGGCGCGCTGGCCGGCCTGGTCGGCCTGCCCGAACTGATGCAGAACACCTACTACTTCGGCCAGAACGTGCAGGTCGGCCTGGGCTTCATCGGCATCTCGGTGGCCCTGCTCGGCCGCAACACCCCGATCGGCATCGCGTTCTCCGCGCTGCTGTTCGCCTTCCTGGACGCCTCCGGCGCCCAGCTGCCCACCCGGGGCGACTACCCGTCCGAGATCATCCCGGTGATCCAGGGCACCATCGTCATCTGCGTCGTCGTGGCCTACGAACTGGTGCGCCGCTTCGGTCTGAAGCGCCAGCAGCACAAGGTCGGCGCCGAGCTCGCCGCGCAGGCCGTCGCCGCGGCCGCCCAGAAGGAGGTGGCGGCATGAGCACCGCTGTCGCCAAGCCGAAGGCGCCCGTCGCGCCCGTGAAGAAGAAGTCCAAGCTGACCTGGCCGGTGGTGCTGCTGCTGATCGCGGCCGCCCTGCTGCTGTTCGCGGCGGTCGGTGCGATCACCGGCAACCACGGGCTGACCTCCTCGGGCCAGATCGGCGCCGCGCTGTCCTCCGCCGTGCCGATCGCCATGGCCGGCCTCGGCGGCCTGTGGTCCGAGCGCGCGGGCGTGGTCAACATCGGCCTCGAAGGCATGATGGTGGCCGGCACGTTCTGCGGCGCCTGGGGCGGCTTCCTGGTCAACCCGTGGGTCGGCCTGCTGGCCGGCATGGCGGGCGGCGCGCTCGGCGGTCTGCTGCACGCGCTGGTCACCGTCACCTTCGGCGTCGACCACATCGTGTCCGGCGTCGGCGTCAACCTGCTGATCCCCGGCATCTGCGCGTACGTCAACCGGATCTACTACCAGGACTACAAGGCCCAGGGCGCCGGTGCGAGCCAGTCGCCGCCCTCGGAGTCGCTGCCCACCATCACCGTCCCCGGCCTGTCGAACTGGCTGGACGGCATCGAGCAGCACCACTGGTTCCTGGTCTCCGACGTGGCCGGCATCCTCCGCGGCCTGACCACCCACCTGTCGGTGGTCACCCTGATCGCCGCCGCGTTCCTGATCGTCAGCTACTTCGTGCTCTGGCGCTCGGTGTTCGGTCTGCGGCTGCGCTCCTGCGGCGAGAACCCGACCGCCGCCGAGTCGCTGGGCGTCAACGTCTACAAGTACAAGTACCTCGCGGTGATCGCCTCCGGCGCCTTCGCGGGCCTCGGCGGCGCGTACCTCTCGCTGGTCGCCGCGCACTTCTACCGGGACGGCCAGACCCAGGGCCGCGGCTTCATCGGCCTGGCCGCGATGATCTTCGGCAACTGGATGCCGGGCGGCCTGGCCGCCGGCGCGGGCCTGTTCGGCTTCACCGACAGCCTCCAGCTGCGCGACGCCGACTCGGTGCACGTGCTGCTGCTGGTGGTCGCCATCGCGATGGCGGCGCTCGCGCTGTGGCACTTCTACCGCCGCAAGTTCCTGGCCGGCGCGATCACCATCGTGGTGGCCGGCGGCGTCGCCCTCTGGTACGTCACCACCGACGCCGTCCAGCGTCCGCTGATCGTCGCCACCCCGTACGTGATTACCCTGGTGGTGCTCGCGTTGGCCTCCCAGCGGCTGCGGATGCCCAAGGCCGACGGCCAGATCTACCGCAAGGGACAGGCCAAGTGACCACCGTCGACTGGGAGGCGCTGCGCGCCGCCGCCCGCGAGGCGATGCGCAACGCGTACGCCCCCTACAGCAAGTACCCGGTCGGAGCGGCGGCGCTGGTCGACGACGGCCGCACGGTCACCGGCTGCAACGTGGAGAACGCCTCCTACGGCCTCAGCCTGTGCGCCGAGTGCGGCCTGGTCTCCGCGCTGCACGCCAGTGGCGGCGGCCGGCTGACCGCCTTCACCTGCGTGGACGGCGCCGGCGAGCTGCTGATGCCGTGCGGGCGCTGCCGCCAGCTGCTGTACGAACACGGCGGACCGGACCTGCTGGTCGAACTGCCCTCCGGGGTCCGGCCGATGAGCGAGGTCCTGCCGGACGCGTTCGGGCCGGACAAGCTGTAGTTTCTGCTGGCTGATCACATTGTTACGCGCGTAGAGTGTCGCGGGAGGACATCCCGCGGCACTCTTCGCATTTCACACCTCTCTGGAGCACCTGCATGGACGCCATCTCCGTCATCCGGGCCAAGCGCGACCGGGGCGAACTGACCGACCCCCAGATCGACTGGGTGATCGACGCCTACACCCGCGGCGAGGTCGCCGACGAGCAGATGTCCGCCCTCGCCATGGCGATCCTGCTCAACGGCATGACGGGCCGTGAGATCAGCCGCTGGACCGACGCCATGATCCGCTCCGGCGAACGCATGGACTTCTCCTCGCTCGCCGTCCCCACCGCCGACAAGCACTCCACCGGCGGCGTCGGCGACAAGATCACCCTCCCGCTCGCCCCGCTGGTCGCCGCCTGCGGCGCCGCCGTCCCGCAGCTCTCCGGCCGCGGCCTCGGCCACACCGGCGGCACCCTCGACAAGCTCGAATCCATCCCCGGCTGGCGCGCCCTGCTCTCCAACGAGGAAATGCTCGCCGTCCTGCGCGACTGCGGCGCCGTGATCTGCGCCGCCGGCGACGGCCTCGCCCCCGCCGACAAGAAGCTCTACGCCCTGCGCGACGTCACCGGCACCGTCGAGGCCATCCCGCTGATCGCCTCCTCGATCATGTCCAAGAAGATCGCCGAGGGCACCGGCGCACTCGTCCTGGACGTCAAGGTCGGCTCCGGCGCGTTCATGAAGAACCTCGACGACGCCCGCGAACTCGCCCGCACCATGGTCGGACTCGGCCGCTCGGCCGGCGTCGCCACCGTCGCCCTGCTCACCGACATGTCCACCCCGCTCGGCCTCACCGCCGGCAACGCGCTCGAAGTCCGCGAGTCGCTGGAGGTCCTGGCCGGCGGCGGCCCCGCCGACGTCGTCGAACTCACCCTCGCCCTCGCCCGCGAAATGCTCGCCGCCGCGGGCGTCCAGGGCAAGGACCCCGCCGACGCCCTCCGCGACGGCTCCGCGATGGACCACTGGCGCCGCATGATCACCGCCCAGGGCGGCGACGTCGACGCCCCCCTCCCCGTCGCCCGCGAGACCCACGTCCTCCCCGCCCCCGCCACCGGCGTCCTCACCACCCTCGACGCCTACGCCGTCGGCGTCGCCGCCTGGCGCCTCGGCGCCGGCCGCGCCCGCAAGGAGGACCCGGTCCAGGCCGGCGCCGGCGTCGAACTCCACGCCAAGCCCGGCGACACCGTCACCGCCGGCCAGCCCCTCCTCACCCTGCACACCGACACCCCCGAACGCTTCCCCTACGCGATCGAGGCCCTTGCCGACGCCATCACCGTCGCCCCCACCGGCACCCTCTTCACCCCGGCCCCGATCGTCCTCGACCGGATCGCCTGACGGATTGCCACGGCGTCCTGTGCACGCTCCGTCAGGTGTACGTGCGCAGGACGCCGGTGTCGAGGGTCCAGGGGCCGACGGTGATGACGTCCCCGAAGACGAAGTCGGTGCGGCGGGTGTAGCCCGGCTCGTCGTGGACGATGCCGGTGCCCTTGCGGGGGTCGACCAGCAGGTAGAGCGGGATGCCCATGGCGGCGTAGTCGGCGACCTTGGCGCGGTAGTCGTTCTCGGGGTTGGACGCCGAAACGATCTCGACGACCATCAGCACCTCGTGGGGCAGCAGCGCGGGCTTCTCCGCATCCAGAGCCGCTTCCGGGAACACCATCAGGTCGGGGTTCCGAAGCCGGCCCAGCCCAGGGTCCTCCAGGTCCGCCCCACCGTGGGCGAGGTACCCCGGGTGCGTCTGCGGGAGCTGCTCGTTGAGCTGGCGAGCCAGCCGGACCACCGCCAGCTCGTGACGGCTCACCGGTGACATCATCATGACGATCTCGCCGTCCGCGATCTCGATCTTCCCTATACCCGGCACCTGCGGCAGCAGATCAGCGATCTCGCGGAGCCTGGCGAACGTAGCAGGGTCGATGCTCATGCCCGGAGTGTATCGACGGCCACCGCCCGTCGGGCGGTCGTCGCGCGGTGGGTGGCGTACAGGGTGACGCCGGCCGCGCAGGCCATGGCGGTGAGGGCGACGGTGGCGGTGCCGGACCAGCCGGTGGAGTGGTAGGCGTCGGCGCCGATCGTGCCGCCGAGGCTGTTGCCGAGGTAGTAGGCGATCAGGTAGAGCGCGGAGGCCTGGGCACGGCCGGCGGTGGCGGTGCGGCCGACCGAGGAGGACGCGGTGGCGTGGCCGGCGAAGAAGCCGGCGGTGATCAGGACCAGGCCGAGGATCGCCAGGGGCAGCGAGTTCGCGAGGGAGAGCAGCAGGCCGGCCGTGGTGGTGGAGATCGCCAGGTAGAGGGTGCCGCGGCGGCCCCAGCGGGCGGTGAGACGGCCCGCGGAGGCGGAGGACGCCGTGCCGACCAGGTACACCACGAAGATCGACGCGGCGATCGACTCCGGCAGGTGGAACGGCGCCGAGGTGAGCCGGTACCCGACGGTGTTGTAGACCGCGCCGAAGACCGCCATGAACAGCATTCCGAGCGCGTACAGCCGCAGCAGCAGCGGGTTGCGCAGGTGCCCGGCGACGGTCGTCGCGAGTGCCCGGGCGTCCACCGGCGTCCGCCGGAAGTGCCGGGCGCGGGGGATCAGCAGCCGGAAGGCGAGCACCGCGAGCAGCGCGAGGACGGCCGAGACCGCCAGCCCCCAGCGCCAGCCCCAGGCGGCCGCGACCCAGCCGGAGGCCAGGCGTCCGCCCATCCCGCCGATCGAGTTGCCGGCCACGTACAGGCCCATCGCGGAGGCGAGCGCCGACGGGTGCACCTCCTCGGCGAGGTAGGCCATCGCGGTGGCGGGGAGCCCGGCCAGCGCCGCGCCCTGGACGGCACGCAGCACCACCAGCGTGGTGAGGTCCGGGGCGAACGGCAGCGCGAGGGCGAGCAGCGCGGCGGCGAGGGTGGAGGCCGTCATCACGGCGGTGCGCCCGTACCGGTCGGAGAGGGCGCTGGCGGGCAGCAGGGCGAGTGCGAGTCCGAGGGTGGACGCGGAGGCCGTCCAACTGGCCTGGCCGGGCGTCAGGTCGAGATCGGCGGAGAGGATCGGCAGCAGGCCCTGCGTGGAGTACAGCAGGACGAAAGTGGCGACACCCGCCGCGAACAGGGCGAGGTTGGCGCGGCGGAAGTCCCGGCTGCCGGGGCGCATGCGCAGGTCGGTGGCGGATTCGGGGGCGGGCGCGAACGCCTCGGTACTGGCAGGCTGCATGGCTTTGACGTTATGGCCGCGCGGCCTGATGCGTCCAATGCATGAATGCGGGAAGATCCATGCTGTGACGCATGAGAGCAGCTCCGCCCCCGTCCGCCTCGCCGAGCTCGGCCCGGACACCGATGTGACGCGCCTCGCACCGCAGTTGGCGGAATTCGCGGCGGTCGCCCGACTGGAACACGTCACCCAGGCCGCCCAACTCCTCGGCATGCCGCAACCCACCCTCTCCCGCGCCGTCGCCCGCCTGGAGGCCGAACTCGGCGTCGACCTGCTCGCCCGGCAGGGCCGCACCGTCCGCCTCACCCGGGCCGGACGACTGCTGCTGGACGCCGTCGAACGGGCACTGGTCGAGGTCCAGCGCGGCGCGGAGGCAGCGCGGGCGGAGGCCGACCCGGCGGCCGGACGGGTCGCGTTCGGCTTCCTGCACACCATGGGGACGGACGCGGTGCCCGCCCTGCTGCGAGGGTTCCGGGCCGGGCACCCGCAGGTGCGGTTCCAGCTGGTGCAGGACTACGTCGCCGCGATGCTGGAACGCCTGCGCGCGGGGGAGCTGGACCTCTGCCTGGTCTCCCCGCTCCCCGACGCGCCCGACCTGACAGCGCGCCGGCTGGACGAGCAGCGGCTCTACCTGACCGTCCCGGCGGACCACCGGCTGGCCGTCCGCCGCCGGATCCGGCTCGCCGAGGTCGCCGGGGAGTCGTGGGTGACGGTCGAGGAGGGCTACGGGCTGCGCCACATCATGGAGGGCTTCTGCGCCGAGGCCGGCTTCACCCCGCGGATCGCCTTCGAGGGCGAGGAAGTCGAAACCCTCCGCGGCCTGGTCGCCGCCGGCCTCGGCGTCGCCCTCCTCCCACCCGCGCTCGTCCCCCGCCCCGGCGTCGTCGAACTCGAAGTCACCGCCCCCCGCACCCGCCGAGCCATCGGCCTCGCCTGGCACGCGACCCGCCCACTCACGCCGCCGGCGGCGGCGTTCCGGGACTTCGTGCTGTCGCGGCGGGG
>NZ_JBICXW010000019.1:0-102301 GCF_043200475.1 Kitasatospora sp. NPDC048407 | reverse complement strand
CCTGGCCGGGCCCGGCGCGCATGCCTCCGGCGGTGGCGCTCCGGGACTTCGTGATGCCGTGTCGGGGAGCATCCTCGCGGTGGGTCCGCTTCGCGGTGGGTTCGCTTCGCGGTGGGTTCGCTTCGCGGTGGGTTCGCTTCGCGGTGGGTTCGCTTCGCGGTGGGTTCGCTTCGCGGTGGGTCCGCTTCGCGGGGAAGGGCGGCGGGGGAAGGGCCGGCCGCCGTCGAGCTCGAAGTCACCGCCCTGCGCACCCGCCGAGCCATCGGCCTCGCCTGGCACGCGACCCGCCCACTCACGCCGCCGGCGGCGGCGTTCCGGGACTTCGTGCTGTCGCGGCGGGGGAGCATTCTGGCGCACGACTGAGCGAGAGCTCCGCTTCGCGGGGAGGTGGGGGGAGAGCCCCTGGCCGGGCCCGGCGCGCATGCCTCCGGCGGTGGCGCTCCGGGACTTCGTGATGCCGTGTCGGGGAGCATCCTCGCGGTGGGTCCGCTTCGCGGGGAAGGGCGGCCGGCGAGGGGGCCGGGCGTCGTCGAGCTCGAAGTCGCCGCCCTGCGCACCCGCCGATCCCTCGGCGTGGTCCGGCGCGGGAACCGCCCGTTCACACCGTCGGGTTGTGGCGCTCCGGGGCGCCTCGTGCTGTCGCCGCGCCGCCGGGCCGGGGTGTGCTGCGGCTTGGCGGAGGCCCCGAGTGCGGCGTGGGTCGCGTAGGCGATCTACGCGCGTAGGGGCTATGCTCCGGCAATGGAGAAGCAGATCACTCTCGCGGGCACCACGGTCCCGCGTGTTCCCACGGCGGAGCAGATCGTCCGGGCGCCGAAGGTGCTGTTGCACGACCACCTGGACGGGGGGTTGCGGCCGGAGACGGTTGTCGAGTTGGCGGCCGATTGCGGGTACGAAGGGCTGCCGACCACGGACCCGGAGGCGCTGGGGGTGTGGTTCCGGGAGGCGGCGGATTCGGGGTCGCTGGAGCGGTACCTGGAGACGTTCGCGCACACCTGTGCGGTGATGCAGACCCGGGAGGCGCTGATCCGGGTGGCCGCCGACTGTGCGGAGGACCTGGCGGCGGACGGCGTGGTGTACGCCGAGGTGCGGTACGCGCCGGAGCAGCACCTGGAGGCGGGGCTGACGCTGGACGAGGTGGTGGAGGCCGTCAACGAGGGCTTCCGGTTGGGTGAGGCGAATGCCCGGGCGCGCGGGCACCGGATCCGGGTCGGGACGCTGTTGACCGCGATGCGGCACGCGGCCCGTTCGCTGGAGATCGCCGAGCTGGCGAACCGTCACCGGGACCGTGGCGTGGTCGGGTTCGACATCGCGGGTGCGGAGGCCGGTCACCCGCCGACCCGGCACCAGGCCGCGTTCGACTACCTCAAGGGCGAGAACAACCACTTCACGATCCACGCCGGCGAGGCTTTCGGGCTGCCGTCGATCTGGGAGGCGGTGCAGTGCTGCGGCGCGGACCGGCTCGGTCACGGTGTGCGGATCGTGGACGACATCACGGTCGGCGAGGACGGCCGGGTGGAGCTCGGACGGCTGGCGGCGTACGTGCGTGACCGGCGGGTGCCGCTGGAGATGTGCCCGACGTCGAACCTGCAGACCGGTGCGGCGGAGTCGTACGCCGAGCACCCGATCGGGCTGCTGGCGCGGCTGAAGTTCCGGGTCACCGTCAACACCGACAACCGGCTGATGAGCGGCACCAGCATGAGCCGCGAGTTCGAGCACCTGGTGGACGCGTTCGGTTACACGCTGGGCGACCTGGAGTGGTTCACCGTCAACGCGATGAAGTCGGCGTTCCTGCCGTTCGACGAGCGGCTGGCGATGATCAGTGACGTGATCAAGCCGGGGTACGCGGAGCTGAAGGCCGAGTGGCTGTTCGGTCCGCGGGACTGACGAGCCGGCACGTGGTCAACGTCCATGGAGATGGTCGGACTTATCACTCGGGGGAGTGGCCGGCTTTGAATCGGGCGCGTCGCTCTCACTACGGTGAGCCGGTCACTGCTGACTCGGCGTGACGGTCGCGCCCTGAATCCCCCGGGCCCGCGACCCCGACCCGACCAGGACTGAGGACGCACACATGAAGCAGGCCACTCTGAAGGCCGCCGGCACCGCCGTGCTCGGCGTTGTCGCCGCCGCCGTTGCCGCGGGCACCGCCTCGGCCGCGCCGGTCGCCCCCGGCGGCCTCGGACTGCCGACCGGCGCGCTCACCAACCCGGCCGTGACCGGCGCCGCCACCGGGGCCGTGAGCAAGCTGCCCGGCGCCGACCAGCTCGGTACCGTCACCGGCGCGCTCAACCCGGCCGCCGGTACCCCGGTCCAGGCCGCCGACCAGGCGACCGAACAGACCGGGCAGGTCGCCGAGCAGGTCGGCCCGGCCGGCGTCGACGGCCGGCAGGCCGCCGCGCCCGAGGCCGCCCACCGGATCGGCGGCCTGGACTCCGTCCCCGGCGGCCAGGGCCTGGCCAAGACCCCGGTCGGTGGCGTCATCGGCACGCTGACCAGCCTCTCCCCGACCGGTGGCGGCGCCCCCGGCCTGCCGGCCCTGCCCGGCGTGGGTGGCTGACCCACCGCCGGATCCGGACACGGCCGAGGGGCCGCCCCGCGGGGCGGCCCCTTCGTCATGGGCGGTGGCGGGCGGGTCACGGCTCCTGGGGGAGCAGCAGCCACAGCGCCAGGTAGATCAGGAACTGCGGGCCCGGCAGCAGGCAGGACGCCAGGAAGATGACCCGGACCGTCCACGCGGTGAGCCCGAAGCGCTGGGCGATGCCGGCGCAGACGCCGCCGAGGATGCGGTGGTGACGGGGACGGGCGAGGACGCTCATCTTCTCCTCCGAGGGAGTGCTCCCGGGTCGGGCGGTCCGACCGGGCTGACTCCATCGTCCCGCCGCGACCTGCGGTTTTCCGTCCGCCGAGATGCGGATTCGGACCCGGAGACATTCCCCGCCCGGGGTGATCCCGGCCTCGGGGTCGACTCCGGGACGGACCCCGAGACCAAGGCGGGCCGCGCCCCGTCCGAACCTCCGGAAACGGTGGTGTCGGGCCCCGGGCGGCTGGAAGACTCGCGGCACCGGGATCACCGGGGAACGAAGCGAGGGGCGAGAGCGATGCGGGCGAAACAGTGGCCGACCACGGCGGTACTGGTCGGGCTGGTCGTGCTGGGGCTGGCCGGGGTGGTCTCGGTGGCGGCCTGCGAACCGGACCGCGCCGGCGGGGACGACGCGGCGTCCGTGGCGGGGGCGGGCGGCGGCCTGGAGGACCTGACGCCCGAGCAGGTCCTGGAGAAGGCCCGGCAGGCGGGCGCGGAGCTGACCTCGCTGCGCGGGACGATCCGGCAGCGGCGGAAGGCCGGGACGCTCGAGTACTCGCTCTCCGTCACCCGGGACGGCGACTGCACCGGGACGGTGTCCGAGGACGGCGTCGAGGCGGAGGTGCGGCGGCACGGCGGAACGGTGTGGGTGAAACCTTCCGCCTCCATGTTCCAGGCCGCGCTGCCGGACGCCGGACCCGCACTGGCCGACAAGTGGCTGACCGGCACCGGCGAGCTCGGCAAGTCCTACGCCGGGTACTGCGACCTGGTGTTCCGGCTGGCGACCGGCGACGGACCGCTGAAGGCCGTCGGGGAGTGGACCAAGACCGGCGTCCGGCAGGTGAGCGGCACCCGGGCGGTGTTCCTCGGCTTCCGCTCCGACGAGGGCGGCCCGCACGGCTCGTCCGGCACGGTGGCGATCGCCGCCGAGGGCCGGCCGTACCTGCTGTCGGCGAACGAGACCGGCGACAGCGCCACCGCGATCCGGTTCGACGCTTTTGGCGAGCCGGTGGAGGTCACCCCGCCGTCCGCCGACGAGACCGCCGACGCGAGCGGCCACCGGATCGTCCTCGACGGAAACCGCTGAGCGGACCGCAGGCGCCGCCGGGCAGTGACACCGGCGCGTCCGGGGGCACCTGCGCGCTCAGCGGCGCGGTGCCACCGGGGAGCCGAGGACCGGGAGGGCCGGGGCGGGTCGCGGATGCGGCTGGGTCCGGCCCTTCGGGCTTTCCTGCCGCGGTGCCACGGCGCGGGGCGCGGTCGGGCGGCGCAGGGCGCGGGCGCGGATCGGGGGCATCAGGAGCAGGTGGGCGGCGGCCGCGCCGAGGGTGCCGAGCAGGATGTTGTCGACGTTGAGGACGTGGCCGGGGGCCCAGCCCGCCAGGATCTCCAGGCCGGTGGCGAGGAGCGCGACGGCGCCGGTGGTGCGCAGGAAGGAGAGCAGCCAGCCGCGCCGGGGGGTGCCGACGGCGAGCGGGAGGAGGACGCCGACGGGGGCCAGCGGGAGGGTGCCGGAGGCGAGGGCGGTGAGGAAGGTGTGGGCGGCGAGCGCCTGGTGCACGGTGGCGAACGGGGTGAGGTTGGACGGGCCGGTCCAGGGTGCGGTGATCGGGCGGACGGCCAGCCAGCCGAGTGCCAGCAGGTGGAGGGTCAACAGCAGCCGGGCTGCCGTCCGCTGCCGGTACGGCGCCGTCGTGTGATCGGTTCGCGCATTGGTGTGCACATTCCGGGGGACGCGCGCCGTACCGGAGGTGGTTCCGCCGGACGAGTGATCAGGGGCAGTGGCTCGCTGACGGCGCGCCGAACACCCCGGGCGCCGACACCGCCGGTGACGCCGGGGCCGACGCCGTGGCCGACGGCGTCGGCACGGCCTTGGCGGGCGGCTTCCCGGACGCGCCGGGCGCGGTCGGCAGGGCGGCCGGAGGCGTGGCGGTCGGGCTCGCCGCCGGGGCGACCGGCATCAGCACCGGCGTGGGGCAGGCGGTGCGGCTGGCGGGCGCGCCGGCGTCGACCGGCACCGCGGTGGGGCGGATGCCGCAGCCGGTGAGCAGGGCCGTCGAGCCGGCCAGCAGGGCGACGGCGCGGATGCGGCGGCGGGTGGTCATCGGGCCTCTTCCGGGCCGGGGGCGGGCGGTTGGGTGAGCGGCAGGGTGAGGGTGAACACGGCACCGCCCTCCGGGTGGTTGGCGGCGGTGATGGTGCCGCCGTGGATGCGGGCGTTGGCCTCGGCGATGGACAGGCCCAGGCCGCTGCCCTCGGAGCGGGCCCGGCCCTTGTCGGCCTTGTAGAAGCGGTCGAACACGTGCGGCAGCACGTCCTCGGGGATGCCGGGGCCGCCGTCGGAGACCGACACCACCACCGTGTGGGTGTCGTCGTCCTGCCGGACCTTCACCTTCACCGGGGAGCCGCCGTGCTTGAGCGCGTTGCCGATCAGGTTGGCGAACACCACGTCCAGACGGCGCGGGTCGACCACCGCCAGGATGCCGCGCGGGGCGTCCAGTTCGACCGCGTCGTACCAGGCCCGGCCGTCGATGCAGGACATGATCAGGTCGGCCATGTCGACCTCGTCGGCGACCAGCTTGGCGGTGCCCGCGTCGAACCGGGTCACCTCCATCAGGTTCTCCACCAGGTCGGACAGCCGCCGGGTCTCGGAGACCACGAGCCGCACCGCGGGCTCGATCATCGGGTCGAGCGAGTCGGCCTCGTCCTCCAGGATGTCGGTGACGGCGGTCATCGCGGTCAGCGGGGTGCGCAGCTCGTGCGACATGTCGGCGACGAACCGCCGGGACTGCGCCTCGCGCGCGCTCAGCTCCGCGACCTGCTCCGACAGCGACTCCGCGGTGCGGTTGAACGTCCGCGCCAGATCGGCGAGTTCGTCGTTGCCCTCGACGTCGAGCCGGGTGTCCAACTTGCCCTCGCCGAGCTGCCGGGCGGCGTCGCCGAGCCGGCGCACCGGCCGCAGCACCGTCGCCGAGGCGCCCTGCGCGAGCAGCGCGGAGCCGACCAGCGCCAGCAGGGTGGCGAACGCCAGCGACCAGCCCAGGGTGTTCAGGTCGGCGCGCTCGTTCTGCAGCGACTTGAACATGTAGGCGGTCGGCCCGCCCGGCGCCACCTTCGTCCCGCCGACCACGTACGGCCCGGCCAGGTTCACCCGCTGCCAGTACAGGTGGTACTCGTACGGGTTGTTCGGGCCGATCTCGCGCGGCTTGTTGACGGCGGTGACCAGCGCCGCCGGCACCTGCTTGACGGTGAAGGCGATCGGGTCGGACGAGGCGGTGCAGTCCGGCTGCGAGTCGTCGACCACCACCACGTCGTACGCCAGGCCGGAACTCGCCACCTGCACCGCCAGCGAGGCCAGGTCCTGGCAGGTCGGGTGCAGCGGCAGGTCGGAGACGTTGCGGGTCAGCGAGCCCCGGAAGTCGTTCAGCGAGGCGTTCTGGGCACGCCGGAGCACCGCGTCGCGGTTCAGCCAGTAGGCGATGCCGGACGCGGACACCGCGGTGATCAGCGCGACCGCGGCGAACACCGCGATCAGCCGGACCCGCAGCGAACTGAGCCGGAGCGAACCGAACCACCGCCAGGACAGCGGACGGGCACGGCGCGGCGCGGACTGATCGTCGGTCAAGAAGAGCTCACCAGGCAGAAGGAAGAGGTCACGCGGGCGGGTCCAGACGGTAGCCGACCCCGCGGACGGTACGGATCAGCGTCGGCGCGGACGGCACGTCCTCGACCTTCGCCCGCAGCCGCTGCACGCACGCGTCCACCAGACGGGAGTCGCCCAGGTAGTCGTGCTCCCACACCAGCCGCAGCAGCTGCTGCCGGGACAGCGCCTGCCCCGGGCGGCGGCTCAGCTCCAGCAGCAGCCGCAGCTCGGTCGGGGTCAGCTGGAGGTCCTGGCCGTCCTTGGTGACGGTCATCGCCGACCGGTCGATCACCAGGCCGCCGTACGCCGCCGAGTCCGAGCTCTCCCGCTCACCGCGCCGCAGCACGGCGCGGATCCGGGCGTCCAGCACCCGCGGCTGCACCGGCTTCACCACGTAGTCGTCGGCGCCGGACTCCAGCCCGACCACCACGTCGATGTCGTCGGAGCGCGCCGTCAACAGGATGATCGGCAGCTGGTCGGTACGGCGGATCCGCCGGCACACCTCGAAACCGTCGATGCCCGGCAGCATCACGTCGAGCACGATCAGATCCGGACGCTGCTCCTTGAACAGGCGCAGACCGTCCTCGCCGGACGCGGCGGTCGCGACCCGGTGACCCTGGCGGGTGAGGGCGAGTTCGAGGCCGGTGCGAATGGCGTCGTCGTCCTCGATCAGAAGCAGGAAAGACACGGAGGTCATTGTGTCCCACCCTGACCCAGGAAACACCCACCCGGGTGATCCTCGCGCACCCGGGAACCGGACCGGCCCGCTCCGGCGTCAGCCATCTCGGAGCCGGCGAATGCCTTGAACCGGCCGCCCTTGTGACAGCCCTGTGACAGTCGACAGACACCTCCATGACGAGCGACCGGCAGGATTTTCCTTGTCGCCGCAACAAACGCACCAGGCCCGGCCCGGTGCGGCGGCGAGCAAGGAACCGCTCGTACCGACCATGGGGGTGCCCGATGACCGCAACGCTGACGACCCGAAACGCCGGGCCGCGTGCAGCCGTGCTGGGCACCAACCGGCCGCGTCACGAGGAGGAGAAGTCCGGCGCCGTACTCGTACGGGGATGCGCACACAGCGCCGGAACCCGCCGCCCGGTTGTGGGGACCAGGAGCGGGGACACCATCCACGGCCGGGCAGGGAACCCGGCCGCGGGACGGACGCTGCGGCTCGCGCCGCAGACCTTCCGTGGGGAGCAGGCCGACCAGGGAGGCGCGCAGGGGGAGCACCCGGCCGCCGCGAAGGACGAGGCACGCGACATCGCCGAGTTCACCGCGTACGTGCGTGAGCGCCGCGCCTCCCTGTACGCCACCGCCTACCACCTCACCGGCGACCGCTACGAGGCCGAGGACCTGCTGCAGTCCGCGCTGTTCTCGACCTACCGGGCCTGGGGCCGGATCACCGACAAGGCCGCGGTCGGCGGCTACCTCCGCCGCACCATGACCAACCTGCACATCTCCGCCTGGCGCCGCCGCAAGGTCAACGAGTACCCGACCGAGGAACTCCCCGAGCACGCCGGCGACACCGACGCCATGGGCGGCACCGAACTGCGCACCGTGCTCTGGCAGGCGCTCGCCAAGCTGCCCGAGAACCAGCGCACCATGCTGGTGCTGCGCTACTACGAGGGCCGGACCGACCCGGAGATCGCCGACATCCTCAACATCAGCGTCGGCACCGTGAAGAGCTCCATCTGGCGCGCGCTGCGCCGGATGCGCGACGACGAGCAGCTCAACCGCTCGGGCGACACCGTGCACGCCTTCGGCGAGCTGGTCGCCTGACCACAGGAACTCCCGTGGGGGACGGGGTGGTGGGGGAAGGTGCCGGACGACGGCGGACCGCTCGGGGGAGCGGGCCGTCGGGGGCCGTCCGGCACCACAGACGAAGGCGGGCCCCGGTGCGGGGGAGAACGCACCGGGGCCCGCCTCCGTCGTCTCCCGGCCCGGCTGCCGCCACAATGAGCGGATGGACGACCCTGTCGCGGAGACCCCGCAGGCCCGCGCCGACCGGCGACTGGTCGAGATGCTCCAGGAACTGCGGGTGCTGCAGACCGGTGTGCAGATCGTCTTCGCGTTCCTGCTCGGCGTCGCCTTCACCCCGCGGTTCGCCGAACTCGACGACGTCCGGCAGGACCTGTACGTCGTCGTGCTGCTGCTGTCGGTGGTCGCCGCCGCCGTGCTCGCCACGCCGGTCGCCCTGCACCGCGGCCTGGCCCACCATCCCGACCGGCGGCGGATCGTCAAGGTCTCCGCCCGGATCGCCCAGGTCGGCCTGGTCCTGCTGGCGATGGCACTCAGCGGCGCCGTCCTGCTGGTCCTCGCCGTGGTCCTCGGCTTCCCGGCGGCCGTCCCGATCACCGCGGTGATCGCGCTGGTCTTCACCGGCCTCTGGTTCTTCCTGCCCTGGCTGGTCCGCCGCGGCCTGCCCGACGAGGTCTGAGGCCCGGTCAGCGCGCGTCGGTGGTGTGCAGCACGTCCTGGGCGCGGTTCAGGCCGCGCAGCACGAACGCCGCCACGGCGTCCGCGCAGCGGTCCAGCAGCTCCGGCATCCGCTCCTGCTCGGCGTCGGAGAACCGCTGCACCACCCACTCGTCGACCCGGGTGCCCTTCGGCGGCCGGCCCACGCCCACCCGTAGCCGCGCGTAGTCGGCGGTGCCCAGCGCCCGGTGCACCGAGCGGGCGCCGTTGTGGCCGCCCGGGCCGCCGCCGCGCTTCAGCCGGGCCGTGCCGAACGGGAAGTCCAGGTCGTCCTGCACCACCAACAGCCGCTCCACCGGCACCTGGTGGCGACGCAGCAGCGCCGCGACCGGACGCCCCGACAGGTTGATCGACCACTGCGGCTCGGCCAACAGCACGGTGCGCCCGTCGAGTTCGAACGAGGCGGTGCGGGTGGTCAGTCCGCGCCAGCGGGCGCCGTGGCGCCCGGCCAGCCGGTCGGCCACCAGGAAGCCCGCGTTGTGCCGCGTCCCCGCGTACCGGCGGGTCGGATTGCCCAGCCCCGCCACCAGCCAGCGCTCGTCCATGCCCGCGCGCCTCAGACCAGCTCGGCGGGCAACTGCCGCGCCACCGCCGCGATCCGGCGGCCCGCCTCGACGCCCGAGCAGGCGTAGGAGCCCAGTTCGACCTGGCGGGCGACGATGCCGCGCTCGGAGCGCATCAGCCGCAGGCCGCGGCGCAGCAGGTAGGGGATCGACTTGCGGCCCTCCCGGACGTCCCGGCGGAAGCGCCGCCAGGCCGTGGTGGCGGGCTTGTTGCGCAGGCACAGGGCGTCGCCGAGCAGGCCTTCCGCCTCGCAGCGGCGCACCAGTTCGGCCGCGAAGATGCCCTCGGCGACGAATGCCGCGGCGCCGTCCAGTTCGAGTACGCGGTGGCCGGAGCGGCCGTTCGCCGGGATCGAGTACGTCGGCACGTCGGCCTGCCCCTCGAACGCCAGCCTGCGGATCGCGTCCAGCGCCTGCTCGCGGTGCCAGGAGTCCGGCGAGTCCCAGTCCGGCCCACCGCCGTCCGGCAGTTGCGGCAGCGTCGGGTCGTCGCCGTCCTTGTAGAAGTCGTCGAGCTGCAGCACCGGCAGCCCGCTGCGCTCGGCCAGGCAGGACTTCCCCGACCCCGAAGGGCCCGACAGCAGGATGACGCGGGATATCGGGCGGCGGTTCAGCGGGGAGTCACTCACGAGATACCAGTCTGGGGCATCCGAGGGGCTGGTCGTAACCCGCCGTTCGGCCCCGATTCGGGTGGGAGGGCATGAGGACGGGCCCGCACCAGGGGGGGAGAAGTGCGGGCCCGTCGCGGCCGCCCGGGCCCCCGGGGGGGTAGGGGCGCAGAGGGCGGCCGGTCTGTGTGGAGTTGGCCGGTCGGGCCGGGCTAGATGCCCATCGGGTGCCAGACCGTCTTCGTCTCCAGGAAGGAGAGCAGTCGCCCGGTGCCGGGGTTGACCGTCCAGTCCACGGCGGACGGGTCGGCGGCCGGTCGGACCACTCGCTTCAATGTATCGGCCGCCGACGCCTCCAGGGCGGCCGCCGCGCCGGGGCCGTCCTGGTCGATCGCACCGGCCAGGTCGAGGGCGTTGACGTCCTGGTGGGAGGCCAGCGTCGGGGCGATGTCCGCGGTCCGGCCGGAGATCAGGTTGACCACGCCGCCCGGGACGTCGGAGGTGGCGAGCACCTCGCCCAGCGACAGGGCGGGCAGCGGGGCCTGTTCGGCGGCCGCCACCACCACGGTGTTGCCGGTGGCGATCGCCGGGGCGATCACCGACACCAGGCCGAGCAGCGAGAAGCCGTGACCGGTGCGCGGGGCGACCACGCCGACCACGCCGGTCGGCTCCGGGGTGGACAGGTTGAAGAACGGCCCGGCCACCGGGTTGGCGTTGCCCGCGATCTGCGCGACCTTGTCGGTCCAGCCCGCGTACCAGACCCAGCGGTCGATCGCCGCGTCCACCAGCGCCGCCGCCTTCTTGGCGCCCAGCCCCTCGGCGGCGGCCACCTCGGCGGTGAACTGCTCGCGGCGGCCCTGCAGCATCTCGGCGACCCGGTACAGCACCTGGCCGCGGTTGTACGCGGTGGTGCCCGACCAGCCCTTCACGGCCGCGCGGGCGGCCAGCACGGCGTCCCGGGTGTCCTTGCGGGTGCCCAGCGGGGCGTTGGCCAGCCACTGGTCCTTTGCGTCAGTCACTTCGTACACCCGGCCGCTCTCCGAGCGCGGGAACTTCCCGCCGACGTACAGCTTGTAGGTCTTGAAGACGTCAATTCGCGCTGTGGTCTCAGACATCGAGGTAGGCCTCCAGACCGTGCCGGCCACCCTCGCGGCCGTAACCGGACTCCTTGTACCCGCCGAACGGCGAGGTCGGGTCGAACTTGTTGAAGGTGTTCGCCCACACCACGCCCGCCCGGAGCCGGTTCGCCATCCACAGGATGCGCGAGCCCTTCTCCGTCCAGATGCCCGCGGACAGCCCGTACGGGGTGTTGTTGGCCTTCTCCACCGCCTCGGCGGGAGTGCGGAAGGTCAGCACCGACAGCACCGGGCCGAAGATCTCCTCGCGGGCGATCCGGTGGGCCTGCGAGACGCCGGTGAACAGGGTGGGGCGGAACCAGTAGCCCGCGCCCGGGAGTTCGCACTCCGGTGCCCAGCGCTCGGCGCCCTCCTGCTCGCCCGCGGCGGCCAGCTCGGTGATCCGGGCCAGCTGCGCGGCCGAGTTGATCGCGCCGATGTCGGTGTTCTTGTCCAGCGGGTCGCCGACCCGCAGGGTGCCCATCCGGCGCTTCAGCGCGTCCAGCAGCTCGTCCTGGATCGACTCCTGCACCAGCAGGCGGCTGCCCGCGCAGCACACGTGGCCCTGGTTGAAGAAGATGCCGTTGACGATGCCCTCGACGGCCTGGTCCAGCGGCGCGTCGTCGAACACGATGTTCGCGGCCTTGCCGCCGAGCTCCAGCGAGAGCTTCTTGCGGGTGCCGGCGATCTGCTTGGCGATCGCCCGGCCGACCGGGGTGGAGCCGGTGAAGGCGACCTTGTCGACGTCCGGGTGCGCGGTCAGCGCGGCGCCGGTGCGGCCGTCACCGGTGACGATGTTCACCACACCGTCCGGCAGACCCGCCTGGCGGCAGATCTCGGCGAACCGCAGGGCGGTCAGCGGGGTGGTCTCGGCGGGCTTCAGCACCACGGTGTTGCCGGTGGCCAGCGCCGGGGCGACCTTCCACGCCAGCATCAGCAGCGGGAAGTTCCACGGGATCACCTGGCCGGCGACACCCAGCGGACGCGGGTTCTGGCCGAAGCCGGCGAAGTCCAGCTTGTCGGCCCAGCCCGCGTAGTAGAAGAAGTGCGCGGCGACCAGCGGGAGGTCGACGTCGCGGGTCTCGCGGATCGGCTTGCCGTTGTCGATCGACTCCAGGACGGCCAGCTCACGGCTGCGCTCCTGGATGATCCGGGCGATCCGGAACAGGTACTTGGCGCGCTCGCTGCCCGGCAGCGACGACCAGTCGGCGAACGCCTTGCGGGCGGCGGCCACCGCGCGGTCCACGTCCTCCTCGGTGCCCTGCGCGAACTCCGCCAGCACCTGCTCGGTCGCCGGGTTGACGGTCTTCAGCGCCTCCGAGCCGGAGGAGTCGACGAACCGGCCGCCGATGAAGTGGCCGTAGGACGTCGCGATCTCGCCCGCGGCGGCGGGGGATTCGGGCGCGGGTGCGTACTCGAACAGGCCGGAGGGCTTCACGGGCTGTGCGGTCTTCTCCGCGGTCTTCTTGTCGGTCTTCGCCATGGTCAGTCCACCGTCACGTAGTCGGGACCGGAGTACCGGCCGGTGCGCAGCTTCTGGCGCTGCATCAGCAGGTCGTTCAGCAGGCTGGACGCGCCGAACCGGAACCAGTGCGGGCTCAGCCAGTCGTCGCCCAGCGTCTCGTTCACCATCACCAGGTACTTCATCGCGTCCTTGGTGGTGCGGATGCCGCCGGCCGGCTTCACACCGACCTGGGTGCCGGTGGCCGCGCGGAAGTCCCGCACCGCCTCCAGCATCAGCAGCGTCACCGGGGGAGTCGCGTTGACCGCGACCTTGCCGGTGGACGTCTTGATGAAGTCCGCACCCGCGATCATCGCCAGCCAGGACGCGCGGCGGACGTTGTCGTACGTCTGCAGCTCGCCGGTCTCGAAGATCACCTTCAGGTGGGCGGAGCTGCCGTCGGGACGCTTGCACGCCTCCTTGACGGCGCGGATCTCCTCGAAGACCTCCAGGTAACGGCCGGAGAGGAAGGCACCCCGGTCGATCACCATGTCGATCTCGTCGGCGCCCGCGGCGACCGCCTCCGCGGTGTCCGCCAGCTTCACCGGCATCCCCGCCCGGCCGGACGGGAACGCGGTGGCCACCGACGCCACCTGGATGCCGCTGCCGCGCAGCGCGGACTTCGCGGTTTCGACCATGTCCGGATACACGCAGATCGCCGCGACCTGCGGGGTGCTGCGATCGGTCGGGTCCGGGCTCAGGCCCTTCGCGCACAGCGAGCGGACCTTGCCGACCGTGTCCGCGCCCTCCAGCGTGGTCAGGTCGATCATCGAGATGGCGAGATCGATGGCGAAGGCCTTGGCGGTGGTCTTGATCGACCGGGTGCCGAGAGTCGCTGCGCGCGCCTCCAGGCCCACCTGGTCGACCCCGGGCAGGCCGTGCAGGAAACGGCGCAAGGTGGCCTCGGACGCCGCGACGTCCGCGAGGCCGCCGCCCGTGGCGCCGGGGGCGTTGGCTGCAAGAGTGGACATAGTCACCAGAGCAGCATATCTACGCGCGTAGGGGGACGGTAGGTGGGGCGGGGAATCAACCAGGGGCTCGGGGAACGGCGAGGCCGAGTTGCCGGCGGTCGGGGACAGCGGCTGGTCATGGCTGCGGCGGGTCTTAAGACGGGAACCAGAAACGCCGGAACGCACAGCGCCCTGTTGATCATCCGCAGACATGGCCTCGCCGTTCCCCGAGCCCCTGTCGGGGCCCCCTGGTGGTGCACCATTTGGGGGTGAGCGAAGCGAAGGCAAGGGGCCGGAGGCCCGGGGGTGAGGACACTCGGGGGGTCGTGCTGGTGGCGGCGCGGGCCGAATTCGCGGCGCGGGGGTACCAGAAGGCGAGCATGCGGGCGATCGCGCGGGCGGCGGGGGTGGATGCGGCGTTGCTGCACCACTATTTCGGGAGCAAGGACCGGCTGTTCATGGCCGCGCTGGAGTTCCCGTTCGAACCGCAGGCGGTGGTCGCGGAAGTGTTCGGGGGGGATCCGGCGACGGTGGGGGAGCGGGTGGCGGGGTTCGTGCTGGGGTTGTGGGAGCAGCCTGCGGTGCGGGACCGGTTGCTCGCGCTGGTGCGGACGGCGGCGGCCAGTGAGGAGGTGGCGGCGCTGATGCGGTCCTTCATGGTGGCCGAGCTGGTCGACCGGGTGGCGGCTCAACTGGACGTCGAGCAGCCGGAGCTGCGGGTGGAGCTGGTGATGTCGCAGATCGTCGGGCTGGCGGTGGCCCGGTACGTGATCGGGGTGGAGCCGCTGGCCTCGGCACCCCCGGAGGTGCTGGCCCCGTTGCTGGGCCGCACCGTCCAGGGGTACCTGACGGGCTGAGGGGAGGTCAGGCCTCGCCGCCGCCGAAGCGCTCGGTCCAGGTGGCCAGGTCCTCGTCGGTGATCTTGGCGAACAGGACCGGCGGGACGGTGAAGCCGGTGCCGGCCGGGACCAGCGAGAGCGAGCGGGCCTCGTCGGCGCTGATCCAGGTGCGGGTGTCGCCGTCCAGCGTGAAGGACTCGCGGATCGTCTTGGCCGCCGTCGGGATGAACGGCTCGGAGACCACCGAGTAGAGGTGGATCAGGTTGATCGCGGTGCGCAGGGTGCGGGCCGCGGCCTCCGGGTCGGTCTTGATCTGCGTCCAGGGGGCCGTCACGTCGAGGTAGGCGTTGCCGGCCGACCAGAGCGCGCGCAGCGCCTGCGCGGCCTTGCGGAAGTTGAGCGCGTCGAGCTGGGTCTCGTACTCGGCGAGCAGGTCGGCGATCTGCGCGCCGAGGGCCGTCTCGGTCTCGCTGTTCTCCGCGCCGGCCGGGACCTCGTCGCCGAAGCGCTTGCGACTGAAGGACAGCACGCGGTTGACGAAGTTGCCGAGGGTGTCGGCGAGGTCCTTGTTGACGGTGGCGGCGAACAGGTCCCAGGTGAAGCTGGAGTCGTCGGACTCCGGGGCGTTCGCCATCAGGTAGTAGCGCCAGTAGTCGGCGGGGAGCAGTTCGAGCGCGACGTCGGTGAAGATGCCGAGCTTCTGGCTGGTGGAGAACTTGCCGCCGTAGTAGGTCAGCCAGTTGAAGGCCTTGACGTAGTCGACCTTCTTCCACGGCTGGCGCGAGCCGAGGATGGTGGCGGGGAACATCACCGTGTGGAACGGGACGTTGTCCTTGGCCATGAACTCGGTGTAGCGGACGGTGTCGTCGGCCTCGTACCACCAGGAGCGCCAGTCGCCGCCGGTCGCGTCGGCCCACTCCTTGGTGGCGCCGATGTACTCGATCGGGGCGTCGAACCAGACGTAGAAGACCTTGCCCTCGGCGGCCAGCTCCGGCCAGACGTCGGCGGGGACGGGGACGCCCCATTCGAGGTCACGGGTGATGGCGCGGTCCTGGAGGCCCTCGGTGAGCCACTTGCGGGCGATCGAGGAGGCGAGCACCGGCCAGCTGTCGCCGTGCTCGGCGATCCAGGCCTCGACCTCGTCGGTCAGCTTGGACTGGAGCAGGAACAGGTGCTTGGTCTCCCGGACCTCCAGCTCGGCGCTGCCGCTGATCGCCGAACGGGGGTTCAGCAGGTCGGTCGGGTCGAGGACGCGGGTGCAGTTCTCGCACTGGTCGCCGCGGGCCTTGTCGTAGCCGCAGTGCGGGCAGGTGCCGACGATGTAGCGGTCGGGCAGGAAGCGGCCGTCGGCGATCGAGTAGACCTGGCGGATCGCCCGCTCCTCGATGAAGCCGTTGGCGTGCAGCTCGCGGGCGATCTCCTGGGTGATCTCCCGGTTCTGCGGCGAGGACGAGCGGCCGAACCAGTCGAAGGACAGCTGGAAGCCGTCGTAGATGGCCTTCTGCTGGTCGTGCGCCCGGGCGCAGAACTCGGCGACCGGCAGCCCGGCCTCCTGGGCGGCCAGTTCGGCCGGGGTGCCGTGCTCGTCGGTGGCGCAGATGTACAGCACCTCGTGGCCGCGCTGGCGCAGGTAGCGGGAGTACACGTCCGCCGGGAGCATCGACCCGACCATGTTGCCCAGGTGCTTGATCCCGTTGATGTAGGGAAGCGCGCTGGTGATCAACTGCCGAGTCATCCTGAGGAACTCCGATGCTCTCCGGCGGGCACGTGGCGGTGCCCGCGAGCGGGTGTCGAGGGCCGGTTCCGCGACGCGTTCTCAGCAGCCGCCCGGCCGCCGCAATCGTACCGAACCGGCCCGCTGCTGCCGTACCGCTTATCGGCGGGCTGTCAAGCCCCGCGGCGGGATCGTCTGACGGGGTGTCAGTGGCGGTCAGATGGCGTACGGCCAGGCGGTGACCATGTAGGCGCCGTACCAGCAGCCGAACAGCGCGGCGCCGCCCAGGACGGCCACCTGGGTGGAGCGGCGGGCCCGGGCGAGGGCGCCGGCGACGGGCAGCAGGAAGATCAGCGCGGGGGCCAGCAGGCGGGGCTTGCAGTGGTAGTAGTTGCTCTGCGCCAGCGTCAGCACCACCACCGTCGCGCCGTAGACCAGCAGCGGCGGCCAGGTGGTGCGGCGGACGGTCAGGGCGGTGGCCAGCAGGTGGGCGATCACCAGGACGGCTATCGAGACCGGGACCCAGCCCTCGCCGGTCTGCAGGGTGCGGACCAGGAACTCCCACAGCGAGGAACCCCAGTCCCACTGGGTGTTCCAGCCGGCCCGCTGGACGGTGAACCAGGCGTCGGCGCTGCCCAGCCGGTCGGCGACCCACCACAGGTACAACGGGGTACTGGTGCAGGCCAGCGCGGTGGCGGCCAGCGGGCGGCCGAGCACCCGGCGCTCGCGGTACATCTCCAGCAGGACGGCGACGCCGAGCGCGGCGATCACGGCGATACCGGCCGGGCGGGTCAGCCCGGCGAGGAAGGCGAACGCGCCGGCGGTGAGCCAGGCCCGGCGGTGCGCGGCGAGCAGCGTGGCGGCGGCGGTGGCCAGCAGCAGCGACTCGCTGTACGACATGAAGAACACCAGGGACATCGGCTGCGCCGCCGCCAGCAGCACCAGCACGACGGTGGCGGTGCGCCGGGTGTACAGCCGGCTGATCAGCTGGTGGATCAGCACCAGGGCGGCGAGCAGCGCCAGCTGGGCGGCGACGATGCCGGAGACGGCCCAGCTCAGGCCGGTCACCGCGTGCACGATGCGGACCAGCATCGGGAACAGCGGGAAGAACGCCAGGTTGTTGCCGGTCAGCTCGCCCTTGGGGGTGTACGTGTAGCTGTCCGGGTAGCCGTCGGTGGCTATCTCCAGGAAGTGCCGCCCGTCCCAGGAGGTCAGCCGGTCGGTCAGCGTGGTGCCGGGCCGGGTGATCATCAGGGCCAGCAGCGTCAGGTGCAGCGCCAGCGCGCCGGCGTACACCGCGACGGCCGGGCCGGCGGTGTGCCACAGCCGGGCCAGCGGGTCCGGGCGGGGCGGGTCGTCCGCCCGGCGCGGGCCCGGCACGGCGGGTATCGGCGGGTGGTCGGTCAGCGGGGTGCTGGGCATCGGGGGTCCTGGTCGGTCGGGGTTCACGGCTGCGCCGGGGTGTTGCTGGGCACGGGCGGCGGCGGGGTGGTCAGGGAGGCGGTCGGCACCTGCGGGCCGGACGGGCCAAGTGTGGCGGAGGCGCTCGGGCCGGGGACGGCGGACGGGGTCGGCGTGGTGAGCGACGGGGCGTCGGCCGGGCCGACCGTGCGGGACGGGCGGCCGGGGGTGAGCGTGACGCCCACGGCGATCGCCAGGCAGGCGGTGACGGTGACGGTCGCGCCGACCCGGACCCGGCGGCGCCGGCGGCCGAGGGCGGCGATCCGCGGTGCGGGCGGGGCGGCGGTGCGGGCGGAGGCGGCGTCGGCGGCCGTCCGCAGCGCGCCGGCCAGGCGCGCGTCGATGGACGTCATCGGAGGTTCTCCTCGGCCTCGGAGGGGGTGTCGAGGTGCTGGGCGAGGGCGGCCCGGGCCCGGGACAGGTGGGCCTTGACGGTGCCCGGGGCCATGCCGGTCTCGGCGGCGATCTGGTCCAGCGGCAGGTCGCAGACGTAGTAGAGGGCGGCGCACAGGCGCTGGCGTTCGGACAGGCGTCGCAGCGCGGCGGTCAGATCGACGGAGGCCGGGTCCGGGCCGTCCACGTCGGCGGGTCGGCCGTGCCGCCGCCAGGCCCGGGCGGCGGTGCGGGTCCGCCGCCAGCGGCTGATCGCCAGGCGGCCCGCGACGGTGCGCACCCAGGCTTCGGGGGCGTGGTCGCGGTCAAGCGTACGGCGGTGGCCCCAGGCGCGGACGAAGGCCTCCTGGACCACGTCCTGCGCCTCGTGCAGGTCGCCGGTGACGACGTACAGCTGGCCGGTGAGCCGGCGGACCGAGTGGCTGTAGAACTCGGTGAACTCCTCCTCGGTCATCGGTCGGCTCCTCGGCAGATTTCGGTTGCTTACCTGTCGCTACGAACGGCGGGACGCTCCGGTTGACGTGGGTGACGCAGCTCACTGCGGCGGGTGTCCGCGGCCTTGACGGGCCTGGCGTGGCCGCGCAGAATTCATCGCATGATGAATTCTGCGGCGGGGCCGGCCGACGACCCCGCGATCCGGATCACCGGACTCGTCGTCCGGCGCGGCGGCACCACCGTGCTGCCCGGCCTCGACCTCGACGTCCCCCGCGGCACCGTCACCGGCCTGCTCGGACCCAGCGGCTGCGGCAAGACCACCCTGCTGCGCGCCGTCGTCGGCGTACAGCGCACGGACGCCGGCACCGTCACCGTGCTCGGCCGCCCCGCCGGCAGCGCCGCCCTGCGCGACCGGGTCGGCTACGTCACCCAGGCCCCGTCCGTCTACGGCGACCTGACCGTCGGCGAGAACCTCGACTACTTCGCCGCCATTCTGGGCGCCCCGCGCACCGACCCCGACCGGGTCATCGAACTGGTCGGCCTGGACGCCCACCGCCGCACCCCCGTCGCCCGGCTCTCCGGCGGCCAGCGCGCCCGCGTCTCGCTCGCCGCCGCACTGCTCGGCCACCCCGAACTGCTCGTGCTGGACGAACCCACCGTCGGCCTCGACCCCGTCCTGCGCCACGACCTCTGGCAACTGTTCGCCACCCTCGCCCGAGGCGGCGCCACCCTGCTGGTCTCCAGCCACGTGATGGACGAAGCCACCCGCTGCGACCGCCTGCTGCTGATGCGCGACGGCCGCCTGCTCGCCCACGACACCCCCGCCGCGCTGCTCGCCGCCACCGGCGCGGCCGACGTGGAGAGCGCCTTCCTCACCCTCGTGCAGCAGCCGCAGGAGACCGTCCGATGAGCGCCGCCACCCGCCGCACCCTGGCCACCGCCCGCCGCGTCCTCGCCCAACTGCGCCACGACCCGCGCACCATCGCCATGCTGCTGGCCGTCCCCTGCCTGCTGCTGGTGCTGCTCAAGTACATGTACGACCGGCAGCCCGGCACCTTCGACCGGATCGGACCCGAACTGCTCGGCGTCTTCCCGCTGATGGTGATGTTCCTGGTCACCTCGGTGGCCATGCTCCGGGAACGCACCACCGGCACCCTGGAACGCCTGCTCACCATGCCGCTCGGCAAGCTCGACCTGCTGCTCGGCTACGCCCTCGCCTTCGGCCTGGTCGCCCTGGTGCAGGCCGCCGTCGCCTCCGCCCTCACCATCGGCCTGCTCGGCCTGCACGTGGCCGGCCCGACCTGGCTGCTGTTCGCCGTCGCCCTCGCCGACGGACTGCTCGGCATGGCCCTCGGCCTGCTGGTCTCCGCGTTCGCCGCCACCGAGTTCCAGGCCGTCCAGTTCCTGCCCGCCGTCCTGCTGCCCCAACTGCTGCTCTGCGGACTGTTCGTCCCCCGCGACGACATGGCCCCCGCGCTGCGGGCGATCTCCGACGTACTCCCGCTCTCCTACGCGGTCGACGCGATGGGCCGGATCACCACCCGCGGCGGCCTCGACGGCCCCGTGCTCGCCGACCTCGCGGTCGTCGCCGGCAGCGCACTGCTCGCACTCGCCCTCGGCGCGGCCACCCTGCGCCGCCGCACCGCCTGAACGCCCCAGGTCTGAACGCCCCAGGTCACGGGACGGATCATTCGTAACCGTCCCGTGCCCCCGCCACCATTGGGGACGGCCGTGCCCCTGGGGCAGAATCGACGCCATGACCGAATCCGACCGGACACCCGACCAGGGGTCCGCCGCCAACGGGCCCAAGTACGCCGACCGCGTCTACCGCTCCGTTCCCGGCGTCATCGCGGGCGTCATGCTGCTCGGAGTCGCCGCCTGGCTGATCGGCGACGCGATCGTCTCCGGCACCGGCGCCACCCCGTGGGTCGCACTCGCCGCCGCGCCCGTCTTCTGCTTCCCGGTGGCCGCCTACACCCTGCGGCCCATCGTGAAGGCGAACGACCAGCGACTGCTGGTCCGCAACCCGCTGCGCACCGTCGTCGCGCCGTGGGCCAGCGTGGAGGGCCTGAAGGCCGGCTACTCGGTCGAACTCTTCGCCGGCGGACGCAAGTTCCAGATCTGGGCGGTCCCCGTCTCGCTGCGCCAGCGCAAGAAGGCCAACCGCCGCGCCGCCAAGGCCGTGGCCGCGGGCGACCCGCACCTGCCCGCCACCGGCAAGAAGTCGCAGCGCCACGACCAGCTCGACCCCACCCGCGCCTGGTCCGACGCCGTCGTCACCTCCCTCCAGGAACAGGCCGACCGCCACGCCAACAACCCCGCCGCCACCGGCGAGGTCCAGGCCACCTGGTGCTGGTGGGTCATCGCCCCCACCCTCGCGGGCCTGGTCGCCCTGATCTCCGTCATCGCGGCGACCTGAGCCGCCCGGCAGACAGCAACAGGGCCCCGGGGTTCTCCCCGGGGCCCTGTTGCTTTGCGAAGTCGACGGACGGTCAGACGAGGCCGGCGGCGAGCGCCAGGTCCTGCTTGATGGTGGTCAGCAGGGCGTGGGCCTGTTCGCGGGTGGCCGGGAGGACGTCGTGGGTGGCGACCGGGAGGACGACCTCCAGGTAGCACTTGAGCTTGGGCTCGGTGCCGGAGGGGCGGACCACGATGCGGGCCGAGGTGACGGTGGGGCCGCTGAGGTAGTAGCGGAGGCCGTCGGTGGGCGGGAGCTCGGGGGTGCCGGCGGTGAGGTCGTCGGCGTGGGTGACGGTGAGGCCGGCCAGTTCGACGGGGGGCTTGTCGCGGAGGGTGCGCATGGCGTCGGTGATGACGGTGAGGTCGTCGACGCGGACCGAGAGCTGGTCGGTGGCGTGCAGGCCGTGGGCGAGGGCCAGGTCGTCCAGCAGGTCGGTGAGGGTGCGGCCGTCGCGCTTCAGGCCGGCGGCGAGTTCGGCGATCTGGAGGGCGGCGGTGATGCCGTCCTTGTCGCGGACGCCGTCCGGGTCGACGCAGTAGCCGAGGGCCTCCTCGTAGCCGTAGCGGATGCCCTCGGCGCGGGAGATCCACTTGAAGCCGGTGAGGGTCTCTGCGTAGCCGAGGCCGGCCGCGAAGGCGATCTTGCCGAGCAGGGTGGAGGAGACGATGGTGGTGGCGAAGACGCCGCTCGCGCCCTTGGCGGCGAGGGCCGCGCCGAGCAGCGCGCCGACCTCGTCGCCGCGCAGCATCCGCCAGTCGCCGTCGTGGGTGGGGACGGCGACGGCGCAGCGGTCGGCGTCCGGGTCGTTGGCGATGACCAGGTCGGGGCGGGCGGCGCGGGCGGTGGCGAAGGCCAGGTCCATCGCGCCGGGCTCTTCCGGGTTGGGGAAGGCGACGGTGGGGAAGTCCGGGTCGGGCTCGGCCTGTTCGGCGACCACGGTGGGCGCTGGGAAGCCGGCGCGTTCGAACGCGGCGAGCAGCACGTCGCGGCCGACGCCGTGCAGCGGGGTGTAGACGGTGGAGAGCTCGCGCGGGCCGTCGGCCTCCAGGACGGAGGCGGCGCGGTCGAGGTAGGCGTCCAGGACGTCCTCGCCGAGGACCTCCCAGCCTTCGGTGGCGCGCGGCACGGAGGCGAGGGCGCCGAGCGCGTCGATCTCGGCGGCGATGTCGGCGTCGGCGGGCGGGACGATCTGCGAGCCGTCGCCCAGGTAGACCTTGTAGCCGTTGTCCTGCGGCGGGTTGTGGCTGGCGGTGACGACCACGCCGGCCGCCGCGCCCAGGTGCCGGATGGCGTACGCGAGGACGGGGGTGGGCAGCGGCCGGGGCAGCACCGCGGCGCGCAGGCCGGCGCCGACGACGACGGCGGCGGTGTCGAGGGCGAAGTCGTGCGACTTGTGGCGGGCGTCGTAGCCGATCACGATCAGGTCGCCGAGCGCGGGGTTGGCGCGGACGTACGCGGCGAGGCCGGCGGCGGCGCGGATGACCACGGCGCGGTTCATCCGCATCGGGCCGGCACCGAGTTCGCCGCGCAGGCCGGCGGTGCCGAACTGGAGCCGCCCGTCGAACCGTTCGGCCAGCCGCGACCAGGCGATCCGCTCCTCGGACTCGGCGTCCGGGCCCTCGGCGGCGGCCAGCAGCGCGGCCAGCTCCTCACGGGTCTGCGGGTCGGGGTCCTCGGCCAGCCAGGCCCGGGCCCGGTCGAGGAGGTCGGTGGTGGGTGCCTTCGGCATGCGGCCCGCTCCCTGTACGTGGGTGGAAGGAGTGTCAGTGCTGCGGCGAACTGAGCGACGGCGGCCACCGAACCCGTCGGTGGCCGCCGTCGTCCTGCGCCGATTCTCGGTCAGAGGTGCTGCGCCGCCCGGGAGTCGCCTCCCGGGCGGGGTGTCAGATGCGCTCCAGGACCTTCGCCAGCAGGGCGCCCATCCGCTCGGCGGAGGCCTTGCCGGCCTCCAGCACCTCGGCGTGGTTGAGCGGCTCGCCGGTGATGCCCGCGGCCAGGTTGGTGACCAGCGAGATGCCGAGCACCTCGGCGCCGGCCTCGCGGGCGGCGATGGCCTCCAGGGTGGTGGACATGCCGACCAGTTCGCCGCCGAGCACCCGGGCCATGTTGACCTCGGCCGGGGTCTCGTAGTGCGGGCCGCGGAACTGCACGTACACGGCCTCGTCCAGCGACGGGTCGACCTCGAGGCACAGGGCGCGCAGGCGCTTGGAGTACAGGTCGGTGAGGTCGACGAAGTTGGCGCCGACGATCGGGGAGTCCGCGGTCAGGTTGATGTGGTCGCTGATCAGCACCGGCTGGCCGGGCGTCCAGCCGTGGCGCAGGCCGCCGCAGCCGTTGGTCAGCACGATGGTCTTGCAGCCCGCCGCGGCGGCGGTGCGCACGCCGTGCACCACGGTGGCCACGCCGTGGCCCTCGTAGTAGTGGTTGCGGCCGAGGAAGACCAGGGCGCGGCGGTCGCCCTCGCCGGGCATCCGGACCGAGCGGACGGTGCCCGCGTGGCCGGCCACCGCGGGGGCGGGGAAGCCGGGCAGCTCGGTGACCGGGAATTCGGAGAGCGTCTCACCGAGGGCGTCGGCGGCCGGCACCCAGCCGGAGCCCATCACCAGGGCGACGTCGTGGCGTTCGGCGCCGGTGAGTTCGCGCAGCCGGTCGGCGGCTTCCCGGGCGGCGGCGTAGGGGTCGGCGGAGACGACCGTCTGAGGAGATGCGTTCACAAGGTCGAGGATAGGTCAAATCTGCCTACGCGCGTAGACAACTGGGCCGAGCCATGCCGGATCGTTACCCGGAATGTACGGAACGCCGCCATTCGTCCCCGCCGGCCCGGCCGGACTACGCCCGAACTCCCGTCCGGCGCAAGCGCGGAGACGTCGTCAGCAAGCGCGGAGGCCTCGTCAGCAGGGGCGGCGGCGGAGGTCCAGCACGTAGTCGTCGGGGGCGCCGGCGCTCTCCGCGGCGTCCGCGATCAGACCGAGGTAGCGGGCCGCGGGCAGGCCGCCCTCGTAGTCGTTCAGCACGTACGTCCACACCGCGACCTCACCGTCCAGGGTCTGCGCGCGCAGCTTCACCTTGCGGTAGATGCCGAGCTGCACGCCCTCCCAGCGGTCCAGGCCTTCTTCGTCCATCGGGGCGATGTCGTAGAGCGTGACGAAGACCTGCTCCTTCTCGTCCTCCACCACGGTGGCCAGCGAGCCCTCCCAGCCCAGCTGCTCGCCGCCGAAGGTCAGCCGCCAGCCGGGCAGCCAGCCGGAGCCGCGCAGCGGGGAGTGCGGCGCGCGCCGGCTCATCTGCCGGGCGTCGAGGTTGGTGGCGTAGGCGGCATAGAGCGACATGACCGCCAGCCTACGGGAGCGGCCCGCCCGCGCAGGTCCGTCCGCAGCCTCGGCCCCATCTTCGGGAGCAAGGGTCAACAGCAACGGCCCCGGCGTGGAATCCGTTCCGGCGTGCGGGACAATGGAGCACGTGACTCGGATCGTGATCATCGGTGGCGGACCAGGCGGATACGAGGCGGCCCTCGTGGCAGCCCAGCTCGGCGCGGAGGTGACCGTCGTCGATCGCGACGGTCTGGGCGGATCGGCGGTGCTGACGGACTGCGTGCCGTCCAAGACGCTGATCGCCACCGCCGAGGTGATGACTACCTTCGACAGCTCGTACGAGGAACTCGGCATCCTGGTCGCGGACGGCACGCCGGACGCCGCCGACCCGGCCCGGGTGGTCGGGGTGGACCTCGGCAAGGTGAACCGACGGGTGAAGCGGCTGGCGATCGCCCAGTCGCACGACATCACCCAGGCCGTCACCCGGGCCGGCGTCACCGTGCTGCGCGGCCGCGGCCGGCTCGGCAGCGGCGGGCAGGCCATCGACGGCTCCCGCGAGGTGCTGGTCGACCACGCCGACGGCAGCGTCGAGGCGCTGCGGGCCGACGCGGTGCTGATCGCCACCGGCGTGCGCCCGCGCGAACTCCCCGACGCCCAGCCGGACGGCGAGCGGATCCTGGCCTGGACGCAGGTGTACGACCTGGAGGAGCTGCCGCGCGAGCTGATCGTGGTCGGCTCCGGCGTCACCGGCGCCGAGTTCGCCGGTGCCTACCAGGCGCTCGGCTCCAACGTCACGCTGGTCTCCTCGCGCGACCGGGTGCTGCCCGGCGAGGACCCGGACGCCGCCGAGGTGCTGGAGGACGTCTTCCGCCGCCGCGGCATGAACGTGATGGGCCGTTCGCGTGCCGAGAGCGTCAAGCGGATCGGCGACCGGGTCGAGGTCACGCTGGCCGACGGCAAGGTGATCACCGGCACGCACTGTCTGATGGCGGTCGGCTCCATCCCCAACACCGCCGACCTGGGCCTGGAGGAGGCCGGCGTCGCGGTCAACGACTGGGGCCAGATCAAGGTGGACCGGGTCTCCCGCACCTCCGCCCCCGGCGTGTACGCGGCCGGCGACTGCACCGGCGTCTTCATGCTGGCCTCGGTGGCCGCCATGCAGGGCCGGATCGCCATGTACCACGCGCTCGGTGACGCGGTGCAGCCGCTGAACCTGAAGACCGTGGCGTCCAACGTGTTCACCGACCCGGAGATCGCCACCGTCGGCTACACCCACGCCGACGTGTCCTGCGGAAAGATGGACGCGGTCGAGATCAAGCTCCCGCTGCGCGGCAACCCGCGGGCCAAGATGCAGGGCATCCGGGACGGCTTCGTGAAGCTGTTCGCCCGCCCCGGCACCGGCATCGTGGTGGGCGGTGTGGTGGTCGCGCCGCGCGCCTCCGAGCTGATCCACTCCATCTCGCTGGCCGTGGACAACAACCTGACGGTCGAGCAGGTGGCCAACACCTTCACCGTCTACCCGTCGCTGTCCGGCTCCACCGCCGAGGCGGCGCGTCAGCTGCACATTCGCAAGCGCGAAGGCGCCGCTTCCTGACGTTCCACCGGCTCGTTCGGGCCGAGCCGGGCGCACGCCGCCCGGCTCACCCGCCCGGCGGAGCGCGCATTGTACGGTCGTGCGCCGCTCTCAGGTGAGCAAATCCAGTTACCAGGTGCAAACGCCTGAAAGCAGACGGTCACTCGGGTTACCGTCGGTTCTGTGTTTGCTGCAGAACGTCGCCAGTTGATCCTCGAGATGGTGCGCGCCAACGGAGCCGTGTCGCTCCGAGAGCTGGCCCGCGTCGTCCAGACCTCCGAAGTCACCGTCCGCCGGGACGTCCGGGCGCTGGAGGCCGAAGGGCTGCTCGACCGCCGCCACGGCGGCGCGGTGCTCCCCGGCGGCTTCAGCCGGGAGCCCGGCTATCCGCAGAAGACCCACCTCGCCGCCGCCGAGAAGAGCGCCATCGCCGATCTCGCCGCGGGCCTGGTCGAGGAGGGCGACGCCATCGTGGTCGGCGCCGGCACCACCACCCAGGAGCTGGCCCGCCGGCTCGCCCGGGTGCCGGGGCTGACGGTGGTCACCAACTCGCTGCTGGTCGCCCAGGCGCTGGCGCACGCCAACCGCGTCGAGGTGGTGATGACGGGCGGCACCCTGCGCGGATCCAACTACGCGCTGGTCGGCAGCGGCGCCGAACAGTCGCTGGCCGGGCTGCGGGTCACCAAGGCCTTCATCTCCGGCAGCGGACTGACCGCCGAACGCGGCCTGTCCACCGCCAACATGCTCTCGGCCAGCGTCGACCGGGCCCTGGTGCAGTCCGCCAACGAGGTGATCGTCCTCGCCGACCACACCAAGCTCGGCGCGGACAGCATGTTCCAGACCGTCGCCACCGACGGGATCACCCGGCTGGTCACCGACGAGCACACCGCCGCCGAGGACCCGACGGCCCGCGAACTCGACGCGCTCGCCGACTGCGGCGTGCAGATCTCGGTCGCCGCGCTCGGTCTGTCCGCCGAGACCTCGACGGTGCACCCGCAGCCGTCCTCGGCGGTGCCGCGCCGCCCCGTCCCGCCGGCCGGCCTGGCCCCCGGCTCCCCGCTGCCCGGCCAGCGCCGTCCCGCCCCGCACGGCACGCTGCCGGTCGCCCCGCGGCTCGCCGAGCGGATCCGCTGACCGCACCCCGTTCCGCTCCGCCCGCCCCGCTTGTAGCGTCTGGCCTCATGGACGCATCGAGTGAACGGCTCGACCGCACAGCGGAGTTGACGGTCCGGTCGGCGCGGGGCGGGCGAGGCCCCGCGACCTGGGGCCAGCGGGCCATCCACACCGCGCTGGTCAAGCTGGGCCCCGACGCGCCGCGCTACAACCTGCGGCTGTCGGCGCCCGTCGAGCCCGGCCTGCCGCTGGAGACGGCGCTGCGCGCCTTCACCGAGCTGCTGCACCTGCACGACGCGCTGCGCACCCGGCTGGTCGAGCGGGACGGCGAGCTGGTGCAGGAGGTGGACGCGGACGGGGCGCTGCCGGTCGCCGTGCTGCACCGCTCCAGCGCCGAGCGGGCCGCCGGGGCGGCGGCGGAGCTGCTCGCGGAGTTCGCCGACCGGCCGTTCGACCTGCCGCGCGAGTGGCCGGTGCGGCTCGGCCTGGTGCTGGTGGACGGCCTGGTCCGGCAGACGGTGCTGGTGCTGTCGCACACCGCCTCGGACGGCTGGGGGATGCGCCGCGCCGTCCGCGACCTGACGCTGCTGGCCGCCGGGCGGAGCGCCGACGAGCTGCGCACCGAACGGGACTTCACGCAGCCGCTGGAAGAGGCGGCCGAGCAGGACTCGCCGCGCGGCCGCCGCCGGGACGCCGCCGCCCGCCGGTACTGGCGGGACAAGCTGAGCTCCGGCCCGCGCACCCAACTCCCGCGCCCGGACGGCGAACCGGACCCGGAACGGCGGTTCCCGTTCGCGGTGCTGCGCTCCCCGGAGCTGGCTTCCGCGCTGCCGCGGGCCGCGGCCCGGCTGCGGACCAGCGACGCCACGGTGCTGCTGGCCGCCGCCGCGACCGAACTGGGGCGGCTGGGCGGGCAGCGTGAGGTGCTGTTCCAGGTGGTGGTCGGCAACCGGTTCACCGCGCAGTCCGCCGAGGCCGTCACGACGCTCGCCCAGGAGGGCCTGTTCCATCTCCCGGAGCTGGCCGGGGAGTTCGACGAGACGGTCCGCCGCTGCCAGGGCCCGGCGCTCAGCGCCTACCGCCACTCCGGGTACCACAAGCCGCAGTTGGACGCCGACCTGGAGGAACTGCGTTCGGCTGATGCGGAGTTGGCCGACCACTCGGTGATCTGGAACGACACCCGGGACCCACTGGCCGCCCTGATGCCCGGCGGGGTCGGCGAAGTCCCTCTGGTGGAACGGGAGTTGAGCTTCCCGGACACGTTCCCGGCCCGCCCCGGGGTGTCCGTCGCGGTGGACGTGGTCGCCGCGCCCGGCGCGATCGAGCTGCTGATGGTCGCCGACAGCGCGCTGCTGGAGCGCGCGCAGATGGCGCAGTTCCTGTGCGGCGTCGAGCAGTTGGTGCTGGAGGCGGCCGAATAGCCGGATGGGCGGCGGGAGTTGGTGAACTCCCGCCGCCCTTCCTGGACGGATCAGACGTCCTTGATCTCGCAGAGCGCGGCGCCACTGGAGACCGACTGGCCGACCTCGGCCTTCAGGCCGACCACGGTGCCGGCCTTGTGGGCGTTCAGCGGCTGCTCCATCTTCATCGCCTCCAGGACCACGATCAGCTCGCCCTCGGCGACGACCTGGCCCTCCTCGACGGCGACCTTGACGATGGTGCCCTGCATCGGCGAGGCCAGGGTGTCGCCGGAGACCGCGGAGGCGGCCTTCTTGGCGCCCACCCGGCGCTTCGCCTTGCCCGCCGCGGCACCCGCGGCCGGGGCCGAGGCGACGCCCAGCGAGGACGGCAGCGACACCTCGATGCGCTTGCCGCCGACCTCGACCACCACGGTCTCGCGGCCCTCGGGCTCCTCGCCGTCGCCGCCGGCGCCCGCGAACGCCGGGATGGTGTTGTCGAACTCGGTCTCGATCCAGCGGGTGAAGACCGTGAACGGGCCCTCGGAGCCGTGCACCTCGGGGGCGAAGGCGGGGTCGGTGACCACGGCCTGGTGGAACGGGATGGCGGTGGCCATGCCCTCCACCTTGAACTCCTCCAGGGCGCGCTTGGCGCGCTGAAGGGCCTGCTTGCGGTCGGTGCCGGTGACGATCAGCTTGGCCAGCAGCGAGTCCCAGGCCGGGCCGATGACCGAGCCGGACTCGACGCCGGCGTCCAGGCGCACGCCCGGGCCGGACGGCGGGGCGAACAGCGTGACGGTGCCGGGCGCGGGCAGGAAGTTGCGCCCCGGGTCCTCGCCGTTGATCCGGAACTCGAAGGAGTGACCGCGGACCTCCGGGTCGTCGTAGCCGAGCTCCTCGCCGTCGGCGATCCGGAACATCTCACGGACCAGGTCCAGACCGGTGACCTCCTCGGACACCGGGTGCTCGACCTGGAGCCGGGTGTTGACCTCCAGGAAGGAGATCAGACCGTCCTGGGAGACCAGGAACTCGCAGGTGCCGGCGCCGACGTAACCCGCCTCACGCAGGATCGCCTTCGACGCCCGGTACAACTCGGCGTTCTGCTCCGCCGTCAGGAACGGCGCGGGCGCCTCCTCGACCAGCTTCTGGTGGCGACGCTGCAACGAGCAGTCACGAGTGGAGACCACCACCACATTGCCATGCCGGTCGGCCAGACACTGCGTCTCGACATGCCGCGGCTTGTCCAGATACTGCTCGACGAAGCACTCACCGCGGCCGAACGCGGCCACCGCCTCACGCACCGCCGACTCGTACAGCTCCGGAATCTCCTCCAGCGTACGGGCCACCTTCAGACCACGACCACCACCACCGAACGCCGCCTTGATCGCAACCGGCAGACCATGCTCAGACGCGAACGCGACCACCTCCTCGGCACCCGACACCGGGTCGGCGGTACCAGCCACCAACGGGGCACCAGCGCGCTGCGCCACGTGCCGGGCGGTGACCTTGTCACCCAGGTCGCGGATCGCCTGCGGGGGAGGGCCGATCCAGGTCAGGCCGGCGTCGAGGACGGCCTGGGCGAAGTCGGCGTTCTCGGACAGGAAGCCGTAGCCGGGGTGGATCGCGTCCGCGCCCGAATCGGCGGCCGCCTTCAGGACCTTCGCGATGTCCAGGTAACTGCTCGCGGGGGTGTCGCCGCCCAGCGCGTACGCCTCGTCGGCCGCCCGCACGTGCAGCGCGTCCCGGTCCGGCTCGGCGTAGACGGCGACACTCGCGATACCGGCATCCCGGCACGCCCGGGCGACGCGGACAGCGATTTCGCCGCGATTGGCGATGAGCACCTTGCGCACTGTGGCTCCCTTCTCGAACCTCGTCGAGTCTATGGATTGAAGGGCGCTACCGGCGAGTAGTCCCTGGTGGTGAGCGTGCTCACACGCTCGGGTTTCCCGACTTCCGTACGGACGACGGCGATTGGCGACGCACCGCAGGTCGCGGGGCGCGCGGGTCGCTCGGGAAACACGGTGGACCGGGTGGCCTCAGCCACGCCGGAGCATGGTTCAAGCGGCCGCCGGCTGCGGCGGGGCGGTCGCCTCGGCGGTCACGTCCGCCTCGAACTCGACCACGTCCGGGCCGTACGCCCGGGCGTTGACCACCCGCAGCACCACCGCGAACGCCCCGTCCGGGCCGTGCCGGCGGGCCAGCGAGCGGTGGTGGGCGGCCAGGTAGCGCACCGCCGCGTGGTTGGAGACAGCGGTCTGACCGGCGATCAGGAACACCGGCCGGCTGCCCGGCCGCAGGTGTATTCGGGCCAGCAGTACGTACGCCGTCCCGCCCGGCTGCTCGGCGGGCGTCCGGAAGGCGAACTCCCGCTCCCCGATCAGCAGTGTGCGCACCGGATGCCCGGCACCGTCCGGCGGGGCGATGAACACCGCGCCGGGCAGCCAGGACGCCAGGTGCGCACCGGTCCGCGTGTTGCTCTCCGGACCGCCCACGCAGAACTCGGTCTTGTCGCCCAGCCCCTGACGCACCTCGTCGTGCGAGGTCAGCACGGACCGGGCCCCGCACTCGCGGACCAGCGCGGCCACTTCCATCAGCGCGTACACGTCGTCACGGGCCACGCTGTGCGGATCGGACGAGGAGACCTGCCGATTGGCGACCAGCAGCGCCTCGCCGCCGGACTGCAGCCCGAAGAACGCGCGCTCCCGCTCCAACCGGCGGCGCCGGCGCACCGTCTGCGCCAGCCAGCCCAGGCCGGCGCTGATCGCCGAAGCGACCAGTCCCAGCACGACGTTGAGCACCCCATCGGTCATGTTCCGCTCCTCAACGCCCCTTTCCGGTCCGGCTCGCCAGCCTAACGGCGGCCCACCGGCCCCGGGGGTGGAACTGTGCAACAGATGTACGCCCCCGGTTCTGTCCGATTCCGCACCTTGCGAACCGGAATCCGGTCACTCTCTTCGCGGGCCGACATAACAGAATGGTTCAGACCATTGACCGGGTTCGGGGGCCGTCCCTAGCGTCGCAGCCACCATCACATATCCGAATAATTCACGGGGGAATCGTGAAGCGCTCCATGCTGCCCGTCGCACTCGCCGCGACCGCCCTGGCGCTCACCGCCTGTTCCAGCAGCGGCAGTTCGACCAAGGCCGCGGCCACCCCGGAGCCCACCGCCGCGACCTACGGGTGCCTGACGAAGGCGCAGGCGGCAAAGGGTTCCTTCGCCCTCGACGCGGGCACCGCGGGCGGCACCGAGCTGGACGCCTACTACCAGGACTCGGACGCCGGCGGGGCGAAGACCGCGCTGATCCTCTCCCACCAGCTGAGCGGATCGCTGTGCGAATGGGCGCCGGTTTTCGGCGAGTTCACCAAGGCCGGGTATGCCGTGACGGCCTTCACCAGCGAGGGCGACGTCACCGAGGGCATCAAGGCCGCCGCCAACCGCCTCAAGGAGAAGGGCGTCACCAGCATCGCCCTGATCGGCGCCTCCAAGGGCGCCGCAGCCTCCCTGGTCGCCGCCAAACTGGACAGCCCGCTGCCGATCAAGGCCGTGGTCTCGCTCAGCTCGCCCGACGTGTACAGCCAGTTCAACGCGGCGCTCGCGGTCAAGTCGGTGAAGATCCCGACCTACTTCGCCGCCGAGGAACTCGACGTCCCCTTCAACGCCAACGCCAAGGCGCTGTACGAGGCCTCGGTGGCCGAGGACAAGCAGCTGAAGCTCTACCCCGGCGGCAACCACGGCGCCCCGCTGCTCAAGGACGGCGCACTGCCCGACGTCCAGGCCTACCTGGCCAAGCACGCGCCCGCGGCGGGCTGAGCGGTTCTGTTCAGACCCAGAGGTCGGTGATCCGGACGTCCAGCTCGGCGAGCAGGCGGCGCAGCAGCGGCAGCGACAGGCCGATCACATTGCCGGGGTCGCCGTCGATCCCCTCCACGAACGGTGCGGAGCGGCCGTCCAGGGTGAACGCCCCGGCCACGTGCAGCGGTTCGCCGGAGGCGACGTAGGCGGCGACCTCGGCGTCGTCCGGGGTGCCGAACCGGACGGTGGTGGACGCCGTCGCCTGCGCCTGCCGGCCGGTGGCGGTGTCGATCACGCAGTGGCCGGTGCGCAGCACGCCCGCGCGACCGCGCATCGAGCGCCAGCGCTCGATCGCCTCGGCGGCGTCGCCGGGCTTGCCGAGCGCCTGGCCGTCCAGCTCCAGCACCGAGTCGCAGCCGATCACGATCGGCGGCTCACCCGGCTCGGCGGCCAGCTCACCGGCGATCTTCCCGGCCTTCGCCACCGCCAGCACCAACGCGAGCTCGCCGGGCGTCGGCGCGGACAGCGCGTCCTCGTCCACCCCGCTCACCCGCACCTGCGGATCCAGGCCCGCCTGCCGCAGCAGGCCCAGCCGGGCGGGGGAGGCGGACGCGAGAACGAGCGGGCGGCGAGCGGTCATGCCTTCAGCCTAACCGTGCCGGGCCAGCACCAGCGCCGCCGCGATCACGGCCAGCGCCGCCAGCACCACCGCCGTGCGGCGCAGCCTGCGCTGCACCTCGCGGGCCTCGGGCGACGGCTCGTCGCGGGGGTCTTTCCAGAGCATTCGATCAGCCTGCAACGTGCGTGCGGCGCGGCGCCTGAGTATCCGTACTCAGTCCTGGGACGGGTGATGGTTCGGACGCATGCTTGACGCGGAGCTCCGCGACCCCTGCAATGGAGCAGCTGACTTGTCCGGTTCATGATCGGCGCCGTGCGGGGCGCCGAACTCCCCCCACGAACCGGCAGCAGGTCGGCTCCAGGTCAGGGCACGCACAGCAGACCACCCCACTGGTTCAGGCTGAGGAGTCCCATGTCCGACCTCGTCACCACCGCAAGAGCCGCCACCGACGCGGCCCGCCCGCACTTCGTCGCGCTCTACCGGGTCGTCACCGCCCTGCTGTTCGCCTGCCACGGCGCCGCCTCACTGTTCGGCGTCCTCGGCGGGGCACACGGCGGCGGCACCATCCCCGCCGGCACCTGGCCAGGCTGGTACGCCGCCGTCATCCAGCTCGCCTGCGGCGCGCTCGTCCTGCTCGGCATCGGCACCCGGGCCGCCGCGCTCATTGCCTCCGGCTCGATGGCGTACGCGTACTTCACCGTGCACCAGGAGAACGCGCTGTTCCCGCTGCAGAACGGCGGCGAGCCGGCCGTGCTGTTCTGTTGGGCGTTCCTGCTCATTGCTGCCGTTGGCCCGGGCAGCTTCGCGCTCGGTCGGCGGTTCGCGCGCTAGGGAGAGCACAACCAGGGGCGCTGGGGGTACCCCCAGGCGAAGCCGAGGGGGCGGAACTGCGCGACAAGCGCAAGTCACGTCCGCAAGGTCGCGATCAAGTGCAGGTCATTGTCCTGCGTCGCGATCTTGCGGTTGGGTGCCTTCCGCTTCGCGCAGTTCCCCGCGCCCCCGGCTTCGCACCCGCTCGCGCCCCCGGTTTCGCACCCGGTCAGGACGGCGGTGGGGAGCACGGCCCCGAGAGGGCCACCGCCACCAGCGCGCGGAGGGCCGGGGCGACCTGGCCGAGTGGGAGCGTGCTCTCGTCGGCGAACAGTTCGAGCAGCCAGCCGCCCGCAGGGTTGGCGCCGCCCGCGGCGACCATCGCTCGGTAGCCGGAGACCACCATCACGGCCTCCTCGGAGGGGTCGTTGCCCGGTGCGCCGACCCGCAGGGCGAACGATCCGCCGGTGACGGCGCGGCCGGTCAGTGGGTAGTGCCGCAGGTCGAACACCGCGTCCGGGGCTTCGATCTGGGCCCGCTGGGTGCGGGCCCGGGCCGATGCGGGGCCGCCCGTCATCCGGTACACGGCGTGCCGGGCGGTGCGCATCAGTGGTGAGCCCGGTGGTACGTACGACACCCACCAGCCGACGGCGTTGAGCAGTCGTGACGCGGTTTCCGCGACCACCGACAGACGCCCCAGCGTGTCGGCCGGATGCGTCACCGCGCCCTGTACGCCGCCCTGGTCCAGCGCCGCGAGTGCTGCCGCCAGGAGCTGTCCCGGGTCCGCGCTGTGTGCCGAGCCGCGGAACCGTCGCCGTTCGCCGTTGGGCCGTCCGGTCGGCGCGCGGCGGCTGTCCGCGAGCTGTACCACCGGGTCCGGGGTGAACCCCGGTCCCTGGGCCCGGCCGGCCACCACCGGGTGCGCCGCCCGGGCGGCCTTCGCCCGGTACTGGGCGGCGTCGGCCAGCCGGAACAGGCGGTCCGCCGTGGTCACCGGGCCGATCGAGTCCCCGGTCGAGGCGATCCCGCAGGCGACGCCCTCGCCGTCCGTCAACTCCAGTGCGCGGGTGCACAGTTCCTCCGCGACCGCGACCACCTCGTCCGCGGACTGGCCCTCCGTGAGCAGGCAGAACTCGTCCCCGCCGAGTCGCGCCGCGAGGCTGCCGGGCAGCTTCGCCGCCGACAGCGACAGCTGGTGCGCGAACCGCTCCAGCAGCCGGTCGCCCATCTCGTGGCCCAACTGGTCGTTGACCCGCTTCAGCCCGTTCACGTCGCACACGACCAGCGACACCACCGCGCCGTCCCGGGCGTGCGCCTTCAACGCCTCCTCCAGCCGGGCATCCACCGCGCGACGGTTGGCCAGGCCGGTCAGCGCGTCCGTGAACGCCAGTCGGCGCAGGTCGGCGACCCGTTCGGTCTGCGCGAGGCCCGCCGCGATCTGCGCGGCCAGCAGGGTCGCGTACTCGGCGTCGGCATCGGTGAACACCGGCATCCCGATCCCGCGCGCCAGGTACAGCTCGCCCCATGCCTGGCCGTGCAGCACGATCGGCGCGACCAGGCAGCTGCCCCGGCCCCGCCGTCGCAGGCCTGCGGCGCGCGAGCGGCAGAACGCGCCGGAGGCCGGGAGCGGGTGCCCGGCGTGCGGACCGAGATCCTCCGCCGTCTGCACCCAGGCGCGGGGGAGTCGGCCGGTGGTCCAGTGCTCCTCCAGGTACGTCACGATCTCCGGGAAGTCCGCGACCGGATACGACTCGTCCTCGGGCAGCTCCTCCTCGCCCGGCGCGAGCTCCCCGTGGTTGACCAGCACCCGCAACCGGCCCGACTCGCGGTCCCACACCGAGACCGCCGCCATCGTCGCCCCCAACGCGGACGTCGCCCGGGCCGCCGCCGCGTTCACCGCTTCCAGCGGCGTCATCGCCCCCGCCATCGCCTGCGCGAGCTCCACCACCGCCTGCAACCGCGAGTCCGGCGCAACCTGATCGCTCATCGCCGCCACATTCCCTCCCACGGGCCGTTTCGTCCAGCCTATGGCGGTATGGGTGGATTTCTGGGCAGGTGAGAGCGAAACCGGGGGCGCTGGGGGTACCCCCAGCGAAGCGAGGGGGCGGAACTGCGCGAGGCGGAAGGCGAACGTCGGAAAGATCGCGGGACGGGCAATGACCTGACGTTCGTGGCGACCCGATCAGAAACTCAAGCCCCCGGGGCCGGGGTGCGGGTCAGCAGCCAGGGCTCGACGAGGCCGAGGCCGCGGACCGGGCGGCGCCACATGGGCTGGAGGTGGAAGCGGTGGCCGGGGGCAGGGGTGCCCTCCGGGAGTGTCGCGGAGCCGTTGTGTTCCAGCGCCGTGGCGAGTTCGCCGTCGACCAGGACGGCGTCCTTGGGGGCGATGGAGGTGAGGCGGGAGGCCAGGTTGACGGTGGTGCCGAAGACGTCGCCCATGCGGGAGGTGACGGTGCCGAAGGCCATGCCGACGCGGAGGGCGGGCATGTTGTCCTCCTTGGCGAGGGTCTCGACCAGGGAGAGGGCGATCTCGGCGACGGTGGCGGGGTCCTCGGAGACGAAGAGGATCTCGTCGCCGAGGGTCTTGACGACGCGGCCGCCCTGGCCGGCGATCAGGTCGGAGCAGGTGTTCTCGAAGCCTTCGACGAGTTCGCCGAGTTCCTCTTCCTCCAGGCGGCGGGAGAGCCGGGTGAAGCCGACCAGGTCGGCGAAGGCGACGGCGAGGCGGCCGGAGGTGGTCTCGGTGTCCTCGGCGGCCTGGACGACGCGGCCGGTGACGGCGGCGAGTTGGCGGCGCCAGACGTACACCAGGAACTGTTCGAGCTCGGGGAGGAGCAGTTCGACCAGGGGGTAGGCGACGTCGGAGCGGGTGAGGCCGGGTTCGACGGGCTGGGTGAGGTTGTCGAGGAAGGTGTCCATCTGCCAGCCGGCGAGTCGCGCGGTGGTCTGGCCGGTGGAGCGGGCGACCTGGATCGCCATCGGTTCGCTGAGCAGCCCGGACTCGATCAGGCCGGCCAGGCGGCGCAGCGCGATCACGTCGTTGTCGTTGAGGGCGCGGGACTGGCCGATGTCGGGGAAGCCCATGGCGCGCCAGAAGCGGGTGGCGAGGTCCATCGGGACTTCGGCGACGCGCGCGGCCTGGTACGGGGTGTACTTGCGCGGCGCGTCGAGGATCAGCCGCTCGAGGTCGGTCGCGACGGTGGTCTCGTCCGTCCCGTCGTACGCGTCGGCGGGAGTGCCGCCGTTGCCGGAGCCCGTGGTGGCGCCGCCGTTGTCTGTCACCGGTCCGTCCCCGTGCGTTCGCGCACTTGTGTCTTGCCGTCCTCGGGGTTCGGCTACGCGACCACCGCAGGGGGTAGTGGCGAGCCTCACACCGCTGCCAGGTGGAATGTTCGCACGGAATCGCGTAATCCGGGGCATCCGCCCGGCAGCGGACCCGAGGGTCCCGCTGGGTGAGACCGGGCCGGTGGGGGCCGGTCAGTTCTGCGGGCGGACGTGCACCACGTCGCCCGCGGCGACGGCGTGCCGGGTGCCGTCGGCGGTGCGGACCACCAGTCGGCCGTCGCCGTCGACGGCCACCGCGTCGCCCAGCAGCTCGCGCTCGCCGGGGAGTTGGACCTTCACCGGCCGGTTGAGAGTGGTGCAGCGGGCGGTGTACGCGGGCAGCAGTCCGCTGGCGTGCGGGTCGCCGGCGGCGGCCGTCCACTCGCCGTACAGTTCGGCGAACTCGCGCAGCAGGGCGCGCAGCAGGGTCGCCCGGTCGGTGGTCCCGGCGCCCGCGAGGGCGAGCGAGGTGGCGGTGGGGACGGGCAGTTCGGCCTGCCGCAGCGAGACGTTGAGGCCGAGGCCGGCGACGACGGCGCCGCCGGAGAGTTCGGTGAGGATGCCGCCGAGCTTGCGTTCCTGGCCGTCGACCTCGGCCTGCAGGTCGTTGGGCCACTTCAGGCCGGTGCGGACGTCGGCGATCCGGTCGAGGGTGGCGGAGACGGCGGTGCCGATCAGGATCGGCAGCCAGCCGTAGCGTTCCATCGGCACGCCCTGCGGGCGCAGCAGCACCGACAGGAACAGCCCGGAGCGGGGCGGCGCCGTCCAGCGGCGGTCGAGCCGGCCGCGGGCGGCGCTCTGCGATTCGGCGACCAGGATCGCGCCCTCGGGCGCGCCGTCCTTGGCGCGGGCGGCCAGGTCGGAGTTGGTGGAGCCGGTCTCGCTCACCACATCGAGTGAGGTCCACAGCGCGCCGGGGCGCAGCAGGTCGAGCCGCAGCGCCGCCTCGTCGAGCGGGGGACGGTCCAGGTCGGTCCACGGGGACGGGCCGCCGTGGCCGAAGCCGCGCAGTCCGGAACGACGGGGCCGGGGGCTCTCGGGAGTGCTCACCCCAGCCACCCTAGAGGTACGGCCAACAGCCGCACGCCGCATCATCGTCCCGCAAACCGGGCAGTGGCACGATGTGTCGATGGCCATAGCCGCGGACGCCCCCGCGCTGGCTACGCTACGCAACGGTAGACCGCAGCGCCGCCCTGCCCGTAACCCTCCACGCCCCGGGCCGGCGGCCGAGGACGCAGGGAGAGCCACCGCAATGGCCGAGGCACCGCACGACCCGCACACCACCGCCGGAAAGCTCGCCGACCTGCGCCGGCGGATCGACGAGGCGGTGCACTCCGGTTCCGCCGCGGCGGTCGAGAAGCAGCACGCCAAGGGCAAGCTGACGGCCCGCGAGCGGATCCTGGAACTGCTGGACGAGGACTCGTTCGTGGAGTTCGACGAGTTCGCCCGGCACCGCTCGACCAACTTCGGCCAGGAGAAGAACCGGCCGTACGGCGACGGCGTGGTCACCGGCTACGGCACCGTGGACGGGCGCCAGATCGCGGTGTTCGCCCAGGACTTCACGGTGTTCGGCGGCTCGCTGGGCGAGGTGTTCGGGGAGAAGATCGTCAAGGTGATGGACTTCGCGCTGAAGACCGGCTGCCCGATGATCGGCATCAACGACTCCGGCGGCGCCCGGATCCAGGAGGGCGTGGTCTCGCTCGGCCTGTACGGCGAGATCTTCCGCCGCAACGTGCACGCCTCGGGTGTGATCCCGCAGATCTCGCTGATCATGGGCCCGTGCGCGGGCGGCGCGGTGTACTCGCCGGCGGTCACCGACTTCGTGGTGATGGCCGACAAGACCTCGCACATGTTCATCACCGGCCCCGACGTGATCAAGACCGTCACCGGCGAGACCGTGGACATGGAGGAGCTGGGCGGCGCCCGCACCCACAACACCAAGTCCGGCAACGCGCACTACCTGGCCGCCGACGAGAAGGAGGCCATCGAGTACGTCAAGAGCCTCCTGTCGTACCTGCCGTCCAACAACCTGAGCGACCCGCCGGCCTACCCCGAGCAGGCCGACCTCACGATCACCGAGCAGGACCTCGAACTCGACACCATCGTCCCGGACTCGGCGAACCAGCCGTACGACATCCGGCACGTGATCGAGCGGGTGCTGGACGACGGGGACTTCCTGGAGGTCCAGCCGCTGTACGCGGGCAACATCGTGGTCGGCTTCGGCCGGGTCGAGGGCCACCCGGTGGGCGTGGTCGGCAACCAGCCGATGGACCTGGCCGGCTGCCTGGACATCGCCGCCAGCGAGAAGGCCGCCCGCTTCGTGCGCACCTGCGACGCGTTCAACATCCCGGTGCTGACCTTCGTCGACGTGCCCGGCTTCCTGCCCGGCACAGGCCAGGAGTGGGACGGCATCATCCGCCGCGGCGCGAAGCTGATCTTCGCCTACGCGGAGGCCACCGTCCCGCTGATCACCGTGATCACCCGCAAGGCGTTCGGCGGCGCGTACGACGTGATGGGCTCCAAGCACCTGGGCGCCGACCTCAACCTGGCCTGGCCGACCGCGCAGATCGCCGTGATGGGCGCGCAGGGCGCGGTCAACATCCTGCACCGGCGGGAGATCGCCGCCGCCGAGGCGGAGGGCCGGGGCGAGGAGCGCCGGGCCGAGCTGCTCGCCTCGTACGAGGACACCCTGCTCAACCCGTACCTGGCCGCCGAGCGCGGCTACGTCGACGCGGTCATCGCGCCCAGCGAGACCCGCAAGCACATCGTCCGCGGGCTGCGGGCGCTGCGCGGCAAGCGGGAGGCGCTGCCGCCGAAGAAGCACGGCAACATCCCGCTGTAGCAGAAGGGTTCACCCCGCGACATGACTCCCATTCAGGTGCTGCACGGGCAGCCGACCCCCGAGGAGCTGGCCACCGTCCTGGCGGTGGTCCAAGCCCGGGCCGCCGCCGGGGCCGCGTCGGCCTCCGCGAGCGGCCCGGCCACCGCGTGGACCAGCCGCACTCCCCGCCCCGTCCCCGCGCACGGGCCGCACGCCTGGCGCACCAGCTTCTGGCCGCGCTGATCATGGCCGGATCGCCGACGCTCAGTCGGCGATCCGGTCCGCGCGGGTGTAGACGTTCGCGGTGCGGCCGCGCAGGAAGCCGACCAGGGTGAGGCCGAGCTCCTCGGCCAGGTCGACGGCGAGCGAGGACGGCGCGGAGACCGCCGCCAGCAGCGGCAGGCCGGCCAGCGCGGCCTTCTGGGTCAGTTCGAAGGAGGCCCGGCCGGAGACCAGCAGGACGTGCCCGCGCAGCGGGAGCAGGCCCTCGCGCAGCGCCCAGCCGACCACCTTGTCCACCGCGTTGTGCCGGCCGACGTCCTCGCGCGCGCACAGCAGGGTGCCGTCGGCGGCGAACAGCGCGGCGGCGTGCAGGCCGCCGGTGGAGTCGAAGGTGCGCTGGGCGGCGCGCAGCCGCTCCGGCAGGGCGTAGAGCACCTCAGGGTCGAGCCGCAGCGGGTCCGCGGAGACGTCCCAGCGGCTGCGGGTGCGCACGGCGTCCACGGTGTCGCGTCCGCACAGGCCGCAGGCGCTGGTGGTGAGCAGGTTGCGGTGCGCGGACAGTGCGGGGCGGGCGCCGCGGACGGCCGCGTCGACCACGTTGTAGGTGTTGGCGCCGTCCTCGTCGGTGCCCGCGCAGTAGCGCAGCGCGGCGAGCTCCCCGGTGGCGCCGACCAGGCCCTCGCCGACCAGGAAGCCCGCCACCAGGTCGAAGTCGTGGCCGGGGGTGCGCATGGTGACGGTCAGCGCCTCGCCGCCGATCCGGATCTCCAGCGGCTCCTCCGCCGCCAGACTGTCGGGTCGCGCCCCGCGCTCCCCGCCGTCCAGCCGCACCACTCGCCGCCGTACCGTTGCCCGCGCCATCCGTGTCGCACCTCCGCGGGCCAGTCAACCATCCGGGGACGCGGCGCCGGTTGCTTGTCATATCCGCATTCACCTGATGAGAATGTGCATATGGATATGCACAGTGTCGTCGTCCAGGTCGGCAAGGCCGACGTCAGCGCCCAGGATGTCCTCGCCGTCGCCCGGGGCGGGGCCAGGGTGGAGATCGGGCCGGACGCGCTCGCCGAGATGGCCGCCGCGCGGGCCCGGATCGACGCCCTCGCCGCCGAACCCCGCCCGGTGTACGGGGTCTCCACCGGCTTCGGCGCGCTGGCGGTGCGCCACATCAGCCCCGAACTGCGGGCCCAGCTCCAGCGCTCGCTGGTGCGCTCGCACGCCGCCGGCATGGGCCCGCTGGTGGAGACCGAGGTGGTTCGGGCGCTGATGTTCCTGCGGATGAAGACGCTGGCCTCCGGCCGCACCGGCGTCCGCCCGCTGGTCGCCCAGACCATGGCCGCCCTGCTGAACGCCGGAATCACCCCCGCGGTACGGGAGTTCGGCTCGCTCGGCTGCTCCGGCGACCTCGCCCCGCTCTCGCACTGCGCGCTCGTCCTGATGGGCGAGGGCACCGCGTTCGGCCCCGACGGCGTCGAGAAGGACGCCGCCGAACTGCTCGCCGCCGCCGGCATCGAACCCGTCGAACTGCTGGAGAAGGAGGGCCTGGCCCTCATCAACGGCACCGACGGCATGCTCGGCATGCTGGTGATGGCCCTCGCCGACCTCCAGCGCCTGTACACCACCGCCGACATCACCGCCGCGATGACGCTCGAGGCGCTGCTCGGCACCGACAAGGTGCTCGCCCCCGAACTGCACGCCCCGATCCGTCCGCACCCCGGCCAGGCCGCCGCCGCCGCCAACATGCTGGCCGTGCTGCGCGGTTCCGGCCTCACCGGCCACCACCAGGACGACGCGCCGCGGGTCCAGGACGCCTACTCGATCCGCTGCGCCCCGCAGGTGGCCGGCGCCGGCCGCGACACCCTGGCGCACGCCGCGCTGGTCGCCGACCGCGAACTCGCCGCGTCCGTCGACAACCCGGTGGTGCTGCCCGACGGCCGGGTCGAGTCCAACGGCAACTTCCACGGCGCGCCCGTCGCCTACGTGCTGGACTTCCTGGCGATCGCCGCCGCCGACCTCGCCTCGATCTCCGAGCGCCGCACCGACCGGCTGCTCGACAAGGCCCGCTCGCACGGCCTGCCCGCGTTCCTCGCCGACGACCCGGGCGTGGACTCCGGTCTGATGATCGCCCAGTACACCCAGGCCGCCCTGGTCAGCGAGAACAAGCGGCTCGCGGTGCCCGCCTCGGTGGACTCCATCCCGTCCTCGGCGATGCAGGAGGACCACGTCTCGATGGGCTGGTCCGCGGCCCGCAAGCTGCGCCAGGCGGTGGCCAACCTCGGCCGCGTGCTGGCCGTCGAACTCGTCGCCTCCGCACGGGCGTTGGAGATACGGGAACAGGCCGCCGAGGAGACCGGGGTGCTCGCCCCGGCGACCGCCGCCGCGGTCGCCGCCGCCCGCGCGGCCGGCGTCGGCGGGCCCGGCCGGGACCGCTTCCTCTCCCCGGACCTGGAGGCCGCCGCCGAGCTGGTCGCCTCCGGCACACTGATCGGGGCCGTGGAGCAGGTGACCGGCCCGCTCGCCTAAGGGCCTGTCCGGCCCTAAGGGCACGACACAGGACGGGCGCGCCGGACTACTGTCCGAACGCGCCCGTCCCGCTTGGCGAAACGCCATTGCCCACCTGCCGGGACTGCGTCACAGTCGTCCCACCGCCGAAGCCACCGGCGAACGTCCAACCGAATGTGGAGGTACCCGAACATGCCCGCCCTTGACGAGACCGGAACGACCACCGGGCCCTCCGCCCGGCTGCTCCAGCTCTTCGAGGGCCACCGGCTGACCCCCACTCAGCGGCGGATCGCCCACTCACTGGTCCGGCACGCCACCGAGGCGCCGTTCCTGTCCAGCGTCGAGGTCGCCGAACTCGCCGGCGTCAGCCAGCCGTCCGTCACCCGGTTCGCCGTCGCGCTCGGCTACGACGGCTACCCGGCGCTGCGCAAGCAGCTGCGCGAACTCGGCGTCGGCGAGGCCGCCGCCCCCGAGAGCCACCACGACGTGGTCCGCAACGAGCACCAGCAGGCCGTGCTCGCCGAGATCGAACACCTGCGGAACCTGGCCGAGTTGCTCGCCGACCCCGCGCCGATCGTCCGCGCCGCCCGGATCCTGGCCGCCTCCCGCCCACTGCCGGTGCTCGGCCTGCGCGCCGCCTCCGCCCAGGCCGGCGGCTTCTCCTACTTCGCCGCCAAGGTCCACCCCGACATCCGGCTGATCGACGAGGGCGGCTCGATGCTCGCCGACCGCCTCGAACAGGCCGTCGCCGCCGGAGCCACCGCCCTGCTCTGCTTCGCGCTGCCCCGCTACCCGCGCGAACTGATGGACGCCCTCACCGTCGCCCGCGAGTGCGGACTGACCGTCCTGACCGTCGCCGACTCCGCGTTCGCCCCCGTCGCCAAACTCTCCGACGTGATGCTGCCCGCCGCCGTCGGCACCGGCCTGGTCTTCGACACCGCCTGCGCCCCGATGATGCTCGGCCGGGTCCTGCTCCAGGCGATGTGCGACGAGATCCCCGGCGCGGAGGCCCGACTGGAAGCCATCGAACAGTCGGCGACGGCCCGTCAACTGTTCCTGGAATGACACCGCCTGTTCCCCCAATGACACCCCCGCACCGGGTTGACGACCGGCCGTGAACGGGCATCTTCCCGGTAGGGACTCGACAGGGACGAAGACAGCTTTGGACGGGGGAAGTCCAATGCCACCACCGATCCACCAGATGAGACTCACCGGACGGCTCGGCTCCGGCGCCGACGAATGGTCCTGCCCGCAGTGCGGCCGCCGCATCGCGCTGCGCCGCCCGCCGCACCCCGAACTCACCGTGCTCGACCCGGGCGACGAGGAAGCCATCCACATCGGCGTCCTCGAACCCGGCGACCCGGCCGCCGACGAGGCCGCCGCCCGCTACGGCGTCGGCCCGGTCCAGTACATCCCGCGCCCACCGTCCCGCCCCGGCGAGAACGACGAGACCCGCCCCGACGAGCCGACGCCCCAGCCGGACGCGGAGGACCGCCGCTGGCTCGCCGAGATCGGCATCGACTGGGGCGGCGACGAAGCGGCCTGACGACCGGTCAGGCGACCCCGCCCGGCTAGGGTGACCTGCCAGGGAGGGGAGACCGATGCGCAGTTGGTTGGGCGGGCTGTTCGCGGCCGGTGGTGTGCTGGCGGTGGCCGCCGCGTGGTGGGGCACCTGGGAGGGCCGGTCCGGCGGCCGGATGGCGGTGGCCGAGCTGCTCGGCCGGCCGGTCACGCTGTGCCTGACGGCCGTGGCGCTGTTCCTGGCGGCCGTGGCGGTGCTGGGCCGGAGCGGCGGCCGGTGGCCGGTTACGCTCCTGTGGGTCGGGATGCTGGGGGCGCTGGCCTGCGCCCCGGCGCTGTTCCACGGCGGATCCGGCCGCACCGTGGCGCACCACGAGGCCGCGCCCGGCGGCGCGGACCGGGCGCTGCGGGTGCTGCGCCAGGGCGACTTCGGCATGGAGGCGGAGTCCCAGGGCTGGTTCGTCGAGCTGGAGGACGGTTCCGGCTGGTCGGCCCGGCGGTGGCAGGTGTACGGCCAGATCGGGAAGTGGGCCGGCGAGGGCGTGTTCAAGGCCGCGGGCTGGGACGGGCCCGACCGCATCGTGATCACCACCGACACCGGCGTCCTGGTCTACGACGTCTCCGGCGGCGCACCCGCGCTGCTCTCCGGCACCCCGGCCTGACGGCCACCGCGGCCTGATGCCCGCCCCGGCCTGATGCCCGCCCGGCCTGATGCCCGCCGGGCGCCGTCCCCGCCGGGTGAGGCGCAGACTGGAAGCGGCGCACCGTTCGGGTGCGGTGGCGGGTGATGGTCATGTATTGGCACCACGGGTACTACCACCACGGCGGTTGGTCGTGGGTGCTGCCCGGGATCACGTTCATGCTGTTCGGGCTGCTGGTGATCGTCGTGCTGGCCGCGCTGTGGCGGGCGTCCTCGACGCGGCGGACGGGCGGGCGGTCGGACGGGCCGCAGTGGGGGAGCCCGCCGCAGAGCCCGCCGCAGAGCCAGGTCCCGGAGGCGGAGCGGCTGTTGGCCGAACGGCTGGCCAGGGGCGAGATCGAGGTGGAGGAGTACCGGCACCGGCTGGCGGCCCTGCGGGGCGAGAACAGCCCGCCGAGTGGGCCGGGGGATCAGCCGGGGGATCAGGGGAAGAGCTGAAACGGGTGCCGACGCGGGCGCTCGAAACTCTGGTCAGCCCGATGCTGTTTGGATATATTCACTCTGCTTGATCGTGAATGAATCCATCCGCAAGGAGGCTGGTCCATGGCAGAGCAGGCGAGCGGCCCGCGCGAGGTTCGCGCGGCGCGGGGCACCGGGCTGAGCACGCAGGGCTGGCAGCAGGAAGCCGCCCTGCGGATGCTGATGAACAACCTCGACCCGGAGGTTGCCGAGCACCCGTCCAAGCTGGTGGTCTACGGCGGCACCGGAAAGGCCGCCCGCGACTGGCGTTCCTTCGACGCCATGGTGAAGACCCTGCAGGGCCTCAAGCAGGACGAGACCATGCTGGTCCAGTCCGGTCGGCCGGTCGGCGTCATGCAGACCCACGAGTGGGCGCCCCGGGTGCTGATCGCCAACTCCAACCTGGTCGGCGACTGGGCGAACTGGGAGGAGTTCCGCCGCCTGGAGTCGCTCGGCCTCACCATGTACGGCCAGATGACCGCCGGTTCGTGGATCTACATCGGCACCCAGGGCATCCTCCAGGGCACCTACGAGACCTTCGCGGCCGTCGCCAACAAGCGCTTCGGAGGCACGCTGGAAGGCACCATCACCCTCACCGCCGGCCTCGGCGGCATGGGCGGCGCCCAGCCGCTCGCCGTCACCATGAACGGCGGCGTGGCGATCTGCATCGACTGCGACCCGTCCCGGATCGCCCGCCGGATCGAGCACCGCTACCTCGACGTCGAGGCATCGAGCCTCGACCACGCGCTGCAGCTCGCCACCGAGGCCCGCGACAAGCGGCAGCCGCTCTCCATCGGCCTGCTCGGCAACGCCGCCGACCTGCTGCCGCAGCTGCTCGCGATGGACGCCCCGATCGACATCGTCACCGACCAGACCAGCGCCCACGACCCGCTGGCCTACCTGCCGACCGGCGTCGACTTCGAGGACATGGCGACCTACGCGGCCGAGAAGCCCGCCGAGTTCACCCAGCGTGCCCGCGAGTCGATGGCCCGGCACGTGGAGGCCATGGTCGGCTTCCAGGACCGCGGCGCGGAGGTCTTCGACTACGGCAACTCGATCCGCGGCGAAGCCCAGCTCGCCGGTTACGACCGGGCGTTCGCGTTCCCCGGCTTCGTCCCCGCGTACATCCGGCCGCTGTTCTGCGAGGGCAAGGGCCCGTTCCGCTGGGCCGCGCTGTCCGGCGACCCGAAGGACATCCACAAGACCGACAAGGCCGTCCTCGACCTGTTCCCGGAGAACGAGTCGCTGCACCGCTGGATCAAGATGGCCCAGGAGAAGGTGCACTTCCAGGGCCTGCCCGCGCGGATCTGCTGGCTCGGCTACGGCGAACGCGACAAGGCCGGCGAGCGGTTCAACGACATGGTGGCGTCCGGCGAGCTGTCCGCCCCGATCGTGATCGGCCGCGACCACCTCGACTGCGGCTCCGTCGCCTCCCCCTACCGGGAGACCGAGGCGATGCTCGACGGCTCCGACGCGATCGCCGACTGGCCGCTGCTCAACGCCATGGTCAACGTCGCCTCCGGCGCGTCCTGGGTGTCCATCCACCACGGCGGCGGCGTCGGCATCGGCCGCTCCATCCACGCCGGTCAGGTCACCGTCGCCGACGGCACCGCGCTGGCCGGCGAGAAGATCCGCCGCGTCCTCACCAACGACCCCGGCATGGGCGTCATCCGGCACGTGGACGCCGGCTACGACCGGGCCTCGGAAGTTGCTCAGGAGCGGGGCGTCCGCGTCCCGATGGCCGAGCTGTGACCGAGGGCTTCGACGCGATGTGGGCGGAGCTGCTCCCCGTGGGCCGCTCCGCCTCCTCCGGCGGCTACCGCCGGTACGCCTGGAACTCCGCCGACGCCGAATGCCGGTCCTGGTTCGAGGAGCAGGCCCGCGCCCGCGGCCTGCACTACGAGATGGACCGCAACGGCAACCAGTGGGCCTGGCTCGGCGACCCGACCGCCGGGAACGCCGTCGTCACCGGCTCGCACCTGGACTCCGTTCCCGACGGCGGCGCCTACGATGGCCCGCTCGGCGTGATCTCCTCGTTCGCCGCACTCGACGAACTCCGTTCGCGCGGCACCGAGTTGACCCGCCCGCTGGCGATCACGAACTTCGGCGACGAGGAGGGCGCCCGGTTCGGCGTCGCCTGCGTGGGCAGCCGGCTCGCCACCGGCGTCCTCGACCGGGACGCCGCCTACCGGCTGCGCGACGCCGACGGAGTGTGGCTGCCCGACGCGATGCTCAAGGCCGGCCACGACCCGGCGCAGATCGGCCCCGACCCCGAACTGCTCGGCCGGATCGGCGCGTTCGTCGAACTCCACATCGAACAGGGCCGGTGGCTGACGGACGAACAGCCGGTCGGCGTGGCCAGCGCGATCTGGCCGCACGGCCGTTGGCGGTTCGACTTCCATGGCGAGGCAAACCACGCCGGCACCACCCGGCTCGCCGACCGCCGCGACCCGATGCTCACCTACGCCACCACCGTCCTCGGCGCCCGCAAGAAGGCCCGCCTCGCCGGGGCGCTCGCCACCTTCGGCAAGGTCGCCGTCGAACCCAACGGCACCAACGCCATCGCCTCACTCGTCCGCGGCTGGCTCGACTCGCGGGCAGCCGACGAGGCGACGCTCGGTGAACTCGTCGACGCCATCGAGAAGTTGGCGGTCGAACGCGGCGAACGCGACGGCGTCCGGGTCACCCTCACCCGCGAATCCTTCACCCCCGTCGTCGACTTCGACGGCCCGCTCCGCGACCACCTGGCCGGGCTGCTGCACGCCCCCGTGCTGCCCACCGGAGCGGGACACGACGCCGGAATCCTGGCGTCCACCGTCCCGACCGCCATGCTGTTCGTACGGAACCCCACCGGCGTCTCGCACTCCCCGGCCGAACACGCCGAGCAGGCCGACTGCCACGCGGGCGTCGCCGCCCTCGCCGACGTACTGGAGGACCTCGCATGCCGCCCGTCGTGACGTACTGGGCCGAACACGCCTGGCTGCCGCACGCCGACGGCCACGCGGTCCGACGCGACGTACTGATCGCCGTCGGCCCCGGCGGGCGGATCGCCAAGGTCACCCCCGAGAGCGGGCCCTGCCCCGCCGGGGCGGTCCGGCTGGCCGGACTCGCCCTGCCCGGGCAGGCGAACGCGCACTCGCACGCCTTCCACCGGGCACTGCGGTCCAGCGTGCAGGTCGGATCGGGGACGTTCTGGACCTGGCGCGACACGATGTACCGGGTCGCCTCCGCGCTCGACCCCGACACCTACCTGGCGCTCGCCACCGCCACCTACGCCGAGATGGCGCTGGCCGGCATCACCGCCGTCGGCGAGTTCCACTACCTGCACCACGCGCCCGGCGGCGTCCGGTACGACAACCCGAACGCGATGGGCGAGGCGCTGATCGAGGCCGCGCAACGGGCCGGCATCCGGATCACCCTGCTCGACACCTGCTACCTGTCCTCCGGTTTCGGCGCCGAACCCACCGAGACCCAACTCCGCTTCTCCGACGGCGACGCCGAATCCTGGGCTTCCCGGGTCTCGTCGCTGACCGGCGCGGAACACGCCCGGATCGGCGCCGCGGTGCACTCCGTGCGGGCCGTCCCCGCCGAACAGCTCGGCACCGTCGCGCACTTCTCCGCGATGCGAAAGGCCCCGCTGCACGTCCACCTCTCCGAACAGACCGCCGAGAACGACGCCTGCCTCGCCGCGCACGGCGTCACCCCCACCCGGCTGCTCGCCGACCACGGCGTCCTCGGACCGCGCACCTCGGCCGTCCACGCGACGCACCTGACCGACGAGGACATCCGCCTCCTCTCCGACAGCACCACCACCATCTGCATGTGCCCCACCACCGAACGGGACCTCGCCGACGGCATCGGCCCCGCCAAGCGGCTGGCCGCCGCGGGCTGCCCGATCAGCCTCGGCTCCGACAGCCACGCCGTCATCGACCCGTTCGAAGAGGCCCGCGCGCTGGAACTCGACGAACGGCTGCGCACCCGGACCCGTGGTCACTGGACGGCGAACGCGCTGCTCCGGGCCGGCACGGCGGACGGGCACGCCTCGCTGGGCTGGTCCGAGGCCGGGCGGCTGGAGGCGGGCGCGCTGGCCGACTTCTGCGTGGTCGCGCTGGACAGTGTGCGGACGGCGGGCGCGCCCCCGGAACTGGGTGCGGAGATCGCGGTGTTCGCGGCGAGTGCGGCGGACGTGCGGCACCTGGTGGTGGGCGGGCGGCACATCGTCAAGGACGGGGTGCACCAGCTTGTGCCGGACGTTGCCGGGCAGCTGGCCGACGCTGTGGACGCACTGCGGTAACGAAACCCCCTGAGGCGCGACCTCACCGACGTTCACCTTCCGCCTCGCGCAGTTCCCCGCGCCCCCGACGGGGCGCGGGGGTTGAGTGGGGCCGGAACACCACTTGAGGACAACGACCTTCATGAGTCTGCTGATCAACAACATCGGTTCACTGGTGACCAACGACCCGGAGCTCGGGGACGGGCCGCTCGGGCTGCTGGCCGACGCCGCCGTGGTCGTGGAGGGCGATCGGGTGGTGTGGGTGGGTCGGACCGGCGATGCCCCCGCCGCGGACGAGAGCTTCGACGCCGCCGGGCGGGCGTTGCTGCCCGGGTTCGTGGACAGTCACTCGCACCTGGTGTTCGCCGGGGACCGGACCGCGGAGTTCAACGCGCGGATGTCGGGCCGTCCGTACTCGGCCGGGGGGATCCGGACCACGGTGGCGGCGACCAGGGCCGCGTCCGACGCCGAGCTGAACGCGAACCTGACCCGCTACCTGTCGGAGATGTTGCGGCAGGGCACCACGACGGTGGAGGTGAAGTCGGGGTACGGGCTGAGCACCGTCGACGAGGCGCGGTCGCTCCGGATCGCGGCGGGGCACACGCAGGAGACGACGTACCTCGGGGCGCACGTGGTGGGCCCCGAGTTCGCGGAGGACCCGGCGGGGTACGTCGAGCTGGTGACGGGGGAGATGCTGGAGGCGTGCGCCCCGTTCGCGCGGTGGGTGGACGTGTTCTGCGAGCGCGGGGCGTTCGACGGCGACCAGGCGCGGGCGGTGCTGACGGCGGGGATGGCGAAGGGGCTGCGGCCGCGGATCCACGCCAACCAGCTGAGCTTCGGCCCGGGCGTGCAGCTCGCGGTGGAGCTGGGCGCGGCGTCCGCCGACCACTGCACGCACCTGACCGACCAGGACGTGGCGGCGCTGGCCGACGGCGACACGGTGGCCACCCTGCTGCCGGGCGCGGAGTTCTCCACCCGGGCGCCCTACCCGGACGCCCGGCGGCTCCTGGACGCCGGGGTGCGGGTCGCGCTGTCCACGGACTGCAACCCGGGCTCCAGCTTCACCAGCTCGATGCCGTTCTGCCTGGCCGTCGCGGTGCGCGAGATGGGCATGACCCCCGACGAGGCGGTGCACGCCGCCACCACGGGCGGGGCGCTGGCGCTGCGCCGCACCGACGTGGGCCGGGTCTCCCCGGGTGCCCGGGCGGACCTGCTGCTGCTGGACGCGCCGTCGCACGTGCACCTGGCGTACCGTCCGGGCGTCCCGTTGACCGCCGCCGTCTGGCAGGGCGGGGTCCGGAAGGTCTAGCCGGCGGGCTCCAAGGGCGGTGGCCGACGCGAGGCGGGTCGCCGGGCGTCAGCGGCGGGGACGCTTCTTCGCCGCCGGCTCGTCCAGGTCCAGGGTGGTGAGTGCCGTGGACGCGGGGATCCCGGTGCCGGCCGAGGCCGCCAGCCGCGTCCTGACCTCGCGAGGGGTACGGGGCCGCCAGCCGGGGCCGTCGCAGCAGGAGGAGTGGAAGGTGACTCCGGCGTTCAGCAGCGCGGTGAGCGCGCGCCAGCCGGCGGTGTCGCGGCGGGCCGGCACGGCGAGGTCGTGACCTGCGTCGATCAGCTCGCCCCGGCACCGCGGGCAGTGGTGCACTCGCCGCGGCTCCGACCTCTTCTTGCAGGAGGCCCGGCAGGCCAGGCAGACGAAGTGCCGGCTCGAACTGATTCGACGGAAGCACATCTGCGCATCGTAGGGTTCCGCCGCCGGGGGCGGAACACCGAATCGCCCCCCAGCTCCCAAGGGCTGGGGGGCGATCCGACGGGGATCGGCCGGACGGGCCTAGCGAACGTCGCCCATCAGCTTGCCGACCCGGCCGCGGGCGGCGAACAGGCCGACGCCGGCGGCGATGGCCAGCAGGCCCTGGACGGCGAAGTACCAGGTGGAGCCGACCACGCTGTCGCCCAGCGCCAGCTGGGCCAGGGCGGCCACGCAGTCGCCGGCGGTGACCGCGAGGAACCAGATGCCCATCATCTGGCTGGCGTACTTGGCGGGCGCCAGCTTGGTGGTGACGGACAGGCCGACGGGGGAGAGGGTGAGCTCGCCGGTGGTCTGGATCAGGTAGACCATGGCCAGCCACAGCGGGGTGACCTTGGCGCCGCCGCCGGCCGCCGCCATCGCCAGCATCATCACCAGGAACGACACGCCGATCATCAGCAGGCCGAAGGCGAACTTGGAGGTGGTGGAGGGGTTGCGGTTGCGGCGGGCGGCGGCGTTCCACAGCCAGGCGAACACCGGGGCGAGCGCCATGATGTACAGCGGGTTCAGCGACTGGAACCAGCTGGACGGGAACGAGAAGCCGAACAGGCTGCCGGCGGTGTTGCGGTCGGCGAACACGCTGAGCGTCGAACCGGACTGGTCGTAGATCATCCAGAACACCGCGGCGGCGGCGAAGAACCACAGGTAGCCGCTCATCCGCGAGCGCTCCTGGCCGGTCAGGTCGGGGTCGCGGCGGATCCGGCTGAAGACCAGGACGGGGACGGCGATGCCGGCCAGCGAGAGCGGCCAGATCGCCCAGGCGACGCTGAAGTTGCCGGTGCCGACGACCACGCCGTAGAACACCGCGGCGGCGGCCAGCCACAGGCCGGCCTTGCGCAGCACGTTGCGGCGCTCGTCGGGGGTGATCGGGGCGCTGACCACGTTGGAGCGCGGGCTGAGGTGGCGGGTGCCCAGCAGGTACTGGATCAGGCCGAGGGCCATGCCGACGCCGGCCATCGCGAAGCCCAGGTGCCAGTCGATCTTCTGGCCGACGGTGCCGATGGCCAGCGGCGCGAGGAAGGCACCGAGGTTGATGCCCATGTAGAAGATCGTGAAGCCGCCGTCCCGGCGCGGGTCGTTGGGCCCGTCGTAGAGGTGGCCGACCATGGTCGAGATGTTGGCCTTCAGCAGGCCGGAGCCGACCGCGATGAAGACCAGGCCGGCGAAGAACGACGCCGAGGCGGGCACGGCGAGCAGGAAGTGGCCGACCATGATGATCGCGCCGCCGAGGGCGACGGTGCGCCTGGCGCCGAGCAGCCGGTCGGCGATCCAGCCGCCGGGCAGCGCGAGCAGGTAGACCATCGCGTTGTACACGGAGTAGACCGCGGTGGCGGTGGCGACCTGCATCTCCAGGCCGCCGTCGGCCGCCTTGGCGGACATGTAGACCACCAGCAGAGCGCGCATGCCGTAGAAGCTGAAGCGCTCCCACGTCTCCGTCATGAAGAGGGTGGCGAGGCCGCGGGGGTGGCCGAGGAAGGTCCGTCCGTTACCGGGGGAGGTCCCTACCTCTGACTCCAGGGTGCTCGAAGCCATGCTGTTTCCTTGCCTGTCTTGCTCGGGTTCTCCACCACTGTAAGTCGCGAGTTCGGTTGACTGCGGAGCGTGAATGGTATTCAGAAGGTAAAGCGGAGTGTCATTGCACTGCACCTTTCGATGCTCAGGCAGGAGAATTGCCTGCGATGACAAGGCTCGTGCGAAGAATGTCCATGTAAGCGCAGTTGTTGCGGAAGATGCCCGCAAACGCAAATCGATCACGCCCTGTGACAGTGTTCACAGCGGTCAAGTAGGGCGCGTCACAACCCCCGAAGACCCCCTGATCAGGCGTGCCCGAGCGGTCTACCATCGCCCCTATGACCTGTGTGCTGCTGGCCGAGGACGACCCGGCAATCTCCGAACCGCTGGCCCGCGCCCTGCGCCGCGAGGGCTACGAGGTGCTCGTCCGCGAGGACGGACCGGCCGCCCTGGGCGCCGGCCTCAGCGAGGACGTCGACCTGATCGTGCTGGACCTCGGGCTTCCCGAGATGGACGGCCTGGAGGTGTGCCGACGGCTGCGTGCCGACGGCAAGAGCTTCCCGGTCCTGGTGCTCACCGCCCGCGCGGACGAGGTGGACACCGTCGTCGGCCTGGACGCCGGCGCCGACGACTACGTCACCAAGCCGTTCCGGCTGGCCGAGCTGCTCGCCCGGGTCCGCGCCCTGCTCCGGCGCGGCAATGTCGACCAGCTCACCACCGGCGCGCACGGCGTGAAGATCGACATCGAGTCGCACCGCGCCTGGCTCGGCGAGGAGGAACTCACCCTCTCCGCCAAGGAGTTCGAGCTGCTGCGGGTGCTGGTGCGGGACGCCGGACGAGTGGTCACCCGCGAGGAGATCATGCGCCAGGTCTGGGACACCACCTGGTGGACCTCCACCAAGACCCTGGACATGCACATCTCCTGGCTGCGCAAGAAGCTCGGCGACGACGCCGCCAACCCGCGCTACATCGCCACCGTGCGCGGCGTCGGCTTCCGTTTCGAGAAGAACTGAAGGTCCACCCGGCGTGAAGCGCAGGATGATCAACTCACTGCTGGGCGTCGTCCTGGTGGTGGTCGCGGTGTTCTGCGTGCCGCTGGCCCTGATCGAGAAGCAGTCCATCACCAACGCCGCCAACGACCGGGTGGACGCGGTGTCGGTCCGGGTGCTCGGTCTGGTGGAGAGCCGGCTCGTCGCCAACGAGCCGGTCACCGGTGAGAAGTTCGCCGCCGTGGTGACCGAGAACTTCTACGTCACCGTGGACATCCCCGGACAGCCGCAGATCGTCCTCGGCCGCCCGGTCGAGGGGCCGGCGCTGACCGCCACCGAGTCCGGGGCCAGCGGTGAGACCGTCACCGTCGCGCAGTCCCGCGCCGCGCTCGACCACGAGATCGGCAACATGCTGCTGCTGCTCGGCGTGGTCGCGCTGCTGGCCGTGCAGGCCGCCGTGGCACTCGCCGTCTGGCAGGCCAAGCGGCTGGCCCGCCCGCTCACCGACCTCGCCGAGACCGCCGAACGGCTCGGCTCCGGCGACCCCCGGCCGCAGGGCCGCCGCTACGGCGTGCCCGAACTCGACCGGATCGCCGAGGTGCTGGACACCAGCGCGGAACGCATCGCGCGGATGCTCACCGCCGAACGCCGGCTCGCCGCCGACGCCTCCCACCAGCTGCGCACCCCGCTCACCGCGCTCTCCATGCGGCTGGAGGAGATCACCGCGCTCGCCGAGGACCCGGACACCGTCCGCGAGGAGGCCACCATCGGCCTCCAGCAGGTCGAACGGCTCACCGACGTGGTGCAGCGGCTGCTCACCAACCAGCGCGACCCCAACAGCCCCACCGCGGTGAGCTTCGGCCTGGACGAGGTCATCAAGCAGCAGGTCGAGGAGTGGGCCCCGACGCTGCGCGACAGCGGACGCCGGCTGGTCGTCGAGGGCCTGCGCGACGTCGAGGTGATCGGCACCCCCGGCACCGTCTCCCAGGTGCTGGCCACCCTGATCGAGAACTCGCTGATGCACGGCGCCGGCACCATCACCCTGCGGGCCCGCCGCTCCGGCAGCTCGGTGGTCGCCGAGGTGCAGGACGAGGGTCCGGGCGTCCCCAGGGAACTCGGCAACCGGGTCTTCGAACGGGCCGTCAGCGGCCGCAACTCCACCGGGATCGGACTGGCCGTCGCCCGCGACCTCGCGGAAGCCGACGGCGGCCGCCTCGAACTGCTGTCGCTGCGGCCGCCGGTGTTCGCACTGTTCCTCGCCTACGCGGGCGAGTGACACGAGGTCAGTTGGCCAGCGAGCGGCTGTCCTCGGCGGCCAGCAGCAGCTCGGCCTCCTGCACCACCTCGGGGTCCTCCAGCTCCGGCATCGCCTTGAACACCCAGGTGCGGTAGGAGACGAAGCGGAACACGGTGCCCGCGGCCAGGCCGAGCACGTTCTTCGCGATCACCTGGCTGAAGTGCGACTGGAAGCCGAGCACGTGCACCGAGAATGCCAGGATGCCGTTCTCGATCAGCAGGCCGATGCCGCTGAACAGCAGGAACAGCGTGATCTCCCGCTTGCGGGAGGCGGCGTCGCGGTCCTTGTAGAGCCAGAAGCGGTAGCCCAGATAGTTGGTGCCGATCGCCACCGCGCCGGAGATCACACCGGCCGCCGAGTAGATCAGGCCGCTGGCCTGGAGACAGGCGGTGAAGACCACCAGGTTCACCAGGAAACCGACGCCGCCGATCACGGCGAAGCCGACCGCCTCCAGCGACAGACCGCGCAGTCGCTGGGACAACGAAGGACGCGATTCTGTGGTGCTCGTCATCCGGGCGGCTCCGTATGCTTCACATGATCGGATAAGTAGTGGTGTCGTCGATCCGGCCCACCAGGCTACCCGCCCCTTCCGAGTGCTCCGTACCACGCCCGGTGCGTACGCCCCACCCGCACGCCGGTGTTGGGGCTTTGACCGGCCCAGATATCCTGGAGCGCGTGACTGTAGCGGGCAATGCGAACTTTCCAGTGGTCGGAGTCATCGGCGGCGGGCAGCTCGCCCGCATGATGCACCAGGCGGGTATACCGCTGGGCATCCGCTTCAAACTCCTCGCCGACACCCCCCAGGAGTCGGCCGCGCAGGTGGTCGGCACCACCGTGCTCGGCGACTACCGCGACCTCGACGTGCTGCGGGCCTTCGCCGCCGACTGCGACGTCATCACCTTCGACCACGAGCACGTGCCCACCGAGCACCTGCGCGCCCTGCAGGCCGAGGGCGTCGCCGTCCGCCCCGGGCCGGACGCGCTGGTCAACGCCCAGGACAAGGGCGTCATGCGGGCCAAGCTCGACTCCATTGGCGTCCCCTGCCCCCGGCACCGGATCGTCGCCGACCCGGCCGACGTCACGGCCTTCGCGCTCGAAGGCGACGGCTACCCCGTCGTCCTGAAGACCGTGCGCGGCGGCTACGACGGCAAGGGCGTCTGGGTCGTCAAGGACGAGGCCGAGGCCGCGGCCCCGTTCCTGGCCGGCGTGCCCGTGCTCGCCGAGGAGAAGGTCGACTTCGTCCGCGAACTCGCCGCCAACGTGGTGCGCTCGCCCAGCGGCCAGGCCGTCGCCTACCCGGTGGTCGAGTCGGTGCAGGAGAACGGCATCTGCGCCGAAGTCACCGCCCCCGCACCCGACCTGGACCCGGCGCTCTCCGACGAGGCCCAGCAGCTCGCCCTCCGGATCGCCGGCGAACTCGACATCACCGGCCACCTCGCGGTCGAACTCTTCCAGACCCGCGACGGCCGCATCCTGGTCAACGAACTCGCCATGCGCCCGCACAACTCCGGCCACTGGACCCAGGACGGCGCCGTCACCTCCCAGTTCGAGAACCACCTCCGGGCCGTCCTCGACCTCCCCCTCGGAGACCCCCGCCCCCGCGCCAAGTGGACCGTCATGGTCAACGTCCTCGGCGGCGACTACCCCGACATGTACCACGCCTTCCTGCACTGCATGGCCCGCGACCCCGGCCTCAAGATCCACATGTACGGAAAGGACGTGAAGCCCGGCCGCAAGGTCGGCCACGTCAACGTCTTCGGGGACGACCTCGAAGACGTCCGCGAGCGCGCCCGCCACGCGGCCGCCTACCTGCGAGGAACGATCACCGATTGACCTTCCCCTCCTCCTCGGAGGGGGTCCCTCAGCCTCGCGACCGAGCCGCCGCGCGTGAGCGCGGCGGTGGGACGACTTCCTGCTTCATCGACGACTGCCCGCCCGGAGTGCTCCGTTGAGGTCTTACGCCGTCTCCACAGGCTGCTGCCGCCAGCCCGGCGGCCAGGATGTTGCGTGCCGCGTTGATGTCCCGGTCGTGGACCGCGCCGCAGCCGCACTCCCAGTCGCGGACGGTCAGGGGCATGGTGTCGCGGATGGTTCCGCACGCGCCGCACAGCTTGGAGCTGGGGAACCACCGGTCGACGGTGATCAGCTCACGGCCGTACCAGACACACTTGTACGTCAATATGGCCCGCAACTCGCTCCAGGAACAGTCCGCGACAGCGCGGGACAGCTTCCGGTTCCTGAGCAGACTGCGGACCGTCAGGTCCTCGATCACGACCGCTTGGTTCTCGCGGACGAGCCGAGTGGTGAGCTTGTGCAGGTGGTCCCGGCGCCGGTCGGCGATTCGCGCGTGGACGCGGGCGACCTTGCGCCGGGCCTTCTCCCAGTTCGCCGATCCCTGAGCTTTGCGCGCGAGGGCTCGCTGGGCCCTGGCCAGGCGTTCCCGGTCGGCACGTTCGTGCTTCGGGTTGGGGATCTTCTCGCCGGTGGAGAGCGTCACCAGGGAAGTGACGCCGACATCGAGCCCCACAGCCGAGTCCAGCACGGGCAGTGGCCGGATGCCCGGGTCGTCGCACAGCATCGACACGAACCACCGTCCCGCCGCGTCCCGCGAGACGGTCACCGTGGACGGGGTGGCGCCCCCGGGCAGTGGCCGCGACCAGACGATGTCGAGCGGTTCGGGCATCTTTGCCAGCGTCAGCCGTCCGTCCCGGTAGCGGAATGCGGAGCGGGTGTACTCGGCGCTGTCACGGGATCGCTTCTTCGATTTGAATCGGGGGTGTTTCGCCCGCCTCTGCCAGAAGTTGGTGAACGCTGTCTGCAAGTGCCGCAGGGCCTGCTGCAAGGGCACGGAGGAGACCTCGGCGAGGAACGACAGCTCCTCGGTCCGTTTCCACGCCGTCAGCATCGCCGACGTCGCGCCGTAGCCCACCCGCTCGCCGCGTGCCGTCCAGGCCTCGGAACGGGCCGCCAGCGCCCGGTTGTAGACGAGGCGCACGCATCCGAACGTGCGCAACAGCTCGGCCGCCTGCGCATCGGTCGGGCGGAAGCGGAACCTGAAGGCCCGCTTGACGTGAACGGCACTCACAGCCCACACGCTAGAACCTGCCACTGACACTGCGTCGGATGGCGACTTTGCTCCCGGCCGAAACCGGGGCATCCATGAAAGGATTGTCATGACTCAGTCCCCCCTTGTCGGCATCGTGATGGGCTCCGACTCCGACTGGCCCGTGATGGAGGCCGCCGCGCAGGCGCTCGACGAGTTCGAGGTGCCGTACGAGGTGGACGTGGTGTCCGCGCACCGGATGCCGCGCGAGATGGTCGCGTACGGGGAGCAGGCGCACGGGCGCGGGCTGAAGGCGATCATCGCCGGGGCCGGCGGCGCGGCGCACCTGCCGGGGATGCTGGCGTCGGTGACGCCGCTGCCGGTGATCGGGGTGCCGGTGCCGCTGCGGTACCTGGACGGGATGGACAGCCTGCTGTCGATCGTGCAGATGCCGGCCGGCGTGCCGGTGGCGACGGTCTCGGTGGCGGGGGCGCGCAACGCGGGCCTGCTCGCGGTGCGGATGCTGGCCGCGTTCGACGCCGAACTGGCGGAGAAGATGGTCGAGTTCCAGGCCGAGCTGAACAGCCAGGCGACCGAGAAGGGGCGCAAGCTTCGGGCCAAGGTCGCGGGGAACGAGTCCTTCGGCTTCGGCAAGTAGTAGAACGGGGGAATGACTCCCGAACTGATCGACCGTGCAAGGGCCGTCCTCCGCACCACCCCCGTGGTGGACGGCCACAACGACCTGCCGTGGGCGATGCGCGCCCAGGTCGGCTACGACCTCGACGCCATCGACCTGACGGCCGATCAGAGCCACCGTCTGCACACCGACTTCGGCCGCCTGCGGGCGGGCGGGGTCGGTGCCCAGTTCTGGTCGGTGTTCGTGCCCGCCGAGCTGTCCGGCGACAGCGCGGTCAGCGCGACGCTGGAGCAGATCGACTTCGTCCGGACGATGACCGAGCGGTACCCCGAGCACCTGCGGCTCGCGCTGACCGCCGACGACCTGGAGAGCGCCCGCGAGGCGGGCCTGATCGCCTCGCTGATGGGCGCCGAGGGCGGACACTCCGTCAACTCCTCGCTGGCCACCCTGCGGGCGCTGTACGAGCTCGGTGTGCGGTACCTGACGCTCACCCACAACTCCAACGTGCCGTGGGCGGACTCCGCCACCGACGAGCCGGTGCACGGCGGCCTCACCAAGTTCGGCGAGGAGGTCGTCCGGGAGATGAACCGGCTCGGCATGCTGGTCGACCTCTCGCACGTCTCCGCCGACACCATGCGCGACGCGCTGCGGGTCTCCGAGGCCCCGGTGGTCTTCTCGCACTCATCCTCCCGCGCGGTCTGCGACCACCCGCGCAACATCCCCGACGACGTGCTCGCCGCGCTGCCCGGCAACGGCGGCGTCGCGATGGCCACCTTCGTGCCGATGTTCGTGCTGGCCGACGCCATCGAGTGGACGTACGCCGCCGACGCCAACATGACCGCGAACGGGTTCAGCCCGTTCGACAACTCCCCGGAGGCGATGGCCGTGCAGCAGGCCTTCGCGGCCGAGCGCCCGCGCCCGATCGCCACCGCCGCCGACGTGGCCGACCACCTCGACCACATGCGCGAGGTGGCGGGCATCGACCACATCGGCATCGGCGGCGACTTCGACGGCACCCCGTTCCTGCCGTCCGGCCTGGACGACGTGGCCGGCTACCCGGTGCTGATCGCCGAACTCCTGCGCCGCAGCTGGTCCGAGGCCGACCTCGCCAAGCTCACCTGGCACAACGCCGTCCGGACGCTGCGCGAGGCCGAGACGGTGGCCCGCCGCCTGCGGTCCGAGCGCGGGCCGTCGATCGCCACCCGGGAGCAGCTGGACGGCGCATGAACGACCGGCTTGACCCTGCCCCTGGGGCAGGCCCGACGCTGACCGGCGTGGAGGAAGAACGGCTGCTCAGCACGGGTGAGTTCGCCCGCCGGGGCCTGCTGTCGCCGAAGGCGCTGCGGCTGTACGACCGGCAGGGCCTGCTCCCGCCGGACGTGGTCGACCCGGTCACCGGCTACCGGTACTACCGGGCCGGCCGGCTGCGCACCGCGCGGCTGATCGTCCGGCTGCGCGGCCTGGACATGCCGCTCGCCACGGTCGCCGAGGTGCTCGCCCTGCCGAGCGCCGAGGCGGCCGGGCGGGTCGCCGCGTACTGGGCGGCCGTCGAACGGCGCACCGCTTCGCAGCGGGCGCTGGCCGAACACCTCCGCATCCAACTCAGCGGACTGGAAGGAATCGACGAGATGTACCGGATCGAACAGCGCGAGGTGCCGGACCAGCTGGTGCTCACCGAGCAGCGCCGGGCCAGGCCGGAGGAGCTGGACGAGTTCATCGGCGGCGCCACCAGCAGGCTGACGAAGACGGCCGAGGGGCTCGGCGGCACGGTCGCCGCTCCGTTCGTGATCTACCACGGGGAGGTCAACGAGGACGCCGACGGCCCGGTCGAGGTCTGCGTGCCGATCGACCCGGCCCGGGCCGGCGAGGTCACCGTCCCGCACCGGGTCGAGCCCGCGCACCGTGAGGCGTACACCCGGATCACCAAGGCGCAGGTGGACTTCCCGCAGATCCTCACCGCCTACGACGCGGTGTGCGGGTGGATCGAGTCGGCGGACACCGAGCGGACCGGGCCGGGCCGGGAGGTCTACTTCGCCGACTTCATGGCCGCCGCCCCGGACGAGCCGGTCTGCGACATCGCCTTCCCCGTCCGGGCGGTCTGACCCGGCGTCACAGCCGGGGCAGCTCGATCGCCGGGCAGCGGTTCATCACCATGTCCAGCCCGGCGGCCCGGGTACGGCCGTAGGCGGCCTCGTCGACCACCCCGAGCTGGAACCAGACGGCCTTGGCGCCCTTCGTCACCGCCTGGTCGGCGACCTCGCCGGCCAGCTCGGAGTTGACGAACACGTCCACCACGTCGACCGGGAACGGGATCTCGGCGAGCGAGGCGTAGCCCTGCTCGCCGAGCACCGTCTCGGCCTTCGGGTGCACCGGCACGACCCGCTTGCCGACCCGCCGCAGTACCTGCGCCACCCCGTACGCGGCGCGCGCGGTGTTGGTGGACAGGCCGACCACGGCCCAGGTGTCGCCGCTGGAGGTGAGGATCTTCCGGACGGTGGCGTCGTCTCCGTAGCTCATGCCGGTGAGAACCCGCCGCCCCGCGCGGTCATTCCGCGAACGGCCGGCCCATCGCCCGGTACGTCCAGCCGGCGGCCCGCCAGGCGTCGCCGTCCAGCACGTTGCGGCCGTCCAGCAGGCGGCGCTCGGCGACCAGGGCGCCGACCTCGGCCGGGTCCAGCTCGCGGAACTCCTGCCACTCGGTGAGGTGCAGCACCACGTGCGCACCCTGGACGGCCTCCAGCGCGGACGCCGCGTACGACAGGCTGGGGAACATCTTGCGGGCGTTGTCCATGGCCTTCGGGTCGTAGACCGTCACCTGGGCGCCCTGGAGCTGGATCTGGCCGGCCACGTTCAGGGCCGGCGAGTCCCGGATGTCGTCCGAGTTCGGCTTGAACGCCGCGCCCAGCACCGCCACCCGGCGGCCCAGGAAGCCGCCGCCGCACTGCTCGCGGGCCAGCTCCACCATCCGGGAGCGGCGCCGCATGTTGATCGAGTCGACCTCGCGCAGGAAGGTCAGCGCCTGGTCGGCGCCCAGCTCCCCGGCCCGGGCCATGAACGCCCGGATGTCCTTGGGCAGGCAGCCGCCGCCGAAGCCCAGCCCGGCGTTCAGGAACTTGCCGCCGATCCGCGCGTCGTAGGAGAGCGCCTTGGACAGCTGCACCACGTCGGCGCCGGCGCTCTCGCAGACCTCGGCCATCGCGTTTATGAACGAGATCTTGGTGGCCAGGAAGGAGTTCGCGGCGGCCTTCACCAGCTCCGCGGTCGCGAAGTCGGTCACCACGAACGGCACGCCGTCCGCGATCGGGCCCGCGTACACCTCGCGCAGCAGCTGCTCGGCGCGCTCGCCGCGCACGCCCACCACCAGGCGGTCCGGGTGCAGGGTGTCGCCGACGGCGTAGCCCTCGCGCAGGAACTCCGGGTTCCAGGCCAGCTCGACCTGCTCGCCGGCCGGGGCCAGTGCGGCCAGCCGCTCCGCCAGCCGGTTCGCCGAGCCCACCGGCACGGTGGACTTGCCGACCACCAGGGCCGGCCGGTCCAGGTGCGGGGCGAGCGAGTCGACCGCGGCGTTCACGTAGCTCATGTCGGCCGCGAACTCGCCCTTGCGCTGCGGCGTGTTGACGCAGATGAAGTGCACGTCGCCGAAGGCCGCGACCTCTTCCCAGGAGTCGGTGAACCGCAGCCGCCCGGTCGAGCCCTCGTGGCCCTCCACGTGCTTCAGCAGCAGTTCCGACAGCCCGGGCTCGAACATCGGCACCCGGCCCGCGGCCAGCGACGCCAGCTTCTCCCGGTCGATGTCCAGCCCGAGGACCTCGAAACCGAGCTCGGCCATGCACGCGGCATGCGTGGCGCCCAGGTAGCCGGTACCGATCACCGTGATGCGCGGAGCCACGGGCGTTCCCTTCCGTTCGGGCCGTTCCAGGCAGTGCGACGGCCGCACGCACAGATGGTATCGGTACCGCTACCACCTGCGGGATCCGCCGATTTCACGGTTTCCCCCCGAAAGTCTGTACGGAAGGTTCACAATGCGCGCATGACTGCCGAAGAGCGGCCCGACGGGGCCGACGAGGACCAGGGGTTACTCAGCATCTTCGACCGCGACGACGAGCGGGACCCTTCGAGTGAGGAGAGCGAGGGCGGGAAGGCGCCGCGCCGCCGCCGGGGCCGCCGGCTGCTGCTGTGGACCCTCGTCGTGCTGCTGGTGCTGTTCGGCACCGGCTTCGGCGCCCTGGTGTGGACCGCCGACCACTACGCGTCCTCGGTGGCCCGGATCCCGAACGCCTTCCCGACCGGCACCGCCGCGCAGCCCACCGCCGTCCCGCACACCGGCCAGACCTTCCTGCTGGTCGGCCTGGACGCCCGCTCCGACCAGCCCACCACCGGCAAGGACGCCAAGGCCCCCGCCTGGCAGCTGGGCGCCCAGCGCAGCGACACCATGATGCTGATGCACATCTCCGCCGACCGGAAGTCCGTCTCCGTGGTGTCCATCCCGCGCGACACCTGGGTGCCCGTCCCCGGCCACGGCAAGGCGAAGATCAACGCCGCGTACTCCTGGGGCGGCCCCGCGCTGATGGTGCAGACCGTCCAGGACCTCACCCACATCCGGATCGACCACATCGCGGTGATCGACTGGAACGGCTTCCGGGCCCTCACCGACGCCGTCGGCGGCGTCGACATCACCATCCCGCGCACCATCGAGGCCAAGGGCGACGCCCGCGAATGGCTGGCCGGCACCCACCACATGGACGGCGCCGAGGCCCTGCTCTACGTCCGCGAACGCCACGGCCTGCCGAACGGCGACCTCGACCGCACCAAGCGCCAGCAGAACTTCCTGCGTTCGCTGATGCTCCGCACCATGAACTCCGGCACCCTCTCCAGCCCCGGCAAACTCACCGGCCTGCTCGGCACCGTCGGCGACGTGGTATCCGTCGACGACCGGCTCAGCAACAGCGACCTCTACGACCTCGCCTGGAGCCTGCGCGCGGTCCGCCCCGACGGCGTCCACTTCATGAACGCCCCCTTCGGCGGCTTCGACTCCATCGACGGCCAGTCCGTCGTCCTGATGGACGACGGCGCCGCCGGCCTGCTCTGGGACGCGATGCGCGGCGACCGGATGGACGAGTACCTCACCGAGCACCGCACCAGCGGCGACACCCTCGGCGACAAGGTCGACTGACGTCGGCGTGCGCGCCTACGATGGGCATTACTCGACGGTAACTATCGCAAGGGGCAGAGCAGATGGCGGGTAACTCCGGAGCGGACTTCGACCTCTACCGGCTGAGCGAGGAGCACGACATGCTCCGCGAGGCGGTGCGTTCGCTGGCGGAGGCGAAGATCGCCCCGTTCGCGGCGGCGGTGGACGAGGAGGGGCGGTTCCCTTCGGAGGCCCTCGAGGCGCTGCAGGCGAACGATCTGCACGCGGTGCACGTGCCGGAGGAGTACGGCGGCGCGGGTGCGGACGCGCTGGCGACGGTGCTCGTGATCGAGGAGGTGGCGCGGGTGTGCGCCTCCTCGTCGCTGATCCCGGCGGTGAACAAGCTGGGTTCGCTGCCGGTGCAGCTGTCCGGTTCGGAGGAGCTGAAGGCCAAGTACCTGGGGGCGCTGGCCCGCGGTGAGGGCATGTTCTCGTACTGCCTGTCGGAGCCGGAGGCGGGTTCGGACGCGGCCGGCATGAAGACCCGGGCGGTGCGGGACGGTGACTTCTGGGTGCTCAACGGTGTGAAGCGGTGGATCACCAACGCGGGTGTGTCGGAGTTCTACACGGTGATGGCCGTGACCGACCCCTCGCTGCGGTCGAAGGGCATCTCGGCGTTCGTGGTGGAGAAGGGCGACGAGGGCGTGTCGTTCGGCGCGCCGGAGAAGAAGCTCGGCATCAAGGGTTCGCCGACGCGTGAGGTGTACTTCGACAACGTGCGGATCCCGGCGGACCGGATGATCGGCGCGGAGGGCACGGGTTTCGCGACGGCGATGCGGACGCTGGACCACACCCGGGTGACGATCGCCGCGCAGGCGCTGGGCATCGCGCAGGGCGCGCTGGACTACGCGAAGGGCTACGTGAAGGAGCGCAAGCAGTTCGGGAAGGCGATCGCGGAGTTCCAGGGCGTCCAGTTCATGCTGGCCGACATGGCGATGAAGCTGGAGGCGGCGCGGCAGCTGACGTACGCGGCGGCGGCGAAGTCGCAGCGCGGTGACGGCGATCTGACGTTCTTCGGGGCGTCGGCGAAGTGCTTCGCCTCCGACGTGGCGATGGAGGTCACCACGGACGCGGTGCAGCTGCTGGGCGGGTACGGGTACACGCGGGACTACCCGGTGGAGCGGATGATGCGCGACGCGAAGATCACCCAGATCTACGAGGGCACCAACCAGGTCCAGCGCATCGTCATGGCCCGTAACCTGCCGTAGCAGGCGAGAACCACCAGGGGCGTTGGGAGCTGCGAGGGTGCGAAACCGGGGGCGCGGGGAACTGCGCGAAGCGGAAGGTGCCCGTCGGCAAGATCGCGACGTAGGGCAATGACTTGCACTTGATCGCGACCTAGCTGGCGTGCGCTCCTTGCCCGCGCAGTTCCGCCCCCTCGCTTCGCTGGGGGGACCCCCAGCGCCCCCGGTTGTGCTCTCCCTGGTCACGCTCTCCCTGGTTTGGCGCCCTCACCCCCAACCGCCGGGCCGGGGCACCGGCCCAAATTTCGTTGGGCCCAGTGGAACGCGTGAGCACCGCGTTCGCGCCGATGACGGTCCCGGCGCCGACCGTGAGGACGCCCGACTTGCAGACGATCTTCGCGCCGGCGCATACCACCACCCCGTCCTCCAGGACGACCCGCCGCATCGCGGATTCCTCCTGCGGGACCCACGGGTCGGCGCGGCCGATGGTGACGCCGTTGTAGAGGGTGACGTTCGCGCCGAGGGTGGTGAAGGGGTGCAGGACGGTGCCGAAGCCGCGGTGGTAGACGAGCAGGCCGGGGCCGATCTCGGCGGCGGCGGGGACCTCCACGCCGTAGAGGGCCAGGGCTTCCTGGACCAGGCGGCCGAACAGCCGGCTTCGGCGGCGGTAGATGAGGGAGGTCACCAGGGACATGGCGGACATTGTTCCGGCGAGCTGTCTGATGAAGTGTCAACGACGCGCCGGAGGGCGGGAGTTCGAAACCTCCCGCCCTCCGGTGGTGGTCACTTCGTGTCGGGAACCGCGGTGTCGTTCTTCATCGCGTCGAAGACGGCCTTGGACTTCGTCGGGTCCCACTTGACGGCGGATTCGCCGGTGGGGGTGCGGAAGTCGGGGTTGCCGATCGGGACGGTGATGGTCTGGCCGGCGCCGCCGGTGACGCCCTTCATGGCGAGGAACATCGAGCCGAGGTCGGTGAGGCCGGCGTCGTTGTCGACGATCAGGGTGTCGAGGCCGGCGGAGGCCAGCGGGTAGAACGTGAAGGGGTTGAGCAGGGTGCCGGGGGAGGCGGCCTGCTTGGCGAGGGCGCCGAGGAACTTCTGCTGGTTCCGCATCCGGCCGAGGTCCTGGTCGGCCATCTGGTGCCGCTGGCGGACGAAGGCGAGGGCCTGCTTGCCGGTCAGGGTCTGGGTGCCGGCCTGGAGGTCGAGGCCGGAGTCCTTGTCCTTGATCGGCTGGTCGATGGTCATCTCGACGCCGCCGACGGCGTCGACCAGGCCGACGAATCCGGCGAAGCCGATCTCCGCGTAGTGGTCGATCCGCAGGCCGGTGTTGGTCTCGACGGTCTGCACCAGGAGCCGGCCGCCGCCGTTCGCGAAGGAGGCGTTGATCTTGTGGGTGCTGGCGGCTATGGACTTTCCGCTGCCGGAGGTGTCCTGGTGGGCGGGTATCTGCACCCAGGAGTCGCGCGGGATCGACATCAGGGTGTTTCCGTGGTCGCCGATGTGCAGGATCATCATCGAGTCGCTGCGCTTGCCCTCGGCGGAGCCGGTGTGGAGGTTGTCCTCCTGGGCGTCGGTGAGGCCCTCGCGGCTGTCCGAGCCCACGATCAGCCAGTTCGTTCCCTTGCCGGCCGCCGGGCGGCCCGGGTAGTCGGCGAGCACGTTCTCGTGCCGGAGCTTGCCGTCGGCCCAGAAGTAGGTGCCGATCCCGGTGGTGAGCAGCGCCAGGACCAGGCCGAGCGCCGAGTATCCGATGATCTTCTTGCGCGAGCGGCGCGGCCGGGCCGGCTGCGGGGCGCCGCCGCCCCGCGGATTCGGCTCCGGCTCGTACGGGGGCTGCCCGTACGGCGGTTGGCCACCGTACGGAGGCTGTCCGCCAGGGCCGCCAGGGCCGCCCGAGCCGCCAGGGCCACTAGGGGCACCAGGCCCGCCCGGGTTGCTGGGCCCGCCGTACGGGGGCTGGTCGGGGCGGGAGAGCGGGACGCCCGTGCCGCGCGGATTCAACGACGGAGGCAGCGGCGGCTCCGCGCCCGCCCCGCCCCGGCCGCGTGCCGCGTCGCCCTGCCCGTATGCGCCGCCCCCCGGGCGCTCCTGCCACGTGTTCATGAGGGGAAGGATGCCCGAACCTCGGGCCGCGTGGTGATCGTCCGGCTCGGAGGGGGCTCCTTGTGGCCGTTTTGATGCAGGGCCCGGACCGTTCGGTGCGGTGTTCACCGGCCGGACACGGCCTTGACCCGGTAAAACCGCACGTGTTTGCATGGCCGCATGGAGCAGCGGAAGGTCCTCACCCGTCGGCGGCACGTCGACCACGGTCGGGTGTCCTGCTCGCTGTGTCGCGGCTGAGTCCTCGCCGCGCATTCACCCCCGGGCGAGCCCGCGCCCTCGCCCTCGCGTTCCCGTTTCTTCCGTTTCCGGCCGCCGTGCCCGCGGCCGTACGCACCGAGGTGACTCCATGGCCGTGATCCTTTCCGTCTCCGGCTCCCCGTCCGCGACCTCCCGGACCACGAAGCTGCTGCGCCACGTCGACCGCCGGCTGGTCTCGCACGGCCACCGGGTGGAGGCGCTGGACGCCCGCTCGCTGCCCGCCAGGGCGCTGCTGGCCGCCGATACGGCCGATCCGGCGATAGCCCGCGCCGTCGAGCTGTTCGAGCGGGCGGACGCGGTGGTGATCGGCACGCCGGTGTACAAGGCCGCCTACTCGGGGCTGCTGAAGGCGCTGCTCGACCTGCTGCCGCAGTACGCGCTGCGCGGCAAGACCGTTCTGCCGCTGGCCACCGGCGGCTCCACCGCGCACGTGCTGGCGGTGGACTACGCGCTGCGGCCGGTGCTGAACTCGATGGGCGCCGCGCACATCACCCAGGGCTGGTTCGTGCTGGACCGGCACATCGTGGTGCGCGAGGACGGCGGCACCGAACTGGAGCGGGAGACCGAGGTGCTGCTGACCCCGGTGGTGGACGCGTTCTCCGCCGCGCTCCAGCCGCGGGCCGAACTGGCCGTCACGGTCTGACAGTTCGTCAACCGCCGGGCTCGGGACCCTTACCCCGCGGGGCGCGGACCCCTAGGGGAGAGGGCCCCGACCCCGGAGCGTTTCCCGGTGGTGGCGTTCGTCCCGGTGGAGGACGTAAGGGCGCGGTCAAGACGGGAGGCTTGAGGACATCGGGCGGACCCCACCCCACCTCAAGGAGCAAGCAGTGACCACGGCAGCGAGCGCCGCGCACCTCACACCCGTAGCCGAGCAGAACGACGTCGCCGCCCGGGCCCGGCAGGTGACCAAGGCGTACGGGACGGGCGAGACCCGGGTGACGGCGCTGAACGCGGTCGACGTGGACATCGAGCGCGGCCGGTTCACCGCGATCATGGGTCCGTCGGGCTCCGGCAAGTCGACCCTGATGCACTGCCTGGCCGGCCTGGACAGCGTCTCCGAGGGGCGGATCTGGATCGGCGACACCGAGGTCACCGGCCTGAAGGACAAGCAGCTGACCCGGCTGCGCCGCGACAAGATCGGCTTCATCTTCCAGGCGTTCAACCTGCTGCCGACGCTGAACGCGCTGGAGAACATCACGCTGCCGATGGACATCGCCGGCCGCAAGCCCGACCGGGCGTGGCTGGAGCAGGTGATCGAGACCGTCGGCCTGTCCGGCCGGCTCAAGCACCGGCCCGGGCAGCTCTCCGGCGGCCAGCAGCAGCGCGTCGCGGTGGCCCGGGCGCTGGCCGCCCGGCCCGAGATCATCTTCGGCGACGAGCCCACCGGCAACCTGGACTCCCGCTCCGGCGCGGAGGTGCTCGGCTTCCTGCGCCGCTCGGTCGACGAACTCGGCCAGACCATCGTCATGGTGACCCACGACCCGGTGGCCGCCGGCCACGCGGACCGGGTGCTGTTCCTCGCCGACGGCGTGATCGTCGACGAGATGCACAACCCGACCGCCGACTCCGTCCTGACCCGCATGCGCCGTTTCGACGGCAAGCGCACCAGCTGAGACGGGACCGGGAACGATGCTGCTCAAGACTTCGCTGCGGAGCTTCCTCGCGCACAAGTGGCGCCTGGTGCTCTCCCTGCTGGCCGTGGTGCTCTCGGTCGCCTTCGTGGCCGGCACCCTGGTCTTCTACAACACCGCCACCACCACCTTCGACCGGCTGTTCGCCGCCACCGCCTCCGACCTGTCGGTGCGCAAGGCACAGGACGAACTGACCGCCGACGGCCCCGGCCGGGCCCCGACCGTCCCGGTCGACGTCCAGAAGAAGCTCGCCGCCGAACCGGGCGTCAAGGCCGCCGTCGGCAACGTCTTCGCCTCCACCGCGACCCTGGTCGACCCGGCCACCAACAAGCTGGTCGGCCCGACCTCCGGCGCCCCCACCCTGACCGGCAACTGGACGGACTCGCCGCGCACCTCGGTCGACATCACCTCCGGTCACCAGCCGCAGGGCGCCGACCAGTTGATGCTGGACGCCGACACCGCCAAGAAGTCCGGCCTCGGCCTGGGCGGCAAGCTCCGGGTGATCACCGAGACCGGTAACTACGACTTCACCATCTCCGGCATCGTCACCTTCCGGACCACCAACCCCGGTGCGGCGCTGGCCTTCCTGGACACCCCGACCGCGCAGCGGGTGCTGCTCGGCACCGAGGCGTACACCTCCGTCGAGCTGTTCGGCGACGGCAGCCGCGGCAACGACGAGCTGAAGACCGCCGCGCTGGCCGACCTCGGCAACGGCTTCGAGGCGAAGACCGCCGCCGAGCAGCAGAAGGAGAACTCGGCGGGCGTCGGCTCGTTCCTGAAGTTCATGAAGTGGGCGATGCTCGGCTTCGCCTTCCTGTCGGCCGCCGTCGGCATCTTCCTGATCGTCAACACCTTCTCCATGCTGGTCACCCAGCGCACCCGGGAGATCGGCCTGCTGCGCGCCATCGGCGGCAGCCGGTCGCAGGTCAACCGCTCGGTGCTGGTCGAGGGCCTGATCCTCGGCCTGATCGGTTCCACCATCGGCATCGGCGCCGGCCTCGGCCTGGCCGCCGGCATGATCCAGCTGATGAAGGCGACCGGGATGAACCTGGACGCCTCCTCGCTCCAGATCACCTGGGCCGTCCCGGTGGTCGGCTACGCCGTCGGCCTGCCGGTCACCCTGCTCGCCGCGTTCTTCCCGGCCCGCCGCGCCGCCCGGATCACCCCGATGGCCGCGCTGCTCGACCACTCCGCCCCGGCCGAACCCCGCGCCAACCGGATCCGGGCCGCGGTCGGCCTGCTGATCACCGGTGCCGGCGTCGCCGCGCTGGTGCTCGCCGCGGGCTCGCCCGGCTCCACCGGCGGGATGCTGCTCGGCCTCGGCCTGCTGGCCACCCTGGCCGGTTCGGTGGTGCTCGGCCCGCTGCTGGTCTCCATGCTGGTCCGGCTGTTCGGCGGCCTGCTGCCCGCACTGTTCGGCCCGGCCGGGCGGCTCGCCCAGCGCAACGTGGTCCGCAACCCGCGGCGCACCGGCTCCACCGCCGCCGCGCTGATGATCGGACTGGCCGTGGTGATCGGCGCCTCGGTGGTCACCTCCTCGATGGTCGGCTCGATGACCTCGCAGATCGACAAGTCCGTCGGCGCCGACTACGTGGTGGACGGCGGCCACGGCGCCCTCACCCCCGCCATGGTCGACGCCGCCCGGCGCACCAACGGCCTCGACCACCTGACCGAGCAGCGGAACGTCCCCGCCGAGATCACGCTGCCCGACGGCGGCACCCTGCGCACCCGGCTCGCCGTCTCCGGCGCCAGCCTGCTGAAGGACTTCCGGCTCCCGATCGCCTCCGGCAACGCCGAGGCGGTGTTCGCCGACGGCGGCATCTCGGTCGGCCAGGACTTCGCCGACGAGCACCACCTCAAGGTCGGCGACCAGCTCAACGTCAACTACGGCGAGGGCCGCGGCCAGACCCTCAAGGTCGCCGCCGTCATCAAGACCGGCAACCAGCTGTTCGACCAGCGCTTCTTCACCGGCACCGACACCGTCGCCAAGGCGATGAACGGTCAACTGCCGCCCGTCGGCCTACTGCTCGGCGCCGCGTCGGCCGGCGCCGACAAGGGCGCGGTTCTCGCGGACCTGCAGAAGTCGCTGGCCGACTACCCGCAGCTGGTGGTCAAGGACCAGGCCGGCTACAAGGAGATGGTCAAGTCCCAGTTCGACCAGCTGCTCGCCATGGTCTACGGCCTGCTCGGCCTGACGATCGTGGTCGCGGTCCTCGGCGTGGTCAACACGCTGGCGCTGTCCGTGGTCGAACGCACCCGGGAGATCGGCCTGCTGCGCGCCATCGGCCTGTCCCGCCGTCAGCTGCGCCGCACCGTCCGCCTGGAGTCCGTGGTGATCGCCCTGTTCGGCGCCGTCCTCGGCACCGTGCTCGGCCTCAGCTGGGGCGTCACCGCCCGCGCCGTCCTCGCCGAACAGGGCCTGACGGTGCTGACCATCCCCACCGGCACAGTCGTCACCGTGCTGATCGGCTCCATCGTGGTCGGCCTGGTCGCCGCCCTCGTTCCGGCCTTCCGCGCCGCGAGGATGAACGTCCTGGCCGCCATCGCCACCGACTGACCGCCTGTCCCGACCAGCAGGCCCGCCCGGAATCCCCGGGCGGGCCTGCCGCCGTCTCAGGCCACGGTGAAGTGACTGCCGTTGCGCACCCCGAGCCGCGCCGAGACCGGCACCTGCGCCCCGTCCGCCACCGTCAGCTCGCACCCACCGGCGCCCAGCCGCGCCGCCCGCTGACCCCGGTACCGGAACCACACCGACACCACGTGCCGCCCTTCCGTCACCGGCACCCGGTTGACGCCCCAGCGGGCCCGCGACTGAACCCCGTCCACGTCCACCACCGGCTCCGTCGCCATCCGGTGGAACCAGGCCGTGAACCAGTGCGGACGCACCTCGACCACCAGCACCGCCATCGCGGACACCCCCCGTCGGATCGCTCTCCTCTTCAACGTAGCTCCACGGCTGAGCGTCAGCAGCGGTTCGGACAACGGGAATTGAAGCTTCCTTTACCTCCGGTGCGAGCGCCCCGGAAGGCGCCTGCCAGAATCGCGCGCATGTCGGAATACCCCGCGCCCCCGTTGCCCGCCGCGCCCGCGCTGACGCTGGCCGCCGCCGACCAGTGGCGGGCCGCCCGGGTGTGGCAGCGGCTGAACAGCCGTTGGCTGGCGCTGCTGCCGGCGGTGACGGTGGTGCTGGCGATCGCGTTCGACCGGACGCCGGACCGGTGCGACTCGCTGCGGGCCTGCACCGTGCCGTACGCCGAGAGCGCCGCACCCGCCGTGCTGCTGGTGGAATTCCTGGCGCTGCTGCTGCGCCGCCGCACCAGCTTCGTGGTGCCCGCCGCGGCCGGCCTGCTGCTCTGGTTCCTGCCGAACGCGCTTCCCGGCCCCTGGCTGCCCACCGCCGCCTGCGCCGCGCACCTGCTGGCCGCCGCCGCGCTGTACCGGGAGGACGCCGGCCTGCGCCGCGCCGAGGCCCAACTGGCCACGCTGATGGGCCCGCCGATGCCCTACCCGTGGACGCTGCGGGGCGCCGACTCCCCGATCGACCCGCCGTCCCGGCCCCGGGTGCGGCACATCCTGGCCGCCCTGTTCGGGGCGGCCGCGGTGGTGCTGTTGGCGGTCGGTGTGTGGCAGACCGAGGACGACCTCGCCCGGGCCGCCCGCGCCGACCGGACGTGGGGCACCGTCCGCAGCATCCACGACGGCGGCGACAGCGCCACCGTCGAGTACCGGCTGCCGCACGAGTACCGGACGCTCACCGCCGAGGTGGACGGCGACCGCACGGTCGGCGACCAGGTCCCGCTGCTGGTCGACGGCACCGGCTGGTACCGGGCCGCCGACGAGTGGCAGGACTCCGCCGCGTGGTGGCTCGGCGTCGGCGCGGCCGGCACCTTCGCCGTCCTGCTGCTCCTCTCCGCACGCCGCACCACAGTGGCGCGCCGAACCATCGGCGACAGCGCCCCCGCCCTGCGGGTCCGGGCCCGGCGGACGGTGAGCGGCGTCCTGGAAGTACTGCCGGTGGACGGCGGCGACCGCGAGGCCGGCCTGTGGCGAGTGATGCCGTTCGGCGACGAAGCCGCCCAGTACGCGCCCGCCGACCTCGACGGCCCGGCCGCGTGGATACCCGACCCCGAGGACGACGAGGACGACGACGAGGGCGAGGGCGAGGGCGACGAGGACACGCCGGTCGCCCTCGGCAAGGCCGACGCCCCCGTCGAAGCGCTGCTCTACCACTGGGGCGGCGGCCGCAACCGGCTGGTGGTGCTCCGCTCCTCGGAGACGCCGCACAAGTGGACGGCCGCCCGCGCCGTCGTCCTGGCGGCCCCGTCCAAGCGGGACCGCGACGGCGAAGCGCGCGACGAGGAGGCGCAGCTGAAGGCCCAGGTCGCCCGCAGCCTGGCGGACGACCGCGCCGAAGACCCCGGCGGCAGCCCGGAACCGGCCCGGGTGTTCGGCCTGCCCACCGCGCTGCGCTGTGCGGCGGCCCCGGTCGCCGCCGTGCTGATCGGCGCGGTGATGAACTTCCTCGCCGATCAGGACAGCCTGGTGGACAACCTGCTCCGCCCGCTGGTGATGGGAAGCGGGCTGCTGCTCGGCGTGATGGGCGGGTTCGGCTGGCAGCTCGCGGTGGACCGCGACGGCGTCGTCCTCAGCGGCGTGCTGCGGGTGCGCCGGGCGAGCTGGCAGCAGGTGACGGCGGCGGCGCTGCACAGTGGCCGCGTCACGGTGCGATACCGCAGCCGGCCGCTGTTCGGCTTCAGCGCAGGCCCGGCCCGCCTGCTGCACCGTCACTTCGGCGGCGAGTTCGATCCGCAGCAGGTCGCCCGCATCGTCACCGCGCTCGCCCAGCGCCCGGAGCGCCGCCCGCTGACGGCGCTGCCCGCGGGCACGGTCGGCTCGATGCTGTGGCTGAACCGCCTGGTGCTCGCCGGGTACATGGCGTGGGCGGTGGCCCAGTACCTGCTGCGCTGACCGCCCGTCAGGCCGGGCAGCTGATCTCGCTGCCGCTCTCCGCCCCGGCCACCGGGCCGCTGCCCGCGGCGGCCGGTTCGGGCGCGGTGGCGGCGGCCGGGCCCTTGTACTCGCTGCCCGCCACCACCTGGAGGGTCGCGCCGAGGTTCGGGACCTTGACCAGCTCGGCGTCCGGCAGCGCGGCGGCCAGCGCCTTCACCGACTCGTCCCAGTGCGGGTCGTAGCGGATCACGGTGCGGGTGGCGGCCGGTCCGTTGCCGGGGGCGTTGGACGGGGTACCGGTGGTGGCGAACCCGGCCTTGCGCAGGTCCTCGTCCACCCGGGTGCCCAGGCCCTGCACGCCCGCGCCGTTCAGCACCTGCACCCGGATCTGCTCGGGAGGAACCGTTCCGGCAGCCGGCGCCGTCGTGGGGACCGTCGCCGTCGGCGCCGGACCGGTCAGCGGTCGCCCGGCGCGGACCGCCTCGAACAGCGCCTTCGCGCCCTTCTCGTCCCACAGCACGGTCGAGCCCCAGCCCTGCACCGGGTGGTCCACCGAGGACAGCGGCACCGTCGCGAAGTCCGCGTTCGACGCCGACACGTCCTTCAATCGGGTCGCGAAATCCAGCAGTTCGGCGTTGCCCAGGCCCTTGTCCACCTTCACCGAACGCAGCACGGTGTCCATCACCCCGGTCAGCTTCGCCGGGTTGAGCAGGGTGCCGCCGGAGGACGCCTGGTGCAGCAGCTGCGCCAGGAACTTCTGCTGGCGGTGCATCCGCCCCAGGTCCGAGGAGCCGTCCACGTGCCGGGCCCGGACGTAGCGTAGCGCGCCCGCGCCGTCCAGCCTGCTGGTGCCGGCCGGCAGGTCGAGGCCCGAGTAGTCGTCCTTCAGCGGCTTGGGCGAGCACACCTGGACGCCGCCGAGGGCGTCCACGGTGGAGACGAAGCCGAGGAAGTTCACCTCGATGTAGTGGTCGATCCGCAGCCCGGTGTTCTGCTCCACGGTGCGCACCGCGAGCGGCGCCCCGCCCATCCCGTACGCGGCGTTGATCTTGCCCTTGGAGGCGGCCACCTGCTTGCCGGAGATCCGGTCCTGGTGCGCGGGGATGTCCACGTACGAGTCGCGCGGCACGGACACCACGGTGGCCCGGCCGCGGTCCGCGGACAGCTGGACGACCATCATGGTGTCGGTGCAGTGGCAGGACTCGCCGCCCGCGTGCAGGACGTTCTTCAGGGTGGCTTCCGGGATGCCGTCCCGCTCGTCGGTGCCGACCACCAGGAACGTCGACGCCCCGTCGTCCGCGGGCCGGTCAGGGCCGCCGCCGATCGCGTCCACCCGGCCCAGCGAGGAGCCGACGCCGTTCAGCACCGCCCAGCCGCCGCAGGAGGCGGCCAGCACCGAGAAGGAGAGCGCCCCCGCCGTCCACAGCCCCCAGCGCCTGCGGCGCGTCCGACTGGATTTGGACAGGCGAACGAGCTGGCGCTGAACAGGCATTCTCCGGATGCTAAGCGCTGCGGCCCGCCCGGCCCCGACGGCGCGCCGGACCGGAACCGACCCGGGCCGACACCGGCCGGTCCGCGCCGGTACGCTCGGGCACGATGAACACCAAGGCTGCTGAGGAGCTGCCGGCGGTCTCCGTGATCATGCCGGTGCTCGACGAGGAACGTCACCTGCGCACTGCCGTCCACCGGATCCTGGAACAGGAGTACGGCGGCGAACTGGAGGTGGTGATCGCACTCGGCCCGTCCACCGACCGGACCGACGAGATCGCCGCCGCCCTGGTCGCCGAGGACCCGCGGGTGCGCACCGTCCCCAACCCGACCGGCCGCACCCCCGCCGGCCTGAACGCCGCGATCCGGGCCAGCCGGCACCCCGTGGTGGTCAGGGTGGACGGCCACGGGCTGCTGACGCCCGGTTACATCGCCACCGCCGTCCGGCTGCTGGACGAGATGGACGCCGCCAACGTCGGCGGCATCATGCACGCCGAGGGCGAGACCGAGTGGGAGCGGGCCGTCGCCACCGCGATGACCTCGAAGATAGGTGTCGGCAACGCCGCCTTCCACACCGGCGGCCTGGCCGGCAAGGCCGACACCGTGTACCTCGGGGTGTTCCGCCGCGAGGTGCTGGAGCAGCAGGGCGGCTACAACGAGGAGTTCATCCGCGCCCAGGACTGGGAGCTGAACTACCGGATCCGGCAGGCCGGCGGACTGGTCTGGTTCACCCCGCAGCTGAAGGTCACCTACCGGCCCCGGCCGACCCCGCGCGCGCTCGCCAAGCAGTACAAGGACTACGGCCGCTGGCGCCGCGTCGTCACCCGCTACCACCGCGGCTCGGTCAACCTGCGCTACCTGGCCCCGCCGTTCGCCCTGCTCGGCGTGGTCGGCGGCCTGGTGCTGGGTGCCGCGCTGCACCCGGTGTTCCTGGTGCTGCCGGGCGGCTACTTCGCGGCGATCATCGCCGGCGGCCTGGCGGAGGGCCGCGGCCTGTCCGCCAAGGCCCGGGTGCAGGTCCCGCTGGCCCTCGCCACCATGCACCTGAGCTGGGGCTTCGGCTTCCTCACCTCGCCGCGCAAGCTGGCCCGCAAGGTGATCGCCTCCACCCCGCCCGCACCGATCGACCCGGCCACCACCGCCGGAGCCTGACCGACGGTCCAGGACGGTCCCCGGAAGCCCGGACGGGGGCCGTCCACCCGCGCTAGGGTCGCGCCATGACGAGCAGCGCTCCCAGGATCGAGGCCACCGCCGACGTCGACCCGCGCGCCACCCTCGGCCCGGGCAGCACCGTCTGGCACCTCGCCCAGGTCCGCGAGCACGCCGAGATCGGCGCCGAGTGCATCATCGGGCGCGGCGCCTACGTCGGCCCGGGCGTGAAGCTCGGCGACCGGGTCAAGCTGCAGAACCACGCCCTGGTGTACGAGCCCGCGGTGCTGGAGGACGGCGTCTTCGTCGGCCCCGCCGCCGTCCTCACCAACGACCTGTACCCGCGCTCCGTCGACCCGGACGGCCGGCTCAAGCGCGGTGACGACTGGCACGCCCGCGGCGTCACGCTCCGGCAGGGCTGCTCGATCGGCGGCCGGGCCGTGCTGGTGGCCGGTGTCACCGTCGGCCGGTGGGCGCTGATCGCGGCCGGCGCGGTGGTGCACCGGGACGTCCCCGACTTCGCGCTGGTCGCCGGGGTGCCCGCCCGCCGGATCAAGTGGGTCGGCCGGGCCGGCGAACCGCTGGAGCCCGCCGGCGAAGGCCACTGGCGCTGCCCGCGCACCGGCGAGCAGTACACCGAGACCGCCCCCGACACGCTCGTGCCGGACGCCGAACTCCCCTCCTGACCTTCCTACTTGAACTTCGACGCGCAGACGTTGGTGTCGTCCGCCCGGACCCGCTGGAGATCCTTCGGCGCCTCGGTCGGCACCGCCGACGGCGAGCCCGCCCCGACGAAATCGGCGCCCAGCAGCACCGTCACGCCGTCCCGGCCACCCGCCCGCACGGCCGTCGCGGGCAGCCCGAGCGCGGCGGCCACCGCCCGCGCCCGGTCCTCCTGGCCCGCCGGGTAGGACACCGAACTGGCCTGCCGGACCTCCGCGTTGCTGGCGAAGGCGGCCAGCGCGAATCCCTTCGCCCTCAGTACCGAGACCGCCCGCCCGGCCTGCCCGGGCGTCCCGGTGCCGTTGCGGACCGTCACCTTCACGTCGTCGGCGTCCAGCTGGGACGGGGTCGGAGCGGGGGAAGGTGACGCCTGCTGCCGCGCGACCTCGGTCAGCGAACGGTCGGCGGCGATCATCGCGAACAGCTGCTGCGCGTCACCCGGCTTGAGGACCAGCCGGTTGCTGTCCGTCGGGTCGTCCAGCACCGGCACCGTGGTGAAGGTGATGTTCCCGGTGTTCACCCGGGAGATGTCCAGCGCCAGGTCCTTCAGCCGGTTGACGTCGTTGATGGCGCTGTCCACGGTCAGCGCCTTGGTGGCGGCGTCCGCCAGGCTCCACAGCTTGGCCGGGCTGGTCAGGGTGTCGCTGCTCTTCATCTTGCGGATCATCGAGCTGATGAACTGCTGCTGGAGCGGAATGCGCGTCAGATCACCGCCCAGTCCCACCGCGTGGCGGGTCCGGACGAACGCCAGCGCCTCCTCGCCCTGCACCACGTGCCGCCCGGCGGACATCTTCAGGTGCGAGTACGGGTCGTCGATGGCGGTGGCCGCGCACACCTCGACGCCGCCGACCGCCGTGGAGAGTGACTTCACCGCCTCGAAGTTGACCATCATGAAGTGGTTGATCCGGACGCCGGTCAGCTTCTCCACGGTCTTCCAGGTGCAGCCCGGGTCCCGCCCGTCCTGCCCCAGACTGCTGTTGAACATCGCCCGCGCCTCGCCCGGGATCCGCTTCTCGCCACTGCGGCACTCCGGGACGGCCACCATCAGGTCGCGCGGGATCGACAGCACCGTGGCGTTGCTGCGGTCCTTGGAGATGTGGAACAGCAGCGTGGTGTCCGCGTGCCCGGTGGATCCCTCGTCGCCGTACTCGCGGCCCAGGCCAACCCGGCTGTCGGTGCCGATCACCAGCAGGTTCAGCGCGTCGTTGGTCGCCTGCGGGCGCTCCGACTCGTCGCCGACCTGGACCTTCACCGAGGAGATGTTCCGATTGAAGTGCCGGTACACGTAGAACGCCCCGCCGCAGCCCGCCGCCAGCACCAGGCTCAGCGAGCCCGCCACCCAGGTCAGCACCCGCCGCCCGCGCACCACCCGGCCGCGCCGCCGCGCCGCCCGTCCGCCCGGCGCCGCACTGGCACCCGCGGGCCTGGACGGCCGCGCCCGCCGACTTGAGTGCTGCCGGCCCGAGTTGTCCGAGTCACCCCGGTTCGGGTGTCCGCTGTTCATCCGGGCCACCCTAGAGGAGCCCGCCCGGCGAACTCCCCGGCTCCGGGCCGCCGTCACTCGTCGGAGCGGCGGGAAACGGCAACGGCGCGCCCCGCCCGAATCACCTCACCGGGCAGTGCGCGCCGTTGCCGCAGAACTGTTCGGCCACGCGGGCCGGGCCGGTCAGCCGAGACGCAGCGTCACCCGTTCGGATTCGATCCGCTGCTGCCACTGACCATCCGTCAACTGTTCGGAGTTCCGGCACAGAACGACCGAGGCCCCGGCCGCCAGCGGCGCCAGCAGGCCCGCCTCCAACCCCGTCCAGTCGTCGAACGACAGCGTCGACAGAACCCGGCTGCCGCTGTCCAGACCCAGCCGGGCCGCGCCCTCCCGGGCCAGCGCCACGGCCTGCTCGCCCGTCAGCTTCAGCGCCAGGCCGTCCACCGACGACTCCAGCGCCGCCGCCTGCGGATCCACCGGCGAGTACGGGGCGAACCGGTCGCCCTGCCCGGGCACCTCCGCCGCGTAGTCCAGGAACCCGTCCGGCCGCTGCGGGAACCGGCCGCCCAGCGGACGCAGCGCCAGCGCCACCCGCTCCCCGGGGCACTCCTGCGCCGCCTCCAGACCCTCCGGACCCGACACCACCAGGTCCGCGTCCTTCGGCTCACCGCCCGGCACCGCGACCACGCCCACCGACCAGCACGCCAGCAGCCACACGGCGGTCTGCCAGTGCGCCGGCAGCAGCAGCGCCGCCCGGTCGTCCGGCGAGGCGTTCAGCTCGTCCTGCAACAGGTTGGCCGTCTTCGCCACCCAGTTGTCGAAGGTTTTCGCCGACAACTCCACCCGTTCCCCGGTCGAGTCGTCGTAAAAGGTCACCAGAGGGCGGGACGGATCGGCACCGGCCCCGGCGCGCAGGTAGGCCTGCAGCAGCTCGGCGGGGGTGCGGGCGTCGGCAGCGAAAGGCGCAGTCATGGTGCGCCCCAGCCTACGTCCTGCGCACGCCCGGACGGGAGGGTGCCCGCCCGTCCACCCGCCTCTCCGCGTTACCCTCGCAGACGCCCCCGCGAACCCGCACACCCCGAGGAACCCGATGCCAGAGCTGACCCGACAGTGGCGGCCCGGCTACCCCCTCGACCTCGGCCGCACCCTCTACCCGCTGCAACGCGGCACCGGCGACCCCGCCTTCCACCGCACCCCCGACGGCACCGTCTGGCGCGCCTCCCGCACCCCCGACGGCCCCGGCACCCTGCGCATCCGGCCCCACCACGACGAGATATCCGCCACCGCCTGGGGCCCCGGCGCAGGCTGGCTGCTCGAACAACTCCCCGCCCTGCTCGGCGCCGAGGACGACCCCGCCGGGCTCGTCCTGCCCCCCGGCCCGCTCCGCGAGGCCCAACGCACCTGCCCCGGACTCCGGTTGACCCGCACCGGCCTGGTGATGGAATCCCTCGTCCCCGCCATCCTGGAACAGAAAGTCACCACCGGCGAGGCCTACCGCGCCTGGCGCACCCTGCTCCGCGACTACGGCACCCCCGCCCCCGGCCCCGCCGCCGACCTCGGCCTGCGCGTCACCCCCACCGCCCGCGACTGGTCCCTGATCCCCAGCTGGGCCTGGCACCGCGCCGGCGTCGACCCCAAACGCTCCGCCACCGTCCAACGCGCCGTCCGCCTCGCCGCGAAGCTCGAAGCCGCCTCCACCATGCCCTCCGCCGACGCCTTCGCCCGCCTCACCGCCGTCCCCGGCATCGGTATCTGGACCGCTGCCGAAACCCTCCAGCGCAGCAACGGCGACCCCGACGCCGTCTCGGTCGGCGACTTCCACCTCCCCAACATCGTCGGCTGGGCCCTCGCCGGCCGCCCCCGCAGCGACGACGCCCAAATGCTCACCCTCCTCGAGCCCTACCGCCCCCACCGCTACCGCCTCTGCCGCATCCTCCCCCTCACAGGCGCGCGCCCACCCAAGTACGGGCCGCGCCTCACCCCGAACGACCACAGGGGCAGGTGAGTCCCTTCAGGGGCCCGGGGAACGGCGGGGCCAAGTCTGCGGATGACCAACAGGGCACTGTGCGTCCCGCCGTTTCCGGTCCCCGTCTGTACCGCTACCTCACCGTCAGAAAGTCGTCCGCCGAACGTGGTTGACGCTCTCTCGGCCCCTCCGCCGGCCGCCCCACAGCAATCGCCCCCATGGGATCCCACCCGGCGGGCAGGTCCAGAACGTCCCGCACGGTCTCCCGGCAGAACATCGTCGACGACACCCACGCGGACCCGTACCCCTCGCCGGTGAGGGTGACCAGCAGGTTCTGCACCGCAGCCCCGATCGCGACCGTGAACATCTCCCGCTCGGCCCCGGCCCGCCGCCCGTCGGGGTAATCGTGCGACCCCTCCATCACCAGGCACGGAATCACCAAGTACGGCGCCCCGCGCAGCACTTCGCCACGCGCAGTACGCTGCGCGATCCGCTCCTCGGACCACCCGTCGAGCTCCCGCAGGTCCCGCTGCCAAGCGCCCAGCATCGCGTCCAGCAGCCGCGTTCGGCTCTCCGCGGATTCGAGCAGCACGAACCGCCACGGAGTGGTGTGGTGCGGCGCGGGCGCGGTGACGGCAGCGGCGACCGCCCGTCGCACCGCGCCCCCGTCCACCGGCTCATCCGTGAAGGAACGCACGGTCCGTCGCAGCGTGACGGCCTCCCGGATCGCCTCCGACGTCCCCAGCCGGAACATGTCGTCCTTCGCGGAGCGGATGATCGCCCGGACCCCGTCCCCGTCCTCCGCGGTGACCAGGCCGGCCAGGCCTCGCACGATCGCGACGGGCGTGCCAGTGGCCTTGCCCTTCACCAGGTCGGCGGCGGCGGCCAGTTCGTCGGCGGTGGCGGTGACGGTCAGCCGCAACTCGTTGCCGTGGCTGTCGGTCCGCCCCCGGTGGTCCTCCAGCACGCGGAGCCCCGCCGCCCCGATGGCCACGTCCGTGAGCCCGTTGCGCCAGGGCCGCCCGAAGGTGTCGGTGACGATCACGGCGAGCCGTCGGCCCGTCAACTGCTGGAGCCGGGCGCGCAGTCGGCGCGCGGATTCGTCCGGGTCGAGCGGCAGCAGCAGGACGGTGCCGGGGGCGGTGTTGGACGCGTCGACGCCCGCGGCGGCCATCACCAGGCCGTTGCGGTTCTCGACGATCCGGACGGGGCCGCGCCGGGCGACCACCCGGACGGTCTCGGCGTCGATCGCGGCTTCGCGGTCGTCCGCGTGCAGCAGCCGGCCCTCGGCCTTGGAGACGATCTTGGACGTTATCACCAGGATGTCGCCGTCCTCGAACTCGCCCGCCTTGGCGATCAGTTCGGCGATGTCGTCGCCCTCGGCGATCTCCGGCAGTCCGGTGACCGGCAGCAACCGCAGTCCGTCGGTGGTCACTTGGCGACCTCGGCGGCCAACTGCAGTGCGGCGCGGGCCATCTCGGCGGTGGCGTCGACGTCGGTCATCAGCAGCGGCACGGCCCGGCAGGCGATGCCGGCGGCCTCCACCTCGGCGACGGCGGCGGCGTCCGAGCTGTCCACCAGCCAGCCGTCCAGCAGCCCGCCGTTGCCACGAGAGCCGTAGTGCCGGGCAACAGCGGCGGCCGAGGTCTCCACGCCGACAGCGGCGAGCACCTTGTCGGCCATGCCGCGCACGGGCGCGCCGCCGATGATGGGGGACAGGCCCACCACGGGGGCGTTCGCACCGGCCACCGCCTGCCGGATGCCGGGGACGGCGAGGATGGTGCCGATCGACACCACCGGGTTCGACGGCGGGAGCACCACCAGGTCGGCCCCGGCGATGGCTTCGAGCACGCCGGGCGCGGGCTTCGCGGTGTCCGCGCCGACCGGAATGATCGCCTCGGCCTCGACGGCGGCGTGCAGCCGCACCCAGTACTCCTGGAAGTGCACCACCCGCGGCCCGTCCGCGTCGGTGATCCGGACGTGCGTCTCCACCCGGTCGTCGCTCATCGGCAGCAGTCGCACGCCGGGCTGCCAGCGGTCGCACAGCGCCTCGGTGACGGCGGACAGGGGGTAGCCGGCGCCGAGCATCTGGGTCCGGACGATGTGGGTGGCGAAGTCCCGGTCGCCGAGCCCGAACCATTCGGGGCCGACGCCGTAGGCCTTCATCTCCTCCTTGATCGACCAGGTCTCGTCGCGGCGGCCCCAGCCCTGCTCCTCGTGGATGCCCTCGCCGAGGGTGTACATCACGGTGTCCAGGTCGGGGCAGACCTTCAGCCCGTACAGGTGGATGTCGTCGCCGGTGTTCCCGATGACCGTGATCTCGTCGGTGGGCGAGACCGCCGCCCGGAGTCCGCGCAGGAACCTGGCCCCGCCGATGCCGCCCGCCAGTGCAGTGATTCGCATGACTTCATCCTGCCAGCGGGTCAGTGCACCCGGTGACGGAGCTGCTGGGTCGCCGCGGGGTACTGGTTCATCTCGACCAGGCCGGGCGTGTACAGGTGGACGGAGACCGCGGGCTCCAGCGAGGCGTTGACCATCTCGTGCAGGTGGCCGGTGGAGAGCACCCGAAGGCCGCCGGGGGTCAGGGCGCGCGTGCCCTCGCCGCCCGCCGTCAACGAGCGTTCGGTGAGCTCACCCTGAAGGACCGTCATCACGCCGGCCGAGCGGCCGTGGTCGTGGAAGCCGCTGGACTGGCCGGGCAGCCAGCTGAGCAGCCACACCTCGTAGCCGGGGCCGGTCTCCAGCCGGGAGTACCAGCGGGTCAGCGCGTCGTAGCGGACCAGCGGCTCCCAGCGGGCGCGGTCAGCGGCGATCTCCCGGACCAGCCGGGCGTAGCCGGCAACGGTGGTGGGGTGCGCGGGCAGGTCGGTGCGGGCCAGGTGCGGGAAGGCCGTCGGGTCGCCCGCGATGGACACGTCGCTCAGACCGTCCGTCCAGCGAGGGGCGGCCACGGGCAGGGGCAGGGGCTTGCGGTCGCGGTTGCGCTTGCGGAGGCGGGGCATTCGCACGGTGTGACGTCCTCGGGTTCGGCTGCGGGCATGGATCAGCCGGATCCGCGAGAGCGTTCAGGGGGGACTGTCGCGCGGTCGGCCTCTGTTCCGGGGCGGCGCGCGGTGGGACGCGGGCGCCTAGATACAGCGGAGACAGCGGCAACAACACGAGGAGTTCGCGGCAGCACCGAGGAGCGCCTGGCGGCGCCGGTCGGCGGAAAGGGCCGGGAACTCTGACATGCCGCCAAGCAGACCGCAACCGACCCTCCAGTGTCAAGGAGCCAGGTCGGACATTCGGGTCACATCGTCCTGGAACCGCCGGATGGGGTGATAAACGCCCAATCGGGTTTGGATGGGAAGATCACGGGGAAAGGACGGCGTGAGATCGCCTCGAACCGGCAGGTCGGGCACGATCGGGCGGGCTGACGTCAGGTCAGGAACCAGGTGGGATGTCCAGGTTGTCCGGATATGTACACTATTCGTAGTGGCTTGGTTCCGGGGAGTGAATCCTTGGCCCAATACCAGAGCTCGGCTTGACTGGGCCAGAGTGACGCAACTGTAATTTCTCTCGTGTCGTTCCGCCGCACCGGCAACGGCAACACCACGGGGACGCCAAGAGGGGCAGAGGAGGCGCGCCAGAATGAGCGAGCTCTTTGAGCTGTTGATCGGTGAGGGCATCGAGGAAGACGAAGAGGAACTCGGCTGGCAGGAGCGCGCGTTGTGCGCCCAGACCGACCCCGAGTCGTTCTTCCCCGAGAAGGGCGGATCCACCCGGGAGGCCAAGAAGGTCTGCCTGGCGTGCGAGGTCCGCGCCGAGTGCCTGGAGTACGCCCTCGCCAACGACGAGCGGTTCGGCATCTGGGGCGGTCTCTCCGAGCGCGAACGCCGCCGTCTGAAGAAGAGTGCGGTCTGACCTCCCCGCAGACCTCACCCGTGTCGGCGCCTCACCACCAGGTGGGGCGCTTTCGCATTCCCACAACATCCGGGCCGGCGGCGCCGATACCCGTTGCACCGTCTCTTCACACCACCCGGGACAACCGGATCGCCCGGAGCCGTTAGTGTGGTGCGTCATCTGCCGTCAAACCCGAACCGGTGGTCCGCGCACCCGATGACTGTCTACAGCCACCAGAGCGGCTTCTCCGCTGCCAGGCCTCCCGCCTACCCGCGCCATCTGGTCACGGCGGTGATCGTCTCGCACGACGGCGCCCGCTGGCTGCCCCAGGCGCTCGCCGGGCTGCTCGGCCAGGACCGGCAGGTCCAGCGCATCCTCGCGGTCGACACCGGCTCCACCGACAACTCCCCACAGCTGCTCGCCGACACCCTCGGCGACTGGCTCCCCGACAGCGGCCCGCAGGTCCTCGGCCGCCGGGTCGGCTTCGGCCGCGCCGTCGGCGAAGCCGTCTTCAACAGCCCGCCGCTGCGCCCCGAAGACCTCACGTACAGCCTCGACCCGTCCGGCTACGACCCGGTCACCGGCGGCTGGGACGACTTCGGCGACCCGCTCGCCCACGAGGACGACCTCGGCCGCGGCGGACCGCGCGAGACCAAGCCGGTCGAATGGCTCTGGCTGCTGCACGACGACTGCGAACCGCAGACCGACGCCCTGCGCCGCCTGCTCCAGGTCGCCGACTCCACCCCGACCGCCGCCGTGGTCGGCCCCAAGCTCCGCTCCTGGTACGACCGCAGGCAGCTGCTCGAAGTCGGCGTCACCATCGCCCGCTCCGGCCGCCGTTGGACCGGACTCGACCGCCGCGAGCAGGACCAGGGCCAGCACGACCAGGTCCGCCCGGTGCTCGCCGTCTCCACCGCCGGCATGCTGGTGCGCCGCGACGTGTTCGAGGAACTCGGCGGATTCGACCAGGCGTTGCCGCTGATGCGCGACGACACCGACTTCTGCTGGCGGGTCAACGCGGCCGGCCACCGGGTGGTGGTCGCCCCCGACGCGGTGCTCCGGCACGCCGAGGCCGCCAGCCGCGAACGCCGCGCCATCGACTGCGGCCCCGCCCACCCGCACCGGGTCGACAAGTCCGGCGCCGTCTACACCCTGCTCGCCAACTCCAAGGGCGCGCTGTTCCCGTACGTCCTGCTCCGGCTGATCATCGGCACCCTGCTGGGGGTGATCGTCAACCTGGTCGGCAAGGACCCGCGGAAGGCGTACGACGAGATCGCCGGTCTCGGCCACGAACTGCTGCGCCTGCCGCGGCTGATGGCCGCCCGCGCGCGCCGCCGCAAGACCCGCTCGGTCGACTCGCTGGACGACCGCACACTCTTCCCCGCGCCCGGCGCCACCGCCCGGCTCGCCGTCGAGAACGTGGTCGGCTCGCTGGGCATCGGCGGCGCCGACGACGCCGGCGCCGGCCGGCACGGCTCCGTCGAGTCCGGGCCCGGCGAGGACGAGACCGACGACCTGGTGGTCGAACAGTTCGCGCTGATCAAGAAGCTGATGCGGCGGCCCGCCCCGGTGCTGTTCGCCGCGCTGCTGCTGTTCTCCCTGGTCGCCTGCCGCAACCTGATCGGCTCCGGCTTCCTGCAGGGCGGCGCGCTGCTGCCCGCCAGTGACGGCGCGGCCGGGCTGTGGAACATGTTCGCCGACCCCTGGCACCCCGTCGGCACCGGCTCCACCGCCGCCACCCCGCCCTACCTCGGCGTGCTGTCCATCCTCTCCTGGGCGCTGTTCGACCACGCCGACCTGGCGATCACCCTGATCGTGGTGCTGTCCGTGCCGCTCTCGGCGGTCGGCGCCTACCTGGTCTCCCGGCCGCTGATCGGGTCCAAGCTGGTCCGCGCCTGGGCGAGCGCCACCTACGCGCTGCTGCCCGCCGCCACCGGCGCGCTGGCGCAGGGCCGGATCGGCACCGCGGTGCTCGCCGTGCTGCTGCCCCCGCTGGCCCGCGCCGCCGCGATCACCGCCGGCCTCGGCATCCGCAAGGAGACCGCCGCCAAGGGCGCCCGCCCCGGCTGGCGCTCCGCCTGGATGACCGTGCTGCTGCTCACCGTCAGCACCGCCTTCGTCCCGCTCACCTGGGCCATAGCGGTGCCGCTGTGCGTGGCCGCGCTGGTCCACGCGGTGATCCGCGGCGGGGCGTTCGGCTCCGGCGTGCAGGCGGTGCGGCTGCTCGGCCTGCGCGTCCTGGTGATCCTCGGCGTGCCCGTGCTGGTGCTCGCCCCCTGGTCGGTCCAGGTCCTCATGCACCCGTCCCGGCTGCTGCTGGAGGCCGGCGTCCCCGGCTTCAGCGGCCCGGCCGCCGACCCGCTCGGCCTGGTGCTGGTCAACCCCGGTGGCGCCGGTGTTCCTCCGGTGTGGCTGTCGGCCGGCGTGGTGCTGTCCGCGCTCGCCGCGCTGCTGCGCGCCGACCGCCGCCGCGCGGTGCTCGCCGCCTGGGGTGCGGCCGCCGCCGGACTGATCTTCTCGGTGGTGGTGGCCGGTACCACCGTCACCCCCGCCTCCGGCGGTCCCGACGTCGCCGCCTGGGCCGGCCCCGCCACCCTGCTGGCCGGCGTCGCGCTGCTGGCCGCCGCCGCGATCGGCGCCGACGGCGCCAACGCCCGGGTCTCCGGCATCGCGTTCGGCTGGCGCCAGCCGGTCGCCGCGCTGGTGCTGGCCTTCGCCGTGCTGGCCCCGGTCGGCACCGCCGCCTGGTGGGCGATCGTAGGCGCCGACGGCCCGCTTCGGCGCGACGTCGCCGCGCAGGTCCCGGCGTTCATCGCGGAGGCCGGCGACACCTCCGACCGCTCCCGCACCCTGATGGTCAGCGGCGACGCCGAGGGCTCCGCGATCCGTTACGCGCTGGTCCGCGGCGCCGGCCTGACCACCGGTCAGGCCGAGGGCACCGTGGACGAGGCCGCCGACCAGCAGATCGGCAAGATCACGGCCAAGCTGCTGGCCGGCTCCGGCGGCGACCTGGCCCGCACGCTGGCCGGGTACGGCGTCAGCTACATCCAGGTCAAGGACCCGGTGATCGGCAAGGTCCGGGACGTCCTCGACACCACCCCGGGCGTGATCCGGCTCAGCCTGGACAACGGCGTCGGCCTCTGGCAGGTCACCGCCGTCCCCGGCACCCGGGCCCAGATCGTCAGCCCGGGCACCGTCCCGGTGGTCGTCCCGGCGGGCGCCCACGACATCTGGACCACCATCCCGGCCGGCCCGGCCGGCCGTCAGCTGCGGCTCGCCGAACAGGCCGACCCCGCCTGGCAGGCCACCCTGGACGGCAAGCCGCTCACGGCCGTCACCGTGGACGACTGGGCGCAGGGCTTCGAGCTGCCCACCCAGGGCGGCCGACTGGAGGTCACCCGCAGCGGCAGCCTGCTCCGCACCGGCTGGGTCTGGGCGCAGCTCGCGCTCGGCGTGGTCGTGCTGGTGCTGGCACTGCCCGGCCGCCGCAACCACAACGACGACGACCTGCCGGAGGAGGTGGTGGCCGCCCAGACCCTGGCCGCCGCCGCCCAGGCCCAGGCCCCCGCCCCCGGCAGCCGCCGGGCCCGCCGGCTCGCCGAACGCGGCGAGGGCGAGGACCAGCAGGCCGAACCCGGCGTCTACGCCCCCGGCATCCCGCCCCAGCAGGCCGGCGAACCCGAGCCCGCCCCGGCCTACCAGGCCGAGCCCGAGCCGTTCGCCGACCCGTACCAGGCCGACCCCTACCAGGCGGACCCGTACCAGCAGCAGGGCTACCAGTCCGACGGCTACGGCTACGACTACACCCAGCAGCAGCCGGTCGGCGCGCCCTACCAGCCGGAGACGTACGACCAGTTCGGCCAGCAGCAGCCCGGCTACGGTTACGACACCCCGCCCGCCCAGGGCTGGACCGACCCGTACGCCGCCGGGTACCCACAGGAGGACGGGCAGCAGCAGACCTGGCTGCCCGAACAGCAGCAGCCCACCACCTACTACGACCCCAACGACCCCTACGGCGGCGGCCACCACCCGCAGCAGCCCGGGACGGGGAGCTGACCCGCGATGAAGAAGCCCACCCTGAAGGCCCCCAAGCTGAAGGCGCCCGACCTGAGCGCGGTCAAGGGCGGCAGCCGCACCGGCCAGTCACTGCTGGCCGGGGTCGCCGTGCTCGGCCTGGTGTTCGGCATCGCCGAACTGCGCGCCCCCGTCGCCCAGTCCACCGGCGCGGCCGGCCAGCGCACCACCGCGCAGGTCGAACGCACCTCGCTGGTGTGCCCGATGCCGATGCAGGGCGCGGTCGGCTCGACCAGCCTGACCCTGTTCAGCCCCGAGGGCGGCACCGGCAGCGCGGGCACCGGCGTGCTCGGCGATGTCAGGCCCGAGAACGTGCTGGCCGCGCAGAACCCCGTCCGGCCCGCCGCCGGCCCCTCCGGCGACCCGTCCGGCCAGCCCTCGGGCCAGCCGTCCGACGCGCCGTCCGGCGGCCCCGCCAAGCAGGCCGGGGCGGCGTTCGACGCCCGGGTGACGCTCGCCAAGCCCGGCGTCCCGGTCAGCGGTCCGGCCGCCAACAACGACAACGCCCCCGGCGCTTTCGCGATCGCCACCGGCAACCTCGCCCCCGGCTTCACCGTCAGCCAGACCACCACCTCCGAGCAGGGCGCCACCGCGCTGTCCGGCGTCCGCTGCGCGCCCTCCGGCACCAGCTTCTGGTTCTCGGGCGCCAGCACCGTCTCGGACCGGTACGACTACATCACCCTGGTCAACGCCGACAGCCTGCCCGCCGTGGTCGACCTGCGCATGTACGGCGACAAGGGCCTGATCGACAACGAGCTGGCCACCGGCATCGCGGTCGCCCCCGGCACCTCGCAGTCGCTCGCGCTCAACGGGTACACCAAGGGCGCGGTCACCGACCTCGCCGTGCACGTGGTCGCCCGCAGCGGCCGGATCGGCGCGGGCCTGCACGCCCGCGACGGCAACAAGGGCGCCGACTGGCTGGAGCCGTCCGCCGACCCCGCGACCAGCGTCACCATCCCCGGCATCCCCGCGGACGTCACCACCGCCCACCTGGTGGTGGCCACCGACTCCTCGGACGACGCCGACCTGAAGGTCCAGCTGTCCGGCAAGAACGGCTGGTACACGCCCGTCAACAAGGAGAGCATCCACGTCAAGGCCGGTATGACCGCCGTCCTGGACTTCCAGTTCACCCAGGAGACCCGGGACGGCGTCAGCGCGCTCCGGCTCACCCCGTCCGACCCCAAGCGCGCCACCGCCCCCGTGGTGGCCGGACTGCGGGTCGACCGGGAGAACAAGGGCAAGACCGAGGCCACCTGGCTGGCCGGCGGCGCCCCCGTCGGCCCCCGGGCCTCGATCGCCGACAACCGCGGCGGGCAGACCACCCTGATGCTGACCGCCGTCGACTCCGACGCGAAGGTCCGGGTCTCCTCCTCGGCCGGCGCCAGCGGCGGCACCCCCGTGACCAAGGAGGTGTCGGTTCCGGCGGGCACCACCGTCGCCGTGGACGGCATCGAACCGGCCGGCCTGAACGGGCCCTTCGCGATCACCGTGGAGACCCTGAGCGGCGGCCCGGTGATGGCGGCCCGTCAGCTGGCCACCAACGTCAAGGACATCCCCACCTTCACCACCCAGCAGCTGCGCGACGACCACGCCACCGTCCAGGTGCCGCAGGTCGCGGGCGACCCCGGCGTGGTGCTCAAGTAGCGCGCCGCGGCGAGGAGCAGCGGGCCCCCGGCCGGCTACTCCTCGCCGTACCGCGGGTCGATCGCGTCCGGCGACAGGCCCAGCAGCTCCGCGACCTGCTCGATCAGGATCTCGTGGACCAGCGCGGCCCGGTCCTCCTTCGACTTGGCGCGGATCTCCACCGGCCGCCGGTAGACCAGGATCCGGCTGCGCCGCCCCGCCCGCCCGGGAATCACCCGGCCGAGCGGCACCATGTCCGGCTCCGGCTCGCCCTTGACGGGCAGCGGCACCTCCAGGACGGCGAACTCCACGTCCTCCAACTGCGGCCAGCGCCGCAGCAGGCGCTCCATCGACTCCCGGACGTAGTCGTCGAAGAGCTCGGAGCGGGTCAGCGAAATGGGCACCTGCGGCGGGGCCAGTGGCCCGCGCAGGCCACGGCCGTGCCGGTCGCGGTGCCTGCGGCGACCGGAACCGGGCGGGGACGGGGGTGTTGAGCTGTCCATAGCAGTGTCGAGGGTAGTCCCTGGATGCCCGGAAGTGGACCACTCGAGCACGGCGCGTGACGGCACCGGGACACGCGAGCCGGGGGCGGGTCTTCGCGGCCCGGTCCCACTTGCGGTACCGTCCACCCTCGTGAGCTCTGTACGTCGTTGTTCGCGGACCGCGTGCGGCCGTCCGGCCGTGGCGACGCTGACGTACGTCTACGCGGACTCCACCGCGGTGCTCGGCCCGCTCGCGACGTACGCCGAACCCCACTGCTACGACCTGTGCGCCGAACACGCCGAGCGCCTGACCGCCCCGCGCGGCTGGGAGGTCGTGAGGCTGGCCGCCGAGACCAACCCGCTGCGGCGCAGCAGCGACGACCTGGAAGCGCTGGCCAACGCGGTGCGCGAGGCCGCCCGCCCGCAGGAGCGGACGTCCCGTCAGAGCCCGCCGCCGGACGGCGAGTCCGGCCGCCGCGGCCACCTGCGGGTGCTGCGTTCCCCGGACAACTGACCGGCCCCGCACCGGCCTGACACCTGAGGTTCCCCGGAGCCGGGTACGCTGCCCATCTGCGGCTCGGACGGCGCGTCCGGTATGCGCGCAGCACATCGCAGCACACACACGGGAGCATTCTGGTGCGGGACCTCAAGCAGCTTGTGAAGGCGTACGACGTCCGGGGCGTCGTGCCGGACCAGTGGGACGAGTCGCTGGCGTACGCGTTCGGTGCGGCCTTCGTCGAGGTGATCGGCGGCAACGCCGTCGTGGTCGGCCACGACATGCGCCCGTCCTCGCCGTCGCTGTCCCGCGCGTTCGCCGAGGGCGCTGCCTCGCGCGGCGCCGACGTGGTCGAGATCGGCCTGTGCTCGACCGACCAGCTGTACTACGCCAGCGGCAGCCTGGACCTGCCCGGCGCGATGTTCACCGCCTCGCACAACCCCGCCCAGTACAACGGCATCAAGCTGTGCCGGGCCGGCGCCGCCCCGGTCGGCCAGGACACCGGCCTGGCCGACATCCGCGAGCTGGTCGAGTCCTGGCTCGACGAGGACGGCAAGGTGCACGTCCCGGCCTCCGACGCCGTCACCGGCACGCTGTCGGCCAAGGAGACCCTGGACGGCTACGCCGCGCACCTGCTCAAGCTGGTCGACCTGACCGCGATCCGCCCGCTGAAGGTCGCCGTCGACGCCGGCAACGGCATGGGCGGCCACACCGTGCCCACCGTGTTCGACGGCCTGCCGCTGGACGTCGTCCCGATGTACTTCGAGCTGGACGGCACCTTCCCCAACCACGAGGCCAACCCGCTGGACCCGGCCAACCTGGTCGACCTGCAGGCCAAGGTCCGCGAGGTCGGCGCCGACATCGGCCTGGCCTTCGACGGCGACGCCGACCGCTGCTTCGTGATCGACGAGAACGGCGACCCGGTCTCCCCGTCCGCGATCACCGCCCTGGTCGCCGAGCGCGAGATCGCCCGCGCCCAGGCCGCCGGCGAGGCGAACCCGACGATCATCCACAACCTGATCACCTCCTGGACCGTCCCCGAGGTGGTCCGCGACCTCGGCGGCGTCCCGGTCCGCACCCGGGTCGGCCACTCCTTCATCAAGCAGGAGATGGCCGTCACCGACGCGGTGTTCGGCGGCGAGCACTCCGCGCACTACTACTTCCGCGACTTCTGGCGTGCCGACACCGGCATGCTGGCCGCGCTGCACGTGCTGGCCGCCCTCGGCGGGCAGCAGGCGCCGCTGTCCGCGCTGACCGCGCGGTACAACCGGTACGCGGCCTCCGGCGAGATCAACTCCACCGTCGCCGACCAGGCGGCCGCCACCGAGCAGGTCCGCGCCGCCTACGCCGGCCAGGACGGCGTCACCGTCGACGAGCTGGACGGCCTCACCGTGGCCGGCCCGGACTGGTGGTTCAACCTGCGCGCCTCCAACACCGAGCCGCTGCTGCGCCTGAACGCCGAGGCCAAGGACCCGGCGAAGATGGAAGAGCTGCGGGACGGCGTGCTGGCCATCGTGCGGGCCTGACCGCACGGTCAGCCAGCCGCTGACTTTTCGGGTGCCCCGGCCGGTAGGGTTGCCACCGGCCGGGGTACTGCTGTGTCACCGGCCATCCGTACCGCGACACCCACAGATCCGGAGCCCGACCACCATGAGCCTGCCGTCCTTCCTGCTGGAGATCCTGGTCTGCCCGGAGTGCCGCGCGCCGCTCGCCGAGGAGACCGAGGGCGAGACCCACGAGCTGCGCTGCACCGGTGAGGCCTGCGGCCTGGTGTACCCGGTCCGCGACGGCATCCCGGTCCTGCTGGTGGACGAGGCCCGCCGCCCGTCCTGACCCTGCCCCGCCAGTCGCTGGAGGCCAGCCGCCATGTTCGACGACTCCCTGCTGGACGACCCGGCCGCCCTGCAGCGTGCCGACCGCCGACGTGAACTGCTGTCCCTGGCCGGGGCGGGTGCCCGGATCCGGGTCGCGCTGCGCCGCGCCGACGCGGCCGGCGTGAACGGGCTGAACCCCGAGGGCCGCCCGCGCGCGGTGCTGGTCGCCGGGCACGGCGGGGTGCTGACCGCCGCCGCGGTGCTGGCCGCGCTGGCGGTGCCCAGCTGCCAGGTCTGGCCGCTGCCGCCCGCCGACGCCCGCCCCGCCGGGCCCGCCTTCACCGACGGCGAGTCCTGGCAACTGCCTGGCTGGGCAGGCCCGTTGGATCTGGTGGTGCTGGCCAGCGCCGGCGGCCGCGAAGGCGGCATGATCAACCTCGCCGAGCAGGCGTACACCCGCGGCTGCGCGATCGCGGTGATCGCCCCCGACGGCTCGGAGCTCGCCGAGGCGGCCCTCCAGGTGCGCGGCCTGCCGCTGCCGTTCGAACCGAGCGCGGTGGAACCCGACGGCGCCGACGCCGAACCCGACCTGCCCGCCGAGGACCCGGCCGCGCTGTGGGCGGTGCTCGCCCCGCTGCTCACCCTCGCCGACCGGATCGGCGTCGCCCCGCTCGTCCCCGGCTCGCTGGAGGCCGCCGCCGACCGGCTGGACGAGGTGGCGGTGCGCTGCCGCCCCGACGCCCAGGCGTACGACAACCCGGCCAAGACGCTGGCCGGTCAACTCGCCGAGACCGTCCCGCTGCTGTGGTCCGACGGGGCCCCGGCCGCCGCCGCGGGGGAGCGGTTCGCCGCCGCCCTCGCCGACCGGGCCGGCCTGCCCGCGCTGACCGCCCGCCTCCCGCAGGCGCTGACCGCGCACCGCGGCATGTTCAACGGCCGCCTCGGAGCCGGCGCGGACCCCGACGACTTCTTCCGCGACCGGGTCGACGAGCCGGTGCCGCTCCAGCTCCAGGTGCTGATGCTCCGCCACACCCCGGGCGTCGCCGAGCTCGAGGAGCCGGCCTGGCCGGTGGCCCGCGCCCGCCGACTGGCGGCCGCCCACGAGGTGCGGATCACCGAGCACACCTCCAGCCTGGAGGACCCGCTGCAGGCACTGGCCGAGCTGATCGGCCTGACCGATTTCGCAGCCGTGTACCTGGGCCTGGCCACCCGGAACTGACACGGTATCGTCCCTTCGTCAACCAAGGCCCGGCAAAGTTCGGGCCCTTGCGGAGGGAAGTACCGGGTTGAGTACCGAAGGCGGCACCAAGGCACTGGTCGCGGCACTGTCCGCGAACATCGGAATCGCGGTCAGCAAGTTCGTGGCGTTCGCATTCTCCGGCTCCTCCTCGATGCTCGCCGAGGGCGTGCACTCGCTGGCCGACTCCGGCAACCAGGTGCTGCTGCTGGTCGGCGGCAAGCGCTCCAAGCGGGCCGCCACCGAGGAACACCCCTTCGGGTACGGCCGCGAGCGGTACGTCTACGGGTTCCTGGTCTCCATCGTGCTGTTCAGCCTCGGCGGCATGTTCGCCATCTACGAGGGCTACGAGAAGATCGCCCACCCGCACGAGCTGGAGAACTGGTACTGGCCGGTCGGCGTGCTGGTGTTCGCCATCCTGCTGGAGGGCTGGTCCTTCCTCACCGCGTTCCGCGAGGCGTCCAAGGCCAAGGGCAAGCACGGCTGGGCGTCCTACATCCGCCGCGCCAAGGCCCCCGAGCTGCCCGTGGTGCTGCTGGAGGACAGCGGCGCGCTGGTCGGCCTGCTGCTGGCGCTGCTCGGCGTCGGCCTGACCGTCATCACCGGGGACGCGGTGTGGGACGGCATCGGCACCCTGTGCATCGGCCTGCTGCTGGTGGCCATCGCGCTGGTGCTGGCGCTGGAGACCAAGTCGCTGCTGATCGGCGAGTCCGCCGAGGCCGAGGTGGTGGCGCAGATCCGCGAGGCGCTGGTCGACCACGACACCGTCACCGGCGTGATCCACATGCGCACGCTGCACGTCGGCCCCGAGGAACTGCTGGTCGCCGCGAAGATCGCCGTCAACGCGGAGGACAGCGCCGCCGTGGTCGCCGAGGCCATCGACCGGGCCGAGGTCCGGGTCCGCAAGGCGGTGCCGATCGCCCGCGCCATCTACCTGGAGCCCGACATCTGGTCCGAGGAGAAGGCGCTGGCCGGACCGGACGCCGAGGCGACGCCGGGTGGTCCCGGCCCGAACGCCCACTGAGCCGCGTCCAATCGGTGTAGATTCGTCGGAGTGCCAAACGTCGCTGCTGATGGCGGTCGAGCGGAGCTCCGCTCCGGTCGAAGGAGAGAGGTCCTCCGACGGATTGTGCCGCAGCAGAGGGATGCCACCGCGCCCCTCTGCCGCTCAGCACACCCGTAACCAGGCCCATCCAGCTCATCCAGCGAGGAGTTCGCATGTCCACCCAGCCCACCGGCGACTACAAGGTCGCCGATCTCTCCCTGGCTTCGTTCGGTCGCAAGGAGATCCAGCTCGCCGAGCACGAGATGCCCGGCCTGATGTCGATCCGCGCCGAGTACGCCGAGTCCCAGCCGCTGGCCGGCGCCCGGATCACCGGCTCGCTGCACATGACCGTGCAGACCGCCGTGCTGATCGAGACCCTCACCGCCCTGGGCGCCGAGGTCCGCTGGTGCTCCTGCAACATCTTCTCCACCCAGGACCACGCCGCCGCCGCCATCGCGGTCGGCCCGAACGGCACCCCCGAGGACCCGCAGGGCGTCCCGGTCTTCGCCTGGAAGGGCGAGACCCTGGAGGAGTACTGGTGGTGCACCGAGCAGGCGCTGACCTGGCCGAACGGCCAGACCCCGAACATGATCCTGGACGACGGCGGTGACGCCACCCTGCTGATCCACAAGGGCGTCGAGTTCGAGAAGGCCGGCGCCGCGCCGTCGCCCGACACCGCGGACAACGACGAGTTCCGGATCATCCTGGAGCTGCTCAACCGCACCCTGGTCGAGACCCCGCAGAAGTGGACCGAGGTCGCCGCCACCATCAAGGGCGTCACCGAGGAGACCACCACCGGCGTCCACCGCCTGTACGAGATGCACCGCGACGGCAAGCTGCTGTTCCCGGCCATCAACGTCAACGACTCGGTCACCAAGTCGAAGTTCGACAACAAGTACGGCTGCCGCCACTCGCTCATCGACGGCATCAACCGCGCCACCGACGTGCTGATCGGCGGCAAGGTCGCGGTCGTCTGCGGCTACGGCGACGTCGGCAAGGGCTGCGCCGAGTCGCTCCGCGGCCAGGGCGCGCGCGTCATCGTCACCGAGATCGACCCGATCTGCGCCCTGCAGGCCGCGATGGACGGCTACCAGGTCGCCACGCTCGAGGACGTCGTCGAGATCGCCGACATCTTCGTCACCACGACCGGCAACAAGGACATCATCATGGCCTCGCACATGGCCCGGATGAAGCACCAGGCCATCGTCGGCAACATCGGCCACTTCGACAACGAGATCGACATGGCCGGCCTCGCCAAGCTCCCCGGCGTGGTGAAGACCGAGATCAAGCCGCAGGTCCACGAGTGGCGCAAGGAGGACGGCAAGACCATCATCGTCCTCTCCGAGGGCCGCCTGCTGAACCTCGGCAACGCGACCGGTCACCCGTCCTTCGTGATGTCCAACTCCTTCGCGAACCAGACCATCGCGCAGATCGAGCTGTTCGCCAAGACCGAGCAGTACCCGGTCGGCGTCTACGTCCTGCCGAAGCACCTGGACGAGAAGGTCGCCCGCCTCCACCTCGACGCCCTCGGCGTCAAGCTCACCACCCTCACCCAGGAGCAGGCCGACTACATCGGCGTCCCGGTCGAGGGCCCCTACAAGGCGGAGCAGTACCGCTACTGACGTCCCGCCGTCACGCCGGTGCCCGGCACCCCCACCGCGGGGGTGCCGGGCACCGGCGCGTTCGCGGGACTAGGGCAGCACGTCCACCGACCACTCGCGGTCGTCCGCGCCGCGCGGCACCACCCGGGTCAGCCAGACCTGCAGCTTGCTCTGCTCGTCCGACGCCGGGTGCAACTCGTCCACGCACCAGCGCATGCCCTTGCCGGACGTGCAGAGCCCGGTGTCCCGCAGCGGCAGCGTGGCCTCCCCGGGGCCCTCCGGCACCGCCGACACCGTGACGGCGTGGCCGCCCCGCTCCTGCAGGCCCACCCGGGCCGTCCACAGGTCCGAACCGCCCACCGTGCGCCGCAACGACGCCTGGGTCACCACCGCCTCCGCCGGCAGCGAGGAGAACGCGACCGGCATCGGCGGCGTGTACTTCCCCATCACCACCCCCGTCGCGACCCGCAGCGGCAGCTGCTGCCGGTCCGCCTCCGCCAGACCCGTGCTGTCCAGCTGGAACCAGCGCCCGTCCGGGCCGCGGAACCGCAACAGGTTCAGCGTCCTCGCGAACCCCGGGTCGCTCGACGTCATCCAGTACGCCTCCTGCCCGTTCACCGGCGGCGCGTCCACCCGCACCCCGTCGCCCGGGCCCAGCAGCGGGTCCACCAGCGGGGTCACCCCCGCCGGGAACGCGGTCAGCGTGAAGTGCGGACCGGCGCCCGTGGCCACCACCTCCACCCCGGCCGAGCTCGAACGGAACTCCACCTCCGTCACCTCGGCCGGCAGCCAGCCGAACCGGGCCGGCACCGTCAACACCGTGTGGCCGGGTACCGGCGCCGGCCACCCGGCACCCCGATCCGTCGGCCGGGCGGACGGATCCCACCCGTCCCCGTTCCCGCCCAGCAGTGTGAACGACCCCGCCGCCAGCACCGCCGCAGCGGCAGCCGCCGCCACCACCGACCAGGACCGCCGCCGCAGCACCGCCCGGCCCCGCCGCACCGCCAGCGCCGGATCCACCCGCGACGGCGGGGCCGACACCTCCTCCGCGGCCACGAAGCGCGCCATCCGCACGGACAGCTCTTCCCCGTCCCCGGTCATGCCTCCGACCTCCCCGCCGGACGAAGCCGCACCGAACGCCGCAGCGCCCGCAACGCCCGCGAACTCTGGCTCTTCACATTGCCGCTCGAACACCCCAGCTCCTCCGCCGTCTGCTCGACCGTCAGATCGCAGTAGTAGCGGAGCACCACGGTGGCCCGCTGGCGCGGCGGCAACGCCGCCAACGCCTCCCGCAGGTCCAGCGACACCGCCAGATCCGCCTCCACCGGCGCCGGCCCCTCCGGCGGCCGCGCCGCCGGCCTGGTCCGCCGCCACCACGCGGTGCGCTGCTCCGCCAGGAACGCGTTCACCAGCACCGCCCGGGCATAGCCGTCCGGATTCTCCGCCCGGCTCACCCGCCCCCAGTGCAGATACAGCTTGGTGATCGACTCCTGCACCAGGTCGTCCGCACGATGCCAGTCCGCGCACAACAGATACGCGACACTCCGCAACCAGACCGCCCTGGAGGTCACGAACGCGGTGAACTCCTCGTCCCGCGCCAGCTCCGCCATCTCCGGAGCCCCTCCTCCCAGTGGACCGACGGCACAACCGCGCCGCCGACCCCCTGATGCGGCCCGCCCCCGCAAAGGTTGCACGCCGGATTACGTAGGCTTCCCCCCATGCCGAACGGCCGCTACACCCTCCACGACCCGCACGACGGAACCCCGCTCGGCGAGGAACGCTTCCAGTGCGCCCCCGGCCCGGCCGGCTGGCGCTACGTCTCCAAGAGCTACCGTCCCGACGGCACCGTCCTCGGCACCACCGACCTCACCCTGGACGCCCGCCACCGCCCGATCCGCGTCGAACTCCGCAGCGGCGGCTGGCAGGTGCGCGGCGGCGCACTCGACGGCGTGCACTGGGTCCGGGCCGCCGCCGACCCCGCCACCTCCGACGCCGTCGAGGGCGAGGACCGGGCCCACGCCTTCACCGGCGACTCGCCCGCGTTCCTGATCGCCACCGCGCGGCTGCTCGACCTCGACCCCGGCAGCAGCGCCCGGATCCGCCTGGTCTCCTTCACCGGCCAGGCCCTCGCCCCCCGCACCCTCGACCAGAGCTGGCAGCTGCTCACCGTCGAGGACCACCCCACCGACACCGGACCGCTCCCCGTCGAGCACTACCGGGTCACCGACCTCGAAACCGGCGAACTCCGCGACGTCCACCTCACCGGGGACGTGCTGCTCGCCGCCCCCGGCATCGACCTCGAAGAACTCGACAGCCCCCCCAACCCCCGCCGCTGACCGCTCCGTTCACGCCGGCGGCGCGAACCCGCCGCCGCCTTCGCCGGCGGGCGGCTGGGAGGGCAGCGGGGGCGCCGCAGGTGCTGCGGCCTTCGCGAGGGGGACGGGCTGCTCGGTGGGGACGGGCTGCTCGGTGGGGACCGGGGGAGCCGCGGGGGCCGGGGGAGCGGCCTCCGCGGGCTGCGCCTGCTGCGGAACGCCGAGTATCCGCACCGGCTTCCCGTTCGGCTGCTGCGGCGGGCCCACCGGGGCCGGACCGGCCTGCGCCGGCACCGGCATGGCCGTCGGAACCGGCATGGGAACCGGCGCCCCGTACATCGGTGCCCCGTACATCGGTGCGCCGTACGCCGCCGGGGCCGCCTTCTCCCACTCGCGGCGCTGGCGTTCCATCGTCACCGCGCCCAGGTACGCCATCGGCGGCAGGCCCTGCGGTACCGACCAGCCGATCCGTCCGGCCAGATCGGCGGCCAGCCGGTCCGCCAGGCCGGTCGCCACCGGCTGGTCCAACTCGCGCATCCGGCTGAGCAGTTGGCGGATCGAAAGCCACAGGCTGTCCGGCACGCCGGACAGGTCCAGCGCCACCAGATCGGCCCCCAGCATGTGCATCACCTGCGGCGGCACCGGCGGCACCATCCCGTGGCCGCTGGCGCTCTGCGGCAACCGCTCCCGGATCACCAGCGTCCCCGCGAAGATGTCGCCCAGCCGGCGCCCCTGCTCCGAGAACAGCGACACCACCACGGCCGGCATCCCCATCAGACCGAAGTCGATGACCCCCACCAGCCCGCGCACCAGCGCGTGCCGGAAGCGGATCGGACCACCGTCCGTCCGCACCACCCGCAGCCCCAGCGCCGCCTTCCCCACCGACCGTCCGTGTGACAGCGTCTCCACCATCACCGGCAGCAGCACCGTGAAGAACACCATCAGCGCGATCACGAAGGCGTCCCCCGCCGCCCCCTCCATCGCGGACAGCCCGAAGAGCATCGCGATCCCGCAGAGGAAGTACCCCATCATGTAGACCACTGCGTCCAGCAGCCGGGCCAGGGCCCGTGACGGCAACCTCGCCGCCCGCAGCCCCAGGACGACCGCCTCACCGGTCACCAGCTCGCTCACGCCACCCACCTGTTCCGCTCCCGGGCGCGCCGGACGACCCACGTCGCGCGACCCGCCCCCCTCGATCAACAGCGGCAAACATACGGCTGCCCACCCCTGCCCGGTAACCCCGGGAGCCGCATCCGATATCCCCCGACGCGCCACGCGCCGCCTCTGGCATGCTGAGCCCCGCACCGCCCCGGCCGCACACCAACCAGTGCCCGCCGTCCTGCCCCGCCGCGCACCCGGAGAGAGCCGCAATGGACCTGGACGTCTTCGTCGCCGCCCACCAGGCGGAATGGCACCGGCTGGAGATACTCAGCGGCCGCCGCCGACTCACCGGCGAGGAGTCCGACGAGCTGATCACCCTGTACCAGCGCGCCACCAGCCACCTCGCCCAGGTCCAGGCCGCCGCCCCGCACCCCGGCCTGGAGGGCCGTCTCACCACACTCGTCGTCCGCGGCCGCAACGCCGTCGCCGGCGCCCGCAGCTCCTCCTGGCGCGACGCGGCCCGCTACTTCACCGTCAGCTTCCCCGCCGCGCTGTACCGCTCCCGCCGCTGGTGGCTGACCATCGGCCTGGTCTTCTTCCTGCTCAGCGCCCTGCTCGCCTGGTGGATCGGTACCAGCCCCGAGGTCCGCAACTCCCTGATCCCGCCGGACCAGCTGAACGAGCTCACCAAGCCCGGCGGCGAGTACGAGGCCTACTACACCGACCACCCCTCGGCGAACTTCGCCGCCAAGGTGTGGACCAACAACGCCTGGGTCACCGCCTACTGCCTCATCTGCGCGGTCGTGCTCGGCATCCCGGTCATCCTCATCCTGCTCACCAACATGATCAACCTCGCCGCCGGCCTGGGACTGATGGCCTCCGCCGGCCGCCTCCCGCTCTTCCTCGGCCTGCTCATCCCGCACGGCCTGCTCGAACTCACCGCCGTCTTCGTCGCCGCCGGCCTCAGCCTCCGCCTCGGCTGGACCGTCATCGACCCCGGCCCCCGCACCCGCACCGTGGCCCTCGCCGAGGAAGGCCGCGCCGTCATCGGCTCGGTCATCGGCCTCACCGCCGTCCTCCTGGTCACCGGAATCATCGAAGGCTTTGTCAGCGGCTCCGCCCTCCCCACCTGGCTCCGGGTCGGCATGGGCCTCACCGTCGAAGCCCTCTTCCTCGTCTACGCCCTCGTCCTCGGCAAGCGCGCCGCCGCCGCCGGCGAGCTCGGCGACGTCGAGGCCGCCGACCGCACCGACCACCAGCCGATGGCCGCCTGAGCCACGGCGTGCCTGGTCAGGGGCGCGGTTTTAAACCTGGTAGCCTGTTGATCACCCCGAGGGATCATTGACTTGATCTTTTCGTGTCAGTAGGTTTGAACGGTTGGGCGCGATTGGACTTACGGTCCGCCCGGGCGTAGGGTCTACGACATCGCAGGAACAAGGTGGGCGCCCGAGAGGGTGCAGAACCGGTTCCGGCGAAAAACCCCGAAGCAGAGCAACGCAGAACCTTTGATAAGGTCTGTAGCGAAGTCGAAGGAATTCCCACTTCAGCGGGAATCGAAAATCGGATCGAATGAAACTCCGGAAAACGGAGCGGAAAACATCTGATAAGCTGAGAACACGAAAGAACGAAGCGCCCGGAGGGCCTGCCGGAAGGCAGACCGAAGGAAGTGTCCGTTCCTTGAGAACTCAACAGCGTGCCAAAAGTCAACGCCAGATATGTTGACATCCCCGGTCGGTCCTACTGGATCGGTTGGAGATTCCTTTATGAAGTAACACTAGCGAGGACGCAGTGCGCAGGACCGCCCTATTCCGGTGGTTGCTGTGCCGC